>NZ_JBMPOX010000016.1:0-138906 GCF_049340445.1 Undibacterium sp. Ji50W | reverse complement strand
CGCCGAATTTTTTCGACAGAACTGTCGCGATCGCTGCTGTCAGTGTGGTTTTGCCGTGATCAACGTGACCAATTGTGCCTACGTTTACGTGCGGCTTGGTGCGCTCGAACTTACCTTTTGCCATTTTATTCTTCCTTCAAAAAGAACGATTTATCAACAATAGAAAACCTACCCCGGCATGGGGCAGGCCTTTGATTCTTTATTACTTAGCTTTGGATGTGACGATCGCGTCGATAACATTCTTCGGCGCTTCAGAGTAGTGCTTGAATTCCATCGAGTACGTTGCGCGACCTTGGGTAGCAGAACGCAGCGACGTGGAATAACCAAACATCTCAGACAAAGGCACTTCAGCTTTGATGATCTTGCCACCGCCACCAGCGATTTCGTCCATACCCTGAACCATACCGCGACGTGAAGATAAATCACCCATGACTGTACCAGCGTAGTCTTCAGGTGTTTCAACTTCAACCGCCATCATTGGTTCCAGGATAACTGGGCTTGCTTTACGGCAGCCATCTTTGAACGCCATCGAACCCGCCATACGGAAGGCATTTTCGTTGGAGTCAACGTCATGGTAAGAACCGAAGAACAGTGTGACTTTAACGTCAACCACTGGATAGCCAGCCAATACACCGGAAGTCAGCGTTTCACGCACACCTTTTTCAACTGCAGGGATGTATTCGCGTGGAACTGTACCGCCTTTGATCGCGTCAACGAATTCAAAGCCTTTACCTGGTTCTTGCGGTTCGATCTTCAGAACAACGTGACCGTACTGACCACGACCACCAGATTGCTTAACGAATTTACCTTCGATTTCTTCGCAAGTTTTGCGGATAGTTTCGCGGTAGGCAACTTGTGGTTTACCCACTGTCGCTTCAACGTTGAATTCACGCTTCATACGGTCAACGATAATATCCAGATGCAACTCGCCCATACCGGCGATAATTGTTTGACCAGATTCTTCGTCAGTACGTACGCGGAAAGATGGATCTTCAGCAGCCAGACGGTTCAATGCCAGACCCATTTTCTCTTGGTCGGCTTTGGTTTTTGGCTCAACTGCCTGAGAAATAACTGGCTCTGGGAATATCATGCGTTCCAGAACAACAATTGCTTTTTCATCACACAGCGTATCACCAGTGGTTGTGTCTTTCAGACCAACCACCGCAGCGATATCACCCGCCATCATTTCTTTGATTTCTTCACGTTGGTTCGCGTGCATTTGAACCAGACGGCCGATACGTTCTTTTTTCTCTTTAACAGAGTTGTAAACGCTGTCGCCAGAATTCAATGTGCCAGAGTAGCAACGGATAAAGCACAATTGACCAACGAATGGATCAGTTGCGATCTTGAATGCCAGTGCAGAGAATTTCTCTGTATCTTCAGCTTTACGGACAACTGGTTCGTCATCTTCGTTCAGACCTGGAACCGGTGGGATGTCCAATGGGGATGGCAGGTATTCAACAACCGCATCCAACATCGCCTGCACGCCCTTGTTCTTAAATGCAGTACCGCACATCATAGGAACGATTTCAGAAGCGATAGTACGTTGACGCAAAGCAGCTTTGATTTCTTCTTCAGTCAAATCACCTTCTTCAAGGTATTTATTCATCAGCTCTTCACTGGCTTCAGCGGCTGCTTCAACCATGTTTTCACGCCATTTTTGCGCGTCAGCCAACAGGTTTTCAGGGATATCACGGTATTCGAATTTCATACCTTGAGATGCAGCATCCCAAATGATCGCTTTCATCTTGACCAGATCGATAACGCCTTCGAACAGGTCTTCAGCACCGATAGGTACTTGCAGAGGAACTGGGTTGGCTTTCAAACGTGCACGCATTTGATCGTACACTTTGAAGAAATTCGCGCCAGTACGGTCCATCTTGTTGACGAATGCCAAACGTGGAACTTTGTACTTATTAGCCTGACGCCATACGGTTTCAGACTGAGGCTGCACGCCACCTACTGCACAGTAAACCATGCAGGCACCATCCAGAACACGCATGGAACGTTCAACTTCAATCGTGAAGTCAACGTGGCCTGGTGTATCAATGATGTTGATGTGATGTTCAGGGAAATTGTTCGCCATGCCCTTCCAGAAACATGTCGTCGCAGCGGAAGTGATGGTGATACCACGTTCCTGCTCTTGCTCCATCCAGTCCATGGTGGCGGCGCCATCATGCACTTCACCAATTTTGTGGTTTACACCGGTGTAAAACAGAACACGTTCTGTAGTCGTTGTTTTACCGGCATCAATGTGAGCAGAGATACCGATATTACGGTAACGCTCAATGGGGGTCTTACGGGCCATAGCTAATCCTAAATCTTTTAATGGACAAAACCGAGCGCATTTTTTTACAAAAATCGCGCCCGGCCTGATTCAAAATACTTGCCAGAGCCATTGTATGATTGACACACAATCGCTCCTTACTCTTACTCTTAGAAGCGGAAGTGAGAGAAGGCCTTGTTGGCTTCAGCCATACGATGGACTTCATCACGCTTCTTCATTGCGCCGCCGCGACCTTCTGCGGCTTCCAGCAATTCACCACCCAAACGTTGTGGCATGGATTTTTCGCTACGCTTGTTAGCGGCTTCACGCAACCAACGCATAGACAAAGCCAGGCGACGAACTGGACGAACTTCTACAGGCACCTGGTAGTTAGCACCACCAACACGGCGGGATTTAACTTCAACCAGCGGTTTGGCGTTGTTGATTGCCAGCGCAAACACTTCCAAAGGATCTTTACCAGATTTTTGTTGGATGTGATCGAATGCGCCGTAGATGATGCCTTCAGCAACAGATTTCTTGCCGGACAACATCAATACGTTTACAAATTTTGCTACTTCTACATTACCGAATTTTGGATCCGGCAGTACGTCCCGTTTCGGGACCTCACGACGACGTGGCATTTCAATTCCTTTCAATCTTCAGTTGAGTACAAAGCAACATTTTGCTTCACACTCGCGACAGGCCATCATAACCAGTCACTTACTCGGCTTATTCCAAACCGACACTGATCCGTAATAGATTACGGAGATTAAATTACGAGATAATTACTTCTTAACTGCCTTAGCACGCTTAGCACCATATTTGGAGCGAGCTTGCTTACGGTCTTTAACGCCTTGAGTATCCAAAGCACCACGAACCATATGGTAACGAACACCTGGCAAATCCTTTACACGACCACCGCGCAGCAATACCACGCTATGTTCTTGCAGGTTATGACCTTCACCGCCGATGTACGAAATAACTTCGAAACCGTTGGTCAGGCGAACTTTGGCAACTTTACGCAAAGCCGAGTTAGGCTTTTTTGGAGTTGTCGTATAAACGCGGGTGCAAACGCCACGTTTTTGCGGGCTGTTTTCCAGCGCCGGCGATTTGCTTTTAACACGTGCAGAAACACGTGGTTGGCGAATCAGTTGATTGATGGTTGGCATCGTTTTTAATCCAACAAAATACAACGTTAAACACAAACCCGGAAACGGTTGCCCGGGAACTTAAAATCATTTTTTGCCTGAATCCTCAGGCCACCCCGACTTGGCTGACATCTTTTGCCTGCTTTTTAAGCATTGCAACACGTGGGACAAGCTGCCATAAGCTGACGATTTAGCGTAACCATACGGCGCACAAGCACATGAAACAACAATAGAAAATACAAACCCAAAATCGAGAACTCGCAATTTTATGCCCTGATGGACAAGCCTGTCAACGCTTTTTATTTCTTAAATTCAAGCGCTTAGCTGAAATAGCGGGTCTTTCAGAGTAGAGAATTTCGCCGAAAAAGCAAGTTATAACTAGGGACAAGGGATCCTGGCAGGCTGCCGCAGTCAACATATCCTTAAATTCCGCGGCGTTCTGGCCGCGGGGGTGTGACCTGTCTTTCAGGCAAAGCGGTCCTCCCATCGCGCAGGCTGACCAGGTTTCAACCCCATTCGCTGGCCTAAAAGATAGGTCAACACGCCCGAATCTAAATCATTTACTATTTACGCCCTTGACCCGCCGGAATCCATCGCCCGCCACCACAGCAGCACTGGTAACGATAACGCCGCCCACTTATTCAGCACGCTAAGCAATTTGATAATGCCCACCCCGTTTCGCCCTGCATCACTGTTCCTGATCGTCAGTTACCTGCTGATTTCGGCCTTGCCATTTTTTCCACTCCTGCAGGGTCAGGCGGTGGACAAGCCCTATCATTTGTTGGCGATGGAAGTGCTGTCCTGGCTGGGATGCTGGGCTTTGCTGCAAAAACCGCGCTGGTTTCACTATCTGTTGTTGCCAGCATTCTTTGCCCTGCCGACAGAAATTTACCTGCGCCTATACTTTGGCCAGGGTATTTCCACGCACCACCTGGGCATCATGGTCGAAACCAGCCCCAAAGAGGCAATGGAATTTCTTGGTAATAAGGTCTGGCTGCTCCTGCTGATTGTCATTGCCGTCATCGCGTGGTGGTGGAGTCTGCTAAAAATAGCATGTGCTCACCATCACTGGGATTGGCAGCACCGTTCACGCTGGCTGGTGCTAGCGGCATTTGTTGTGGGCCTGGGGCTATGGTTTTATGGCGAGCAGGTCGGTGTTGCAGAAAAGCCGGCCTCTGCCAGCGCCAGCACATCGGCTTCGGACGCAGATGAAGAAGATGATGAAGACGACGACAGCAGCGCATCCGCGTCTGCCAGTGCGTCTGCCAGCACATCGGCCAGCGCCTCTGCCGACAGCATGAGTGCCTGGGCCAAGAGCCTGAAGAAGCAGTTGCCTTTGTTGCCATACTGGGCGCAGATCCCGTATGACGAAGAAATTTATATACGCACCTGGCCTTTTGGCCTGAGCTTGCGGGCTGCCGACTTTTGGAATGAGCGCGATTACTTGTCCAGGCTATCTGAAAAAAGCCGTGACTTCCGGTTTCAGGCGCACCTGGATGGGAATCCGGAATTGCCACAAACCGTGGTCATGGTCATCGGTGAATCCTCGCGCTTTGACCGCTGGAGCCTGAATGGCTATGAACGCGATACCAATCCCCTGCTTAAACAGGAAAACAACCTGGTCAGCTTCAGCGATGTGGTCACGGCAGTTTCGGCCACCCGCCTGTCGGTGCCGATTATTGTGTCGCGCAAGCCGGCAGCACAAAGCCTGAAAGCCGGGTTTTCAGAAAAATCCTTCCTGACGGCCTTCAAGGAAGCCGGCTTTAAAACCTATTGGCTATCGAACCAGATGAGCTTTGGGCAATTTGATACCCCGACCTCGGTATTTGCCAAAGAGGCCGATGTCACCCAGTTCCTGAATCTGGGCGGATTTACCAATAGTTCGAATCTGGATCAGATTTTGCTGGAACCCATGGCCAATGCCATGCGTGATCCGGCACCGAAAAAACTGATCGTCCTGCATACCCTGGGTAATCACTGGAACTACAGTCATCGCCACCCTGCTTCTTTCGACAAATGGAAGCCCTCTTTATATGGAGTGGCCAATCCCGCCTATACCGATTTGAAAAACAAGCAGGCGCTGAACAATAGTTATGACAATTCCATCCTGTATACCGACTGGATACTGTCAGAAGTCATACAGAAGCTGAAGACCAGCCAGCAAATCACGTCCCTGCTGTTTATCTCTGACCACGGCCAGACCCTGTACGACGGTACCTGCAACCTGGCCTTCCATGGCCATAACACCCAGTATGAATTCCATGTCCCGGCCTTCGTCTGGTATTCAGATGCGTATCAGGAGCAATTCCCCAACAAGATCATACAACTGCGGCTGCACCAGAAAGCCCGGTTATCTACCGAGAACGTGTTCCACAGCCTGCTGGATATGGCGAATATCCGCTATCCCGATGAAAAGCTGGAATGGAGCATACTTAGCCAAAAGCTGAAAGCACATACGCGCTATGTCGACAGCTATGGCTGGACCGATTACGACAACGCCACCTTCAAAGGTGATTGCCGTGAAGTAATGGACAAGAAGACCCCGCTAACGCAAGAGAAATAAAACACAGGAGAAATAAAGTAGTCAGTAACACTGTGCCTGACTGGCTTTCATTGCAGTAAATACACTTTGTCACTTACACTTGCGCCATGCCACACGAGATCGTGCCCACCCTGCAATTCACTCACCAGCAACAGCCGACCGCCATCGTGGCAGGAGCCTGGCTGGTGCATGTCCTGTCGGGTACTGCCACCATGCATGAAATCAGCGCGCAACTCGACAAGGCTACGCAACAACCAGACCTGCATTGGGATTTGTCACAGATCAGCAGCCTCGATCATATAGGCGCGCAAATGCTGTGGCGGGCCTGGGGCAAGCAAAGGCCGCGGCAACTCACCATGCAAAGCGCGCATGAGGGTTTGTTTCTCAGGCTGGAACAGGTCAGCCGGATCAGCATCCCAGGTTCACCCAAGTCACGCCTGACGCGCACCATGCTGCTGGGCAGACAGATGCTGGGTCTGTTCAACCATCTGTATAGCTTTACTGCCTTGCTTGGCCAGTTGATGCTGGATTTGGCGCGCTTTATCCGGCACCCGTTAAAAGGTCCGTGGAAAGAATTGTCGGCCAACATTTACCGCACTGGTGCCCAGGCCCTGGGCATTACCGCGCTGGTCGGCATTTTGATCGGAGTGGTGTTGTCGTATCTGTCGGCACAACAATTGCGTACCTTTGGTGGTGACCTGTATATCGTCAATATCCTTGGCATGAGTATCATCCGCGAGCTGGGCCCGATGCTCGCCGCCATCCTGGTGGCGGGCCGCTCAGGTTCAGCCATTACGGCACAGCTTGGCGTCATGCGGGTGACCGAAGAACTGGATGCCATGCGTGTCATGGGCATACCCCACGGTTTTCGCCTGATCATGCCGAAAGTGCTGGCGCTGGCTATCGCCATGCCGCTGCTGGTGATCTGGACCGATGTCATGGCGCTGGCTGGCGGTATGATTTCGGCCCAGGCCCTGCTGGGCATGTCACCCGAATTCTTTGTCTATAAATTGCCGGAAGCAGTACCGCTTCTCAATTACTGGATAGGCCTTGGTAAAGGCGTGACCTTTGGCATGTTGATTGCCCTGATCGCCTGTCACTATGGCTTGCGGATAGAACCGAATACCGAAAGCCTGGGCCGCGGCACCACCAATTCCGTAGTGGTGGCGATTACCGTGGTCATCATTGCCGACGCCATATTTGCCATCATTTTCAGCAAGACGGGATATTGATGAAGCAGGAACATATCATCGAAATCCACGGCTTGCGCACCCAGTTTGGTCGTGCCATCATCCATGACCAGTTGGAACTGCAAGTCAGGCGCGGTGAAATATTATCCATCGTCGGCGGTTCGGGTTCAGGCAAGACGGTGCTGCTGCGGCAAATGCTGGGGCTGGAAATACCGAACCGTGGCAGCATCAAGGTATTTGATGAAGACCTGCATGCGCCGCAGGCACACCACCTTGATTACCTGCGCAAGCGTTCCGGCATGCTGTTCCAGCATGGTGCCCTGTATTCAGCCATGAGCGTATTTGACAATGTTGCCCAGCCCATGCGTGAACTGGGCAGCTTGTCTGAAGACCTGATCACCGATCTGGTGTACCTGAAATTGCATATGGTGGATATTGCCTTTGAGCATGCACACAAGATGCCGTCCGACCTGTCTGGCGGCATGATCAAGCGGATTGCGCTGGCGCGCGCACTGGCGCTGGACCCGGAGCTGCTGTTTCTGGACGAACCCACCGCCGGGCTGGACCCGGACCGGTCCGACAGCTTTGTCGACCTGATATTATCGCTGCATCAGCAATTACGCCTGACCGTCATCATGGTGACGCATGACCTGGACAGTCTGTTTGCCCTGTCCAGCCGGATTGCGGTGCTGGCAGAAAAACACGTGGTCACCATCGGTAGCCCGCAAGAAGTGCTGGCGTTTCAGCATCCATTCATTACCAGTTTCTTTCGTGGCGGACGCGGTCAGCGCGCCATGGAAGTACTGTCATCAACCCCGCATCAGGAAATGTAAGCTATGGAAAACAGATCTCATGCGCTCATGGCCGGCTTTTTTACCATTGCCCTGCTGATATTGGCGACGGTATTGGCGATCTGGCTGGGGCGCGACAAAATCAAACGGGTACCGTATGAAGTCGCCACCAAGATGGCGGTGTCCGGCCTGAACCTGCAGGCTGCGGTGCGTTATAAAGGCATCAAGGTTGGTAATGTCACCGACATCGATTTTGATGACAAAACCCCAGGGCAAATTATCTTGCGGCTGGAAATCATTCCCGATGCGCCGGTCACCAGTTCCACCTATGCCACCCTGGGTTACCAGGGCGTGACCGGCATTGCCTTTGTACAACTTGACGATGACGGCAGCTCCAAGCAGTTGCTGGTCGCCGACGGTGCTGTCATCAATACGGATGCGCCGCCGCGCATACCGATGCGTCCTGGCATGATGCAGAATCTGGAACAACGCGGCCAGGCCATCCTCACACAAACCGAAGAACTGACACGTCGCCTGAACAATATGTTTGATCCGGCCAACCAGAAATCGCTGATGACAGCCATCGAGAATTTTGGTAAAGCATCGGCCGCCTGGAAGGCTGTACCCGACAAGCTCGACCCTGCCCTGGCCCGCATACCCGAACTGGCAGAGCAAGCCAAGGCCACGCTAAAATCCATCAACGGGCTGGCATCGGATGCCAGCAAGCTCAGCAATAACCTGAATCAGTTTGCCACCAACCTGCAGGCAGCAGATGGCCCGCTGGCACGCTTCAACCAGGCCATGGACAGGGTCAGCGACAGCCTGATCATCGATACCCTGCCACGCGTACAAACGCTGACCAGTGAAACACGGGCCACCATGCGCTCCATCAAACGGGTATCAGAAAGCCTCAATGACAGGCCACAAAGCCTGTTGTTTGGCCCGCCGACACAGACCCCTGGCCCCGGCGAGCCCGGTTTTGTCGCCCCCAAATAAAGGAATTCGCATGAACTATCGACATCTGCACCAACAGCTTGCACGCCTGCGCGCAATGATCAGCATCAGCCTGTTTGCCATCCTGTCCGCCTGTTCCAGCACCCCTGTCGCACAACGTCAGCAATATGACTTTGGCCCCTGGTTGGCAGAAACGCCTGCCACACCCTTGCCTGGCAGACTGCAATTCAGCCTGACGGAGATTGCCGTCCCGGCTGCACTGGAAAGCAATGCCATGTTATATCGCCTGCAGTATGACAATGTCCAGCAGCTCAAAGCCTATTCCCAGCATCGCTGGAGCATGCCGCCCGCGCAACTGTTGGCACAACGCTTGAAAACCCGTATGGCTAACCAGGGCAGCGATGTCATGCTCAATACTGAAGCGGCCTCGCTATTCCCGGTATTGCGCATAGAACTGGAAGAGTTTTCACAAATCTTCAGCAGCCCGAATCAAAGCCATGCACAAATCAGCCTGCGTGCCAGCCTGGTCAAAGGCCGTCAATTGCTGGCACAGAAAAGCTTCCAGCAAAAAGTAAATGCAGCCAGCGCCGATGCCCCCGGCGGTGCCAAAGCCATGCAGGAAGCTGCTGACGCCAGCATTGATGCACTACAAACCTGGATCAAAAGCCTGCCATTGAATTAAGCCAAAAACCCAAGCTCCCAGCCCAAACCCAAGTTCAAACGCCAGCGCATGCAGCCCAGCCCATCAACTGAAGCAGTCAGCTCACAGCACAGTTCACCCTTTGCCAGGGTAAGTCTGGCGGCTTACCTGTTTTTGATCATGTATGCCAGCTGGTATCCGTTCACCGGGTGGCAAGCCAATAACTGGGCCGCCTTGCCGGATGTCATTCAGCAATGGCCAAGGTACTGGACCGGCTTTGATGCTGCCATCAACGTAGTTGGCTATATTCCTTTTGGCATATTGATCGTGTTTGCGCTGTATCCACTGGTCACCCGCTGGTGGGCGGCGCTGCTGGCCACCCTGAGCGGTGTCATGGTTTCCGCCACGGCGGAAGTGGTGCAATACTTTTTGCCCAGCCGTGTCACCTCCTTGCTGGACTTTCTGACCAATGCCTCCGGTGCCATGCTGGGTGCAATACTGGGTGCCCTGCTGACCCCGCTGATACTGGAAAAAGGCCGCCTGCAACTCTTGCGCAAGCAATGGACTTACAGGGAATCCAGCCGTGAATTTCTGGTGCTTGCGCTGTGGACCATGGCGCAGATTTATCCGCAGGCCTACCTGTTCGGCCTGGGGCAAATCCTGCCCGTCATTTCACAAAGCCTGAGTGAAATGCTGGACACGGATATTGATATCAGCAATTTCCTGCTGCAGGGCTTTGAGCCCAGCGCGGATGAATATTTGATGTCCGAAGCCATCATCACTGCCTGCAGTTGTACCGGTGCCTTGCTGATCTGCCTCAGCATACTGAACCGCAATGCCCCCAAATCTGTACTGGCCAGCCTGTTATTACTGGGCGCGCTGATCATCAAATCGCTGGCCAGTGCGCTGCTGTTCAAGCCTGAATATGCGTTTGCCTGGCTGACCCCGGGTGCGCGTGGCGGCCTGCTGATCAGCATCATCATGCTGTATGGCTTTTCTTTTGCACCGGCGCAGGTACAGAAACGGCTGGCACTGGTATTGCTGACGATTTCCCTGATCGTATTGAATCTGGTGTCCGACAACCCCTACTTCGCTGCCACCATGCAGACCTGGGTGCAGGGCAAGTTTCTGAACTTTAATGGGGCGGCACAATTCCTGTCGGTGTTCTGGCCTTTCCTGGCAATCTGGGCCCTGTTACGAAAACCAGCCAGCAGTTGAAACCTGGCTTCCTGCCCCTGCCTGCGCAATTGCAGTATCATAGTGGGCTTCAACTACTGCCATCCGGCGGCGCAATCTCAAATTACCTCAGGTAAGCCCAGGTTGCATGATCCGCAGGCTGAATAATCTATGTCTGAAGCTCTCTATTTTCAAAAACACGTTTTCTTCTGCCTGAACCAGCGTGAAGATGGTCGCCCATGCTGTGCCGACCGTGGCGCACAGGCAGCACAGGAACACGCAAAACGCCGCATCAAACAGCTGGACATGAATGGTCACGGCAAAATCCGCATCAACAAGGCCGGCTGCCTGGACCGCTGCGAAGAAGGTCCGGTGATGGTGGTCTATCCGCAAGGCACCTGGTACACCTATGTTGATCAAAGCGATATTGATGAAATCATTGACGTTGACCTGATGGGCGGCGGCGTGGTCGAACGTCTCAAGATCTGAATCCCATGAATGCCCAAACCGAACACTTTTTTATACAGGGCGCAGCAGGACAATTGCAATGCGCGCTGGATCTGCCAGACCCCGAAACCCATGCCAGCCCTGTGGGCCTGGCCCTGGTAGCCCATCCGCACCCGCTGTTTGGCGGCACCATGGACAATAAAGTCGCCCAGACCCTGGCGCGCACTTTTACTGGCCTGGGTTATGCTGCGGTACGCATGAATTTTCGTGGCGTTGACCAGTCTGCCGGCACTTACGATGCTGGCATGGGTGAAACTGATGACATGGAATTATTGCTGAATGCCATGCGCGCACGGTTTCCGGGCCTGCCGCTGGCTTTGGCCGGTTTTTCCTTCGGTACCTTTGTGCAGGCCCGTCTGCAACAGCGCCTGCAAGAACGCGGCCAGCCCGCAGAACGCCTGGCCCTGGTCGGCGCGGCTGCCGGCAAATGGGATATGCCATCGATACCCGCGAATACCATTTTGGTCCATGGCGAACTGGACGATACCATACCCCTGAGTGCAGTACTGGACTGGCTGCGCCCGCAGGATATCCCTGTCACCGTGATACCTGGGGCCGAGCATTTCTTTCACCGCCGCCTGCACCATATCAAACAACTCATCACCAGCATGTGGGATAAAGCCTGATGATGTCAGTACCAGATTCGCCCCCTCAGCCGCCCCGCTGAGGATGTAGATTATTTGTTTTTTGTCACCTCTTGTTTTTGTCACCTCTTGTATTACTAGCTACTCAAATGAAAAAATTCCTCTCCTCTATTGCCGTATCGCTGCTGACCATCACAGCTGCCGTCGCGCAAACCCTGCCAGCGCCGACTATCGCCTCCAAGTCCTGGCTCTTGCTTGACACCACCAGTAATCAGGTGATCGCCGCGCAAGAACCAACGATGAGTGTAGAACCCGCTTCGCTGACCAAGATCATGACCGCTTACCTGGTGTTCGCTGCCCTGAAGGACAAGAAACTGGACCTGAACCAGAGCATCAATGTCTCGACCCGCGCCTGGAAAGTCGATGGCAGCAGTTCCAAGATGTTTATCGAGCCGAACAAGCCAGTCACCATCAATGAATTGCTGTATGGTCTGATCGTACAATCCGGCAATGATGCCGCCGTCGCGCTGGCAGAAACCGTGGCCGGCAGCGAAGAAGCCTTCGTTGTGCAAATGAACCGTGAAGCCGAACGCATGGGCCTGAAAGCCACGCGCTTTGCCAATCCGCATGGTTTGCCCAGCAAGGACAATTATTCCACTGCCCAGGATTTGTCTACCCTGGCAGCGCGCCTGATCGTCGATTTTCCCGAGTTTTATAAAACCTATTACTCGACCAAGAGCTATACCTATAACAAGATCACCCAGCCCAACCGCAACCGCCTGTTGTGGCTGGACCCAAGCGTGGACGGTATGAAAACCGGCCACACCACTGGTGGTGGGTATAGCCTGGTTTCATCTGCCAGCCGCCCAAATGGCACGGGCACACGTCGCCTGATTTCGGTCGTCATCGGTACCGACAGCGACCAGGTAAGAGCACAAGAAAGCCTGAAATTACTGAACTGGGGCTTCCTGAACTTCGACACCCTGAAGCTGTATGAAAAAGGTCAGTCCATAGCCACACCGGAAGTCTGGAAAGGCACGCAGGCACAGATCAAGATCGGCTTTGACCGCGACCTGTACGTGACCCTGCCAAAAGGTGCGGCTGCCAAACTGAAGCCGGCGCTGGAACGCAAAGACCCGCTGGTCGCGCCCGTGGCGATCAACAGCAAGGTTGGTACCGTAAAAATGATGCTGGATGGCAAAGCCGTTGCCGAATTCCCGGTATTGGCGCTGGAACAGGTCAATCAGGCCAGCATCTTTGGTCGCGCCTGGGATTCAATACGCCTGATGTTTAAATAAACAGCCATAAGCACTTACCCCTTATCAGCACTTAGCCCTTTATAAGCACACTCACCCCTTATGCGCGGCCCTTGGTCTTGGGCCGCGCATAAATCCGGGCTATGCTTGTATGCGTTATTTGCATAAGCGACCCCTTCGTTCTGTGTGAAAATAGCTCTTCTCCTCCTCACTCACGCAGACATCATGAATGATCCCCTGGTATACCTGAATGGCGAAATGACACCCCTGTCCGAAGCCAAAATCCCGGTCCTTGATCGTGGCTTTATTTTTGGCGACGGTATTTATGAAGTCATTCCTGTGTATCAGCGCAAGATGTTCCGTGCTGACCAGCATCTGGCGCGCCTGTTCCGCAGCCTGGCATCCATAGGCATCAACAATCCGCACAGCAAGGAAGAATGGCTGGCCCTGATTACCAAGGTTATGGCGGCCCATGAAGCCGATGACCAGATGGTGTACCTGCAAGTTACCCGTGGCGTGGCCAAGCGTGCGCACGCCTTCCCCAAGGATGTGACGCCAACGGTCTTCATCATGACCAACCCCATCGTGTTGCCGACGGCGGCGGCACGTGAAAACGGGGTTGCCTGTGTGTCGATGGAAGACAAGCGCTGGTTGCGCTGTGAAATCAAATCCATTTCGCTGCTGGGCAATGTGCTGGCGGCACAAAATGCTGCCGAAGAAGGCGTGGCCGAGAGCATACAGTTCCGCGATGGCTATTTGACCGAAGCATCGGCATCGAATGTATGGATAGTCAAGAATGGCGTGCTGATGGGCCCACCAAAAGACAACCTGATACTGGAAGGCATACGCTACGGCCTGATAGAAGAACTGTGCGCCGCCCACCATATCAAGCTGGAAGCCCGCCGCATCAGCCGCGAAGAAGTCTTCGCCGCCGATGAAGTCATGCTGTCATCCGCCACCAAGGAAGTGCTGGCAGTGGTGAAACTGGATGATGCGACCATTGGTGATGGCAAACCCGGTGCCGTCTATCACAAGTTGTATGCGGCTTATCAAGCTGCCAAGGCTACTTGATTTACAACCGTAAAATTTGTGTGTGTAGGTTGTGCCAGGCCTCGCCAGGCTGCGGGGTATCAGTAGGTTGGGCCGGGCCTCGCTAGGCTACGCTTCACCAGCCCAACACTGTGCCGTTGATAAATGTATACGCTATTTTCAGGCCAAGTGTTGAGCTGGCGAATCGTAGCCTGGCAAGGCCCGGCCCAACAAATTTCCAATAAAGTGCATGCTTTTCATGCATGACAATGTCCAGGGCGGTCTATTCACTGTGCTTGAAGTACAGCCCGTCTATTGGAAATGTGGCGCAAGACCCCATATACTGACATTAAGTTATTTTGAAATAGGGAAGTATTATGGAAATGAGACCCATCCCCCCAGAAGAAAGTCTGATTGAATATCCCAGCGATTTCCCCATCAAGATCATGGGACCGATGCACGATGAATTCGCCCAGACCATGGTAGAAGTGGTAACTATCCACGATCCGACCTTTCATGCAGGCAAAGTTGAGATGCGTCCATCCAGCAAAGGCGCTTACTTGTCAGTGACGGTAACTGTGCGTGCTACCAGCCGTGAACAACTGGACAATCTGTACCGTGAACTGTCGTCTCACCCCATGGTGAAATTCGTACTGTAAGACGAATGTCTTCCTGCTTGTCCGCCCATGCTGGCTGACAGGCAGAGCACATCTCATCCTCGACTTTGCACTACATCTGCCTGCTCTCTTCTGCAATTTCATTCAGCAGCCATTCCCTGAAGGCTTTTACTTGCGGTTTCAGCAAGGCATTCGGCGGGTACACCAGGTAATACGCCACCTCGCAGGGGATGTCGATCGTAAACAGGCGTTGCAGCAAACCCGCCTTGATATCTGACTGCACGATAATATGCCGCCCCAGCGCGATGCCCTGCCCATCCACCGCCGCCCTTGCCAGCATCGATGAATCCTGAAACACCAGGCCGCCGGTGGGTTCTTCATTGTCCAGACCGGCTGCGCGAAACCAGGGTTCCCAGGGTTCTCTATCACAGCGCAGCAATTGCATGCTGGCCAGTTCCGCCGGCGTGCGTGGTAACTGTCCACCATGGAAATACGGGCTGGCCACAGGATAATAATAATCCCCCATCAACAGTTCACTGACCATGCCCGGGTAGTTACCCAGCCCAAAGCGTATGCCTATGTCTATCGATTCCCTGGTGTAATCCGTCAAATGGTTACTGGATTGCAGGCTGACTTCCAGATCCGGGAAATGTTCGATGAAACGCCCCAGGCGGGGTGACAGCCAGCGTGCAGCAAAAGAAGGCAAAGCGGTGATGCCCAGGCGTTTTTGCTTGTTGCGGGTTTGCAGCAATTCAGCCGCATTGCCCAGGTCTTGCAAGGCCTGGCGTATGGTGGCGGCAAACTGTTCGCCGTCTGGGGTGATGGAAATGCGCTTGCCATTGCGGATGAACAGGGCAACGCCCAATTCTTCTTCCAGCGCCCGCACCTGATGGCTGATGGCACCATGGGTCAGATGGATTTCATCTGCCGCCCGCGAGAAATTTTCATGCCTGGCAGCGGCCTCGAAGGCGCGCAGGGCCGCTAAATTGGGTAATCGCCTAAAATCCATATTGATGTGAATAAAATTAGCAAGGCAATCAAAAATTACTCGTTTTATTTCCTGATGGCAGCAGACTACAATGCTTTCATCGCGGTGCAACAAATCATATTTTACATAAGCTTAGCAAGAATATTCGGATTGCAGCGCATTTCAGGCAGTAAATACAGGAGCATGGAAATGACAAATAATTTCGCAAACCCATCATACACGATAGCCGCCGGCAACACCCTGTCTGGCCATTCTGAAACAGCCCGTAAAATTGAAGTGGCTTGTGGCCGCGTATGGCTGACCATTGCAGGAAACCAGGACGATTATTGGCTGGCCGCTGGTGAATCCATGGTCATTCCGGCAAATCAGCTGGTGGTGATAGAAGCAGAACAGCAAGCCAGCCTGATCGAATTGTCCGCGGTATCCAGCGTGATTTCGATGAAAAACCAGGACTTCCTGGGTGGCGGCTATCTGCAAAAACTGACGCGCAAGCTGAGCCAGGTATTTGCCTGATTAGCCAAATCAGACAAATAGTCAGACAAATACACGGGAACCCGGTATGAAGCATGTAGCCTTAGTACTGATCGACGTACAGCAAGGTTTCGATGACCCCAAGTGGGGCCAGCGCAATAATCCTGCTGCCGAACAGTATATGGCTGCCCTGCTTCAGCACTGGCGCGAGCGTGAACGAACTGTCATCCACGTACGCCACCAATCGCAAGAAGCGGGCTCACCATTGCGTGGTGGACAGCCAGGTTATGAATTCAAGAACCTGACACGCCCACTGACCGGCGAAGCCATCTTCACCAAAAAGGTCAACAGCGCCTTTATCGGTACCGAGCTGGAAGCCTATCTGCATGTCAAAAACATCAAACAGCTAGTTATCGCCGGCTTGACGACGGATCATTGCGTATCCACCTCGGTACGCATGGCTGGCAACCTGGGTTTTGATGTATTACTGGCTGCCGACGCCTGCGCCACCTTTGACCGAAGCGACGTCAATGGCATACTGATCCCTGCTGAAGAAATACACCGCGTCCACCTGGCCAGCCTGCACAATGAATTCTGCACGGTCAAAAACACCGCTGACATCATTGCATTGCAAGTGTAATTTCGCACCAGATACACTAGACACTCTAGAATCACTCCCGATTCCCCTCATTTGGAAATGTCATGACCGGATCTGTAAAAGTCCACATCGTTCACGCCTTCACCCACAACAATGCAGGCGGCAACCCGGCAGGCGTGGTGTTGGATGCAGATCAATATACTGCTGAGCAAAAATTACACATTGCGAAAGCGGTGGGCTTGTCGGAAACCGCCTTTGTATCGCGTTCAGACAGTGCGGTCTTTAAACTGGAATTTTTCACCCCCAACCGGCAAATCGCCCACTGTGGCCATGCTACCGTCGCTACTTTTTCTCTGCTGCGCGCACTGGATATGGTGGGTGAAGGACTGAGCAGTAAAGAAACCATCGATGGCAATCGTGACATATTGATCAAAGCCGACATGGCTTTCATGCAACAAAAGGCACCGCGCTTCCAGCCCATTTCTGCTGATGACCATCACGATGGTAATCACGATGGTAATCACGATGGTAATCACGATGGTAATCACGATGGTAATCAATGCGCCGCTGTCTATAACCGCATACTGAAAAGCATGGGCCTAAGCACCCAAGATTTGATACCAGGACAAGTCCCCACCATCGTCAATACCGGCAACAGCTTCTTGCTGATTCCCATCAACAGCCGCGACCACCTGGCACAGATACAAGCCAAACAGGCAGAGATCAACGCTATCAGTGAAGAATTTGACCTGATCGGCTTTTACCCCTTCACCCTGGAAGCACAAGATACCGGCCACGCTGCCAGCACCCGCATGTTTGCGCCACGCTACGGCATAGACGAAGAAGCAGCAACCGGCATGGCGGCCGGCCCACTTGCCTGCCTGTTGTACAGCGCCTTGCAACAAGCCGGGCCAAGCTTGCAGATAGAGCAAGGTTACCTGATGCACCCTGCCTCACCCAGCCTGATCCATGTTGACCTCGACATCAGGCAGGGTGAAATCCATAGTCTGATGGCGGGTGGCAGGGCCAGGGTAGAAAAGACCCTGAACATTGATCTGTGAATAATTAATCTGGTCTTTCTGGCATGATTGCGGCCTGTGCCAGATCATGCCATTTTCACTGGCGCAGACCCCCATCGCGCAAAATGTTACACTAGCGGTCTATGCAAGCAGCCATCTCGTCATCTGTGATTCCCCACGTCATCCAGCGCGGCATTGAGCCTTACCAGCTCACTTTCGATGCCATGCGCGCCTTTACTGATGCCCGCACCGAACACACTCCCAATGAATTCTGGATTGTCGAACACCCGCCCGTCTATACCCTGGGCCTGGGTGCCGACCAGTCACATGTGCTGGCCGCCCATGACATCCCGGTGGTGCAGACCGACCGTGGCGGCGAAGTCACCTACCATGGCCCCGGCCAGGTCGTGATTTACCTGTTGATGGACTTGCGCCGCAGCCACCCCAAGGCCCGTTTATTTGCGCGTGAATTCGTCCACAAGATAGAACAGGCGGTCATCAACACCCTGGCAGCGTATAATCTGGCTGGTGAACGCAAGGAAGGCGCGCCCGGCATCTATGTCAGCAACGGCCAGTGGCAAGGTGCCAAGATCGCCGCCCTGGGCCTGAAAGTGCGCGGCAATGGCTGTACCTACCATGGCGTATCACTGAATGTGGATATGGATTTGACACCGTTTTCCTGGATCAACCCCTGCGGCTATGCCGGCCTGGCCACGGTAGACATGAAAACCCTGGGCGTGACCATGCCGCTGGCCCAGGTCCAGACCGCACTCGCACAGAATTTGCAAGATATTTTGACTGCCTCCTGATTTTTCGACATCGCTTCATACCATGACAACCGAAAACACACCCGTCGCCAACGCTGCTTACGATCCTACCGAAAAACAAAAAGGGGCCAGCAAGACTGCACGCATTCCCATCAAGATCGTACCGATGGAAAGGCTGCCCAAGCCCGACTGGATACGCGTCAAAGCCGGTTCACCCACCACCCGTTTTTATGAAATCAAAGACATCTTGCGCGCCAACAAACTGGTGACAGTCTGTGAAGAAGCATCTTGCCCGAATATTGGCGAATGCTTTGGCAAAGGTACCGCCACCTTCATGATCATGGGTGACAAATGCACGCGTCGCTGCCCCTTCTGCGACGTCGGCCATGGCCGCCCGGACCCGCTGGACGTGGATGAACCAGCCAACCTGGCAAAAACCATTGCTGCATTGAAGCTCAGCTATGTCGTCATCACCTCGGTAGACCGCGACGATTTGCGCGACGGCGGTGCCGCCCACTTTGCCGAGTGCATCACCAAAGTACGCGAACTGTCCCCCATGACACGCATAGAAATCCTGACACCGGATTTCCGTGGCCGCATGGACCGTGCGCTGGAAATTTTGAACATGGCACCACCAGACGTGATGAACCACAACCTGGAAACCGCACCGCGCCTGTACAAAGAAGCGCGCCCGGGTTCTGACTATGAATATTCACTGAATCTGCTGAAACGCTTCAAGGAACAACACCCGAATACCCCAACCAAATCCGGCATCATGGTCGGCCTGGGTGAAACCGACGAAGAAGTCCTGCAAGTCATGCGCGACATGCGCGCCCACAACGTCGACATGCTGACCATAGGCCAATACCTGGCCCCCAGCGGCCACCACTTGCCAGTACGCCGCTACGTCCACCCGGATGTCTTCAAGATGTATGAAGAAGAAGCCTACAAAATGGGCTTCGCGCATGCGGCGGTGGGAGCAATGGTGAGGTCCAGTTACCATGCAGATCAGCAGGCGCATGGGGTGGGGACGGATGTGAAGGTTTAAAAAAAGAAACACAAAAAGACGGCTCATTATTTTTAAGATAATGAGCCGTTTTTGTTTGCACACTCATGCCGTCGTACTAACCCCGCTGCAAGTCGATGTCCATTCGTAGGAGCGGCTTCAGCCGCGAATAATTAACAGCATACTGTTCCCGCTGCAAGCATACTGTTCGCGGCTAAAGCCGCTCCTACGTATCAAATTTCTAGCTAAGTACATTGAGCCAGACTCAAACCCAGCACACGGCGCATGCTGCGCGCCAGGTGGCTAGAGTTGCCATGGCGGTTGTCGCGCAACATTCTGCGACACCTTAGCCATTTCTGCTGATACTCTTGCTGTTTACCGTAGTCTCTCTGGGTTTCTATCTGGCAGCGATCAGACTGGAACCCCTGAGCATAGAAGCCATTTAGCCATTCTCCATTACGAATCTCAACATCATGATAAGAAAAGCCACACCTGCCGACGCAGCCGCCATCATCGCCATCTACAACCACTACATTGCCACGACCACAATCAGCTTTGAAGAGAAGCCGGTGTCAGAAGAAGAGATGGCGCAACGTATCAAAGATGTCACCGCCAATATGCCCTGGTATGTGGAAGAGGAGGATGATGAGGTGGTTGGCTATGCCTATGCCACACCATGGCGGGTGCGCAGCGCTTACCGGTTTTCTGTTGAAAGTACAGTCTATGTATCGCCTGAACATGCACGCAAAAGAATTGGAGCCAGACTCTATCAGGTGTTGATCGATGACCTGCGTAGTCGTGGCATCCATGTTGTACTGGGTGGTATCGCCCAGCCCAATACTGCCAGTGTGGCGCTGCATGAGCAGTTTGGATTCGAAAAGGTGGCGCACTTCAAGGATGTTGGCCGCAAGTTTGAGCAATGGGTGGATGTCGGCTATTGGGAACTGCGGCTGAATTGAGCGGGAGTCCCATCAATGTGAATGTTTGAATGTTTTGATCGCTGAAATCAACAGTATGCCGCCCAAGACACTGATCAACAGATGTGATGGCACTATCCCCAGTAACAAGCCACCAATACCGGCACCGAGGATGGAACCAGCTACCATCCAGCGGAACAAGCTGCTTTCCTTGCGCAAAATACTAAAGGCATTGGAATTACTGTAACGGGCAAAGCCAACTATCATGGTCGGGAAACTGACTGCCAGTGACAAGCTGCCCGCCAGCTTAATGTCCAACCCCTTAATGTCCACCCCATATAGCAGCACAATAGTGGGTATCAAAAGTTCGCCACCAGCGACACCCAGCAAGGCCGCTACCATACCTATACCAAGTCCAGCGATCAGTCCGGCAATAATGCGTGATGCTTAAACCTCCATGATCTTATCGTCGCGGCCATTTAAACGGGCATGCAATCTGCCGTTTACAATCTGTTTTTAAAAAATCAATTGATTAAATATAAATAATGGTGTATTTTGCATTATAACTTATTAATACTTGGGCTTTGTCGTTGAATCCGGCCAAGTCTCGTATTGGCGGGATTCGCATCTCAGTATTAGCGGAACCTCCCATCCCCCTGGTTCCCGCAATTGCTTCAAGAAAATTGCAGTTAAACGTAGTCGCTCCCTATTTGACGCACGATTAAACTTGAGAAGCCATGTCCAATACCAGCCTATCCGGCGTTGTCCAAAGTGCGCCCGACACTTCCCCCGGCATTGATGTGGATACCGTTGTCACTCTCGTCGACAGCACAGTTGTTTTCCTCGATAACGCGCAACTGAACGATCTGCCATTCCAGCATTCCAGTATTGCGGGCCGGTTCCAATAGCTATGCAGGAGTTCGTCTTCCGTCAGCAGTGCCAATAAGCTTCTTTATCACAAGGAAAGGAATGTTTATGAAAAAAATCATCCCGCAGCGCCGTTTCTCAATAAGCGCGGCTGCTGTCATTGCAATTGCTGTCATGAGCGTCATTACAGCGCTTCCCTCAATTGCTCAGGCGCAACAAAACCCGACTCCAAGTGCTGTAGTCTGCAACGCCAGTCCCACATGGGTCAGCAACCCGTCCTTGCCAGGCGACGTGCAGAATACGGATAACTGCAGTTTTCAGCAGTATATGTGGCAGACCATGCTGTATTTGGTGCAACCGGTAGCGCGGGGCAGCCAGGTTCGGCAATTTGAAACCTTTATGCCTAGTTACGGCATTTTTGTTGATCCCGGCAAGACCCCAACTCCATGGGGGACAACACCCAAGCCAACGTATTGCAAAGGGCCATCCAATTTAAAACAGGGCTATGTTTTTTCCAATCTGACCTTGCAGGCGGGAGTCGGGCAACCATTGATCGACAAATCGCTGAACCGGGTATTTTATGGCGTATCGGTCAATAAACCAGCGTATGACTTCATCACCGGTTGCGGCTTGCAAGAGGCGCAGTGTAGTTTAAGCCTGGCGCCCGATCTGGTTGAACCGGTTGGTTACAAGGTGGTGGACATTCCCAACTTGTATCCGACTTTGGCGTTTCCCAACAGCTCGATGGAATTGAAAACCGCATGGAAGATTTTGACGCGCGATGAACTGGCAAGCAAGACCTTTTATAGCACGAAAGGCTCGGTTCGGGCACCCGGCAAAAACTGCATGGAGAATGTGGATCTGGGGCTGGTGGGCATGCATATCGTGAGCAAGACGCCGACCCACCCGGAGTTTATTTGGGCTACCTTTGAACACCGCAATAACGCTCCCTACTGTTCCAAGACCGAGGCGCAACCCCCTTTGGGTGGGAATTGGACTTTTTATGATCCCAACTGCAAAGGCAACTGCACCACCAATCATTATGCCGAAGGCAAAGCCACCCAAGTTTGCACCATGCACCCCTGGGGTGACCCGACCCAGGGCACCATGCCCAATAATTTGACTTGTAGCTCGACCCCGCCGCCTGGCTATATTTGTGACCCGGATACCCAAAAGTACGTCATACAACCCAGCACCGCCAATTTGCAGGCATTGGATTTATCAGTGCAAAAAATGCTGGCGGCATTGCCTTCTGGCGACGCAAATAAACTGTGGGCCAATTATTCACTGGTCGGCAATGTATGGACAGCCAAGGGTACTTTACCGCCCTCAATGCAGGTGCAGGTCGGGGCCTTGTCGGGTGCAAACAATAGCATGGAAACCTATGTGCAAAATGGCGTCTCCAATATTCAAAATCCCTACAACTGCTTTAGTTGCCATAACTTGGATGGCAAGAATCAAGGCCAATCACTGAATCAGGCAGTAAAAGTTCAGTTACCGCCAGCGGGGCTTTCCCACATTTTCAATTTACTGAATCTGAAAACCAAAGGTTGCAGCACAGGCGTGCTACCAAGCAACCGAATGTGCGCCGCCAACGGTGGCCCAACTAAGTAAAAATCGTATTCAAAAATATTGAGAGGAATTGGCATGAGCTATTTAACATATCCAAGATTGCACTTTAGCGGTGGCTTTTTGGCTGATCCAAGCACGGTGAACAATACGCCGGACAACTATACTGATAAGAATGATGTCATACCAAAGTTGCAGCTTTATTGGAATCCGAACGGCACCGGCATTTTTGATTTTCAAGGCTGTCTTGTCACCAAAGTAGTCTATGGCCCCGGCAATGAAACCACCGACCCCGATGTTGATCCGGTGATTGGGCAACCAGTCAATGCAGTGTATGCGATGGCGGCACCGAAGCTGGTTGACCTCGACCCTTGTCAGCAAAATACCAGTGAAATATGGGGGCTGAGCTTGCAAGTGGCGGGCATTACCGCCAAACCAGGGTCGATCAGCGATTTTGTCCGCGGTGATTATGTCGCTGGCTCGTATAACGCGGTTTGGGCGCAGGCAATCAACGGCCCACGAAGCTCGGGCAGTGGTTGCGGGGTATATCAATCAAGCCTGACCAACTTGAGCTGGACGACTGCGCCTAAACCGCAGTCCAAATTCCTCAGTCAACTCCAGCAACAATCACCGAAACAATTGAGCGTCAATTTTGTGGTGAATGCGCATAATAATGCGCCAGTAATCTATCTGTTCAATACTGCGACCCTGCGGGCATTGGTGACAAAGGGCGTACCCGCCAATATCGTTGCCAAATTAGAGCCCATGACCCAATATTCCATGGGTCTGGATGATCAGGGCAAGCCTGCTAACCTGGGCCAGGTTCCGACCGAATCGTATGTGAATAATCGTCTCACTATTTTGTTAGGGCAAGCCGACGCCGATACCTATCGCGCCACTATCCTGGCGACTACACTGGCACCACCCCCATCGCCAGTGCCACCGCCGAACATCAATACCTTGTTTCCAACCGGCTTGTTAACTGGCACGATAGGGCCGCTGGCTACGGCGATCCCCATGTTTTACACGCCGTCACGCATGATGGCACCGATCAAGGTGCCCAATAGCCGGGCCCAATGCAATTTTGCACCGTTCTGCACGCAGGTGCTCAGCAATAGCAATGAGGTATTGATCACCGTGAATCTCGGCAATTCGCTCGCCACCGACAAGCCCGGTTATAACGATCCAAAGCAGGGTTTCGGTGTTGCATTGCCTGCGCTGGGCGCGCTGTTTTTGGTTTATTTTGACCAAAAACAAGAGGTGGGCATCAGCTTGAAGAACGCAGTTAGCATCGCCGCTTTGCCAAACGACCCGGTCCAGATGGCACAGTTGATGACAGTCAGCGGTGGCATACTGACGGTGAAAGTCGATCCTGCCTTATTGCCACCTGGCTTGACTGTGCAACAGGCAGAACAGAAGGTATTGACGATGCCCTTGGGTCTGATCGGCAGAAAAGCGCCTGCGCCAGTTATCTGGCTGGCAGAAAATATCAATGGCTATAATTTGCGGGCCGATCAGTTTGTTTTTAGAATGAATCCCGGCATTCCCACAGGACCAGATCAGGCTAACGGCGCAACCGCGCTGGTTCGCTTCTATGCCACCAAGTTTGGTCAAGCTGCGGCCAATATCAAGCTTCAGGCAACGCTGATGTCGCCGAAAGATTCCGTGGACTACACTAAAAATACGATGGGTACTGGCGGTACCTCTGGATTGAAAAACATCGCGATACCGCAAAATGCCATATCCTTCAGCCCTACGCCTTTGGCGACCAATGAGCAAGGCATGGCTGAATTGAAAATCGTTGGCACTGACCCTGGTTTCCCACGCGCCAGTCAAAACATCAATGGGCAAATTTACTTTGTACGCTACAATTTCGCCGATCAAACCATCGCAAAAAGCTACACCCAGCACCCGGACGATTTGATTAGTATCCTGCTGTTTAGCCAGCAAACCTTCCCCGATAATCCGACTTGGGATAATTGCATTAAATTCATACTGCCGCAGTATGCCAAGCTGTATCCCATCATGGGTCGTTTTAAGCTGGACGACTATGCTACCGTGGTTCAGTATGCCGAGCCTATCAGCGTGGTGCTGGCAAAACCGATGGATGATGCCTTGCATATGCCGGTAATCCGGGATTTGTCGATACAGCGCACGCAGGTTATCCTGAAGTGGTTTGCCAACAAGACGCCGAAGTAAGACATGGTCCAGTACTGCCATGCGGTCAACTTCAAATGTAGGTTGGGTCGGGCCTCGTTAGGTCGGGCCTCGTTAGGTCGGACCTAGCCAGGTCGGGCCTCGCCAGGCTACGGCTCATCAGCCCAATACTGATTCAGGATGACAGCTTTCACGACGATCAGGCAATTCAATCTTTTTTCAAGCAAGGTCAAGGTATCAATATCAAATTGATGATGTCATCATCCCGCGAATTTGTGCCGGGCTAAAACCCAGCACACGGCGCATGCTGCCGGCCAGGTGGCTGGGGTGAGCAAAGCCAGTTTCCATGGCGATGTCTGTCATGCTCTGCTTGCCTTCCATCATGAGCTGGCGTGCGCGTTGCAGGCGGCGTTCCATGACATAGCGGTGTACCGGCATGCCTGTCGCCTGCCGGAACAGTGACTTGAAGTGCGACAGGCTGAACCCGGCCACGGCAGCCAGTTCGGCAAGGGTGAGGTCGCTATCCAGATGTGCCTCTACATAATCGATGACGTGGCGCAGCCGCCAGGCTGGCAGGCTGCGGCCAGCTACCGGGTCGGTGGCTGGCTTGCGTGACTGCAAGGCAAACAGGCGGGCGGCCAGTGCGACGGCCAGGCTATCGGCAAAAATACGCCCGCCGGGATAGGCGTCGTGGTCTTCGGCTTGCATCATCCAGCCTATGCGTTCTATCTGTGGGTCGCGTATGTGTATGGCTGGCGCCAGCAAGTTATTCTGCCTGCCCAGGTTCATGGCTGCTGCGGTGTCGCTCACTGTGTGCGGTGACAAGCGCAACAGTAAGGACGTGGCGGGCTGGGTCAGTGTCCAGCGTGTGCTGGAGCCACCAGGTACGACACAGAACTGGCCATGCAGGCGCACGCCCTGGCGTTCATACCGGCCAGCGCCATAAGACACGGGCACAGGGTCACCAAGATGCAGGCAGAGCACATGACGGGCATCGACAGGGGAATTGAACAGGCCTGTTGGTACAGGTGAGGTCAGCACATCAAGCAGCGGTAAATCATGGTTGCCAGCACTGTTGAGCAGTGCCGCCGGCGGATGGGGATAGCATGCAGGTCTGTTCATCGCGCCCTCAAAATATGCACACCAGAAGAAGTATTAATGTAGCGCAAATCATCCGTCTGTGCTCAGGTTTGGCTGTTGGTGCGCGCCGTGGCAAAACAATGTTGCTAGCATCGTCTCTACTTGCCCATCCTATTTGGAGACTGAAATGAAAAGACGGCTTTTTTTGCAAATCACCCCTGCGGCCATTGCCAGCGGCGTCGCCACCACGCTGGTACTGCCAGCAATGTCGGCGCTGGCCAGGGCGGCTGAACAAGGCAAACTACACCAGACCACAGATGCCGCCGCATTTGGCGCAATGCGCCGCTTTGCCAGCCTGCCCTTTGGCAAAATCGCTTATGTAGAACGGGGCCACGGTGATACTGCCCTGTTCTTGCACGGCGCGCCGCTGAATAGCTTCCAATGGCGTGGCGCGATAGACAGGCTGTCGCCTTACCGCCGCTGCATCGCGCCCGACTTCATGGGCCTGGGCTATACCCAAGTGCCTGCGCAGCAAGCACTGACAGCCGATGCCCAGTTGGGGATGCTGATCAGCCTGCTGGACTATCTGAAGGTCGGTGCGGTCGATATTGTTGCCAGCGACAGTGGCGGTGCGGTGGCGCAACTATTCGCCGTGCGTTATCCAGAACGCGTGCGCAGCATGTTGCTGACAAACTGCGACGTCGAGCCAGACAGCCCGCCAGCAGGTGTGCAGCCAGCCATCAATATGGCCCGCGCTGGCACCCTGGCCGAAGAAACCGCCAAATGGTTAGCCGACGGCAACCAGGCACGCGCCACCTTTGGTGCGGCCGTATTTCACAACCCGGCCGTATTTACCGACGCCAACATCGCTTATTACGTCACGCCGCTGGTCAGCTCGCCGCTGCGTCGCCAGCAATACCACGCCTTTCACCTGGCGCTGGAACCCAACCCCTTGGCGGGTATAGAGGCAGAACTCAAACGCAGCCGCATCCCCGTCAAGATGGTATGGGGCGGCAGTGACACCTTATTTTCGCTGGCTGATGCAGATTACCTTGACCGACTATTTCCACAGTCACGTGGCATACGCGTGGTACCCGAAGGGAAGCTATTTTTTCAGGAAGAGCTTCCAGATGTGATTGCGGATGAAGCCCGGCGCTTGTGGGGATTGAGATGATTACATCTACCTGCACTGCTGCGCCATCGTCATCAACAGATGTAAGCGGAAATCATTGCCGGAAGCGAATACCATGCTGCGTTACAATGGCTATCTGCACACCGCATCGTTTATCTCCGTCAGGAACCCGCATGAACACTGTATTCGCCGCCCCCGTCTTTGACAGCACCGTGATTTTTGAAGGCAATGAACTCTTCAAAGGCAAAAGCGCCGCCGAGAACTGGGCCAAAAAACTTGGTGCCGAACTAGACTGCGCGACCACGGTACAAAAAACAGGCACAGGCTGGGTCATCTGCGGCAATGTCGATGGCGAAGATTGTATCTGGGCGGTATTCGGGCAAAGGTTGAAGCGGATTAACCGGGAGTGATGGACGCAGGTTACGCGTATTTGTAGGGTGCGCCGCGCGCACCGTGCCGTGTACTGTCATCAGCAGACACTGTTTTACCAGCCAGCGTTATAACTGGCGGCGATTCCTCATTATATGAAGTTCATCAGAATTACTTACACACTTCTATTTGTAGACTCCTACTGGGATTCTTAGTTTCTGTTTGCATGCGTCTACGCTAGTTTATTCGTAACCAAATGTTGAAATAAGGATACCGGCAGCCCAACATCGTTACCTTCCAGATGCTCCCAAGTGAGACGAACCATTTTCTTTACGATACTGGGGTCGTACACGCAGAGGGTAAGAAGAAATTTATCCATTTCTTCTGAAAAGGCAACTGACCGAATCCCTGCACTTTCTTTTGCACAGCCCGTAAAGAAAATTTCACTACCTCCAAGATAAAAACAATAGCGAATTTCGTTTTCTGCCAGAAAATTCTCGATTGAAGAAAGCACCAGCGCATTTGGATTTGAAAGCAGCGCGTGCATTTTAATTTCGTCCATTTTATCTTTAACACTCAAATGTCGGACTCAACGACAATAGCCGATCATGTGATTGCATTTGGTTATTCACCACCATTTACAGGACATTTAACTGTGAGAGAAGGCATCAAACATGGTGCGCGCGGCGCACCCTACACATGAGGCTCTTTACTATCTGGCGGGTACTGTCTCCCCTCACTCACAAATACTCAACCAGTTGCCCACTCACGCTGCGCAGGCGCTGGCTCATCAGTTTTGCCAGTTTTGCCAGGATGTGTACCGCCAGCACGGGCTTTTCCTTGATGATGCGGGCGTAGTTGTCTTTGGTCAGCAATAGCAAGATGCTGGTTTGTGAGGCAATGCAGGTGGCGGAACGTTTTTCGCCATCGATGATGGACATTTCCCCTACGGTCTTGCCGTGCGTCACCAGGACAATTCGGTGCAGGCCGCCATCCTGGTCTGACTTGAGTATTTCGACTTCGCCTTTCACCAACAAGAACATATAGGTGCCGGATTCACCTTCCTTGAAGACGACCGTGCCGGTTGACACTTCATAGCATTGCACATAGCCCGCCAGAGCCTGGATGTCTTTCCATTCCAGGTCTGCAAACAGCTGGGATTCTGCGATCATGTCACATATGTCGCCCGACTGAAATGTCGTGCCTATCCCCACGAGGCGGAAACCGTCCAAAGCATGATCTGGATTCATTGTTTACTCGTTAATTTAATATTCCTGCTGGTCATCAATCGAACGCTCATTTGGGCATGCTGGTTGGTAGCAAGCCAAGCTGGCAAGTCAATGTCTCTGCCAGTGATTAATAGTTTATCGCAGTCCGGGCAAAGTGGCAGCTAGCTTCGCGTTTCGGCGAAACGCGCCAGGTGCGGCACCGGTCAAGCGTTTGAAGGCCTTGTTGAAGGCTGCCTCTGATTCGTAGCCTACACTGTCGGCAATATCTATCATGGGTTTGTCGGTGTGGCGCAGCAAATGCCCGGCGCGAAACATGCGCCAACGGGTCAGGTATTCAAGTGGGGATTCGCCGACCTTTTCCTTGAAGCGCAAAGCGAAGCCGGAGCGCGACATCCCGGCGGCTGCGGCCAGCGCCTCGACCGTCCAGTTCGACGCAACATCCTTGTGCAGAAGATGCAAGGCTGCGCCGATGCGGCGGTCCGACAGTGCTGCCAGCCATCCACTCCCAGTGTCGGGGTCTAGCGTATCGATATACGCCCGAACCACCTGCACGAAGATAATATCTGCCAGGCGGCTAACGACCAGGCCAGAGCCGAGACCGCGTTGCGCCGTCTCCATTGCCAGCAATTGCAGCGCAGCCTGGAGCAGATGGGTTCGTTCCTGGTCCATGCGGATGTGCAGCAACGCTGGCAACAGGTCCAGCAATGGCCGTGCACCATAGGGATCGAAATTGAACCAGCCGCTGATGATGGTGGTGGCCGCGCCGCCACCGCCAATCTGCGCCACGCCGCCGACATTCGCACGCACAAGATCGCTACAGCTAACCGTGGCGGACTTCTGGTCATCGCACAGCGTGTAAGGCAGGCCGTGTGGGATGACGAAGCAGTCGCCTGCTATCAGGGCGACGGGTTCCCGGTCAGCCCCGTCAACCCCATCATCGAGCGTCAGCCAGCCGCCGCCGCGCAACATCAGGCCGAAGCGCGCCGTGTCGTCACGTCGCCGCGTACTCAGGCCCCAGGGGGCCGTAGCCTCCAGCCGCGCATAGCGGGCGTTTTCAACACGCATCGCAGTAAATACTTCGTCAAGCGGATCCATAGCCAGGCATCATTTGGATGATCGGACAAAAATTATAGCGCTACAGGCATTGAGTGTCCATCACCTCCCCCCTAAAATTCACTTCAACGGCATTTCACTCGTCAGTCCCGTTGCTTAATGGCGATTACCTCGCAGGTAATCGCCAGGCATCCGGGACGTCGATACACTGCCCCCCAGCGCTCTTCTTTGAACAGGATGAATATCATGTCACAGGCCGTCCCACTCGTTCCCGGTATCCACATTATCCCCGCTGTCCCCATCGTCCCCCTCATCAAAGCGACACCGGCCACGTCCGCAGCGCCTTCTGCAATTGCAGAACAGCGCCCAAGTGCGCTTGCACTACTGGTGATGCTTAGCGGCACCTTCATGGTGGTGCTGGACTTCTTCATCGTCAATGTCGCGCTGCCATCCATTCAGCACGATCTTCACGCTAGCGCCAGTGCGTTGCAGCTCATTGTCATCGGTTATGGCCTGGCCAACGCTGCGACGCTGATCACCGGCGGGCGGCTGGGCGACATCCATGGCCGTCGGCGGCTGTTTATCATCGGCGTCGGCCTGTTCACCCTGGCCTCCGCCGCGTGCGGCATGGCACCAAACGCAGCCGTGCTTGTCGCTGCGCGCATCGCCCAGGGTGTGGCCGGTGCACTGCTGCAGCCGCAGGTGCTGGCAATGCTGGGCCTGCTCTACACCGGAGCGCAACGCGCAAAGGCGTTCGCTGCCTACGGCCTGGCCTTGGGGCTGGCTGCGGCAAGTGGTCAGATCATCGGCGGTTTGCTGATCCACGCCAACCTGGCGGGGCTGGGCTGGCGTAGCTGCTTCCTGATCAACCTGCCGATCGGCCTGCTGACGCTGCTACTGAGCAAGCGTGTATTACCGCCGATGCAAGGCCAGCGCGCCAGTCGCCTGGATCTGCCTGGTATGGCGCTGGTCGCGTTAACGCTGACGGCTGCTATTTTTCCACTGGTGGTGGGGCGCGACGAGGGATGGCCGCTGTGGAGTTTCATCTGTCTGGCGGCATCGGTACCATTGCTCATCGTGTTCTGGACTTACCAGCGTCGTCTGGCGGCACGTGGTGGCCAGCCTTTGCTTGCGCCTTCGTTGCTGGCTCAGAGGCCCTTTGTGCTGGGCTTGCTGATCACGCTGCTGTTCTTCGCGGGCAACGCATCGTTCTACTTCGTGCTGGCGCTGTACCTGCAACGCGGATTGGGCTTGCCAGCGCTTGATTCGGGGCTGGTCTTCACTGCGCTTGCCGTCGGTTTCTTTGCGACCTCGATGGCTTCGCCATGGTTCGCGAAAAAATTGGGTCGACACGCCATCTTCAGCGGCGCACTGGTGTTGGCGGCAGGCCATGCGGCGCTGTATGGCCTGCTGGGCTGGCTGTCGGCACAGAACGTGGCGCTCATGCTGCCGGTGCTTCTGCTGCAGGGCTGTGGCCTTGGGATGGTGATGACACCCCTGGCCTCCACCGTCCTGGCCGGGCTGCCGTCACAACATGCAGGCGTTGCGTCGGGCGTGATGGCAACCATGCAGCAAGTGGGAAATGCGCTTGGCGTCGCGCTGATCGGCGTCTTGTATTACAGCACGCTGGGTCAGGGTGCTGGCCTCGCTATCATTGCTCGTGCCTTTGGCATCAGCCTGTTGTACCTGTTCGCTTTGGCACTCGGCGTGGCAGCCCTGTACCGGCACTTTAGTCAAACCACACAAACCACACTTAGCTAGGAATAATCATGAACATCAATGCACAACAACTGGCGGACCGCTACGTCGCGGTATGGAATGAAACGGACCTGGCGGCGCGGCGCGATGCCATCGCACAGCTCTGGTTACCCGATGGTGTACACTACATAACGACGCGCGAAGCGCGCGCCTACGCGGCACTGGAGGAACGCATCACCGGCTCGCACAACAAGAACGTGCGTGACGGAGGCTATATGTTCAGGCCGGTGCAGAACGCACAAGCACTGCGGGGGGTCGTCACATTCAACTGGGAGATGATACGGCCAGCCACGGCTGAAGTGCTTGCCGTCGGCCTGGAGTTTCTACAGATCGATACAGATGGCCGCATCATCAGCGACTATCAATTCATGGTCTCGTAATATTGCGATTTGGAGGGAAAATAGCTTGCCTGCCATTTTCCTTCTGGCTTTTTCTCGGCAAACGATACAAAAATTCTTATACAAAAATTCACTTCGCTTCCAACACCTGGATACGCTCCATCGCGTGCTGAGCCCGCACCCACGATTTAGCACTGGCATAGGAATTGCATTCACGCCATGCATAGTCGTCTGCCAATGCAGCGTTCGGTATTGCGCAAGACAGATCAAATATATTAACGAATCACATAAAACTCATTTCACCACTGGAACTGGGTACCAACAAGACGATTCGGATGCAGTGCGGATATGATTGAAGGTCGGACGTTCGCCTCTGGACGTAGTGCGGAAAAACCCGCGCCCGGGGGGAAATCCGACCCAGGTTGAATCAACGCTGGCTGACACGCAAAGCTGTCGCCAGGGGTCAGTCATTTCAATTTCATAGCCGCACAAATAGGCATCATTTACTTAGGGGGCGCATAAAAAAACAAACTCGAATCGCGCGTGCGCACCATGTTTGGGCATGCCTTGGTGCGTCACAGAAGCATTGATGATCTACGCTTTTTTATATATAGGGCTCACGCAGTTGAAGTAATTCTGTGTCAGCCCTGAAAATTGACAACCGGTTCTTCGTTATATGTGCTTCGACATATTTGCTTGCGGCGCAGAAGAGATTGAAGCACCCACAAGGGAGTGAATCCATAGCATTAGCAATCGCGCATGGATGTGACCAACAGGCACCAATACCACTGGTGCCACTTGAAACTTGCAGTTTCGACGTTGACTTTTTGCATTAATTTTTTTTCCGGTCATAGCGGCATGTGTCGGCGTATTTCGACTATTTCCTATTAGGACTTACGCAAAATTGTCCCAGCAAGGCGCAGCGACGAAGACAGTACGAATAGTACCGAATCTTGCTAAATGCGGGAGCTGCAACGCGGCTGGGGCGGTTTTGCGTAAGTCCTACCTATTTCACTTTCGAAAGAAAACACCTTTTAAAGGGTTTCGCAAAATGAACAATACTACCCCGCTCCAGATTGATACATTTTTACCTTACATGCGCAATGTGATCCGGTGCGAACAAGCCCTGCACGAATTGAATTTGATGTGGCGCATGATAGAGGCGACGGCAAAGATGACATGTGCAAGCGAAGCCAAAGCGGTATTGCCCACCATGGCAGCCACACGTGACGGTTTCAATCGCCTGGAGCAGGAACTGGTGACCAGTCTGGTGCATGAAAAAGTGTCCACCGTGTTGAACGCTATCGGTACCAAGGCGCAGTATGTGATCGATATCGTTGTACGCAATCTGTATGAGCGCACTGCCGACATCGGTTTTCTGGCGACAGACAATGAGCTATGCGCCTTTACTGCCGGTCTGCATGATATGCAGGGGAAGATACGCGCCAGGTTGCGTGCCTATCGCAATAAATACACGGTGTATGACGAAATCATTCTGCTTGATGTTGCCGGCAATGTGCTGGTACAAATTGACGAAGCCACACCCCTGGAAGCCAGCACCGACCCTTTGCTGGCGGCAAGCCTGGCATCCGACACGTATGTAGAAACTTTCAGGGCCAGCGACCTGCGGCCAGGTAAAGAAAAAGCCCTGATTTATTCACGCCGCATGCTGCATCCGGAAACTGGCGTGGTGGTGGGTGTGCTGTGCCTGTGCTTTAATTTTGAACAGGAAATGGCAGGCATCTTCAATTCGCACCGTGACCCGTCCGGGCGCGCGAATATGTTACTGCTGGATGGCAGTAACCAGGTGATAGCAAGTGCAGACAAGACCTGGATACCTGTGGGTGTCAGGGTCCCGGTGAATCACAGTAACGAACCGGAACTGATGATGTATGCCGGACGCGAATATCTGGTGCGGACTTTTCCGGCAGTGGGCTACCAAGGTTATATGGGGCCACCCGGCTGGCAAGGACAAGTGATGGTGCCGGTGGAGGTTGCCTTTACCGAAGCCAGCAGCAATCATTTGAGCGAGTTAAGCCCGGCGATTGCCGAAGGTCTGTTAAGCCACGCCCATTCATTTTGCCCGCCCCTGCACGAAATCATGGTAGCGGCAGAAACCATACGTTGCGTGGTGTGGAATGGCAAGGTGATGACGGCAGGCCAAACCAATGACATGCAAAAACTGAAAACCATACTCGACCAGATCAGCGACACCGGTGCACGCAGCGACGAATTATTTGCCAAATCGATTGCTGATCTGTACGAGACGGTCGTAGCGTCGAGCATGCGTGACGCAGAATTTGTATCGCATCTGCTGGTTGATCTGCTGGACCGTAACCTGTATGAAAGAGCGGATGATTGCCGCTGGTGGGCATTGACGCCTGAGCTGCGCCGGGTGCTGGCAAACCCGGAACGGGACTGGGAAACCATGGCGGATGTTAACGGTATATTGAAATACATTAATTGCCTGTACACCGTGTACACCCGCATCTTTGTGTATGATGGCAGCGGCGAGATTATCGCCAGCAACCAACTGGCCCTGCCTGATCAGGAAATGGACCCGGCAATTGCTACCCATATCGACACAGAGACCCTGTCACAGGTATTGGCGCTGCGTACCGAGCAGGATTACTATGTAACGCCGTTTTCGCCTACCCCCATGTATGAAGACGAGCCGACCTATATGTATCATGCGGCCATCCGTGACCCGGATGATGATGCGCTGGTGATAGGTGGCATAGGCATTATTTTCGACTCAGCCCCAGAATTTTCTGCGATGCTGAAAAGTGGCATGGGCAGCAAAGACCATAGCAGTGCATTCTTTATCAACCGGCAAGGTGTCATCTTGTCCAGCACCGATGCCAGCCGTCCGGTTGGCAGCCGCCTGGAGATTGACGCTACACTGCTTGCGTTGGCAAACGGCAGCAGCGCATCGCGCATCCTGGTGCATGATGGACACTACGCCGTCATGGCCTGTACGGTATCGAGCGGCTATCGGGAATTCAAGGTATCTGACGGCTATCGTGAAGACATACTGGCGGTGGTCTTCGACAGCTTTGGCCCGGTGCGGGACTATGCCGGCATCAGTAAAATGGACACCGCGCTGGTTTCTGGAACAACTGAGGCCACAGAGGTCGATGATGAAGAGTTCGCCACTTTCTTTATTGACGGCAAACTGTTTGCACTACCGGCAGAGTGTGTACTGGAAGCCTTGCCAGCATCCAGGATATCCATGGCATCAATGAATGGGCGTGCGGAACGCATAGGCCTGATTGTGCCGGAGCGTGACAACGATCAAAAGAATTATGTCTGGGTATTCGATCTGGGCCATGCCATGCGGGGCAAACCAGCCATAATCGCCAATCACCACCAGGTCATCATTGTGCGTTTTGGCGGACAAATGATAGGCCTGCTGGTAAGTGGCCTGCACGGCGTACCGCAATTCAATGCCGCACAGATCACGCCTGCGCCTTTTGCCGGCAATACCAGCAGCAGCTTGATCAGCAAAGTCATCAAGGCCAATGCAGGCAAGCTGTTGATCCAGGTGATGGACGTCGCCTATTTGTTTGCCACCCTGATGACCAAGGAAAACGAGTTGGTGGTGACTTGATGTTGCGTGCATACAGGTTTGCGTTTTAATTGAGATGGGCGCACTGCTGAAAAATTGAATATGGCTTATGTGCGGTGACATAAGCCATTTTTTTCAGACAGCCAAGCGCACCCGTTTTATGTCCCGCAGTGGTGGCGCGCCAAACAGTCTTGTGTATTCACGGCTGAACTGGGATGCGCTTTCATAGCCTACCCGTAATGCTGCGCTGCTGGCGTCGATGTCTTCACTGAGCATCAGTTGCCGTGCATCCTGCAGGCGCAAGTGCTTCAGGTATTGCAAGGGGCTCATGCCTGCGACTGTACGAAAATGCTGGCGAAAGGTGGATGGGCTCATGTGGGCTTTGTCTGCCAGATCATCCATGGCAATATTTTCGGTGTAGTGCCGTTTTAGCCAGGCGATGAGCTTGGCAATTTGCTGGCCTGGCGAACCGGCTGTCATCAGATGGCGCAGTGTTGGCCCATGTTCGCCATTGAGCAGGCGTACGATGATTTCTTGCTGTATCAGCGGTGCAACCAGTGGTATCAGTTGCGGTTCATTCTGCAGGCGCACCAGGCGGGTGATGGCATCCAGCAAACCCTCATCCACGGTCACAACTGACATCGCCAGTGAGGTTGATGCTTTCAGCGGCGCGGAGAAATTCATTTCGGCAGCGCATTGGGTAATAACGCGGGCATCCAGTGCCAGCCCCATTCCCAGAAATGGTTGCGCGCTGCTGGCACGCGTCACATAAGACAGCACGGGCAAATCCAGCGAAGTCACCAGTGATTGACCGGGTGCGTAGTCAAAAATCTCGTCTCCCAGCAGGACGCGCTTGCCACCCTGCACGGTCACGCCCAGGCTCGGGCCATAAATGCAGGGCATGGGGTCGGTCGCTTTGCTGCGCCTGTAAATCATCAACCCGGGAATATGGGTCGTATGGTCACCATCGCTTTGGGCAATATTGCTGACCAGTCCGGCCAGTGTTTGACTATTCACAGATGGGGTTGGATGTCCAGTTTGCATGGCAGCGCGAGAGAATTCTTGAATAAGCATAGCCTACCATTTTCAATGCCTGGTTTCGTATTTCTGCTGATGAATCATCAAATTGGGCAAGAAATGCATCGAATCAGGCAAACGTCTTTTATAACACCTGGCACACAATAGCCATCTGTAAAAACGGCACAGGACTTATCAATGAAACATGCATTGATCATCAATTCACACCAGTTTTATGAAGGCATTTCCACTGGCAAGCTTCATCAGAGCATGGCCGACATCATCCATCCCGCATCACCCCATCCTGGAGGTTTTCATGATCAACACCACGATTAACGGCAAGAATACCAGCGTCGATGTCACGCCCGATACGCCTGTGCTGTGGATGCTGCGCGATGCGCTGCAACTGACAGGCACCAAGTTTGGCTGTGGTGCGGCCTTGTGTGGTGCCTGTACCGTGCATCTGGATGGCCAGGCGATACTCTCTTGCGTCACGCCTGCTTCTGCCGTACAGGGCAAGAAACTCACCACCATAGAAGCAGCGACTGGTGGTAATGACAAGGTCGGCAATGCAGTCAGCGCCGCCTGGATCAAGCACGATGTGGCGCAATGTGGCTACTGCCAGAGCGGACAAATCATGAGTGCGACTGCTTTTTTGAAATCCCTGCCGCGGGGCAAACAACCGACTGCTACTGAAATCGATAGCGCCATGGCTGGCAATATCTGCCGCTGCGGTACGTACGTTCGCATCCGCGCTGCCGTGGCTGATGCAGCCAAAGCCATTATCTGAAGGAGCTACCATGTTGCCGAATATCGATTACAGCGAAATGCCGCGTGCCCTACAACACATGCTGGAGCGCGACCAGCCCGACCACTCAGTCAACACCTCCGCACTGACACGCCGCAGCTTTCTCAAATTTGCCGGTATAGGCGGTCTGGCACTGGGTGCCTTTCCTAATCTTGCACTGGCCCAGGCCAATGCAACCTTGAAACCTACGCAACAGCCATCTGCCTTCGTACAAATCGCCACGAATGGCGAGGTCACGGTCATCATCAACCGGCTGGAATTTGGCCAGGGTGTGCAGACTGCATTGCCAATGATACTGGCCGAAGAGCTGGATGCCGACTGGAATCTGGTACGCAGCAGCCATGGCAACAGTGATGTAGCCTATCATGATCCTTTCTTCGGTATCCATATCACTGGCGGCTCCAATTCAGTCAAGAACAGTTTCATGCAATACCGTGAGCTGGGTGCCCGCGCTCGCGCCATGTTGCTGACTGCGGCGGCAGCACGCTGGAATGTGGATGTGGCCACCCTGCGCACCCAGGCCGGTACCGTGATTGCCGCAGATGGCCGCAAGCTGGGTTATGGCGAACTGGCCGAAGCTGCGATGGCCTTGCCTGTACCTGAAAAAGTCGCGCTGAAAAACCCCAAGGATTTTCGCCTCATCGGCCAGCCGACTACACGTCTGGATGCGCGCGCCAAAAGCAGTGGCAAACAGGATTACGGCATAGACATGCACTTGCCAGGTCAATTGACGGCAGTGGTGGCACGCCCGCCAGTATTTGGCGCACGCCTGAAAACGGTAGATGACAGTGCAGCGCACGCCATCAACGGTGTCAAGGCGGTATTTCGCCTGCCGCTGGACCGGGGTGCCGAAGGTGTGGCTGTAGTGGCTGACGGTTACTGGGCCGCCAAGCGGGGGCGCGATGCATTGAAGCTGGAATGGGATACTGCCAGCGTCGAGAAGGTAGACACGACACAACAACTGGCCGACTACCGCAAGCTGGCTGATCAAACCGGCCCACGTCGTTTTGATGCCGACATGGCAGCACTGGACACTGCGCCCAGACATCTGGAAGCGGAGATCATTTTCCCTTATCTCGCACATGCCGCGATGGAGCCGCTGAATTGCACGGTTGCGTTGAAGGATGGTGCGGCGGATATCTATACAGGTTCACAAAGCCCCGGACTGGATGCGGCCGCCGTGGCACGTACACTGGGTATCAAGCCTGAGCAGGTATCCATGCATGTGCAGATGGCCGGTGGTGGTTTTGGCCGCCGCTTTGCCAGCAGCAGCGACTTTGTGGTGGAAGCCTGCGAAATCGCCAGGGCAGCCCGCGCTGCAGGTTTGAATGCACCCGTGCGCACCGTCTGGAGTCGTGAAGACGATATGCGCGGCGGCTATTATCGCCCCATGCATTTGCACCGTGCCCGCATAGGTTTTGATGACAAGGGCAAGGTACTGGCCTGGGACCATGTGATCGTTGGGCAGTCGATCACTGCGGGTACGGTGTTTGAGCAATTCCAGGTCAAGAATGGTGTGGATGGCACGGCTACTGAGGGCATGCGCGATCCCTACCCTTTCCCCATGCGACTGACCGTGCATCACCCCAAACTGAATGTGCCGGTGTTGTGGTGGCGCAGTGTAGGTTCTACCCATACGGCCTTTGTCATGGAAACCCTGCTGGACGACATCGCCCGGGCTACCAAGCAAGACCCGGTAGCTTATCGCATGAGCCTGTTCGGGGACAAACACCCACGTCACCGCGCAGCATTGCAACTGGCAGTGGATAAAAGCGGTTATGGCAAGAAGCGCCTGCCAGCCGGACGTGCCTGGGGCGTGGCCGTGCATGAATCATTCTCGACCGTGGTGGCGTATGTGGTGGAAGCCAGCGTGCAGCAAGGTCGCCCTGTGCTCAAGAAGGTAACTGCTGGTGTCCATTGCAACCTGGCGGTGAATCCGCGCACGATAGAAGCACAGGTGCAGGGCGCGGCGGTGATGGGCTTGGGAATGTGTTTGCCAGGTGCTGCCGTCACCTTCAAGGATGGTGTGGTTGAGCAAAGTAATTTTGGTGACTACACAGTGGCGCGCATGACCGACATACCGGCGTTTGAAGTGCATGTGGTGCCCAGTGCCGAACCGCCTACCGGTATGGGTGAACCCGGCTTGCCGCCACTGGCACCAGCGTTTGCCAATGCTATCGCCAAACTGACTGGCAAGCCTGTGCGTCAATTGCCGTTCAATATCAGCTAGCACCAGGCCAGATGGAAGATCTCGATACCCTGGTCTTGCGGACTGCGCTGCACTGGCATGCACAGAGTTTGCCCGTCATCCTCGTTACGGTGGCACGCACCTGGGGTTCGTCGCCGCGGCCACCGGGTTCGCTGATGGCTATCAATGGGCGCGGTGAAACCGTGGGTTCGGTATCCGGTGGTTGCATAGAAGACGATCTCATCTATCGTATCAGGGAAGAAGGGGTGCAGGTGGTCTGCGCAGGCAACCTGCCTCTGGTCCTGCGCTATGGCATCTCTGCCGACCAGGCGCATCGCTTCGGCCTGCCCTGCGGTGGCACGGTGGAACTGGTGCTGGAGCCGGTGTCTGCACTTAGCCGTCTGGATGAATTGCTGCTGGCTTGCGAACAGCGGCGCAGTATAGAGCGAACACTGGATTTGCTGACTGGCCAGGTAGAACTGCGCACCGGCCAGCGCGATGGCTTGCCACAACTGGATGAACACAAACTGATCACTTACCTCGGCCCACAAGCACGCATCATCGTCATCGGTGCCAGTGACCTGTCGCGCTACTTATGCCAGTTTGCTTTGAGTCTGGGTTTTGAAGTCATCGTCTGCGACCCGCGAGAAGAATACCGCGCCAGCTGGCAGTTGCCTGGGGTAGTGGTCAGCGACGACATGCCGGACGATCTGATACTAAGGCTACAACCCGATACCCGCACCGCCGTCATCGCCCTGACGCACGACCCCAAGCTGGATGACCTGGCATTGATCGACGCTTTGCAATCGCCAGCTTTTTATGTCGGTGCCATAGGTTCACGTCGTAACAGTGAGCAAAGGCGTGAACGCTTGCGCACGCACTTTGATATCGCCGAACCCGCTTTGCAAGCCCTGCATGGGCCAGCCGGTTTGTATATCGCCAGCAAGACCCCGGTAGAAATTGCCCTGTCCATCATGGCCGAGATCGTGGCAGTGAAAAATGGTATCAGCCAGCCCCAGACCACAGCAGTGGTGGTGGGTAAGACCTTGTACGAAAGCCCTTCTTAGACTACTCCACAAGCAGAAATAATTTAATTTCTGCATCTGACTATCGCTGCCAGGCCAGCGCATTGGCAACAAGCACACTGTTGCAATTTGAATACGTCTTTTCACTGGCCAACTGCTTTGTCAAATAAATCCCCCGGCCTCCCTTGATATTAAGTCAATAATAAATTAATATCTTTTTAGTTATCATATTTTCAATCCAATTCCACAGTAAAACGTCCTTCAGATGTTTTTAGGATGTTTGCTTTTGCGTTCATCCATACCACATCAGAAGGACAAGGAAATGCGTTCTGCACAAATCAGGCGTCATCTTGGCGCCATGAACAAACCCTTACCCCAGACCGGGTCGCCCAAGGGTTTGATGGCCGGGGTAAAGATGCTCTCGGCCGAGGCGATCAGCCCTACTGCCACCAGCCATGCAACCTCATTCAATCTGGAATTTTCGCCGCGTGATTACGTGACTTACCTGTTATCCATCGATGCGGAAATAGAACATTGCCTGATGGTGCAATACCTGTATGGTGCGTATTCGCTGGGTGGGCCGCAGGTGCCGGAAGCGTACCGGGATATCGTGCGCGACTGGCAGGAAGTGATACTGGGTATCGCCAAGGAAGAGATGGGGCATTTAATCTCGGTACAAAACTCCCTGCGCCTGATTGGTTCCCCCCTGCATATGGAGCGCGAAGATTACCCCTGGGATGTGCCGTTTTATCCTTTCCCCTTTGCGCTGGAACCACTGACACTGGATTCGCTGGCCAAGTACGTATTTGCCGAATCCCCGGTGGATTGGGATGGCGGTGCGCTGGGCAAGGAAATACGCGCCCGTGTACATGCGCAGACAGATGACCCGCATCAGGTGTCGGAATTGTTCAACACGCTGATACCGCTGGTGCAAGACCCGGATTATTTGCCTGATACGGTATTCCAGGCGAATACCTATCCGGCCCAGGCTAACTGGGCCGAATGGGGGCGTGGCTATCAAGGTGGTAACCGGGGTAATAGTTCGGGCCAGCCCAGGCAGACACCGGATGTGCTGGTGGTGCCACAAACCTGCCGTGACGACATGGTGTCGGCCTTGCAGGCGATTGCCTATCAGGGCGAAGCCACTACGGGATCGACAAAATCGCATTTTGTGCGCTTCTTGCGCATCTATATAGAAATGCGTGAACTGTTGGGCCTGGAAACCCTGACCGATCTTGAATGGAGCGAAGCACGTCCGGCTGATTATACGACGGACGGCTGGCAGAAATTGCAGCCAGCAAGCAAGGCTGGCTTGCTGCGTTCTACATTTGTGCCATGGTCACCGTCACGCAAGGTGGCGATCAACCCTTATGTATCACTGGACCCCGATCTGGAACCTGAATTGGAGTCTCAAAATGGAGGCGCTCAAACTTCGCGGATTACCCATCCGGAATCGATACTCTGGGCGCAGTTACACAATGTGCGTTATCGCATGTTGCTGACCTACCTGATACACAGCTTTACCCTGTTTGGCGGACTGAATGCGGCAGGGGCGATTACCCCGCGCGGCGCCATCGTCAACGGCAGCTTTGGTGAGATGTATAACCTGCGTGCGATATCCGAGATTTTGATGCAGTCACCGCTGTCGGCCAAGGACGCCAGTGCCGGTTTTGCCGGGCCACCTTTCCAGATGCCCTATACGCTGAACAGCCCACTGGGTGAAGCCAATCGCTGGCGCGGCCATCTGGATTTGCTGGCGGCAGCCGACAGCCTGGTGAAAGCCTTATTGCATATTGCACCGCCATCTCGCCACATTTATCTGACATCGATGCGCGAAGCCGACCAGAACATGCGGGCGCTGGCCCTGCGTATTCTGTCTGGCAGCATTGATGCTGCACTGATCTAGGAGCCCACAATGTCCATACTGGAAATCCGAATTTTGCCGCCCCTGGCCATTGCCCGCCTGGGTGCAGCAGACGAACCACTGGAAGCATTTGACCTGGAGACAAACCCGGACAATCCACTTGATTATCGCCGCATCGTACCCCGCCCCAGCCTGGAAGTGAACCAGGCAACAGGCGAGATTGTGCGTGCCTACGTGCCAGAGCAAATCCGCTTCAAGGATGAAAACAAAAAAATCCGGCCGGTGGCCCCTTTCCTCGAAGTGTATGTGCGTACTACTGAACACCCTGCTGAATTGCAACCACTGACACCGGATTTGCTGCATAAGGAAGGCTTGAGCATGGCCAGCCTGCACTGGGACGTGGCTTTGGGTAACATCAAACTGTTTCGCCGCACCGGTAAGGCGGATGACCAGATTCACGCCAAACTTGCAGATATCAAGGATCATGCACGTCACCCCATGACAGGGCATTGCAAGAATTTTTTGCCTGGAAAAACCCTGCCGCTGGGACATGTGCAGTTTATCAAGCCGACCAAGCAATTCCCGGAAATACGGCTACGCTATACACCGGCCGCCGGTATCGTGTACGGTTCACGCAAACACAGGCTGGAACCAGACCAGAACAATGTACCCGTCCTGACACCCGACCCCATCATCGATAGCGATGAGCTGATACTGTACAACGAAAAGAAAGACTGGCTGAATTACTCAGAAAGCGTAGGCCCCGCGCTGACCAATCCTGCCGGCATTTATGCGGGATATGCAGATGCCGACGGCAACCAGGTCAGTTGGGGTTACCTGGATGATGAATGCGATGGTCACGTCCGGGTATTCCTTAAACTGCACGATGGCAAAGTGCTGCATGCACAAAGCTATATCGGGGCCGGACCACCGGCATTTGCACCCGATACCTTGCCGGTGCGCGTGATCTCTGACGAAATGGAACAATTGCTCTACGGGCCGGAAGTGAAGGAAGACGAGGTCTCACTCGATGATGCCACCGAGCTGGTACTGCGGGCGCTGGAAACTGTCCGGCTGATGAATACCGCGGTAATGAACGGCAACCCGGTGAATGGCCGACTGAATGTGGCCAGCACCATGGTGCGGCAAAACACGAATGACTTTGAACGCTATTACGAACCGATTGCGGCCAGTTCGCTGGTCGATAACCTGGCGTTGCGGGCTTTGCATGAACGGGTCTTCAGCGCCCTGTCTGCCGGTGGTGCACCCTGGTTTGCCCAGGTAATGCGCCAGCCGGAAGAAATAGGCGACCTGTCTGCTGCCACCTTGCGCAAGATGCCAGCCCTGATGCGCGGTGCCGATGGCCGCAGCCTGACCTTGACACGCCGCCATATCGATATGGTCATCAAGGCTGCCAAAAATGCGATGTTTGCAGCACCTACGCCAGCAGGAGGTCAATAATGTCTGACAAGAAAACCATCAGTGCCAGCAACCTGACGGCGCAAATCCACCATCGTGGCACTGGCAACCCGGCATCGGTCTTGCCGCGCAGCGCGATTTCCAATTGCTTCCCTGGGCTGGAGTTTGATTTCAGGAACTTGTGGCGGCGCGCTTTTGAAGGCATCACCCTGGTGGAAAACAATAACTATGTGGTGGATGCTGAACCGGCCCATGCCGATCTGAAATCCAGGCGCCTGCTGCGCTTTGCCGGGCTGGATGCCGGCACCATGGTGGTGACCACCGGACCGGTGTTTCCCGATGGTAGCTCAGGCACGCTGGCGTCAGTGGCGAATCCGAACGCAGTGTCTTTCATGGAATGGTCCAACTCGATCGCCCGCATCATCCACTTGCAGGGGAAAATGGTGGAATGTGAATTTACTCTTGATAAAGATGCCGACACCGAGGTCTTGTACAGCAAGGATACCCCTACCCTCAAGGTCAATTTGAAGCTGCGTCATTTCTTTGAAGCGAATACGGCCTCATTCAATCCGGCCCTGTTACACCCGGGAGAATTGACGCAGGGTTTGTGTGCACCATGGCAAAACGATTACCGCGAATGTGCATGTTATTACTGGGCTGCATCGCGACCCGATTATGTGAACGTAGAACCTGGTGTTGATGGCTTGTCGCGCGGCGATATGTGGTTTGCAAAAAAACGTACCGGCACCTATATCCCGGATAACCGCACTGACACGCGGCTGTATTCTTACGATGATTTATTCAAGTCCTGGCAAGAGGATTTGCAATTCATCATCCGGGGTAAAGATGCCGATGAGTCCTGATCTGGTCATTGAGCGTACCCCTGAACCTGAGCATGCGGCCAGGGCAGATGGCAAGCTGGCACCGGCCCTGGCCTTGCGCATCGTCGAAGCATCGCGCCCCTCGCACCGTGATGCACACCTGGTGGAAGATGCCCAGGGTGCGCAGTTATTGCTGGTGAATGGTAGCAGGCTGTTTCACTTGCCGGCAGAACTAGTGCCAGAATTTCGTGTTGCCGTGCATGCCGACGACCAGCAATTACTGGCAGCACTGATAGACAGCTATGGCTTGCACGCCGAACCGTTTATTGATGATGTGCCACTGTCTTCGCCACCAGTGCACGCCCTGTCGCTGGCGATTGCGCAGAAATGCAATCTGGGTTGTACGTATTGTTATGCGCAGCAGGGTGAGTTTGGCGGCAAGGCCAAAAGCATGGAGTTGCTGAAAGCCATGCAGGCGGTGGATTTATTGCTGGGTCAAGCCGCACCGGGTGCCAAGGTGAACCTGGCATTCATGGGTGGCGAGCCGCTATCGAATCGCCCGGTCTTGCGCAGCGTGACTGACTATGCAAGCGAGCAGGCAGCCAGGCTGGGGGTGCGCTGTCATTTTTCGATCACGACCAATGGCACGCTGTTGCAGGCTGACGATGCCGATTTTTTTGAAAAGCATGGCTTTGCCGTGACAGTCAGCCTGGATGGGCCGGCAGAACAACATAATCGCCTGCGCGCCTTTAAAGGCGGCAAGGGTTCTTTCGACCAGATTGTGGAGCGCATCGCCCCACTGCTGCAACGCCAGCGCCAGATGCAGGTGTCAGCACGGGTGACGGTGACGCCGTTCAACCTGAACCTGCCACAAACCCTGGATATGTTTATCAACATGGGTTTTCATAGTGTCGGCTTCTCACCGCTACTACGTGCATCGAATGGGCAGGCAGAAATGGGGCCGGAAGATATGGCCGACATGCTGCAAGGCATGATCGCCTGCGGCCTGGCATTTGAGCAGCATGTCATGCAGGGCCAACGCTACCCTTTCATGAACATGCAAAATGCCTTGCGTGAATTGCAGCGCGGCACACACAGGCCCTACCCATGCGGTGCCGGTGCCGGTTATTTTGGGGTGTCTGCTGATGGCGATCTGTCCGCCTGCCATCGCTTTGTCGGTGACGAACAAGGCAGCATGGGTCACCTGGATACGGGTGTTGACCGCAGCAGGCAAGCCATCTGGCTGAGCCAACGCCATGTGCATCAGCAGCAGCCCTGCAATACCTGCTGGGCACGTTACCTCTGCGGCGGTGGCTGCCATCATGAAGTGCTGGCACGCGGACGCCATGCCTGCGACTACATACGCGGATGGCTGCACTACACCATAGGGGCACATCAACGCCTGAGCCACCTGGCACCCGAATGGTTTACCGGCGCGCCAGACGACCGTCATACCTGATATGGACAACGCGGTCGATATCATCATCATTGGGGCCGGGCCCGCCGGGCTGACCGCAGCTTTGCGTTTGCAACAACTGGGCTACCGCGTGCAAATGCTGGAGCGTAGCGCAACCTGGCCGCGCCCACAGATAGGTGAAGCACTGACGCCCGGTGTTAAAAACATCATAGACATGCTGGACGCCAACGAAGCGCTGGCAGCGGTTCCTCATCTGGCTGGCCTTTCTACCCGACTGCGCTGGCGCAGCGCTACGCCAGAAATTGCAGGCCACGGCGATGCAGCAGTCATCAACCGTGCCGCCTTTGATGCCGCCCTGCTGCAACTGGCAAGGCAACGCGGCATCAGCGTATGCATGCCAGCGCGGATCGAAGACATCAGCGGCACGGCAGGTAACTGGCAATTACACATCAGCACGCCTGCGGGCAGGCAGCAAATCACCGCCCGCTTTATTCTTGATGCAGGTGGACGCAGCACTGGAGTACAGCAATATGCCTGCGCACCACGCCTGTCTGCGATGTGGGTGGAACTGGAAGCAGATCAGATCTCCAATAATATTGCCCATAATATTGCCAATGAGATGGCCAACCTGACCCAGGTCGAAGCACTGGAACATGGCTGGCTATGGGGCACACGCCTGCCCGACCTGCGCTACCGAGTCATGCTGGTCAATGATCCGCAAACGGCCCATCAAAAGATGCCGGGGCAGGCAGAAAACTGGTTACGATGGAATTGTGCAAACAGCCAGTTATTCAAGACGATAGCGCAAGTTCCGTATGCGAGTCGCTTGCAGGCATGCGTGGCAACGCCCTACCTGGCACTGGATAGCTGGCAAGATGGCAGGCTGAAACTGGGTGATGCCGCCTTTGCGCTGGACCCGATTTCATCGTCAGGTGTAGAAAAGGCCATGCGCTTTTCCTTGCAGGCGGTGGTTGCGATACATACGCTACTGGGTAGCACAGACAGTAATCGTCATGACCATCATGATCGTCATGAGTTGGCCCGCCACTTCTTTGAGCAAAGACTGACAGAAACCTGTGCCCGCCACCAATACTGGACGCAGTCATATTATGCGCAAGCTTGGTGTAGCGAGCATCCGTTCTGGCGAAGCCGGGCTGGTATTGCCGCTAACTGCGCCGATGGCGCTGCCGCCGGGGATGACCACCCCCTGGTCCGGGCCATGCACGAACAAAGTGCGCAACTACGCGACTACCAACCGGCAGAGCTAAAGCCCTTATCCACATTCAACCCCTGTCAGCCCCTGCGTATCCATCCTGCCGCCAGTCTGGCAGAAAGCTATTGCGTGGTGGATGACAGAGTACAAAAGCAACTGGCACTGAGCCACCCCAATCTTGAGCGCCCTATCTCTTTCCTGGAAAACCAGGCTTTATTTCCCCATCTGAATTTCTTGTGGCAACCACAGCCGCTGGCACAGGTATTGCAGAAACTGGAACACAGCATGGGCAGGCAAACCTCGCAAAAAATCACGGCGTGGTTGTGGCAGCGGGGAGTGTTGGAAAGCCTGGTTTAGGAAAAAATTAAAACTCATTTCAAAGCGATGTAATTCACTAACTGGAGAAGCGACATGCCTGGCAATCTAAGTACTTCTATCAATCCTACTTCTGCGAGTTCCGGTGCCCTCACCGTGCGTGCTTATAGTGGAGACCAATGTGTGATGTTGGCCTTTAACGTCGACGAACACAAGAAAACAGACCTGGCTGGTTTTTCCATACGACGGCGCTTTAAAGATGGCAGTTGGAGCCCGCTGCTCAACAGGCTGTCGTTCACATCGGATTACACCAGTGACACCACCGCCGAAGACAGAAAATGGCACTCGTCTGAAGATGCGCCTTTCCAGAAGTTCTGGTGGGTTGATTTCCCGGCAGGCGATGCCTTTGGCGAATATGAATATGAAGTGGCGGTCAAATCATTTTCAGCCGCGCATACCAGTGCCCTGACCACGGGCGACACGGTCAGTATCAAAGTCATGTGCCAACCGTTTAAACAAAAGAACTTTGAACTGGCGTTTACCAGGGGCTATTTATCATCGCAGGCTTACACCGACAAATTTGGTACGAAAGCTATCGGCCCAAATCCAAAGACGGTTGACTTCCCTACCGCCGACTATGTAGAACAATACCAATGGCTGGGGGCGCATGCGCGGGTAGCCATCATTGATTTCCTGAACGAATGCTACCTGAATAAAGACGCCACGCTGGATGCCATGGTGTATGACTTCAATGAACCGGATATAGTCCGTGCGCTGACGGTTCTTGGCAAGAAGGTACGCATCGTGATGGACAATTCTGCTACCCATGTCGGCGCTAAAGCACTGGAACCACAGGCTGAAGCACTGTTACAGAAATCTGCCGGAAAGGCAAACGTCAAGACCGGGAGTTTTTCAAGATACCAGCACAATAAAGTCTTCATCATGCGTGTCAAGGGTAAACCTGCACGCGTACTGACCGGCTCGACCAATTTTTCTGTGACGGGCCTGTATGTCAATGCCAATCATGTAGCCATCTTCGACGATGGCGATGTGGCACAGCTGTATGCGCAGTCCTTCGAAGCTGCGTTCAATGGTGGACTGAGCACGCCTGCATTTACAGCAGACAAGATATCCCAGAAAGAATATGCCATTAGCAAACTTGGCCTGCCTTCCAGCGTTTTCAGCTTCGCACCCCACAAGAAAAATACGTTTTCTCTGGACAGACTGCAAAACGAATTGAACACGGCAAATAGCTCCGTCCTGTTTGCCGTCATGGCACTGGTAGGCAAAAGTTCTGTGCTGGATACACTGAGGACGATTCACGATGACGGGAAAGTTTTCTCGTATGGTATTACCGACAATCCTGGCGGGGCAGATGGCGAGAAAAATTCAACAGACGAGACTAAGTCCGTTTCAGGCGTACAAGTCTATTCGCCCGGAAAAGCTGGGGTATTGGTCACGTCGGCAGCCTTGAATAAACTCGTGCCGCCCCCCTTCAGCAAAGAAATACAGGAAGGCCTGGCACATAAAATCCACCATAAATTCGTGGTGGTGGATTTCAATGACAGCAATCCGGTGGTCTTCTTTGGATCATCCAACCTGGCAGAAGGTGGCGAACAGGAAAACGGTGACAATTTGATTGCCATTTACGATCAGGAAATCGCTACTGTCTTTGCGATTGAGGCGGTACGACTGGTGGACCACTATGCGTTCAGGGCCGCAGTCAGCACCGCACAAAAAGCCACGCCACTCAGGCTTAAATTCAATGATGAAGACTGGTCAGAAAATTACTATACACCGGGACATATCAAATTCAAGGAGAGGATACTTTTCTCAAAGTCTTGAAAAAACCCGGGGCTTACTGAAGGCTCACTCCCCTGCCGGTTCACGCAACAGACATACGGTGAGCCGGGTTATGTTCTCACCCTCATGGCTGTCCATGGTGATGGTGCCGCCTTGTGCCTCTGTCAGCAGTTTTGCTGAATAGGTACCAAGGCCGCTGCCGCCAGTTTTACCCGCCGTTGCACCACGGTCAAAAAACCTGTCCAGCATGCTTGCAGGCACTGCACCGGTATTTTCTATGACGATACGCAGAGGTGATCCTTCACGCAGGCTCAGCCTGATACGGCCACCTTCGGGTGCAGCTTCGCAGGCATTCTTTAGCAGATTATGGAATATGGCATGACACAGAACCGGGTCGCCACTTGCGTTGGCGGTGAGGTGAATCTCATCGACAAACACCAGTTGCCGGACAGCGAAAGCAGACTGTACCAATTGCAGCACCTGTTGCAGCAATCGGCCTATATCCACAGCGACTGGCTCCAACTGATAGCGACCCGTTTCTATCTTGAACAGGTCTGAAGATAAGCTAATGGTATCCAGTGCCTGCACTGCCGCTGCTTCGATTTCACTTAAACGCCGCGCTTGCTGTGCACCCAACTGACCGTCGTCGGGAAAGTCTTGCAGCAAGCCGATAACACCAGCCAGCGGCCCGCGTATATCATGCCGCAGCATGCGGTCCACGTTTTCGCGCAGGCGGGCATTGGCCAGCATGGTGTCGTATTCTTGCTGACGCTGTTTGTGCATCTCTACATAACGGATGAAATTCCTGACCCTGACTTGCAGGATTTCCGGGTCTATTGGTTTGCTGACAAAATCCACCGCGCCCAGGTCAAAGCCCTTGCGTCGTGAATTGTCGTCGCTGAGTGCGGTGACAAAAATCACGGGTATCAATTCACTGTTTGGATGTTCGCGCATTTTCTGTGCGACTTCAAAACCATCCATTTCCGGCATCATCACATCCAGCAAGACCAGGTCTGGCGGATTGTCTGACTGGCAGATCGTCAATGCGCGTTTGCCATTATCGGCTATGCGTACCCTGTATTCATCGGCGAACAGCTCAGCTATCAGTCTCAGGTTGAGATGGGTATCGTCAACCACCAGAATGCTGGGTAACTGTGCCGGTTTGGGTGCTTCACTAGTCACTGGTTCGGGCGCAGTGGGTGAGCGACTGCGGCGCAATGCGCCGACGATCTTGTCTTCCATGCGCTGCGCGGTGTAAGGCTTGACCAGCAGGTCAGACACGCCGTTCCTGACCGCTTCGGCGACCCGATCGCGTTCCACTTCAGCAGTCACCATGATCAGGGGCAAATCTACCAGCTTGGGATCGACCCGCACGGCGCGCAATAACTCCAGCCCATCCATGACTGGCATATTCCAGTCGCTCAAGACCACATCTATCTTGCTTCTGCGCAGAATTTGCAAGGCTTCCAGCCCGTTTCCCGCTACCTGAATCTGCTCTGCCCCCAAAGCCCGCAATTGTCCTGCCGCCACCTGCCGCATGGCAGAAATGTCATCCACGATCAGGAAAGTGAGCTTGCTGAAATCCGGTGTATGCATAGTGGTTTCTCAATATGGCGCTGGATGCTTGCGAATGACGGCTCAGGGTTGTTCGGCGATCCATTCCAGCCGGTCTTGCTGGCCCTGGATATCGGCGTCACTGTCGGTATAGCGGGTGGCAATCGCCTGGAAATCTTTCTGTATTTGCAGGAAGGCATCCACCATGTCGGGATCAAAATGTTTGCCACGGCCTTCGCTGATGATTTCCACCGCCTTTTCGTGGGACATGGCAGCCTTGTAGACACGCCGGCTGATCAGTGCGTCATACACGTCGGCCAGGGCCATCAGGCGGGCTGAAACCGGGATGGCATCACCAGCCAGGCCTTGTGGGTAGCCACTACCGTCCCATTTTTCCTGATGCGAATAAGCGATCTCTTTGGCAAAATCCAGGAAGGCCACCTTGTAACCCAATCTGCGTTCTGCCTGCACGATGGCGTCACGCCCCAGCGCGGCATGGGTTTTCATGATTTCAAATTCAGCGACATCGAATTTGCCTGGCTTGAGCAAGATGCGGTCAGGAATGCCGACCTTGCCGATGTCATGCAAGGGTGCCGACTTGAATAATAATTCTATGGTGGAGCTTGTCAGGAAAGCAGAAAAACGCGGGTGGCCCTGCAGTTTTTCTGCCAGCACTTTGACATAAAACTGTGTGCGCAGGATATGGTTACCGGTTTCATTGTCACGTGTTTCTGCCAGTGATGCCATCATCAGGATGGTGGCATCCTGGATTGCCCTGGTTTCTTCCGTGCGACGGGCGACTTCCTGTTCCAGGAATTCATTCTGGTCGCGCAAGAAATCGGCAGACGCTTTTAAGGCAAGATGGGTTTTCACCCTGGCCAGGACGATGGATGGGCTGATGGGTTTGGTAATGTAATCGACGGCACCGATTTCAAAACCCTGGCGCTCATCATCCTGTTCTGCTTTGGCGGTCAGGAAAATCACCGGGATATCGCGGGTTTGTGGGTCGGCCTTGAGCTGGCGGCAAACTTCGTAGCCATCCATGTCTGGCATCATGATATCGAGCAATATCAAATCTGGCGGTGCGTCAGAGCGTGCCACCTTGAGCGCCCGTGCGCCACCGGGGGCCACCTTGACCACATAATCGTCCTGCAGCAAGTCGTTCATGACAGACAGGTTTTGCGGCGTGTCATCCACCACCAGTATGGTGGGTTTGGGTAAACCAGCTTCCAGATGGATCATTTCAATACTCCCCATGTTTGAGAATGGTGGCAAATTCAACAGGTTTGCTGCAGGCTTGCTGTCACTTATTCAGCCTTGCTGGTCTGCACATTGACGATCTGCGCGCGGGCCTGATTCAACACCAGCAATGCCTGCTCATAATCAAACTGTCGTATCAGTTCAGCGATTTGTTTGAAATGGCTGGGCAAGGCAGCTTCCAGCATGGCCTCATGCTGCTCAAGTAGCCGTTCTGCTTTGGCATTGTCATCTGCCAGCAGACCGGCCAGCTCATCACTGACCAGCTTGAACCTGGTCATGTCTGCCACCGTGGCAACTTTTTGTTCTTCTGGTGGCAATTTATCCAGGATCGCTGCCACCTGGCGCGCCAGTGTTTCGGCTGTCGCCGCCAGTAAAGTTTCTGTCGGCTGCGCCGAGCGCAGTGCCAGCTCCAGTTCGCCACTGATTTCCTGCAACCGGGTAGCGCCGATATTGCCTGCAAGACCCTTGAGGGTATGGGCCAGACGTTCTGCTGTTGTGCTATCGCCCTGCTGCAAGGAGGTTTGGATTTGTAGTGTGACGACAGCCTGGCTGCTGACAAAGCCGCGCAACATGGTCAGATAGCGCGCATGTTTGCCCAGCACCCGGCGCAGGCCGGCTGCCACATCCAGCCCGTCTATATGATCCGGGAAGCCTGCTGGCACATCCGCCGCATGTGTTGCAGTGGTGGTGTGAGGTGCTGCCTGAAGTCCGGCTGTATCGACCGCCGAACTTGCAGCCGAACCTGCAACTGAACGTGGCTTAATCCAGCGCAACAGCACGCGCCATAAATCGTCCGGCTCTATCGGTTTGCTGAGGAAGTCATTCATGCCCGCACCGAGACAGCGTTCTTTGTCGGCCAGCATGGCATTCGCGGTCATGGCGACGATGGGCAAACCAGCCAGGGCCGGCAGTGCACGCAGGCGCGTGGTCGCTTCGACGCCATCCATCTCTGGCATTTGCATATCCATCAAGATCAGGTCGTACGCATGCTGCTGCGCCATGTTCAACGCAATACTGCCATTGTCGGCGACTTCAACGACAAAACCTGCATCCGCCAGCAACTCGCAGGCAACCTGCTGGTTCAGTTCATTGTCTTCGGCCAGCAAGATGCGGGCACCACGAAGCGCGCTGAGTGCTTCCATACCATGGGCATTGCTGTCGTCCGCCTTTTCGCGCTCTTCGGCATAGACACCGCCGAGCAGGCGTATCAAGGTATCGAACAGGATGGAAGAATTGACCGGTTTGATGAGCACATGCTCTATGCCTGCGTCCTGGGCCTGTTTCAAGACTTCATCGCGGCCATACGCTGTCACCATCGCCAGCTTGGGTTCATCCCGCAATTGCAGGGCGCGGATACCGCGAGCGGTACCGATGCCATCCAGGCCGGGCATCTGCCAGTCCAGCATCACCACGTCATACGGCTGCCCTTGTCTTGCGGCGTCCTGTACCATGCGCAAGGCTTGTTCGCCGGATTCTGCGGCACCGGTAAGGAAGGTCATAGAGTCGAGTAATTCCGTCAACACGGTGCGGGCACTGTCATTGTCGTCTACCACCAGGATGCGCTTGCCGCGCAAATCGGGTTCGGGCAACAGGCTGCGTTCGATCACATTGCCCTTGCCCAGTCTGGCAGTGAACCAGAAGGTGGAACCCTTGCCGTGTTCACTTTCGACCCCGACCTCTCCGCCCATCAATTGCGCCAGTTGTTTGGAAATCGCCAGGCCCAGGCCGGTACCACCATATTTGCGGGTGGTGGATGCATCGGCTTGCTGGAAGCTCTGGAATAATTGCGCTATCTGCTGTTCTGTCAAACCTATGCCGGTATCTTTGACGGCGAAATACAGCAGCACACTGTCATCATCCTGTTCATGCAGACGGATGATGATGTCGATTTCACCGTGTTCGGTGAACTTGACTGCATTATTGGCATAGTTGATCAATATCTGCCCCAGCCTGAGGCTATCGCCTATCAGGTTGACGGGAACGTCCTTGCTGATATCGAACACCAGTTCCAAGCCCTTGGCAGCGGCCTTTTCGACGATCAGGTTAGCCACATTGTCGAGCAATTGCTCCAGGTTGAAATCGGTTTTCTCGACACTCAGCTTGCCGGCTTCTATCTTGGAAAAATCCAGCACATCATTGATAATGCCCAGCAAATGTTTGCCTGATAACTGTATTTTTTCCAGATAGTCACGCTGGCGCGGTGTCAGTTCAGTCTTCAGGGCGAGATGGCTCATGCCTATGATGGCATTCATAGGCGTGCGTATTTCGTGGCTCATATTGGCGAGGAAATCGGATTTCATGCGCGTGGCATCTTCTGCGATTTCCTTGGATTTTTGCGCCGCGGCCTGTGCCCGTTTTCGCTCTGTAATATCGATCAGGGTAAACTGGAATAACTGTCGCCCCTGGTGCACAAACACCATCAGGTGCACCTGCGCATCCCACTGTTCCCCGTTTGCACGCTGATGTCGCCATTCAAACACGGCCCTGCGCTGCACCAGGGCTTGCTCTATGTATTCAGCGGCCACCACCGTGGAAGGACGTCCGTCATACTGGGTTGGTGCCGACACATCGATGGTATTCATCTGCAACAATTTTTCCCGGCTTTGATGTCCGTACATCTCGACTGCGGCCTGGTTGCAGTCAACAAATTTCTTGAGTATGGGATCAAAGATCACCATGGGTACATAAGAATCCCGGAACAAGAGCTTGTTGTAGGCTTCGCTGTCCCTGATGGCATCTTCCGCATGTTTGCGTTCGGTCACATCCTGGCTATAACCGTTCCAGATCAGGGTGCCATCGGCATCAAGCGTGTCGGCATACGCAGTGGTCAACACCCAGCGCAAGCCGTTTGGCCCACGCACCCGTACCAGCAATTCGCCCGTCGCTTTGGCCACGCCATCCCTGGCTTTTTGTGTGCTTTCACTCAAGGCTTTTGAGGCGGCCTCGATATCTTCTGGCAAGATATTGCGCCAACGCGCATCTGCATCCTGCATCAATTCTTCCGCGCTTACGCCCAGCACCTGCTGCGCCGGGCTACTGATGAAGTTGTAGCGGCGCGTGCCGTCGGCACTGACTTGCATCTGGAACATGGCCAGCGGCAAGGCATCGGACATCGCAACCAGCTGGCGCTTGGTTGCTTCGGCCTGGGCACGGGCGCTTTCCAATGCCGTTTCGGCCAGTTTGCGCTGCGTCATGTCAATCGCAATCACGATGGTCGATGTGTATTTTCCCGTCTCGTCCCGCACAGCAGACAGGCTGACATCTGCCCAGCGATAACTGCCATCGCGATGTATATAACGCGCTTCCAGTCTTTGTGTATTGGCTCCTTCCTGCAGTTTGCTGGCAGCATTAAAAATCAGGGCCCGGTCTTCGTCCGCTACGAGATGGCCTGGTGCTACGTTGGGCAATGCATTCAATTCGTAGCCGAGAAAATCTGCAAATGCCTGGTTGGTATCGCGCTGGCCATCTTCTGTCATGTTCAGGATGCCGACCGGAGCATAATCAAAAATCGCGCGGAAAAACTGCTCACGCCGTGACAATTCGGTCCGGCTTATTTCCAGCTCTTCGGTGCGCTGGGCAACCTTGGCTTCCAGGTTGGTATTGGCGTCGGCCAGGCGGCGGGTGGCATCGCGCAGCATTTTCCGCATGGCTTCCTGCGCTTCACCCAATTGCCAGATTTCTTGCCAGCGTCCATCGGATTGCACGGCTTGTTCCAGGTCCAGTTGGCCTATGCGCCTGCTGTCTGAAGTCAGGCGTTCCAGCGGGCCGACAAATTGGCGCGCTATCCATGCCGCCATCAATGCGCCAGCCAGCATGACTGCCAGCGCCAGTTCTATCAACACCTGGAAATCAGAGCGGCTACCGGGAACAAAATCTTCTTCTGGTGCGACCACACCCAGCCAGACTTCATTCTGTCCTATGGAAAATGGCCGGAACAAACTGTACCAGGCTTGCCCATCGACGTCGTAACGCAATAATTCATCAGGCTTGTTGCTGATATCGTGCCAGCGTTGCAAGCCCTTGGCCAGCGGTGCTACCCCCAGATCAGCAACCGGATGCAAAATACTCGCCTTCAGGCTATCGTCATCCTTGAAGCGCGCATCTTTCGGCAAACCCATGATGCGGCCATCCGGATTCAAGATCACGCCTATGCCACTGCTGCCTGCCACTACCTTGGTGGTGAAACGCGACAGGCTGAGTAATTTGACGTCATGGCTGATGACATAACGGGTGCCATTGGCGGCAGTCCAGCGCATGGATGCGGTAATGCCCGGCTCCTTGGTGGTGAAGAAAATATACGGTGCTGTCCAGGCAATCTGGTCATCGCTATTCAACGCCATGGCAGCTTTGAACCAGGGTCGCTGGCGCGCATCATAATCGCGTTCGCGCATTTCAATCTTGGTCAGGTGATGCTGTTTATCCCAGCTCAGCCAGTATGTTTTTTTGCCAAAATGTCCGGGATCGCTGATGCGATTCACCCAGGTACCATCTTCATTCAGCAACAAGAGAATTTCACGTCCGGATTCGGTAGCGATCAATGCCGAACTGATCTCGGCATGATTGGCTATCACGGAAAATAAATAATTATTAAAAGTCGGTAAATCATCGACATTCAGCAAGCCTTGCTCACCCCAGTCCTGGCTGGTGCGCAAGGTGGTTTCGACCGTACCAAACAATTGCTTGACCCTGGCACTGAGTTCGCTGCTGGCTTGCGCCATCTGGGATTTCGCCAGCGCGGTCACGGCAGGCGTGATAATGAATTTGATGGCGCTGAAAGCAAAAATGATGAGCAAAAAGACTATCAATATGGATACGCGCGTGATCAGGGCACGGCGTATGGTGATTCGGCGACTTTTCATAATAAAATCTGGAATCTATTGATAAAAAAACACCGTATCACATAGATTTAGGTCACGCAACAGCTTTTCTGAAGTAGTTCTGATAATTTCATAAAAGCAACAAATTATGTAAAAACCATGCTTATATATTCATGAAATATAGATGCGGCCAGGCACATTTCCCTGGATCGCGAGCCTATTTTGATGGCAAACCAACATTAATTTCATGTTTTTATTAACGAACTGCAAGCAAATGCGTCGAAATTGGTGCAAGGGAGTATAATCCGGATATAACTCAATTTCGCGCATCTGAACAAGCCGGGTTTTCGTATTTGCTATCCCGACAGCACGCTGCGAAAAATGATTCGTCGCCCTTTGCACTGCTTATCTGCCTTTGTATCTACGCACTGTGATGACCTGATGGCCACAGCCATGGGTACACAGCCTACTTCATACTCGATGCACCGGTTTTCTGGCCTGACAGGCTGATGGCCCAATTGCCCGATTACCAGCGAGTTCACCGTATTCCCTTGCAGATGATCGCGATCATCTGTTCATTTGAGACGCCGTCTGTGTGCTGTTGTCTCACCTACTATAAAGATGAAAAACCCATGGCAAAAGAAGAACTGTTGGAAATGAGTGGTCAAGTTGAAGAAGTGCTGCCCGATTCACGTTTTCGTGTGAATCTGGAAAACGGTCACAAGCTGATCGCTTACACGTCCGGCAAAATGCGTCAGCATCACATACGCATACTCGCCGGTGACAAGGTGACGCTGGAATTATCACCCTATGATTTGAGCAAGGGCAGAATTACTTTCCGCCATATTGAAACACGCGGACCATCCGGTGGTGGTCAGCAGCGTCGTCGTTACTGATAGATCAGTAAATAAGCAAGTAAATAAATAAGAAGAAGATATGGGGCATTGGCCCCATATTTTTTATGCCTTTCTATTCAGGAAAGCGCACCAGTTTTTTTCCATCCCTGGGTATCTGATACTGCGCCACGTTCATCTGCATCGCCAGCAAGGTGTAATAGGCATTGATGCCTGTCAGGTCGACTATGCCCTTGTTACCAAAACGTTTTTCTGCCCGTGCATAAGTGCGATCTGATACACGTTTGTTCTTGTGCAGTTCGGTAGAAAAGTCATAGACAATTTCTTCATCCTCAGTCATGCCCACCGGACGCCTGCCGTCGGCGATGGCAGCTGTCACTTCGGGTTTGATGCCAGCCTTCAAGGCGATGGGATGATGCACATACCATTCATAATCTTGTGACCATTCACGTGCGGTGATCAGTATCACCAGTTCGCTAAGGGTAGTACCGAGCGCGGACTGATAACGCAGATAATCACCCATGGCACGTGCCTGCGTCATGACTTGCGGGCTATACATCAGCGGTTCAAAGGGACCAAACACCGGCACTTTGCGCGTAGCCAGGAATTCTTCGGCAGCTTTTTTCTGTTCCTCCGTATATTGCGATGGCGGGATGGTAGGCAGGCGTTCGGCAGCCTGGGCCAAAGTATTGATAGTCATGGCGAGAATAAAGGGAATGAAGATAGGTATCAGTGTAATGCGTTTCATGCTGGCTCCTGACGATGTTGACTACGGTAAAATTTCAATTCTCCCGCTGGCGTTGCACCCACTGCACAACACCTTCCAGACTGCGGAAATCTGCCACTGAACGGCAGGCGATCTGCGGATGTCGTACCTGCAGCATTTTTGATAAAGCTGAACCTGGCCCCAGTTCCAGCGCAAAACGGATACCGTTTTCTGCCAGTGCATCCATGCAGGCATGCCACTGTATGGTCTGTGTCATCTGGGCCAGCAAACTGCTGCGTATCGCTGCCATTGTCGTGACCGGCTCCCCGGTAATGCCGGCCAGCACGGCGACATCCGTGTCGCGCATCGCGGCATTTTTTAACGTATTTTCCAGCACTTGCGCAAAGCCAGGTACAGCCGCCTGCATCAATGGCGTATGCGAGGCGACGTGTACCGCAATTTCAGTATAGGTAATATCGTGTCCGGGCAGAGTCGCTATGTGTGGCATGGCAGCAATGAGTTGCGTTTCCAGGCCGGCGACAATCGCCTTGTTGTCTGCCGTGATGATCGCGACATACAAATCATGGCTGGCAGCGAAATGCCGGATATCCGCCACAGCGACACCCGAGATGGCCAGCATGCGTTGTGGTTGCAGTACGCAAGCCTGCATCAGGGCAGCACGTGCCGTGGCCAGTTCCAGTGCCGCATGTACGTCGAGACTACCACTGACAGCATGGGCCGCCACTTCACCCACGCTATAACCGGCAACCATATCCGGTACAGGCAGGTGTTCTTTAAGCGCCAGCCAATGGGCCAGGGTGGCGGCAACCAACAGGGGCTGGGCATAGCGGTTTTCAAACAGAAGCTCTGTCGATGACAGCACATCTGCCAGCGTATGCTGATTAATGGTTTGCTTCAACACGTCCTGGATAAAACTGGCTGCACCGGCATGTTGCCTGGCCAGATTAAACATCTGCGCTGACTGTGCACCCTGTCCCGGACAAAGCAAAGCGAATTTATTCATGAGCAATGCGGATAGAAAATGCCTCGGCACAATGATGCACAAAGCAGCTTGCGGCCAGCAGGTCTGCGGCACCACCAGGTGACAGCCTGCGTGCGATGAACTGCTGATGACAGCGTTCAGCCATGCCCAGCCACTGCGGATGGTCGGTGCCCCCCTGATCCAGAAACTGCTGCGCAATATCCCTGGCATAGGCGATACCCTCGGCACCACCACGATGATACAGATTGGTGTCGCTGATATGTGCCATCAAGGTAAAGAAACTGTCCACTTGCGCCTGATACAGGCTGCGCCCCTGGTGCAGACTTTGTTGCAATCGTGGCAGTGCCAGTTCGAAGATGGAGGGGAAACCCAGCGCCGCTTCTTCCCTGGCGCCACTGGCTGCATAGTGCTGTGCGGCCTGCTGCCCATGACTGCAGGTCTCGCTCACGGGTGGCACACTATGCATGCTCAGCGCCTGTCCCCATTGCGAGACAATGGCTTGCCGTAGCACGGTAGCCGTCACAGCCTGGCCACGGCCCAGGCAATAACCGGCAGCAGCGCTCAGCATACCCAGTGCAAAGATGGCACCGCGATGGGTATTGATGCCCCCGGTCGCCTGCAGCATGCGTTGTTCTGCGACGATACCCAACAACTTCAATGTCTGGAAGTCGGCTCCCTGTGCGCCGGCGATGGTAATGCGCCTGAAATAATGGCGTAGCGAAAACAGGCTGCGCATGAAGCATGCAGCATCCATGTCATGATGGCTGCCATTATCACGCAGGGACACCAGGCCAGGTTTGGGATACAGCACCAGTTCGGCATACAGGCTGCGTACTGCCTGTCTGGCGATCTGCTGGGCATAGGGATATTGCCGATCAGATTCTCCAGCTTCTTGCCGCAATGGCAAACCAGAATCAGCAAAGGCCTTTAGCTGCGTCAGCATGGCAACTCAGCTGCAGGCAAATGCGCAAGCAAACTCTGCCGTGTGCGCAAGCTGGCGCCGTGCATGTCTTTGACGATGACACGTTGCTGGTTGAATTCTGGTTCTGTATCAGCGGGCAGTACCCATTCCCTCCAGGCGACCGCAGCTTCACCGGGGAATACGATTTCACCATCCAGTGGCAAGCTTTGCTGAAATTCTTGCAGCAGCGCCAGGCCGGCACGCAATTGCGCTTGATGAAAAGGACGAAACAGGATGTCGATATCAGATGTTGCACTCAGATAGTTTTGTCCGGTTAAAAACTGCATCGCCAAAGAGCCATACACACGCAGCTTGATACCTGCCAGCAGTGCCTGTTGATGCAGGTTCTGCAAACCAGCCTGCCAGTTGGCGGGAGCAACCACAAGCACGGTATGCAAGGACAGGGCCGACTGATGGACGGCAATGTGTTCCGCCTTGACGATGGCGGCAAACCTTGGCTTGTTACCGTCTACAGGTGGCAGCGGGAAACCTATGCAGACTTCATCTTCTGCTGCCTGCGGATGGCGGCGCGTAACGACGGCGGGCCATTCCTGCTGTTGCCATTGTTTGAGCATGTCTGGTGCTGCTGCCGTCTGCAACACCACAGCCCAGGCTTCATCGGAAAGCCAGACCAGATCATGCCTTTGGAATTGCACAATGCCATCCATGCTTTAATTTTCTTGTGCTTGCAGCAGGATGGCGTCAATCACCTGCTGCGCCATGCGGCGACCAGCGCGTTGCTGACCCAGTTCGCTGCGCTGGTCACGCGCGTCGGCCTGCGCCAGGGCCGTGCGCAGGCAAGCTACCAGGTCACCATCCCAAATGGCTTGTATGCCGCCCATGCGCTCATAATTCCTGGGGCCGGGGGCAAATACCGGATTATCTTGCGCCAGTTCGGTCAATCTGTCTTCCGCTACCTTGGTGATGCGCGCCATGGCAGGCAAGCCCATGACACGTATGGTCGCTTCTGGCAAGGCATAGCAGGCATCGGCCATCATGCCGCTGGTGATGAAGCCACCAGACAAGGCCTGGTCATACACCAGGGCAATGATCTTGTGACCGGACTGCCTTGCCAGTTCCAGGCATTTTCCCAGATGCGCCATATAGCTGTTAATACCCAGCATTTCATCGCGATGGCGCAGGCGCTGGCCCTGGGTATCCACCAGCAAGAGTATCGGTCTTTGTGGGAAGTCGCGCACGGTCGCCAGCACGGCCCTGGCCTGCGCCAGGGCAATCTCCACCCCTATGGGTGTATGGCCGCTGGTACCGATCAGGCTGATGGCTTGCCCATCGATTTCTGCAGTACCAGAGATGAAATCATCGGTGATAGTGACCTGATGACCTTGCGGGAATAACTGCCCCAGCAATTGCATGCTATCCATTATTGCCCCCCATCCGTATCCGCATAGCGATGCTTGTTTTGCCTGAGCCCGGCGGTCAGTTGCAGGAAAGTCTGGGTATCCAGCATGGCCAGCTCTTCCGGTTGTTTGACACCCATGGCAGACCAGATATCCATCGGTTCTTTCTTGTCGCCAAAATCTTGCAGGCGTTCGGTCAGCATGCGCTGTTCTGCTTCCAGTTCAAGCACGCTGAGTGCGGCTTCGGTCAGGGAATATTGCTGCATGGCTTGTACTATCGCAATCTTGAACGCAGCATCGTCGTCGGTCACCAGCATCTGGCAATCGCCAAGCAGGTAACGGTGTTTGCCACCCGTAGTACGCCATACCAGTGCACGGTCACGTGAATCAAATTCTTCGACGCCGTTGGCGGTTTCTATGACTTCAGGGCCGGACATGGCCAGCCTTGCTTCTTCCGACATGATGATGACATTTGCGCAGCGCGAGACGATACCCATGCCACCGAAGCAGCCATTGCTGCCACCAATGACGACGATGACGGGTATGCCAGCTGCACGCACAGCCAGCAGGGCACGCATGACTTCCGACACGGCAATCAGACCTGCATTCGCTTCATGCAGACGCACGCCACCCGATTCTGCCAGCAGCACCAGCGCTTGTGGCTTGTGGATGATGGCAGCACGCATCAGGCCTACCAGTTTGGCACCATGCACTTCACCGACCGCCCCCCCCATGAAACCGCCTTCCTGCGCTGCGACATACACTGTTTTTCCATCCAGCCTGCCACGACCGATGATGACGCCATCATCAAATGAGACCGGTGCATTCAGTTGTGGCAGATGCGGGCTGGTCCATTGTCTGGCTGGTGGCAAAAATTCTTTAAAATCACTGATAAGGGCGGTAACTCGTTGCCTGGCGCTTGCTTCCAGATAGCTGCTCATTTCAATTGCTCCAGACAGGCTTCTATCGCCTGATCCATACGCAGGCTGACGACCGCCGGGGTGGCGCCCATGTCATTGATGGCGATGCGGCAATCGGCCAGTTGCCAGCGCTGGTTAAAGTCATGCATCACCGCTTGCCAGATCGCACCAAAGCCAACTGCTGCAGTACTGATTTCTATTTCACAGGCCGATTGCAAATCCAGTGACTGCACCAGCACTTCCAGATTGCCCGAACTGACGACGCCGACCAGTTGCGCCGCTGACCCCAGCTTGCGCTGCCCTTGTTCAAAGCGGTATACCAAAGTTTCCATGATGATCCTTACCAGTTCCTGAAACGTTTTGGTGGCTGATATAAACCTGCCGACGCACGTACCAGGTCTTTCATATTCTTCGCTGCCAGCAAATCACGCGTGGCCATGCGCTTGTCTATGCCCAGGTCTTCCGGTCGCTTGATGATGCCACGGTCACGCAGGTTCTCTACCATGCGCTGGTCTCTTGCCAGACCCACTGGCGTATAACCAGCGACACCGCGTATGGCTTGTTCGCGTTCTTCTTCGCTGCGGCACAACAGCAGGTTGGCAATACCTTCTTCGGTCAGGATATGGGTCACATCATCACCATAAATCATCACCGGTGGTATGGCCATATTGGCCTGTTCTGCCAACTGCCAGGCATCAAGTTTTTCTACGAATGCAGGCTGCATGTGTTCACGGAAAGTCTCTACCATTTGCACCACCAGTTTTTGCCCGCGCGGTATTTTATTGCTGCCAGCACGTGCTTCGCGCCCTGCCTTCAGCCAGGCCGGGCTGGCGTGGCGACGGCCACGCGCATCAGCCCCCATATTCGGCGCACCACCAAAACCGGCGATACGTCCCAGGGTTGCCGTCGACGAATTACCCTGCAGATCAATTTGCAGGGTGGAACCGATAAACATATCGCAGGCATAATGCCCGGCTGCCTGTGACAGCGCACGGTTGCTGCGCATGGAACCATCGGCACCGACAAAAAAGACATCGGGGCGGGCACGGATATAATCTTCCATGCCCAGTTCCGAACCGAAGGAATGTACCGATTCAACAAAGCCCGCCTCTATCGCAGGGATCAGTGCCGGGTGTGGGTTCAGCGCCCAGTGGCTGGCGATCTTGCCTTTCAAACCCAGCGACGCTGCATAGGTAGGCAACAACAATTCTATGGCGGCAGTATCAAAGCCTATGCCATGGTTAAGGCGTTTCACTTCATATTCGGCGTAAATGCCCTTGATGGCCATCATCGCCATCAAGACCTGTATCTCGGATATCAAAGCCGGGTCACGGGTGAACAACGGTTCTATGTAATGCGGTGTCGGTGCCTGCACCACAAAATCCACCCAACTGGCGGGGATGTCGACACGCGGCAAGACATCCACAATTTCATTGACCTGGGCAATCACGATGCCGGACTTGAAAGCCGTAGCTTCAACGATCGTCGGCGTGTCTTCGGTATTCGGGCCGGTATATAAATTACCTGCGCGGTCAGCCGACTGTGCAGCCACCAGGGCCACGCGCGGTGTCAGGTCGACGAAATAGCGCGCATACAATTCCAGATACGTATGGATGGCACCGATATTGAGCCTGCCGGCTGAAGCCAGTTTGGCCAGGCGGGCTGCCTGCGGGCCGGAAAAAGAAAAATCCAGCTTGCTGGCAATGCCTTTATCAAACACATCCAGGTGTTCAGGCAGGGCCAGCACGGACAGCAGCATGTGCAAATCGTGGACACGTGTAGCATCCAGCCTGGTCAGTGCCTTGGCCAGAAAATCTGCCTGCTTCTGGTTATTACCTTCCAGGCAAACCCGGTCGCCTGCTTCCAGTACCGCATGCAGGCAGTCGCCTATGCGCTGCTGCGGAAATAGCTTGCCCTGCAAATCATTGCCCAGCACATCAGCAGCGCGTTGCAGGCGCTGCTGGCGGTTGGTTTGCAGGGTGTTCCAGCGACCGGCTGCGGTCATTATTTGACTCCCATCAAGGCATCAGGAAATGCGGTCGCGATGTGCGGGAAAACGCACAACAGGATCACGGCCACCAGCATTAACAACAGAAAAGGCATGACACCCCATACGATATCCTTCAAGGGTATGTCAGGCGCAATATTCTTGATGACAAAAATATTCAAGCCCACGGGCGGATGTATCAGGCCCATTTCCATGACGATGGTCATAACCACGCCAAACCAGATCAGGTCAAACCCGGCCACTTTCAATGGCGGCAAAATAATCGGGCACATCATCAGGATAATCGATACCGGCGGCAGGAAGAAACCAAACACCACCACCATCAACAGTATCACCGCCAGCAACATCCATTTACTCAGATGCAAATCCACCACCCATTGTGCTGCCGACTGGCTGATGTGCAGATAGCTCATGACATAGGAGTACAGCAGCGACATGCCTATGATGAGCAACAACATCGTCGATTCCTTGATGGTCGAGGTGATGAAGGGTGAAATATCTTTTGGTCGCCACACACCATATACGATGGCAATCAGCACCATCGCCAGCAAAGCGCCCAGGCCAGCGGTTTCTGAAGGTGTGGCATAGCCACCATACAAAGCTACCATGACACCGATCAGCAGGATGACGAAGGGCAGCACGCGCGGCAACATTTCAACTTTTTGCGCGAGTGTGAAATGTTCTTCTTCCAGATAGGCTGATTTTACGCCGCCCTGTTCATAAGCCTTGTACGCAATCGCATATTCACGACGCGCACGATACACGGCATAGCCCGAAAATAAAATCACCAGCAAAACACCCGGGCCTATGCCAGCCAGGAACAAACGACCCAGCGACTGTTCGGCAGCGACGGCATACAGGATCATGGTGATCGATGGTGGCAGCAAGATACCCAGGGTACCGCCAGCAGCAATGATACCTGCCGCAAAGCCGGGCGAATAACCACGCCTGCGCATTTCAGGTATGCCGGCAGAACCAATCGCTGAACATGTCGCTGGTGAAGAACCAGCCATTGCCGCAAACATGGCACAGGCAAAAACATTCGCAATACCCAGACCACCCGGCACCTTGTGCAGCCAGGCATGGATGGCCGAATACAAGTCACGCCCGGCCGGTGATTTGCCTATGGCCGCCCCTTTTAAAATGAAGAGCGGTATCGACAGCAAGGTGATCGATGCCATTTCTTCATACACGTTCTGGGTAATGGTATCGAGTGATGCGGCGGGCATGAAAAAATACATGAAGCCAGTGGCCACCACACCCAGGGCAAAGGCAATGGGCATGCCGGAAAACATCACGATCAGGGTCACGATGCCATATAAGACACCTAAGGTCAGTGGGCTCATGCTGCCCTCCGTTTGGCGGTGATGGCAGCCAGCACCTGAACCACAATTTGCAGCGACAGCAGCGTCATACCGGCAGCCATCATGGCATAGGGTATCCATAGCGGGGGGGCAAATGTTGATGATGTGGTTTGTCCATCGACCCAGGCTTCATGAAACAGGGTCCAGGATTTCCAGGAAAAGAACAGGCAAAAAGCACCGCTGATGATATCCACCATCAACAGCCGCAAGCGGTTGATGGACGGTGGCAAGATCGAGGACAATACCTCTATGCCTATATGTCCGCGATGCGACTGGACATACGCTGCAGAAAAGAACGTCACGCCTATCAGCATGAAGACCGAAGCCTCGTCCTGCCAATCCGTCGGCACCTTGAACAGATAACGTGTGACCACGGAATAAGTGAGGATGAAAGCCGTCAACAGCATGGCAAACATGGATATGCTGACGATGACTTTATTCAGCCATGCCAGTATTTTAGCCAGCACGGCGACATGGGCATTGTCAGGAACTGGCGGCCCCTTGGGTGCTTCCATCTCAAAGCCATGGCTCATAATAATTTCTCCGCCAGTTTCAGCAATTTGGCGCAGTTTTCACTTTTGTCTGCATAATCTTTCCAGGCTGTGGTGCGGGCGATTGCCTGCCATTTTTTGACGGTGGCGGCATTCAGGTCAACTACCTTGGCACCTTTCTTTTCATACACGTTGGCGACAGCGATATCGTCTTGCTTGGCGGCCTTGATGGCAAAAGCCTCCAACTCGGCACCAACAGTCATGATGGTGTTTTGCTGATCTTTGCTCAGCTTGTCAAAAATCGTTTTTGACATCATCAGCGGCTCAAACATATACCAGTAGCTCTGACCACGCCCACTGGTCAGGAATTTGGAAACTTCTTCCAGGCGGAAAGAGATCAGCGAAGTCGATGAAGTCATGGCGGCTTCCATCGCCCCGGTCTGCATGGCGGCATAAATTTCATTGGAAGGCAGCGATACCACGGCAGCACCAGCGGCTTTCAATACCAGATCCACTTCGCGTGAACCACCACGTATCTTCATGCCCTTGACGTCGTCCGGCTCCACCACCGCCTTGGTCCGCGATGCCACGCCACCGGCTTGCCAGATCCAGCTGACGACGACGATGCCCTTGTCCAGCAAGAGTTTATTCAGTTCTCTGCCGATTTCAGCATTTTTCCAGGCGGCACCGACTTCATATGATGGCACCAGCCCCGGCATGAGGCCGATATTCACTTCTGGCACTTCACCACCGGCATACGACAAAGGCACCAAAGATAAATCCAGCGCCCCTTTGCGCATGGAAGAAAACTGCGCATTGGTTTTCATCAGTGAAGAACCGGGATAGATTTCAAACTTCAGGCTGCCATTGCTGCGCTTTTGCACTTCCGCAGCAAACATGCGGCACAGACGATCACGGAAATCGCCCTCTTCCAGCGTGCCACCAGGAAATTGATGGGAAATTTTCAGCGTCGTGGCTTGTGCCCACGCGGTCAAGGGTGACCATGCTGCAGCCAATGGGGTAAGACTCAGAGCTTGTAAGACTGTTCTTCTCTTCAGTTGCGACATGATTACTCCTAAGGTTTTGTGGACGAAACATCTCGTTTGGGCAAGTTTCTCTCTTGCCCTGTGTCTTGCATATTTTGCCAGAAATTCTTCCGTGTATGCTTTTTTAATCTTCTTGTATACAAGATCTTATATTTTGCATTCAAAGTCAACTTGAATATATACTAGCTACATGATTTATATTGATGTACCAAAAAAATGAAAAACCGCTCCGCCAGTCTGCGAGAAGAAATAGAAGAATTGATAGCAACAGGGCAACTCCAGCCCGGCCATCATCTCGACGAAACCGAACTGGCAGAACGCTTTGGCGTGTCCCGCACACCAATACGCGAAGCCCTGATACAACTGGCTTCCATGGGCATTATAGAAATGCGCCCACGGCGTGGTGCCCAGGTGGCGACCGTCAGCCCCCAGCAACTGGTGGAAATGTTTGAAGTCATGGCAGAATTTGAAGCCATGTGCGGCCGCATGGCGGCACGCCGCATGTCGAAACAGGAACAGACAGATTTAAAAACTGCGCATGAAGCCTGCAAGGATGCGCGTGATGCCGAAGACCCGGACGAATATTTTTACAAGAATGAAATCTTTCACTACCTGATTTATCAGGGTAGCCACAATGATTTCCTGGCGATGCAAGCCATGAATCTGCACCGGCGCCTGCGCCCTTACCGTCGCCTGCAATTGCGCGTACGTGACCGCATTGCCAATTCCTATAACGAACACGACCAGGTGGTGCAAGCCATCCTGCAGGGCGAAGCTGAATTGACTGCAAATTTACTGCGCGGTCATATCATGATACAGGGCCAGCGCTTTGCCGATTTGATCGCCTCCCTGCCGCGACAATTAGTCAATATGACCGCCGGCAAACACCTCGCAACAAGCTCTTAATATTACTACCTGGCTTATGGCGTGCAGACCTGATGAACTATTACAGTCCGCTAAGGAACGTGTTTACGATCTGTAGCGAGCGAGCGTCAGCGGGGAGAAGAGCAGCGCAAAAAGCGGAATGTACTCTAAGACCATGAGCATTTTGAGCAGCGCATGAACCCCGCGCGGACTCCGATTGCGCACGCGCTTAAGATCGCAAACAGGTTCTAAGGCCGATGCTGGTTGTCTGCCTTTTGTGTATCAAAGAAATACGTCATGCGCTTGCGTGGACTCAGGTAATCATAGACCTCTGGCGACAACTGGCCGGGTTTCAGGCTGGAACTGATGTCTAGCGTCGGCTCATGTATCAAGTCAAGAATGATGGCCTCGGACTTGGGGACGCTGGGATCATAAATCAGGACACTGGGGCGTAGCGGTTTACCGGAATTAACACCTATTACCATACCCAAAGTACCATCATTGAGCTTGACTATGGTGCCCGGAGGATACACACCCATGCAGCGGATGAAGATGTTCAGCGCCGGTGCATCGAACTGTTTGCGCAACTGGGCAAACATAAAGGACATGGCTTCATACGGGCTGAGTGAATCTGCAGGATTCGGTCGGTTGCACAAGTTATCATAGGTATTGACGATGGCGACAATGCGCGCCAGGTGAGAAATGCTGTTCCCTTTCAATTGCTGCGGATAGCCACTGCCGTCCACGTGCTCATGATGTTGCATGATGATGTCAGCCACGCCTTTGGATAAACCAATTTTTTCGGCAATCTGCTGGCCGTAATGGCAATGCATCTGCAAAAGATTCTGTTCCGCCTTGGTCAGGCCAAAGGTTTTGTGGACTATGCGATCAGGTATTTCTACCTTTCCAATGTCATGGAACAGACATGCCATCCCCATCAGTTTGATGTCTTCAGGCGAAAACGCCAGCTCTTTCGCCAGCATCATGGTCAACACGCCGACGTTCAGGGAGTGGTAATACGTTTCTTCCCCAACGATCTTGTCATTCATGAGGTGAATCGCAATGTCTTTATCCAGCAGCAATGAATCCAGCATTTGCTGGATCATCTGGTCTGCCTCCCGTACAGATTCTTGCGGGCGGGAAAACAGGTTTTTGGTAATATTCTTTAGCGTCGTGGCGGCTTTCAGCAACTCTTTCTCGCACTGTGCCACCGCACGCCTCTGTTCCACCAGCCGGTCTATGCGTGCTTTCTTTTCTTGTATCATGGCCAATTCTTCAGGGCTCTGCTGCAGCACGGGTGGCGCAACTGAAGCAGCCTGCTTTGGCTGAGGTGGCAGGGGCCGGTTATCCGACTTTGCCGGATTGACCCTGACCGTGGCCAGGCCCAACTGCCTGATGGCATCAACTTCTTCCTGGGTCTTGATCTTGAAACTATTCAAGGCAAATGAATGCTCCAGCCATGAGACGTCCAGATGTACATATAATCCTATGCACAATTGCTCAACTGGAACATCAACGGTAATCGGGGTTGCGCACATGGAAATTCTTGTAAAGCTAAAATGAGAACATTTTAACAAATGCTGGTTTCAAAACTTATTTCATTTTCAATACATGCAGATTCAAGGTTGACAAGCCGGTTCAGGCTACAGGATTATGCTGTACAGCAATCTGCCAAATCAGGACCTCAAAGGACACATCAAGCCCCATTTATAGATTGGGGCGAACGTGAACTTATCTATAGCTTGCCGCACTATCTTTAATCAAAATTTTTGCCTCTTTCAGGACATCACTTATGACACGCCCACTTGCCAGTTATAAATACTACGATTTCGTGATGGCGGCTTTCGTCACCGTCCTGCTATGCTCCAATCTGATCGGTGCCGCCAAGGCTGCCCAGGTCACGCTGCCCATTCTGGGTACGGTCACTTTTGGTGCCGGTGTATTGTTTTTCCCTATATCCTATATTTTTGGCGACATCCTGACTGAAGTGTATGGCTACGGACGTGACCGGCGTGTGATCTGGGCGGGGTTTGGGGCGCTGTTGTTTGCCGCCGTCATGTCTATCGTCGTGCTGTCACTGACACCGGCAGCAGACCCCTTCAATACCGAATACCAGACTCACCTGAATGCCGTGTTTGGCAATACGCCCAGGATTATCCTCGGCTCCATCACTGCATTCTGGTGTGGCAGTTTTGTGAACAGCTATGTACTGGCCAAGATGAAGCTGGCCATGCAGGGCAGGCAACTATGGATGCGTACCATAGGCTCCACCATATGCGGTGAATTTGTAGATTCCAGCCTGTTTTATGTGATTGCCTTTTATGGCATCTGGTCAAACAGCCAGTTGATCACGGTCATGGTGGCGCAATACATTTTGAAAACCGGCTGGGAAGTCGTGATGACACCGGTGACCTACAAGGTCGTGGCTTTCTTGAAACGCATGGAAAATGAAGACTATTACGATAAGGATACTGATTTCACACCCTTCAGATTAAAGCTGTAAAAGACCACAAAAATTTCACTACGGAAAAATTGGTTTAATCGCAATTAAACCAATTTACCAGCATTTTCTAAAGTTTTACGCAATTTTACCGTTCTAAGTGTGATGCGTATATTTACAAGCACTTAGGCCATGTTTCCTTTAAAAGTATTTCGTTTGTTTGAGCAGGCAGCAGAAACGCCGCAAAACACCACACAGCAACGCCGTCCACCAGCCGCAACCACGCAGGCGGGTGGTACTACGACTGAAGAACCTACCTGGCCAGAAGTCGATCGCCGTCAAAACGATGGCAGACGCCGCGCCGACCGCCGCGAAAAACAGCAGGCAATCTTGCTGAATACCCGTAAATTGCAAGGCAGGCGCAAAGACCCGGGACGCCGCCTGGAAGACAAACTGGCAGCACCGAATTCCCGTATACATTTTTCCATCAAGGGTTAAGCTTCAATTACCTGCGTGTACACCCAGTTTGCACAAAATACTTTCCATCAGGCACCACTTGGTGATGCCACTCTGCAATAAGTTACCTCCGACAAAAGCCGTGAAGGCCAGCCACCACTGATTCACAAACAGTGGGCTGGCGGGTGCGCCCACCACCAGGCTCAAAAGTATGAAACAACCTGCAATAATACGAACGATTTGCCAGCTAGTCATGATGAAACTCCTTATTGAAAATCAGGGTTATTTTTATAGGCGGCGTAATACAGCAGCGGTATCACCACCAAAGTGAGTAGGGTGGAAACAAAATTACCAAAAATCAGTGAAATCGCCAGACCGTTGAAGATGGGGTCATCAAGGATGAAGAAGGCACCCAGCATGGCAGCAAAGCCGGTCAGCGCAATTGGCTGGGCGCGTGTGATGGCAGAGCTGACTATCGCATCCCTGAATGCCATACCCGCAGCCACCTGCACATGGATGAAGTCCACCAGCAAGATAGAATTTCTGACGATGATGCCAGCCAGGGCGATCATGCCTATCATGCTGGTAGCCGTATATTGCGCACCCAGCAAGGCATGACCCGGCATGACGCCGATGATGGTCAGAGGTATCGGTGCCATGATGATCAGTGGCGTCAGGTAAGAGCCAAATTGCGCCACCACCAGCAAATAAATCAGTATCAGGCCCACGGCATAGGCAGCGCCCATGTCGCGAAAGGTTTCATAAGTGATCTTCCATTCGCCATCCCATTTCAGGCTGAAGCCGCGATACGGGTCCGATGGGGTGTGGATGAAGAATTCATCCAGCTTGCCACCATCAGGGGCAATAATTTTTGCGATTTCAGCGCGCATGGCGAACATGCCATACAGCGGACTGTCTGTCGCGCCAGCCATGTCGGCAATGACGTAATTGACTGCCAGGCCATCCTTGTGAAACAACGCCTGCTCGCGCAGACTGTCTGAAACATTCACTAGCTCACGCACCGGTACCAGTTGTCCTTGCGCTGACTTGACACGCAGATTTAACAGGCTATCCAGGTTGCCCTGTTCAGCGACTGGCAATTGCAGTTGTATGGCAGTGGCATACTTGCTTTCATCATGCAGATAGCTGGCCGCATCGCCCTGCAGGCCTGCACGTAGCGTCGTCACTATGGTGGCCTGGCTGATACCCAGTGCCGCTGCCTTGCGCTGGTCTATCAGCAAGACTTTGCGCGGTGCATCGGTGATGCTACTGTCATCGACATCAACCACACCTGGCGTCCGCATGAACACGGCACGTACGGCTTTGGCAACTTGTCGCCGGCCAGCATCCGTCGGGCCATAAATTTCTGCCACGATGGCTGCCATCACCGGCGGGCCGGGCGGTACTTCCACCACTTTGACATTCGCAGAAAAACGCTGGCCGATTTCCTGCAAGGCCGGGCGCAGGCGGCTGGCGATGCCATGGCTTTGCGCGCTGCGATGATGCTTGTCCACCAAATTCACCTGGATGTCACCAACATCCCCGACCGCCCGCAAATAATACTGGCGCACCAGGCCATTGAAATTGATCGGTGCTGCCGTACCGGCATACGCCTGATAATCAGCGACCTCCGGCACCTTCGACAAGTACCCGCCAAGCTCGCGCAGTACCGCTGCGGTTTTTTCTACCGGGGTACCGGCTGGCATATCAACCACTACCTGGAATTCAGACTTGTTATCAAAAGGCAGCATCTTCAACTGCACCCAGCCCAGCACCGGCAACACCACCGACATGACGATCAGTGCAAAGATAGCCAGTGCCAGACGCCAGCCATTCGCACTGCCCTTGCGCTCGTCAAGAAAGGGGCGAAATACACGCTGGAACAGCCAGCCCAGTGTTTTCTGCCATTTACTTTGATGACCATCGTGGCCCTGCTTCATCCAGATGCGTGCCAGCCAGGGTGTGACGACGAAAGCGATCACCAGTGACAACAACATGCCCATGCTGGCATTGATGGGAATCGGGCTCATATACGGCCCCATCAAGCCGCTGACAAAGGCCATCGGCAACAAGGCAGCGATCACCGTCAGTGTCGCCAGTATAGTGGGGCCACCGACTTCATCGACGGCACCGGGTATGATTTCAAGCAGCGGTTTATCTGGAAACAAGATCTGATGTCGGTGTATGTTTTCAACCACGACAATCGCATCATCGACCAGTATGCCGATGGAAAAAATCAGGGCAAACAGCGATACCCGGTTCAGCGTGAAACCCCAGGCCCAGGATGCAAACAGGTTCACGGTCAAGGTCAGTATCACCGCCGTACCGACGATCGCGGCTTCGCGCCACCCCAATGCGATGAAGACCAGGGCCACTACGCAAGCTGTGGCAAACAATAATTTTTGTATGAGTTTTTTGGCCTTGTCGTCCGCAGTCTGGCCATAATTGCGCGTCATGCTGACTTCCACACCTTCAGGTATGACGGTATTGCGCAATTCTGCTACGCGCTGCCTGACCGCATCAGCAACCGCCACCGCATTCTGGCCAGGCTGCTTGCTGATGGCGATGGTGACAGCGGGGTAGTCAGCCGCATCGCTACCCGCCTGGCCGTGCCAGACATAAGATGTGGCTGGCAACGGCCCGTCTTCGATTTTGGCGACATCACTCATGAATACAGGTTTGCCGCCCCTGACACCGACCACGACTTCCGCCACGGCTCGTGCATCATGCAAAAACGGACCGGCATCGATGGTGATACTTTGATTGGCGCGCGTCAACTCACCGACAGGCAAGCCCAGATTAACTGCCTGCAGACTGGTTTGCAGATCCACCACGGTCAGGCCATGCGCTGCCATCCTGGCCGGATCGAGATCGATACGGATGGCACGGCCAGGGCCGCCCGTGGTACTGATGTCACGCGTGCCCTTTACCCGCTTGAGTTCGGCTTCCATGCTGTGGGCAACACGTTCCAGATCATAGGCAGCACTCTGTGGATTCTTGCTCCACAATGTCAACGCGACGATGGGTACGTCGTCTATGCCTTTCGGTTTGACGATGGCTTCCAGGGTACCCAGTTTGGCAGGCAACCAGTCGCGGTGGCTGTGTACCACATCATACAAACGCACCAGTGCTTCGGTGCGCGGCACCCCCACTTCAAATTGCACGGTCATGATGGCCATGCCTGGTCGTGAGACCGATATCACATGTTCGACATTGGCGATTTGGCCCAGCAGTTGTTCTGCCGGTATAGCCACTTGCTGTTCCACCTGCCCGACCGCTGCACCGGGGAAGGGAATCAATACATTCGCCATCGTCACATTGATCTGTGGTTCTTCTTCACGCGGCGTGACAAGGATGGCAAATACGCCGAGCAGAAACGCCACCAGGGCCAGCAAGGGTGTGATTTGTGCAGTTTGAAAAAATTGCGCGATGCGTCCCGACAATCCCAATTCTTTTGACATGGAAATCCTTAGCGCGACTGTAAGGCGGCTAAAGGATAGCGCGCCACTTTTTCACCAGCAGCGACACCGCCCAGCACTTCCTGTTCTTCGCCAACAATGGGACCAGGCTTGATTTGCCTGAGCATGGCCTTGCCTTGCGGGTTCACAACATACACGCCGTATAACTCAGCACGACGCAATACTGCTGTGGCAGGCACATACAAACGCGTGTTGTCACCCATGTCATCCACTGCCCTTGCTGGCAATTGCAGCCGTGCGAACATCCCGGGTGCAAGACCAGGCACCGCAGGTAAATCAAAGCGCAGTTGTACGGTATGGGTGCTGGCATCCGTCACGGGCAGGACGATGTATTTATCAAGCCTGATGATGCGCTGTGCCAGTGGCAAGCCAGGTATTTCAATATTGATAGTCTGCCCGTTCGCCAAACTGGCGAGTTGTGCTTGCGGCAGGGTTGCCGTGACGCGCAAAGCAGAAGGATCAAATACCGCCAGCAATGCCTTGCCAGGTGTCACCATATCGCCCTCACTGATAAAGACATCAGCAATCCGGCCCGCATAGGGTGCTGTCAGGCTATAAAAGCCCGCTTGTGTCTGCACTGCGCCGGCCTGGGCAATTTGCGCGTTGGCATCGGCAGTGGCAGATTTAAATTGTGCTTCTGCACGATCAAGTTGCGCCTGACTGATGTACTGGCGTGCAAATAACTGTTTTTGCCGTTCGAAATCTTTACTTGCCACCTGCAAGCTGGCACGTGCCACCTCGACTTGTGCCTGGCTTGCATGCGCCTGCTGGCTGGCGGCGCGGCCATCCAGACGCACCAGCATTTGTCCTGCCTTTATGCTGTCACCGGCCTTGACCGGTAAATCGGTAATGGCTCCGGATACCTGGGCCGCGATGACCGTCTGCCGGACTGCTTCCACCACGCCATCGGCGGTAATGCTGCTGGCATTGTGGCTGGACCTGACCCCGGCAACCTCCAGGCTTGCCGCTGCAACTTGCGACGCAAAGCAGACGGCAATGGAAGCAAGTACTTGCTTCGTTGTTAGTTGAATTGATACGGTCAAGGGTCTGGTAGCCACGGATAAAGCCTCTTTCAACAAATAACAAATAGCAAATAAAAAATGGCGATTTTTTGCGGGAAGCTTTTGCCTTAGCCACGAACACATAATATTCTTATTTGCGCAATTACGCAAATAGTAAACTAAGCGTGGGCAATCCAGACTAGTCGAGGTATGATAGAAACATTCCCACTACTGCATTGATTGATATGGACGGATTATCGGATCAGGCATTGATACAGATTGCCCATTATTTTTCAGCCCTGGCTGAACCGACCCGTTTGCGCATCCTGAATTGCCTGCGCGAGAAAGAACACAATGTCGGCGAACTGGCTGAACGTTGTGCCTGCTCGCAGGCGAATGTGTCTCGCCATCTGTCTACACTGGCCAAGCATGGCCTGGTGGCACGCGAGGGACGTGGCACTTCGGTGTATTACCATATTGCAGACCAGTCCATCTATGCGCTGTGCGACCTGGTGTGTGACAACGTGGCACGCCAGTTTGAAGCCCAGGCCGCCTTGCTGAATGGCAGCCGCACTGGCACCGGCTGATTCGAACGACTCAGAACGTGTGTACGATCTGTAGCGAGCGAGCGTCAGCGGGGTAAGGGTAACAAAAACGCAGCGCAAAAAGCGGAATGTACTTAAGTACATGAGCATTTTGAGCAGCGCATGAGCCCCGATCACGCTCGCGCTTAAGATCGTAAACAGGTTCTTACTTCAAAGCACGGTAAAACAGGCTGACTGCCACACAAACCAGCAAGCCGATGAAAATAAGCTGTACCTGACGTGCAGGCAAACGAAGCGCAATGTGTCGCGCCGCCAGCATGCCGCCCACCGTGGTGATCACGAAAAAAGCCGACAAAGCCAAAGGTAAGCTGACCCCGCTCAGCAAGGCAGAAGCCACGCCCATGCCACCTACCAGGCTAACCACCAGCAGCGACGTCGCTATCGCCACATGTATGCTGGCATTGGTGTAATGCCTGAGCATGGGGACGATGACGAAACCGCCACCGACGCCGAGCAAACCAGTCATGAAACCGGAGACAGCGCCAATCAAGGCGATCACGGCCCCCGTCTTGAAAGACCATTCAAAGCGCCCGGTGCTGCTATTGATACGCGCCAGGGCAGAACGTGGACCATCCGCATCGTCTGGCGAACGCAGTTGCACCACCAGGCGCACTACCACGGCACACAGGATCAGGGCAAAGGCCAGCATCAGCCATTGCTGGGACAGCCTATGCGCAAGCTGTACACCCAGCAAGGTCGGAAGACTGCCGGCCACCGCCATCAGGATGGCGGCGCGATAACGCACCAGCTTGCGGTACAAGCCCTCGATGGCACCAATGGCAGCCGCCGTGCTGACTGCCAGCAAGGCAAGCGGCATGGCTTGCTGCATGCTCCAGCCCTGCGTATACACCAGGGCCGGCACCGCCAGAATACCGCCGCCGGCCCCGGTCAAACCCATGATCAGCCCCACCACGGCACCAATCAGGATAACGATGAAATCAGTCAGCGTCAGCAGCATACAAGCTCGCAATGGAAAAACGCCAGTGTAGTCCTTGCCGTCCTGCTCGTCGAGTCTACATCTGTGGAAATGGCTGCAAAAACGATATCAAATTCAACAACAATTTTGCTATCATCAGAACATCACGCAAAACCGGGCTCGCCATGAAACCGCACATACAAAGTTTCTTCGATACGCAAACCTGCACGGCGACCCATGTCGTGTTTGACGAAGCCGGCGGCCATGCTGCCGTGATTGATCCGGTGCTGAATTACGAGCCCAAATCGGGCCGCACCAAAACCCAGTCTGCCGATCAGGTACTGGATTTTCTTCAGGCTCAGCGCTTGCAACTGCAATGGATACTGGAAACCCATGCCCATGCCGACCACCTGTCTGCGGCGCAATACATCAAGCAACAAGCTGGCGGCAAGATCGCTATCGGCCAGCACATCAGCCAGGTGCAACAAGTATTCAAATCCCTGTTCAATCTGGACCCGGTATTCGCCGTCGACGGTTCACAGTTCGATCACCTGTTTGTCGACAATGAAGAATTTTTCATCGGCAAACTGGCAGCGCGTGCATTGCTGGTGCCGGGCCACACACCGGCAGACATGGCTTACCATATCGTGGACAGTATCTTTGTCGGCGATACCCTGTTCATGCCGGACGTGGGTACGGCACGCTGCGATTTCCCCGGTGGCGATGCCACCCAGCTATACCATTCCATACGCAAATTGCTGGCCTATGCACCCGAGACGCGGCTGTTTCTGTGTCACGACTATCCACCTGCCGGGCGCAGTACCTGCACCCAGACTACCGTGGCCCAACAGAAAGCAGAAAACGTGCATGTTCGTGACGGTGTCACGGAAGCTGAATTCGTCGCCCTACGCGACAAGCGGGACAGCGGCCTGGAAATGCCCTACCTCTTGCTGCCGGCGATACAGGTAAATATTCGCGCCGGCGTTTTTCCTGCACCTGAAGACAATGGCATCAGCTATCTGAAAATCCCCCTGAACAGCCTTTGAAAAAAGCCAGTCAACTCTCTGACACAAGGCGCTTCAAAGCGCGTGGAACGCCTGCATGCAAAGTTACAAAATGTTATTATTTTGCACAATTAATTTTTGCACAAAATCTGTACAGTAGCTTTAATAATTACAACTTGAAGGAAAATAATGGCAACAATACGTGTCAATGGTCAGGGTTTGTTTTTCAGCGCTCCCGCGGCTACCACTATCAGCTATTCGCAAAAATCGGCATCGGGCACCTACGTCAGCGGCGCCCTGCAATACGAATGGACCGGCTCTAACCTGAGCTACACCAGTGGCATTTATACGCCAACTGGCGGCACCGTTACTTCCTTTACTGTAAAAGATGGACTGGGTGTCGAGCAGTTCAGCATCAGTGGGGTCTCGTATCAAATTCAAGCCAACGATAACTTTAGTCAACTGACAGATATTTTCGTCAAGATGGTAGCCGGGAGTGATAACTGGACTGGCACGGCAGGAAATGAATTGTTCGTCATGGGCGAAGGCAACGACACATTTGATGGTGGCGCCGGCCTGGACACGGTTCAGATACAGAATTTGTCGAGCTATTTCTCTATTAACCAGGTAAAGAATGGCTTCACTACCACTTTTAATGTCCCGGGAAATCGGCTGAATGGTCAGGTGGATTCTTTTACCAATGTCGAAAGGCTGCAATTTAATGACAAGATAGTGGCACTGGACCTGGATGGAAATGCCGGTCAGGCCTATCGTTTGTATCAGGCGGCCTTCAATCGCACACCTGATAAAGCAGGGCTGGGATACTGGATAGGCCAACTGGACAAGGGGGCAGAAAACCTGAACCATGTCGCAGCCGGTTTTGTGAATTCTGCCGAATTCAAACAAATGTATGGCTCGAATATTTCAGACAACACGTTTCTGACGGCGCTATACAACAATGTCTTGCATCGCAATCCCGACCAGGCAGGTTTCGATTACTGGAATGGCCGTGTTGCAGCCGGCATGACACGTTCGGATATTTTGGCCAGCTTTAGCGAAAGCACGGAAAACATCGCCCAGGTCATAGGGCAGATTTCCCACGGTATAGAATATATTCCCTTCGGTTAAATCCTCATTTTGTCAGGGCTGCCATGTCCACACCGATCAAACGTATCGCCATCAGCACCGGCGGTGGTGATGCTCCCGGCCTGAATGCCGTCATACGTTCGGTGGTGCTGGCAGCGGAACAACGCGGCTGGGAATGTTTTGGCATACGCGAAGGCTTCAATGGCATCCTGCTGCCAGAGCGTTATCCACACAATGGTGTGCTACGTCTGACGGTGGATCAGGTGCGTGGCATCGGTCATCTGGGCGGCACGATACTGGGCACCACCAATCACGGTAACCCTTTAAAGTTTGCCACCAGCATGCCGGACGGCAGCGTGCAGGAAATTGACCGCAGTGCCGACATCCACCGTTACCTGAAACAGATGGATGTCGACGCCCTCGTCTGCATAGGCGGTGATGGCACCCTGACCATCGCCAATGCCCTGCATCTGCAGGGCTTGCGTGTGGTGGGTGTGCCCAAGACCATAGACAATGACCTGGACAAGACCTTTACCACGTTTGGTTTTGACACGGCAGTGTCATTTGCCACCGAATGTGTGGACAGGCTGCACAGCACGGCAGAAAGCCATCAGCGCATCATGGTGGTGGAAGTAATGGGACGCTATGCCGGCTGGATTGCCTTGCATTCCGGCATTGCGGCCAATGCCCATGCCATCGTCATACCGGAAATTCCCTACGATGCAGAAAAAATCGCCACCATGATACGTAACCGCGATACCAATGGCCGTCATTATTCCATCGTGCTGGCAGCAGAAGGCGCTACCCCAGTCGGTGGCCAGCATGCGGTGCAGGAAAGCGCAGGTAGTGGCCACCTTGAAAGGCTGGGCGGCATAGGCGAAAAGCTGGCGCAAGACTTGCAGCGACTGACCGGCAAGGAAGCCCGCACCGTCGTACTGGGTCATCTGCTGCGCGGTGGCAGCCCGACGGCATTTGACCGTCTGTCAGCCATGCGCTTTGGTGCAGCAGCCGTGCGCGCCCTGGATGAAGGCCATTCCGGCATCATGGTGGCGCTGGCTTTTCCGAATGTGAATTATGTCGCGCTGGAAGAAGTGGCAGGACGCATGAAGGCCGTACCCATGGACAGTGACACCCTGCAAACCGCCCGTGACATCGGCATCTGTCTTGGTGATCATTGAATTTTCCAGGGCGTACTGACTGGCTTACCCCAAACTGTTTCTGACGTACGCCTCAAACTGGTCGGCCGGCAAAGGTTTTGAATACAGATAACCCTGCACTTCGTCACAGGCTTGCTGACGCAAAAATTCCAGTTGCTCGGCCGTTTCCACCCCTTCGGCAATAGTCATCAGGCCCATGCTTCTGGCCATGCTGATGACCGCACTGACGATGGCCCGGTCCTCTGGGTCACTGGTAATATCGCGCACAAAACTCCGGTCTATCTTCAGTTTGTATACCTTGAACTGTTTCAGATAACTGAGCGAAGAATAGCCGGTACCAAAATCATCGATGGACATGCGTATGCCACGCTCATGCAGGTTATTCATGACCGCAATAGCACCCTGTGGATCATGCATGGCCACGCCTTCGGTCAGTTCCAGTTCCAGGCATTCTGGCGGCATATCGGCTTCGCGCAATATGCGCGTCACCAGTGCAGGTAAATCATGATGGCGGAACTGCACCGCCGACAGATTGACGGCAATCAGCAAATCCGGCAGACCATTTGTCTGCCACTGTTTCCATTGCTGCACTGCCGTGCGCAATACCCATTCACCGATGGATAAAATCAGGCCGCTTTCTTCTACCACCGGGATAAACTCTACCGGCGACACGGCACCCAGCACCGGGTGCTGCCAGCGCAGCAAGGCTTCTGCCCCCAGCACGGCGCCGCTATGCATGGCAATTTGCGGTTGATAATGCAATTGAAACTGTTGCTTTTCCACTGCCTGACGCAAGGCATTCACCAGTTCCAGGTGGCGGGTTGAACGTTCCTGCATTTCCTGGGTAAAGAAACGGAAGGCATTGCGCCCTTCACGCTTGGCCCGGTACATGGCGGCATCGGCATTGCGCGACAGGGTCTCCAGGTCTTTGCCATCATTGGGGTAAATGGCAATGCCCATGGATGCGGTGACGTTCAGGTCATAGTCACCGATACGGAATGGCGCATTCACAACCTGCATGAGTTTTTGCACGACCTGTTCTGCCTTGTGCTCATCCACACCAGTCAATAATAAAATAAATTCGTCACCGCCCAGCCGCGATATCGTATCGTTTTCACGCATGGAGGCCACCATGCGCTTGGCCAGTTCCACCAGCATGACATCGCCCAGGCTATGGCCCAGGGTATCGTTGATATCCTTGAAGTGATCAAGATCAAAGAAGATCACTGCCAGTGCATCGCTATTTCTTTCTGCCAGGCTGATCGCATAACGCGCCAGTTCATCCAGCAGGGTACGGTTGGGCAAACCGGTCAATGCATCGTAGTGAGCAAGGTATTTGATGCGTTCTTCCGTGCGTTTCTTGTCGGTGATGTCTTCCTGTATCGACAGGAAATGCGTCACTACCCCTTCGCTGTTGCGTATCGGTGAAATATGCGCCAGATCGGTATGATCCAGACCATCGGCATAGCGGTTGATGAGCTCGCCTTTCCAGCTTTCGCCGCGTTCAAGCTGCTGCCACATATCGGCATACACCTCCGGGGCGGTGCGGCCAGAACGCATGATGCTGGGTTGGCGTCCCACCACTTCATCCAGGCGCTTGCCGGCATTCTTCAGGTAGGCATCATTTGCATATTCGATATTCACCAGCGTGTCGGTAATCACGATGGCATTCGAGCTTTGTTCCAGCGCCTGCGACAGCTTGCGCAAGGTTTCTTCTGTCTGTTTACGCTCTATGCCGATGGCGATCAGGTTGGCGGCCATTTCCAGCATCTGCAGGGAAAATATATCCGGGCTTAATGGCTGGTGGTGATAAATCGCAAAGGCACCAATGATCTTGCGTTCAGCCGAAAAAATCGGCTCCGACCAGCAAGAAAGCAGATTCGCCTGTTCTGCCACCGCCCAATAATCTATCCAGTAAGGATGCGTAGACAAATCGTGGGCAATGGTTCGCTCACCGGTAAACATGGCATTCCCGCATGAGCCTACCCCAGGGCCTATCACCACACCTTCTATGGCTTGAACATAAAAGTCGGGCAAGCTGGGTGCTGCCCCGGTACGCAAACGCTGGCCATCTTTATCCAGCAACATGATGGAACACAGACAATCCGGCAGCAGCGATTCCACCTTCAGAACGACTTCATGAAACAATTCTTTCTGCGTCAAGGTGCCAGTAATTCGCTCCAGCATGAAGCTGCGCAATTCTTCCATCTGCAAGGCATGCCGGCGTTCGGCTTCCAGTTCAAAGCGGTTCAGTGCGTGACTGACATCGACGGCAAATTCGATCAACAATTCCTGCACCGCCTCATCAAAAGCATTTTCCTGATCGGAATACAGGTTGAAGGTACCCACCACCTTGCCATTGTTGAACAAAGGCAGCGCCACTGACGCCTGCCAGCCGTATTCTGCAGCACGTGCATGCCAGGGCGCGGTAACGGGATCACGCAAAAAATGTTGGCACCAGTAAGGCTGTTTTTGCAGATATGCGTGAACACTGGGGCCCTGGGCAGTCGGCTCATCAGCCTTCAGCGAAATAGACAAATCACGCAGACACGCAACGCCACTACCAAACCAGGCCATCGGTTTCAGTACCTGTTCATCCTCATTGACCAAACCTATCCAGGCCATTTTAAGACCACCTATACTGACCGCGTCTTCGCAGATGCGTGGCATCAATTCGGCTTTATTATCGATACGCAAAATGGATTGATTGCACTGTGCCAGCGCGCCATAGAGCTGGCTTAAACGTGCACTTTTCTGGTTTGCCAATTGTCTTTCTTCTTCAATTGCCGCCAGCCTTTGGCGGGCAATGGCAAGCCAGCCCATGATGCTTTCTTCCGCACCTGGCCTGGCGCTGACAGGGTCAGTAAAATTTCCTTTACCCAGGTTTACCAGACCGGCATACACCTCGGTAATCGAACCGCCCAGTGTCAGGTTCAGTGCGCGGTAAGAATGCCACAGCAAACCAACCAGCAACACCCCCACCACAATGAACAGCAAACGCAGACGCAAGGCAAATTGTTCGGCCCCCAGTAGCAGCGCCAGATTGCGCCTTTCTATCATTTCGTGGGCTTCTGTTATCGGACGCAAGATAGCCAGTTTGGCTTGCCGGTACTGGTCGTCATACAACATGCCCATCGCCCGCTGTCTGGCCAGCGCAGGGTCTGCTGCCGGGTCTTCTATCAGATGCATGGCAGCCCACTCTATCTTGGTCAGGGCATCAGAATTGGCTTTGGCCAGCTCCAGTCTGGCAAACTCTTCTTTACTGAGGCCCGCGTTACCCAGCAAGTCCAGCAAGGGGACGCCACGTCCTGGCCCTGGTCCTGCTACGCTGACATCTTCATTGCTGCGCTGGTTATTAACGGCAGGGACCAGATCCCAGAACAGGTTTTTCCCCAGAGCAGGACGTGCGGCCTTGCCATTGCGCACATCGAGAATGTGCTGGTAGTAACGTTTATAGTCGGGATTGCCGGTGGCGACATAGCTGCGCACCATGCGGGTCAGGTCTTCCGAGGTTTGTTGTAATTCCGTCGACAGAACATGGGATTCAAAGCGGAGGTCATTCACCCGGTCTATGGATTTTTCTGAATGCACATACCAGACAAAAACCAGCGTAAAAAGGGCGAACACAGCCAAAGTCAGCCAAAAGCTGCGGGAATAACTGGATAAACTGTTGTGAGAAGTCATCGAAAAAAGGCTTTCCAGACTCGGGCAACAAAAACTGCCTCAGAACAAGAAAGGATTCTTGTTCCTTGGCATGTTTCTCCTGATGCAATCTTGCACTTGGCTATAGTGTAACGGACTCAGGCAGGACCTCAAATGCTTATTTGAACCTTGCTTGCGCCACACAACGCAAGGCAGTTTTTGTCTGGTCCACAATGACGTGCAGGTATCATTCAGGTATCAGATTTGGGATGTATGCGAACCAGTATGATACGCGGGCCATTCATTTTCTTGACTACGGCATCAAAGCGTTCGAATTCGACTTTTTGGCCTTCCACCGGTAAATCACCCAGCTTATGCATGATCAGGCCGCCTATCGATTCGACTTCGTCACTGTCGACATCAAAACCCAGCGCACTGCCCAGGGTAAACAGGGGCAGGCTGCCCTTGCCTATCAGGGTGCCGTCGTCCAGCAGGGTCCAGTCATTTTCATTTTGACGGAATTCATCGCGTATCTGGCCGACCAGGGCGCTGAGCAGGTTGTCCAGCGTCAGGAAGCCGACCGGCTTGCTGCCACGGGTACCGACGATGGCAAAATGCGGTGCCCCCTTGCGGAAACGGCGAAATAATTCCAGCGCTGGCATGGTAGGCGGCACAAATTCAACCTGGCGCACATGCTTGCTCAGGTCATCCAGCGGCTTACCGGCCTGCTGCGCCAGGAACAGGTCTTTCAGATGCAGCATGCCGAGTACGGTTTCATCATCGTCATCAAAATAGGGATACCGGCTGAAACGGTTACGGGCAGCGGTTTCCATGTTTTCTTCCAGCGAAACACTTTTGTACATGGCCACCACTTCATTGATGGGGCGCATCAGGTCGGAAATTTCCAGGCCACCAAAATCCAGCACCTGGGCCATGATGCTCCACTCATCGCGGGTTTCTTTCTTGCCGCCATGGCTGCCGCGCAGGATCAGTTTCAGTTCTTCCGGCGAATAATGGGTATCACCGCCGTGTTCGGCGCTCAGGCCTATCCATTTCAAGACCTTGTTGGAACTCCAGTTCAGGGTCCAGATGGCAGGGTACATGGCCCAGTAAAACGCATACAAGGCCGGTGCAGTCCACAGGGATACACGCTCAGGCATGCGGATGGCCATGGATTTGGGTGCCAGTTCACCCACCACGATGTGCAGGAAAGAAATGACAAAGAAGGCGAAGAAGAAAGAAATGCCGTGTATCAATTCTTCTGAATGGACACCAACGAGGATAAACAGGGGGTGCAACAAACTGGCAAAGGCCGGTTCACCTATCCAGCCCAGACCCAGTGAAGCCAGCGTAATGCCCAGCTGGCAGGCAGACAGATAGGTATCCAGATGCTGATGGACCGTGAATAACAAACGACCCCGCAAACCCGACGTCTTCGCAATACTGCGTACCCTGGTCTGACGCAACTTCACCAGACCAAACTCCGCTGCGACGAAAAAGCCGTTTAACAAGACCAGTAACAGGGCAGCAAGCACCAGCAATAAATTTTCCAACGTCTAACCTTTGTTATGTACAAGCCGACACTTTAGACTAAATTGCCTTTACTTGCATGCAAATGGTCTGGAATAAGCCTTACAAATCCCCCTTTTATAAGGAGCAAGGACATTTAATTACAAACAGTATGACTTGTTCACATGACAAATGAAGCAAAGTGCGTTACAACTTACGCTCTATAGCATTTTAAGGAGAAACGTTTGAGCATAGACAACGTTTTAGCCGAGATTCAACTCCGCCTGACCGAACGCCCAGCGCTGAACGATATCCAGCACCTGCGCAATCTGGTCGCAGAAATAAGACCGCCGCGCCCCCATGATATCGACCGTGCCACCGACAACCTGCGAGCCCTTTGCTTTGTCCTGCGGCAACGCCCTGCATGGCGTAGCGCGTTGCGCCACTACCTGTTGCAGGTCTTAACCACACGCAAGCTGGTGCATTTGTTTACCGATACCGGCATTACCCAGAACGTCGGGTTCTGGACAGCGGCCCGGCAACGCCTGCTCAACAAGATCTTGCCGCCACTGGTCAATGACGACTATATCAAGGATGTGTTTGGGCAATTATTTCACGAAGAGACAGATCATATCTGGGTGAATGCCATCGAAGACCAGGCCTGGGTGGATTTGATCAGCGCTATCGGTTTTCGCTCGCGCACAGCGCGTCTGACACATGCCGCGCTGACCAGTGAAATCCTGAGTGCGGTACAGGTGCTGTCATATCGCATCACGAATATTGGGCTGGAAGCAGAACTGGTACGCAATCACCCGGATATAGAAAAGTTTGAATCCCCTTTCCTGCGACAGAACGATGCCATCAATGACTATGTGCTGATTTACAGCCAGTGGCTGATCGATAAAAGCCAGTTGCGTGAAGACAGCAAGCACATCGAAGTCTTGCTGACACAGTGCGAAGACATCAGCAACCGCATACGCCGCACTGCTTCTTTCCAGGGTGTCTCAGTCAGCCTGACCCGTTTGCTGCTGCAACTGACGCAAAGCATTGCCCGCCTGCGACAGTTGCTGGACGTGCTGGATAGCCGCACCGGCACCACCACCAGTCAACTGGGTGTGCAACTGCTGAAAGAACTGGTCAAGGCAGACAACGAGCGCCACAGCTTGCGCAATTTGATACAGACCAGTACCGAGCTGCTGTCACTGCAAGTCACCGAAAGAGCAGGTCGCAGCGGCGAACATTATGTCACCAACAATCGCGCCGAATGGATGAGCATGCTGCGCTCGGCCCTGGGGGCAGGTTTTATTGTCGGTTTCATGGCACTGATCAAGATCCTGTTTGGCTATATGGCCATGGCACCGTTTGGTTATGCCCTGTTGTACAGCCTGAATTATTCTTCCGGCTTCATATTAGTGCATGTGCTGCATTTCACCATCGCCACCAAACAGCCAGCCATGACGGCCGCGCTGATTGCGCGTGCGATAGACGAAGGCAAGCAAAAACTGGATGAACTGGTAGAGTTGATCGTGCGCGTATTGCGCTCCCAGTTCATTGCCATTATCGGCAATGTAGGCCTGGCCATGCCCACCGCCTATGCCATCGCCTGGGCTTGGGTCATGATCACAGGCAAGCACCTGGTGTCACCAGAAAAAGCCGGACACTTGCTGCACGACATAGACCCCTTCACCAGCTTGGCCCTGCCGCATGCGGCGATTGCCGGTGTTTGCCTGTTTTTGTCGGGCTTGATTTCCGGCTATTACGATAACAAGGCCAGCTATGCCTATATCCCGGATCGCTTGCGACAACTGGGCTGGCTGAAGAAAATCCTGGGTGAGGCAAAATTGCTGCGGGTGACGACCTATATCGGCAATAACCTGGGGGCGCTGGCCGGGAATTTTTTCTTTGGGGTCATGCTGGGTACCATCGGCCAGCTCGGCAGCTTCTTTGGCTTGCCAATTGACATCCGTCATATCACCTTTGCCAGTGCCAATTTTGCCTTTGCCCTGGTGGGACTGGACAACCATATGAGCTGGCAGGTGGCCGCCTATTCGCTGTTTGGCATCATGACGATAGGCATGGTGAACCTGGGCGTCAGCTTCAGCTTGGCGATGCTGGTTGCCCTGCGTTCACGACGTGTCAGTTTTGGTCAGGGTGGCTTGCTGACGGTCTTGCTGTGGACCCGCTTCTGGCAAGGCCCGCGTGACTTTTTCCTGCCACCGGCAGTTCAGGAAGAACCCGTTGCCGAACAGGATGCGCCAGGTAAGTAGACCACGGCCGGTAAGAATCGGGTAAAAAACCGGGCGCAGGTCAACCAAAACTGGCAGCGCCCCGTTAAGCTTGAATCGTCATCCTGATCGAGAATAGTATGAAATTGTTGCAGACCATGATTGTAACGTCGATCACTTCAATTGCGATGATGGCGGCACCAGCCGCCAGCGCCCATGAATATGAAGCGCTGATGAAGGCAAAGAAATATGCCGAAGCCGATAAAGCGGCCACAGCCAAATTAAGTGCCGATCCAAACAATGCCGATGCCCTGCTGGCGAAGGCCGAACTGATACTGGCAGAAGGCAAGCTGGATAAACTGGATGATGCCGCCAAGTATGCAGAGCAATGCATCAGCGCCCATCCACAGATGTCTGAATGCCACGAAATGCTGGGCAATGTGCTGGGTACAAAAGCCACCTCAGGCAGCATATTTGCCGCCATGTCCTACGCTGGCAAAATCCACGATGCCTTCATCAAGGCGGTGGAGCTGGACCCGAAAAATTTCAATGCCCGTAATTCCCTGTTGCAATATTACCTGCAAGCCCCGGCCATTGCCGGCGGTGGTAAAAGCAAGGCACAAAACCTGGTGCTGGAAACCGCCAAGGTCAGCACCGCCGCCAGCAATCTGATGCAGGCAACGATAGACCTGTCTGACAAAAATGCCAGCCGCGCAGAAACCAATGCCCTGTCTGCCATCCCCGGCAATGTTGAAGCCCTGGCCAAGCTGCAGCGCAATGTGCTGTTCACCGTGGGTGCCACCTATGTGCAAGAAAAGAAATATGCTGACGCCGAACGGGTTTTCAGCGACCTGCAGCAGCGTTACCCTGACAAATACCAGGGTTCGTATGGCATGGGACGCGCCTTGCAGGAACAGGGTAAGCACAAGGATGCCATCAACTGGTTTGAAAAATCCCTGAGCATCGATGCCAGCGCGGCCAGCCATTACCGCCTGGGACAATGCCAGCAAGCGCTGAACGACAAACCCAAGGCAATTTCAAATTTTGAAAAAGCCCTGTCTTACAAACCACCTCTCAGCAAAAAATTGCGTGAAGATGCAGAAGCGCAGTTGAAGACCCTGAAGAGCTGACAGCGAGCAATGGCGTTTGTCACAAGACTGGTTCAAATCCGGCTGAGGTTCCTGGCTAGGGCGTGTTGACCTATCTTTTAGGCAAAGCATTCCCCTGGGCGGGGGCCCCATACCGCAGGCTGACAAGACGTACAACGCAGTGCAGCGCGCTATGGAGGGAATGGGTCTGAAACCTCGCCTGGCGTTGTTGTGCGTCGCTCACTTGGATCACCAGACGGCGCTGCTGGCGTCCATCATTGGTGCCTTTGCCCTGAACCTGGCAATCAGCCTGAACCACCGCCCTGACCGCTATGTGGCGATGTAAAACTGTCGCGGTATTGCGTCGGTGATACGTGCAAGCGTTTTTGACAAACCCGGCGCAAATGATCATCACTGGCAAAACCACAACGGGCGGCAATGGTTTTAACCGGCATGCCCTGTTCCGACACGTCAGCCAATAAGCGCTGGGCAGTTTCAAGGCGCGCAATTTCGATAAATTCCGAGGTGCTGACACCCACTTCACGCTGGAACAGGCGGGTGAAATTGCGCAGGCTCATGCCAGCCATATCGGCCAGTTGCGATACCGGCAGACGTTGATGCAGGTTGGATAATATCCACTGTTGCAATTCGCGGATATTGGTCTGCGCCGTTTTCTGGCTCAGCAAATGGGTACTGAACTGCGATTGCCCACCAGGACGCTTCAGGTACACCACCATGTCACTGGCAACTTCCAGCGCCAGTTCATGGCCGCAATCATCTTCGACAAAAGCCAGCGCCAGGTCTATACCCGCCGTCACACCAGCCGATGTCCACAGGTTGCCACTGCGTATAAAGATGGCATCCGCATCCACCTGCACAGCCGGGAAATCATCCTGCAACTGGCGCGCCACGCTCCAGTGCGTGGTGGCATGCTTGCCATCCAGTAGCCCTGTCTTCGCCAGGAAGAAAGCGCCCGAACACAAGGCCGCCAGGCGCTGGATTTTGGGGGCGACATGCGCCACCCAATCGATAATTGCGCCATTTTCTTCCAGCGCATCGCGGATATGGCGCGAGCCGACAATAATCGCATCGTCTGGTAAGGCCAGCGGGTTGATGGCCTTGGTCGCTTCCAGGCACATCAGCGTGTCTGAGCGCACTGGCCCAATCTGGGCAGCGGCGATTTTGACATCATAGGCGGCGGGCTTGCCCTGGCGCTGCAAATGGATATTCGCATATTCAAATACCGACATCGGCCCTATCGCCTCGAGCGCCTTGAAACCGGGATACACGATAATATCAAGCCGGCGTGGAAAGCCGCGCTTGTCTGCGCGTTTGTCTACGTGTTTGTCTGTGCGCTTGTTCAAATTCACGACTTTACCCTGTGCATCAACAAAAGCATGATGATAGTCCAGAAGCCATCACCCCGTCTTTTTAAGCCATTCTTCATTCAGAATCAGCCAGACCGCTAAAAAACACCCGCAATACACCGGCTTTCTAAGACAATCAGCAAACCTTAACATTCCATAAAGGATCAGCATGAAAACCAAAGCCGCCATCGCCTGGAAAGCAGGTGCGCCCTTGACGATAGAAGAAGTCGATCTGCAAGGCCCGCAAGCTGGTGAAGTGCTGATCGAAGTCAAAGCCACCGGCATTTGCCATACCGATTATTACACCCTGTCTGGTGCCGACCCGGAAGGCTTGTTCCCTGCCATCCTGGGACATGAAGGTGCTGGCGTCGTGGTCGATACCGGCCCGGGTGTCAGCAGCCTGCGCAAGGGAGACCATGTGATCCCGCTGTACACGCCCGAATGCCGTCAATGCAAATTCTGCCTGTCACGCAAAACCAATCTGTGCCAGGCAATCCGTTCCACCCAGGGACGCGGGCTGATGCCGGATGCGACATCGCGCTTCTCGCTGGATGGCAAACCGCTATTCCATTACATGGGTACCTCGACTTTTTCCAACTACATCGTGGTGCCAGAAATTGCCGTTGCCAAAGTGCGTGAAGATGCTCCCTTCGACAAGATTTGCTATATCGGCTGTGGCGTCACCACAGGCGTCGGCGCCGTGGTTTTCACCGCCAAGGTGGAAGCTGGCGCGAATGTGGTGGTATTTGGCCTGGGCGGCATAGGCTTGAACGTGATACAGGCAGCCAAAATGGTGGGTGCCGACAAAATCATCGGTGTCGACCTGAACCCGGCGCGTGAAAGCATGGCGCGCCAGTTTGGCATGACCCACTTCATCAATCCATCGCAGGTAGAAAACGTGGTTGACCATATCATCCAGTTGACCGATGGCGGTGCCGACTATTCATTTGAATGCATAGGCAATACCAAGGTCATGCGTCAGGCACTGGAATGCTGTCACAAGGGCTGGGGTAAATCCATCATCATCGGGGTGGCCGAAGCCGGTGCAGAAATCAGCACCCGTCCCTTCCAACTGGTGACTGGCCGCGAATGGAAAGGTTCTGCCTTTGGCGGCGCCCGTGGCCGTACCGACGTGCCCAAAATCGTCGACTGGTACATGGAAGGCAAGCTGAATATCGATGACCTGATCACCCACAGGCTGCCGCTGGAACGCATCAATGAAGGCTTTGACCTCATGAAAAGCGGCGAATCCATCCGTTCTGTCGTGTTGTACTGATGAAGCAGCTCTTGCCCTTGCCGGATGATATTGAGCTGTTAAGCCAGCATGCCTGCCACGCAGGCGTGCAGCGGTTTTATCAGCATGCATCCAGAGAGATTGGCTTGCCTATGCGGTTTTCTGTCTACCTGCCACCGCAGGCACTGGCTGGCGCAACTTGCCCGGCGGTATTCTATCTGGCGGGGCTGACCTGCACCGAAGAAACCTTCATGATCAAGGGTGGTGCACAAGCCATTGCCGCCCGCGAAGGCATCATCCTCATCACGCCAGACACCAGCCCGCGCAATGCCAACATCCCTGGCGACAGCGACAGCTGGGATTTTGGTGTCGCCGCCGGTTTTTACCTGGACGCCACTGAAACACCATGGAGCCAGCATTACCGCATGCACAGCTATATCGTGCATGAACTGAGAAACATCCTGCTCGATAACTTACCCATGGACAGGCAAAGGGTAGGCATCATGGGGCATTCCATGGGCGGCCATGGGGCACTGGTACTGGCCTTGCGTCATCCAGAGTTTTTTCACAGCGTATCAGCCTTCGCCCCGATTGCCGCCCCCATGCAATGCCCGTGGGGTAACAAGGCTTTCAGCGGCTATCTGGGGACAGACTCAACAAGCTGGCGCGCCTATGACGCCACCCAGTTGATGCTGAATCTGCGTCAGCCCCCCTTCCCCAAAGGCATCCTGATCGACCAGGGGCTGGACGATAAATTTCTGGAAGCGCAATTACACCCCGACCAGTTTGCCGCTGCATGCCAGCAAGTGCAACAGCCATTGAACCTGCGTTACCACGCCGGCTATGACCACGGCTATTACTTCATCAACAGCTTTGTTGAAGAACATTTGCTGCATCATAAACAGCAATTGACTGCTTAAGAGCCGTAAAAGCTGCCAGTTCTGTCATACCTGCCTGTTCCAGTTTCAAGATGCACCAAACTGGAACAAGCACTCTATTTCTGTGCGTTTCTCGCTAGATTGTCATTAATCTTGTGTAAAATCGAGCGACATCGTCGCGCATTTTTTGCGCATTATTCGGAACGACATAACAAGAAAGCAAGAGATGAGTAAAGTAGTCATCAGCGGCACCGGCCTGTACACGCCATCCCAGTCCATTTCCAATGAAGAACTGATCGCCAGCTTCAATGGTTATGTCCAGCAACACAATGCACAAAACGCGGCGGCCATAGCCAGCGGTGACGTGGTGGCACTGGAAGAATCCAGCGTTGCCTTCATAGAAAAAGCATCCGGCATCAAAGCACGTTATGTGATGAATAAAGATGGCGTGCTGGATATCAACCGCATGACGCCACGCATCCCGGAACGCAGCGACGACGAACCATCCATCATGTGTGAAATGGCCGTGGCAGCCGCCACCCAGGCGCTGGAACGTGCGGGCCGCAGCGCTGCCGATATCGACGCCGTAATCTGTGCCGCCAGCAATATGCAGCGCGGCTACCCTGCCATGGCAGTTGAAATTCAGGCAGCACTGGGTATAGACGGCTATGGGTATGACATCAATGTTGCCTGTTCATCTGCCACGTTTGGCATACAGGCCGCCGTCACTGCCATAGAAAGCGGGCAAGCCCGTGCCGTACTGGTGGTCAACCCTGAAATTACCAGCGGCCACCTGAACTGGCGTGACCGTGACAGCCACTTCATTTTTGGTGATGCCTGCACCGCCATCATCATAGAACGCGCCGACCTGGCGACATCCAAACACCAGTTTGAAATTGTTGGCCTGAAACTGAAAACCCAATTCTCTAACAATATCCGCAACAACTTTGGCTTCTTGAATCGCGCTGATGAAAGCGGCATCGGCAAACCCGACAAACTCTTCCGCCAGCAAGGCCGTAAAGTGTTCAAGGATGTCTGCCCCATGGCCGCTGCCGTCATCACCTCAACGGTACAGGCAGCCGGCATCAGCATCCCTGATGTAAAACGCTTCTGGCTGCACCAGGCCAACCTCAACATGAATTTGTTGATCGCCCGCATGATTTTGGGTCGTGATGCCACACAAGAAGAATCACCTACCATCCTTGACACCTACGCCAATACCTCTTCGGCTGGTTCCATCATCGCCTTCCACAAATACCAGGAAGACCTGACACCCGGCACCATAGGCGTGATCTGCTCATTTGGTGCCGGCTATTCCATAGGCTGCGTGGTGGTGAAAAAGCTGCAGTAAAAACTGAAATACGAAAAATAAAATAAGAAAACCGAAATAAGAAAACTGAACCTAGCTATCCGCACAAAGCAAAAGGCCGCTTAACTAAAGTTAACGCGGCCTTTTGCTTAGCTGCATCAATACCTAAGCTGCATCAATATTGATGCATGGTGATTTACATCCCCAAAGATTTCAACAGAACGTAGGTACGATTAGCGCAGTGTAATCGTACGCATGTTGTGCCTGGCAATGACCAAGACGTTTCAAATTTTCTTGTCTTCCATCCGACAAGAGGAAATTCACTGTTTTGTATTTTCATCAGCAAATCAGCAGTTGAAGAAAACAAGCCGTGATGGGCATGCGTGCGATTACGCTGCGCTAATCGTACCTACGTAGGTTCAATGCGCAGCGCTGCTGTTTTGCGTAAGTCCTATTAATATTGATGCATGGTGACTTACATCCCCAAAGACTTCAACAGTTCAGCATTGTCATCGTCTGCCGCCGCAGGTGGTGCTGCTTCCGCTTGTTGACTGGCTTGCTGCATATCGAGCAAGGCATCCGGATCAGGTACTTCATGCGCATCAAAGTCATGCAGTTTGATGAACTCTGTCCGGTCGATGGCCAGTTCCAGATAAAAGATATTATTCTTTTCGGTAAAGAAGGACACGCGGCGCAGTTCTGGCCTGTCCAGCGGCGTATCCACACTCAGCATGACCTGCTTGGTCAGCACCAGCATCTTCGGCTGGTTTTGGGTGATATTGGTTTGTAGTTCCCGGCGTACCTTGCCAGTGAAATCACCGACGATCTGGTTCATCAGTTCCCCCAAAATATTGGCGACTTCATCTGACGTGAAAGACGTGGCCAGCTCGGACTTGGGCATGCCCATGTTGAGCATGTATTTTTCATAGATTTCCAGCGCGGTATCGCCATCAAAGTTCAACACCACCAAACCAGAAAAACCACCATCAAACAGCACAAAGCAGCCGATATCCGGCTTCAAACCTATCTTGGTAATACGCTGCACCATGGCCGAATAATGCACCTTGCTTTGCGTAGCGGCGTTCAACACCCGTAGCACCGAGTTACACAAACTGGTCAACAAGTCTTCCGTTCCGTACACCACATTAGTTTCTTCCGAGGCCATGGCCAACTCCTATTTTTTACACAACAATTTTTCAAATCACCTGCAACAAGCACCGGCTTACGGCTTCATTCCATAGCACGATCAACTGACCGCGCTGACGACGGCTCAGCATGAGCACGCCCGTGTTCAGCAGAAGCAGCAAGCCGGAACAAAACGACTCTGCTTAGCAGGTGAGCAACTTTATCTTTCCACGCAGGATCTTGCCTGGCATCGGCAGGCATGGCAGCAAACGTATCGCGCAAGCGCTTCACTTCCGTTTCAAGCTCAAGCACCCGCCGCACAGCGGTGAGCGTTGCATCAGGAACCGCGCGTTCTGCCAACAAGCCATCCTCCGGCACGTCGGTTTGCGATGTCAAATTGGTGATCAGCATGGTTTCATCCTTAGCGTGCCAGACGTGCCGGCAAAATGAAACGGCACATCCCCCAGAGGACAGACTGACCTGTCCATAGGAATAATGCAAGAATACTGAAGGGATTGCTCCCCGTCCACTGGTTTCATGTGCTCGGCGCAATTAGTTTATCTGTCGAACCATGCTGCTTTAACAAGAATTTTCAAAATACAACTAAAATGCAAGGTTCAAGACCGGAAAGTTGGCACTCGCTGATACAAAGGCAATTCCCCACATTTTTACATAGACGTTAAAAGAGGAAATTATTTTGCGATATTGCAGTGTATCAATATGGGGTCTGACAACAATCCATCATATGTCACCCTTAAGAAAATGCCCCTCATGGCTATGAGGCCTGATTCGATCATATTATGTTCGAAGTCTGCCCAAGCGTTTCAAACGTATAAATAGATTTATTCGGTACTGAAATAACAAAACAGATGACGGATTCAATCAATGTAAAGCCCAGTATTATTTTTTTAGACAACACTCCTAATCATAGAAAGCTCTTTCCATGCTGAATAATGAGCACGGCAAACACCACTTCAACAAGCATGCATTTTTGCCAGTGGCATTTTGCCTTGTGGGGGCAATTTTATTCATTATCGTTTCTGCCCTTTTGTATTGGCCAGCACCCGAAATTGCCTTTCGTACCGATGATTCACCAGTAGCGTGGCTGTCGAGTGCTCAACTATGGGCCATGGCCATTCTTTGCTTACGGCTTTGGCAAGATAAAGCGTTACCCAGGTATCTTTGTATCTGGCTTTGTATTGCGATGATGGGCATGTCATTTGATGAACAATTCATGCTGCATGAACATTGGAAATATCACTGCCTGGAATGGCTTAGCCTTTGTTCGCACACATGGGTGACAGAATTACCAATGCTGCTGGTAGCTATTTTCGGCAGCGTGACTGGCCTGCTATTGCATCGCAATCTGAATCAGTCATATCAACGTAGCTTGCTCTGGGGTGCCATAAGTATCGGTTTGTTTGCCTTGTATCTGCGCTTTCTGCAAAAGCCGATAGATCTCTTGCCTTATAAAGCAGCATTTCTCGTCATTGCAGAAGCCCTGTTCACTGGATTGTTACTTAGCCTGCCACGAAAGAATAATGGTCATGTACATTCGCCATAAGAATCTTGTTCAAACGGATACCATTCACCATTAATGTTAACGAAAACCTGGCGCAAAGCCAATAGTGACGACGGGCCATTAATTTCAGGCCCAGCCCAGATGTCCCATTGAATAAAATCTGGAACGCCATCGTTATTAAGATCAACTTCGTAACTAACAATTTTTTTAATATCAAAAGATTTATTGCCATCTTTTGGAGCAGGAACCTGCAGTATCCGTGTAACAATTTTCGAAGTTTTTATGGGGAGAGGAACAGGTGATTGAAACCACATTAACTCGTCTTTTACTTTCGGGTAATCAGCCACCAGTTCTTTGCCGCGCCGCCGGTTTGACAAGCCTTCCTCACATGAAGCAGATGCACCGTTTGGTACGATTTGCAAAGATGGCGTCCACCGATAGGCAGATACTAAACCGGTGCGCCCTATAACGTGTTCATATACTGGCATTTCCAAAGATAGGTCATATCGCCCTATATCCCATGCGCCTGTGTACCGCCACTGGTCATAATCCAGGGTCCATTTCGGCGTACCGGAAGCCCGTCCTTTTTCCACGATACCAAAATGAGCGCTTATTTGTTCTATAGCGGCACTTCCCGGTAACAACATCTTTTTATCTTTAAAGAATGAAGGACGTACTGTTGGGAGCGACAAACCCGGCAATTCAGGTGCACGGCAATCGTGAACCCGCACATAGGAATAGGGGAATTTATTCGCCTCTGGATATTGCCAATCTCCATATCTGCTGCTGGTTTCGGCAGTAGTTTTACCTAGCTGCTTTTCTCTCGCTTCCTGCATTTGTTTACAGCTCAACAGCGGGGGATCTGCAGCAACAGGGGCGACAACGCCTTGCGCAAGCACGGCTTTCATCGCATCAAATTCGGGAACAGGATAGCGTACCAGACGGGGGGCAATTTGGGGGTTTTCGCGCCCTTCACCATAACCTTGTTCCAATTGCAGTTGCTGCGGATTCAGCAATTTTTGCTGGAAATAAACACCCGCATTGAACAAGCCAGCCATGGAAGGTGCGATCCAGAAAGCACGTGCAGGCGAATATTTAGGATTGTCCTTTCCTTGTAGGCTAAAACTGGCCATCTCCACAAAATCCAATGCTTTGGGTCCTAAAAATTGACAGGCAACAAAACCCTTTCGACCATTGCCCCATGAAATTTCACAACTGCTATTTTTCTGGGTTAACAAGATCACCGCCGTGTTTGCTGCCAGATGATCGACTACCGGACTATTTGCAACCTCAGTACTTCTGACATTGACCCAAGAACCCTGTATCCACTGTTTCTTACTATCCTCTTCAGCATAGGCCTTGGGTATTTGGACAAATACCAGGAGAAATATCGAAAAACCTAGAATCGTTGGGCGCATAGGCTATGGTAAAAAAAAGAAAAATAAATTCTTATCACTATACCTTTCTTCTTATACAAATGAAGCGCAATCTTCAATAGTAAGAAATGACTCTGGCGACCGACGTGCCATAGTGCTGGAAACCCATATTCACGTATAGCCGGAACGCCGCTTCATTCGCACGCATGACACGCAAAAAGCTTTTCTCGTGATGTTGAGCGTGCCGGTGCAGCAATGCAGACACCAGCTTTTTTGCCATGCCCTGCCCCTGATACGCCGGGTGCGTGCAAACGCCGCTGATTTCCCTGTAGCCACCTGCACACAGACGCCCACCACCCATGGCCAGCAGGCGCGGCCCATCGAACACCCCCAGATAATCACCCAGCGCCATGCTGCCCACAGTAAAAGGACCAGGGCTGGTCAGCGCGGCCAAATCCAATATGGCGGACTGATGTTGCGGCCCCAGCAAAATGGTTTCCAGCGTTGTATCAGCGGTGGGGGTGGCCGTATTCCAGACCATTTTCTGCAATTCGGATTCTGATTCTATATGCCAGCCTGCCGGTGCAGGTGCCGCCCAGCCATCGCAATAGATCTGCTCGCCGGCTGCCACATACTGCGCCAGCGTAGCAAGATCAGGGTTGCCAGTATCCGCAAAAGCAGCAAACGGCGGAAAGCCCGCAGCATAACGCCGCACCGCACCCAGCCCTTCCGCATACCTGGCATGCGGCCCCTGCAGGGTATGCCAGACAATGTTATCAAGTAGATTGCTCATGCACGGATATCCATATCAATGGCAGTAAGCTGCCTGCATTATCGGCCGCCCTTGGCGAATGACGGCAACAGATTGTTCGATGAAATCTTGTCTTCATGCTTAAATCATTGATGCCAATTCACATAGGCTTTATCTGGTCAGGTCAGGCAATTTCATGTGTTCCACATTATTGCTGAGCACGCCATGGGACATCAACCATTTATGGATACGCTTTGCCGCCCTTGCAAATTGCGTTTAGCAAATTCATTTCTGCTTCATATACTCCCTTGTCTGCCGCCTTTTTTGGAAGTTCAACAATTCGCGAATCTACAGTTGAGCCCATAAATTGAACGTAAAATGACTTGGACCCGACATAAGCCCCATAGGAATTTTTTCCATTTACCTGACCACATAACACTTGAAAAGGCGATTCAACAATTTTCAAGTCTGTGAATTGAGCTCCCAAAGGGTCCTTAAAATCTTTTGTTAAAATATCCTCGGCTTTTTTCACAAATTCAGCAAGTCGTTTTTGTTCAGCCGTGGCTTTTTCTTTTTCTTCATCTGCCGCAATTTTCAATGTAGCGGCCTCTGCATTACTCTGCTCTTTTGAGGTCCGGTCCTTAATACAAAGATTACGCACTGGCTTATCTTTGATCATTTCACATTTGAATCCAATATCTTCGGTCGATGCCATTAAATTTACCGATACAAAAATCAATGGCATTGCGGTCAAAATCCTATACATTTTTCATCCTTAGAATTATTTTTAAGTAAAGAGCTGGTACTGATGATGGCCAAGAAGGAAGCAATCATAAAACTGACTATCAAGTTTCAACTTTATAGCACTATATCTTTACTGTATGGATTGAAGCAACATGGATTGTTGGTGCAGTAGACCATCTTCATTTCCCACACTCGCCCAACGGACCTGCCGATCTTGCGGCGAGCGTTATATATTCTCTTTATTCTAGGGGGGCAATCTTACATTGTCGCAAAAAAAACAGCGCTTTGAAATCGATTCATTGAATCCTGTAGGTGATTTACAAACCCATCTGCCCAAGAATTTGCTGAGCTATTTTGATGCGTACCGCACTTGGATAATTCTTGTTAGCCAGGATGACGATCCCCATTTTCTTTTCAGGTACAAAGGCGATGTATGCGCCGAATCCATTGGTAGCGCCTGTTTTGTGGATGAATACATTTGCGTCTGGAATCATTGGTGGCGTGATTTTTTTAACGGGTGTGGCGTCACGGGCCATGTGGTCGGTAGAACCCTCGATGACGGCAGCGACATCTGTCGGGTATGGGTATAGCTCCCAGACCAGGCTTTGGGTCATGCCGCCGGCTTTGAAATAGCCGGTGTGAGTGTTTTTCAAAGCGAGTGCGAATTCTGGTGTCAGATTCATCTCGCCGATATTTGCTTTGATGAATTGCACCAGGTCGCTGGCGGTGGTTTTGACTCCATAAGCTTCTGCGGACAGCACATTGTCCTTCAGGCGGACTGGGGTGTCGTCTTGTTTATAGCCTTGCGCATAGTCTACCCGTCTGCTGTCTGGTACGACGATAAAGCTATTTTTCATACTGAAGGCGGGGAAAATTTGCTCTTGCATGATGGCCGCTGTAGGCTGTTGCAGACTCTGCGCGGCAATGACGCCGAGCAAACCTATGCTGACATTGCTATATGTGCGGTACTGGCCCTGCGGATGGTCCGGTTTCCAATTTTTTAAATAGGTAATTAGTTGTTCATTACTTGACACTTCATCCGGAACCTGTTGAGGCAGGCCACCGGTGGTGTGGGTGCCCAGGCTCAGCAAGGTGGTTTCTCCAAAGCTGCTGCCTTTCAGGCTGGGAATGTGGTCAGCGACTGTGTCGGTCAGTGCCAATTTTCCCCGGCCCTGTGCCAGCGTTGCCATGGTTGCAACAAAGGTTTTGCTGATTGAACCTATCTCAAACAGGGTTGCATCGGTGACCGGCGTGCCTTCTGATTTGGATGCCAGGCCATAGTTAAAGACGTATTGCCTGCCATTGGCAACAATGCCGACGGTCATGCCGGGGATGGCATGTGCTTTCATGATCGGAAGTATGGCTTCATCTGCGACGCGCTTGACAGCGTCGGCTTTCGTAACTAATTCGGCGCTCATGGCTGTCATTGTAAGCATGGTGCCAATGGCAAGGATACTGATTCTTAAAATTTGTAGTGCTGATGATTTCATTTTATTTTCCTAAAATTTCGTAAAAACGGCATTTAAAAATTGTAGTAATTTGATGTACTTGCTCTACAGGCTTGCATCACATGCGCCATTCCCACACCACGCGCCAGGTCCGTGCCGATTGTTCGCGCCCGGCATCGGTCCAGCGTGCGGTGTCGTTGGTGTAGTCGCCACTGACCAGCCGGTCTTGCTGCAAGACATTGGTGACTGAAAAGCGCCACTGGCTTTGTTTGCTTTGTTTCCAGCTTAGATAGATATCCAGGTTGCGTTTGGGGCCGGTGTGGGTATTGATGTAGGTGGATTCGTGTATCTGGTCCGCTGCCTGGAAGCTGAAGTCTGCCCCTGTGCGCCAGGCAGGGTTGATTTGGTAGTCGGCCCCGGTACTGATCAGCAGGCCAGTCTGATGCGCCAGGCGGTTGTTTGGCCCCGTTACCTGGTCCACGGTTGACCAGTTGCGGTTGGCGTTGGCGCGCAGTTCCAGCGGCGGCAAACCGGGGGACAATTCTTGCAGCTTGGTTTTGATTTCAACTTCCAGCCCGATGACTTTGGCGTGCCCGCTATTGTTAACCATCGAGAGCCAGGTACTGCCGTTTTGCGCTGGTTGTTCCAGCATCACGTCTTGTATGCGGCGCCAGTAGGTATTGATACTGACAAGGCTGGATTCAGTCAGGTAATGTTCATAGGCGACGTCCAGGCCCGAGGCACGTTCGGGACGCAAGCGGGGGTTGCCCTGAAAGTCGGCGTTCAGCGGGGTATTGTTGTTGTCGACGCGAAAGCGGCGTGGCACCAGGTTGGCGACGGTAGGCAGTTTGAAGCTGCGGTTCAGGGCAAAGCGCCATTGCCTTTTTGCATCCAGCTTCCACACACTTTGCAGTATGGGGCTGAGCATGGTGGAGCGGTTCTCAACATCAAATTCACCTGCCTCGCGGCTATTGGTGGTGATGCGTTCCCAGCGCAAACCCAGATAGGCAGACCAGGCGGCATTGATGGTCCATTCATCTTGCAGATAGACGGCCAGTTTGGCCAGGCCAGCCTGATAATGATGATTGTCTGGCGTGATGTTGCCGGTAGCGATGTCGACGTCGGTTTCGTCCCGGCCTTCGGTGCGTGCGCTACGGCTGCTGTCCCACCCCAGGCTGAGTACATGGTTTTCTGAATATGGTGCCAGGTATTTGCCACTGAAGCGATATTCGTTTTCATTGGCGTCACCGGTCACATAGCGATGTTCGGTCTGTCTGCCCTGGCTGTCATTGCCCCAGAACTGGAATTTGGCATCGCGGTCAAAATGGTTCCAGCCCCAGTTAAGGTTTAACCTGGCGCTGTCTGCCAGGCGGCGTTCCCAGTTGATGTCGTTACGGCTGGTGAAGATATGGGCAGCCCAAAGGGCGCGGTTGTCAGGGAATTCTGTAGTAGCGCCCAGCAGGCTTGTTTCTTTTTCAGACTTGACAGTTTCCAGTCGCGCATAGTTGACATAGACCTGCCAGTTGAGGCTGTTTTGGGCATCGATTTTCCAGTTCAGGCGTGGTGTCAGGCTGATGGCGTCGCGGCGGTTTTGCTGTGTTTGCTGCAGTTGCCTGTCGGCCAGTGCTTGCCACTGCTTGCTAGCAGACAGGCTGTACTGGCCTTCGCGCAGTACGTCATTGACATCGTTCGTCGTGCTGTCGATGCTGCCTGCAAATACATAGTTGATGTCTGCCAGGTCTGCAATGGCGGCAGGCAGATGGTCGGCGATACTCCAGGATGCATTGCCAGACACGCGCCCGGCCTGCAGGCCTGCGCTGGATTTTATTTCTGACGATTGATTACTGCTTTTTTTCTTGAGTACGATGTTGATGGTACCGGCTATGCTTTGGGCACTGACGTCGGCACCGGCCACGCGCATGACTTCGATTTTTTCTATCAGATCGGGGGCAATGCTGTCGATGGTAAAGCCATTGGGTATGGCCTGGCCGTTCAGCAAGATTTGGGTATAGCCATTGCCCAGGCCCCGCATGCGGATTTCTGCGCCCTTGCCTTTGCTTTCGGTAACGCTGATGCCGGGCAGGCGTTTCAGGACGTCGCTGAGGTTGCTGTCGCCATATTTTTCTATGTCTTCACGGCCATAGGTGCTGCGCAGGCCGACGTCGTCCTGGCGTTCACGCACCTGCTGGGGTTTGGCAGTGATGTCGACTTGCTGGCCATTGCCATTGATGGCAGGTGCCTGGGCCAGCGCCTGCCTACCAACGAACAGGGATAGCGCTGCCAGTGCAATGCGCGACAAGGGGAATCTGGTTAATCTCAACAACATGCTGTGTGCTTTCATCAATGTGTGTGGATGTTTGTTCAGGGAATGACAGCCCCTTGCGCCTGGTGTGGCGCAAAGTTTCACTGTCAAAAAATGAGGGGAAAGAGTTTCTTAGCTAGATGGCGCCGGGTCTAGCATCGCCCGGATGTGGTGGACATCGTCATTGCGGATATCCACATTTTTTGCATTCAGCAAAACCATGATGACGGGCTTGCCGGCAACACTGGTGCGCATCACCAGGCAACGGCCTGCCGCCTTGGAATAACCGGTTTTAGACAGCGAGATGCCCCAGTCCTTGTTGGATGTGAGGGGATTGGTGCTTTGGTATTCCTGGGTTTTGCCGGCGATGGTGATGGCCCCTTGACTGCTGCTGGTGAGCCTGCGCAATTCCGGGTAGCCCGCAGCTTCTTTGACGATGCGTGCCAAGTCGCTGGCACTGGCGCGGTTTTTGGATGAGGTGCCAGTGGCTTCTTCCAGGTGGGTTTGTTGTAGCTTGAGGCTGGCGATTTTTTGTTGCAAGGCGGTGGCAAATGCGGCTTCGCCACCAGGGTAAGTTCTGGCCAGGGCTTTGGCGGCGGTATTGCTGGATGGGATCAGCGCCAGTTCAAGCAGGTTTTGGCGCGACAAGACCATGCCCGGTGCTAACTTCACCTGGCTGTTTTGAACCACCAGCATGTCTTCTTTGCTGATGGTGATGGCTTCATTCGTGTCCAGCCCGGCATCCAGCGTGAGCATGGCTGTCATCAATTTGGATAGCGATGCGATGGGCACCATGCTGTCTGCATTTTTAGACAACAGGATTTTGCCGCTTTGTTCATCCATGACCAGTACATGTTCTGACTGGGTTTGTACATACGCTGTCCTGTGCGGGCTAGCAGCTTGCGCTGCTGGTGTTGTCACCTGTGTTGCCATCTGCGTTGCTGGCTGGTCGTTGCCTGCCGTCTGCGGCAGGGCTTCGGCACGGGATATCAATTGGGTTTGCAACAGCAAGACCAGGGCCATGCCTATGCCCAATACGGGTACGGCCATCTTCCAGTGCCAGGGTTGGGCATCGGGGCGTATCAGGCGTTTGATGCGCGACAGCAGGTCGCCGCCGTGGGCTGCCATGGCAGGCACAGGCAGCGCAGCGATCTGCAATTTGTCCAGCCATTGCAAAGCACGGGCCAGGGGGCGCGACTGGCCAACGGCGCTGATGGCCAGGTCATCGGCAATCAATTCTCTTTCGGCATTGATGCGTTTCGACAACCACCATACCGCCGGGTGATAGAACAGCATCGCCAGCACCAGGTTTTGCAACAGGTTCACCAGATAATCCCAGCGTTTGATATGCCCCAGTTCATGCGCCAGCAGCGCTTCTATCATGTCGTAAGGCATGCCGCTCAGCAAAGAGGCTGGCATCAATATCACTGGCCTGAAACAGCCATAGGTGATGGGGCTGACCAGTTGCTGCTGGAACTGTAACTGTACCCGGCGGCCGATGGCAAATTGCTGTGCCATCTGGCTGGTGCGTGCCTGCCACTGGCGAGCCTGCAACAAGCAATCCTGTTGCGGCTGTGGCTGATGTTTGCCCAGCCGGTACACCCATAACAGGCCCAGGCCCAGACGTGCCAGCATCAGGGCAACACCGGCGCTCCAGATGGCAACAATCAGTGGCAGATAATTTTCTATATGGGCAGCCAGTGCGCTTTCACGTACCCAGACCAGATCCAGCGGCAACGCGCTATTTGCGGCCAGTTGCAGGGCTGCTTCCAAACTCATGGCTTGCGGTGACTGCCATTGCTGGAACACGCCCAGCGCTGGCCACAACAGGCACAGCAACATGGCAAGACAGGCAATCAGGTAACGCAGTTGTGGCCGCGCATTACGGCATAGCGCCAGCAAAATGGCGCTGACACTGGCGATCAGTGCGCCTTGCCAGATAAAGTGCAGCAATGGCCAGCCCAGCAGTTCAGCAAGGGTATGCGCAGACATCATGATTTTTTCTCATCCTGAAGAATTTGTTCTATCTCGTCGCGCTCTTGTGCGCTGACATGGCCGCGCAGGGCTGCCAGCACCAGGTCTTTGCCAGAGCCGGCAAAGACTTTTTGTATCATGTCCTTGAGCAGGTTGGTCTGTAGCGAATCCTGCTCTTGCGAAGGTGCATAGATATGTGAGCGCTGACTTTCGTCGCGCGTCAAGATGCCTTTGCCATGCATGATCTGCAAATGCCGCAGCACGGTGGCATAGGCCAGATCGGGGCGCTCGGCCTGCACGGCCTCATGCACCTGCTTGGCATTCAGGGGGCCTTGCTGCCACAAGACCTTGAGCAAATTCAGCTCGGAAGCGGTGGGCTTGGGAATGATGGATTTTTGACCGGGAGACGACATGCCTGACATCCTGATGTGAGAATGTAAGCAGAATAAATGTTCTAGAAACTTTTGTCTAGAAATATTTTTCTATATCTTTGCTGCATGAATTTTATGGATGGGCAGCCGCCGTCAATGCGTCAATGCGGCGATGCGATCAGCCACTTCCCGCTTCAGCTCTATCGCAAAAAAGTCATTGAACTTGACATTCATGCCACGTATTTCAGGATCGGTCATACCGTTTGCAAGACGGAATTCGCGGCTGTGGCTGCGCAGACGGTTTTCAAATTCTTCTACACTGTTCAGGCTATCCATGGGTTGGATGCTGATGCCGGGCCTGCCTGCCAGATACTCCTGCACGCGCGCATGGTGCAAGGCCAGCATGTCGTTCAGAGGGGTGGATTTGAAAACACCAAAGCTGTGCACATGCGGACCGCTGACATAGTAAGTACTTCCACGACCATCTGAGGTCAACATCAGGCTGCCATCACTGAACATGCTCAGGCAACGTTTCAGGCGTACCCTGCCAGTGGCTTCGATCGTCAATGCAAAGTCATGCGAGGGTGACAGCCAGCACTGGCCAGGTGCTTCGCGTTTCAGTGCGGCCACATTGGACATGTTTTGAAACCAGGATAAAAACTGTAAGCTGGTCTTGTTTAATACCGCCACCATCTCGTCAAACCAAGGGGGTATTTCTTCTGCAAAGTCTGCTATTTCCATAGGCAGGATATCGATTTGATCCCAGCTAACCAGGCTCATGCTGGAATTGGCTATTTTGGTGGCGATGTTTTTTAGTTTCAGCATTTCTTCTTCGCTTGGTCCGACTGGCTGATTATTGCTGGCGACCTGCCATTCTGTCAGGCTGGATTTCAACTCGGCCAGGGGGCCTGCCATATTGTTGACGGCATCGTCCTTGCCCTTGCCCATGAGCATGTCTGGTAAATCATTCAGGCGCGCCATGGATGAATCCAGTTCGGCGAAATGCGCGGCATGCACGGCTTGGCGCCCACCTTCACAGGCGGCTGCATCACGCAACACCTCGGACAAATTGGACTGCAAGTCTTCACGCTGTTCCTGGTCGGCACTTTGCAAAGCCGCTGCATAGGCGATGCCAGCCTGTCTGAGACAGCTTGCAGCGGCAGGATAATCATCCAGGGTTTTTAACAGTTGTGCCTTACTTGTCAGTAGCACGGGGTCTTTGTCCAGGCCATCCACTTCATCGATGGCGGCAATGGCGTGGTAGACGGAGGTGGCATGGTAACGCCCGGCTATCATGTGTTCAAAATAACCGATGGGTGTTTTAACGCTGTCTTCTTCAGTTGTATCACACAGTGAAATCAGCAGTCTGGCTTTTTCTTTTTTGAAAGCGACTTCATGCGGATGGGCTGCCAGTGCTTGCAGAATCAGTGTGTAATGTTGCCACGGGTTCCAGATGCTGGTGTCTGCCCACGCAGCCAGTATTTTGCTTGCGCTGCCGGCATCTGGGGCGTGAACCGCCATCATTTGCAGGAAGCCATTGATGGCTTCATTTTGCAGCACATCGGCGTAAGCATCGGCCTCGTCTTGCAAGGCGGTCAGAGCGGCTTCAAGTTCCGGATCAGCGGGTTCGACCTCTTCGTCTTCGTCACTATCGCCGTCATCGTCACTGTCGTCACTATCATCATCCGGAGACAAGGCCTGCATTCTTTCGGCAAAGGCATCGTCGGCGATCCAGTGTGCAGAGCGGTGCTGGCGTGACAGCATGGCTAACTGGTTATCCAGGTCTTCGGGCTGCAATGCCAACAGGGTTTTTCTGTCTTTCCAGGCGGCGACATGGTCATAGGCGGCGTCAAACAAGGCGATTCGCATGCGCAACAATTCCGCGTCACCAGGATTGGCTGCCATATGCGCCTCCAGCAATTCCATGGTGTCATCAAAATCGGCCTCGTCGCGAAAGGTTTTTTCTACTTGTTCGCGTATTTGCTCTATTGTCATCATCGCTTCAGTCTCCTGGGGCATATTGTGCTTACTTTAGCAGCATTTTTATCTGCATTCCAGAGAGCAACATGATGATGTATATCAGGGCAGCAGGAGTTAGCCACTTCTACAACAGTATTTGTTATAAATTACTTTACTAATAAACCTTTCCCATCCGGTTTATCAAAAGGTGAAGCGAACATGACAACGACAGTAGCCGATGGTCTGACTGAACAGGAAGCGGCACAACGTCTGCTTACCGTTGGTGCGAATGAATTACCCACTTCCAAACCGGCGAATAACTGGCACATCGCCGGCAAGGTACTGGGCGAACCCATGTTGCTGCTGCTGATAGGCTGCGGCGGGATTTATCTGTTTCTGGGTGATATCAGCGAAGCGCTGGTTTTGCTGGCATTTGTGTTTGTCATTATCGGTATCACTTTTTTTCAGGGACACAAGACTGAAAGAGCATTGGAAGCGCTACGCGATATGTCCAGCCCGCGGGCACAGGTACTGCGCAACGGTCAGTTGCAATCGGTGCCGGGGCGTGCAGTGGTGCCAGGCGATGTCGTGTTGCTGGCCGAAGGTGACCGCGTGCCTGCCGATGCCGTGCTGCTGTCTTGCCTGAACATGACGGTGGATGAATCTTTGCTGACCGGTGAATCGCTACCTGTCAGTAAAGCTGCTGCCGCTACGCTGCCCATGGCGATGGTAAGCGCCGGTGGCACTGACACGCCATTTGTCTTTGCCGGTAGCATGGTGGTACAGGGCAAGGGTACGGCTATTGTGCTGGCGACGGGTAGCAGCACGGCCATAGGCAGCATAGGGAAGGCATTGCAATCGGTCGATGTGACGCCTACGCGCGTGCAAGCGGAAACCGCCAGAGTGGTGAAATATGTTGCCCTGGGCAGCCTGGCGCTGGCGATTTTGCTGGCACTTTGGTTTGGTTTTAGCCGTAGCGACTGGCTAGCCGGCGCACTGGTCGGCCTGACCTTTGCGATGGCGCTGATCCCGGAAGAGTTGCCTGTGGTATTGACGCTGTTCCTGGGCATTGGTGCCTGGCGCATTGCCAAACAGCGGGTACTGACACGCCGCATACCCGTGATAGAGACTTTGGGAGCAACAACGGTTTTATGCGTAGACAAAACCGGCACGCTGACACAGAACAAAATGGCAGTGGCACGTTTGTTCGCTGCGGGTAAAGTGTTTGACTGCGGTCATGCTCAGACAGACTTGCCTGAAGATTGCCACGAGGTGCTTGAATATGCAATTCTGGCCAGCCACCGTGAACCCTTTGACCCCATGGAGGTCGCCATACAAACTGCCGGACTAAGCAAGCTGGGCCAGACTGAACACTTGCACGGTAGCTGGGGTTTGATTGATGAATATCCCTTGTCCAAAGAGCTGCTGGCAATGTCACGCGTGTGGGCGTCTGAAGACAAAGAGCAATACATTATTGCCGCCAAGGGCGCACCCGAAGCCATCGCCGATTTATGCCATTTACCCAAAGAGCAAGTGCAAGAACTGATGCTCCAGGTGAACCTGATGGCGGAACAGGGCTTGCGCGTGCTGGGTGTGGCGAGAGCGACCTTTCGTCCAGCGCAAATACCGATTGCGGTGACTGCCGCGTCAGCCGAAAATTTGCCAGAAAATCTGCCGCCGATACAACATGATTTTGAATTCCAGCTACTGGGCCTGATTGCCCTGGCAGACCCGATACGTGCAGGTGTGCCAGAAGCTATCCGCGAATGTCAGACGGCCGGTATCAGGGTGGTCATGATTACCGGTGACTACCCGGCCACGGCAAAAAATATAGCCGCGCAATGCGGCCTGGTATCACCTGGCGGGGTCATCACGGGCAGCGAATTGCTTGCCATGGATGAGGCACAGTTGCAGCAAGGCATACGCGATGTGGCTATCTTTTGTCGTGTCGCCCCCGAACAGAAATTACGGCTGGTGAATGCCTTGAAGACATCAGGTGAAATCGTAGCGATGACGGGTGACGGCGTCAACGATGCACCAGCGCTGAAGGCGGCCCATATCGGCATCGCCATGGGCAAACGCGGCACCGATGTCGCGCGCGAATCGGCTGCCATGGTGTTGCTGGATGATGACTTCGCCGCCATCGTGGCAGCGATACGCCTGGGGCGCCGGATTTTTGATAACCTGAGAAAAACTATCGCCTTTATCGTGGCCGTGCATATCCCGGTGATAGGGATGTCGTTTATCCCGGTCTTGATGGGGTGGCCAGTAGTGCTGATGCCAGTGCATATCCTGGTGCTGCAATTGATTATCGACCCTACTTGCTCGCTGGTTTTTGAAGCAGAACAGGAAGAAAAAGATGTGATGCGGCGACCACCACGCAAGCAGAATGCGAGCATCTTCAACCGCCAGGTTTTATGGAAAGGCCTGCTGCAAGGATTGGCTCTGCTGGCGGCGGTGGTTGGCATGTTCTACCTTGCGCGCAGCGAGGGCATGGATACCAATCAGGCACGCGCCATGGCATTTACCACGATGGTGCTGGGCAATCTGGGCCTGATCTTGATTAACCGCAGTCTGTCGACCAGCTTGCTACGCAATCTGCGCTTGCCCAACCCGGTATTATGGTGGGTAGTAGCGTCTGCCCTGCTGATTTTGTCGCTGGGTTTGTTCGTGCCGGCACTCACGCAATTGTTTTACTTTGGCAGCCTGCCATTCATGCAATTATGTCTGAGTGCCGGTACCGCGCTGCTTTGCATCAGCATCATCGCTGCGGTGAAGGCTGCGGGTTGGATACAGGTTGGATGAGGGTCCAGGCAGCCAACCAGTCCTGCCTACTTGACTTCGAGCTTGTGCCGTTCATATTCGAGTTGGTTGATATGCTTTTGAATCGCCACATCCATATGATGGGGCAGTTTCTGGAAACTGATACCAACGCGGTGCTTACCGAATTTGACCCTGTCCATAGGCGTGATATGGCGCACCACGCCTTCACAATGGACCACATTTTTGGCACCCAGCACGATCAGCATTTTGGCGATGCGGTGTTGCAGTTTGAATTCTGGCGGGCTGTTTAACTGCACGCTCAGGCCACCGACGCTGAGGTCATAAATCGGCCATTCAGCGGTCATCTGTCCCTTCTCGTCATACAGCTTGACCATCAGCGGGTCAATAATGGGAAGCTGATTGCGGAAATATTCACGCCTTTGCATGCGAATGATGCGTTTGGGAATAGGCACCCAGAAGGCATCCTGATCACCCCATTCGAAGCGTTGCGGATCAATACCAGAAAACTGTACACGTATGCCTTCCGGCAAAGCCAGGAAAACACAGGTCTTGGCCTGTTCCAGCAATTTATTCGAACGGGCGTCCCCGCCAATATCAAACACCAGGCCATCCGATCTGGCAGACAGGATCATGGTGACAATAAATTGCTTGCCATCATTAAAATAAACGGTCACGGGCTCGCGCCGGTGTGCCAGATCGTTCATGGCACCCAGGATTTCCCTTTGCCCGAGTAAAAAAAACTTGTCTTCTATTTCATCATTGCTATAAGACGCCGACATCTATCCACCCTTTTTATTATCCGGCTAAAAAATAAACTGCCTGTGCTGGCGGGTCAATCAAAGAATAGCTGCAAAATGAAGATCAGCATTGAATTTTTACAAGAAGTTGCTTTTTGGCTTATTTCAACAGGACTTACGCGTGAGGGCGTGTTGACCAAACATGGAGTCAAAACGGCAATGGGCAAATTAACCCATAATACGGTTTTGCAAACCCGGCTTTCGCTGAAGAATCCTGAATGAAGCTATTGGCCATTTGCGGCAGCCTGCGCGCCGCCTCACTCAACGCCATGCTGATACGCGCCATCCAGCGCCTGGCAACAGCAGACATGGTGATACAAGAATTTGCCGGTATGGCAGGCTTGCCCATGTTTAACCCTGATCTGGATGCCTGCCCACCTGCCAGCGTGGCCGATTTTAAGCAGCAGATTGCCAGTGCTGACGTGGTACTGATCGCCAGCCCGGAATATGCGCACGGTATCACCGGCGTCATGAAAAATGCGCTGGACTGGACCGTCAGCAGCGATGTATTTGTCAATAAACCGGTGATGGTCTTGAATGCATCCCCCAGGGCAACACATGCCGACGCGGCATTGAGAGAAATACTGACGGTGATGTCGGCCCAAATTATAGAGGCGGCATCAGTGACAGTAGCGGTGATAGGTGGCGGACTGGATGAAGATGGAATCGTCGCCCACCCAGTTATTGCGGCCCAGTTACAGGCTGCATTGGCTACAGCGCGCGACGGCTGGCTGCGGCAGTTAAATCAGACAGCGCCAGGCCAGGGTTAATCAGGCAGCCAGGGCTTTTTCCAGCAGGGTGTGCAATTCGGCAAATGAAGGTTCGCCGACATAGCGTTTCAGGATATTGCCTTGCTTGTCGATGACATAGGTGGTGGGTGTCAACTTGACATCACCAAATGACTGCGCCAGCTTGCCCTGCGAGTCCAGCGCTACGTGGAAAGGCAGTTTCCTGGTTTCGCTATAGTTGAGGACGTAATCGGGTCGGTCATAGCTCATCGCCACGGCCACGAATTCCAGCCCCTGCTTATTGTATTTGTTGTAGGTCTCTATCATTTTTGGCATTTCTGCCACGCAAGTGCTGCAAGAGGTCGCCCAGAAATTCACCATGACCACCTTGCCACGCAGGCTTTGCGCCGAGATTTTTTCACCTTTGAGGTTGGTGAAACTGACATCCGGCATGGCCTGCTTGCTGCCCAGCGACTGATAAAACAGGTAGCCCAGGACTGCCAATGCCACAACGGCGATGACAGAAAACAGGGCAAATTTGCGAGGTGAAGAAGGTGCCAGCATATGACTTCCAAGCTAAAGACGAACAGACTGCGACAATTTTACGTAGGCCCTGATTATAAGGCTTCTGTACAAAGCAGGTTTATATCGCCGCAGTTTACTCCGTATCAAACAAAAGCAAGCATTACCACAGTTTGGAGACGGGAATGACGATCCCGGCAAACCAGGACCGATCCGGAGATGCACTGGTCAAGCCTTTGATCAGTCCAGCGTCCAGCGTCATGCGTTTGTTAGGACTATAGGTAAGGGCGAACAATGCCTGGCCCTGGTTTTTGGTGCCGGCCTGCCGCCAGCCAGCCCATTCGGCAGTCAGGTTCCATTTATCGGCCAGTGCGGTAGAGAATGCGCTTGACAGGCCATTTTGCCAGTGTGACGTACCGGCATCGGCGGCGCCCAGGTGGGTTGCATTCAGGTTCACGTCAACATGGATCTTGCCCAGGTCCTGGCTGACGATGCCATTGATGGTCCAGTCGGATTTGCCGGAACCCAGGGGTTGGCCGGCGGTCGGGAATTTATTGCCGAACTCAAGACCCAGAGCGGTTTCGTCATTGATGATGAAAGCGCGCTTGATGATCAATGAGGTATCGCCAAAACCCTGGTCGCGCTGGCCAGCACCGTCATCGTTGACGACGCGGGCAGAACCACCCAGCAAAACGCCCCATTCCTTGGAAAAAGCCAGCTTGAACAGATAGGGCAGGCTCTGGTTACGGGCAGCGTCGGACCGTGCAGACAGAATACCCATTTCCAGTTCCAGTTGCCCTTCCACCGGTAACTGGGCGGAATTGGAGACAGACGGACGATACGGGGTAATGCCATTGTCAGCCGTTGCGGTATCGTCGGCATAGGCCGTTGTACAGGTAAAGGCCGCCTGCAAAACCAGTGCCGCCAGCAGCGCAAGAGAAAAGTTAGTGTGTTTTTGCATGAGATATCCTTCCAAAATAAGGGGTAGCAATATGGACTGCCTGAAGCAGGTTCTGTTTTTTAATCTATGGCCGGCACCGTGATGGGTTTGCCGGCAACATGGGTCGTCAACACGATGGCGGTTGAGGTGGAGCCAAATACATTCAGTTCATTGATGATGCGTTGCAGATGTTCCACATCGCTGGCAAGTACACGCATGACAGCACCATCTTCACCGGTGACAGTATAACAATCGATAATTTCCGGGCAATTGGCAACATACTGGGCATACGGCCTGCCCTGCCGTGTGGACAGCCTGATCATGGCAGTAATTTGATAGCCCAGCGCCTTGGGATTAATATCCGCCCGATAGGCACGGATAACCTGTGCCGCTTCCAGCCGTTTGATGCGCTCGGACACGGCAGGCTGGCTGAGATGAATCTGGCGACCGATTTCAGCATGGGAGATACGGGCATCCTGTTGCAATAATTGCAGGATTTTTTGATCAAACTGATCGATTTTTGAGTTCATAGGTATTTCGCGTTCTTTTCGAATCAAATCCACGGATTGCGAACAAAATCCTTATGGAATCCCATTCATACTCTGAATTGTACTTGTTAAAGTAGAGCTTACACTAATGGGACTTACGCAAAACCGCCCCAGCTGCGTTGCAGCTCCGCATTTAGCAAGATTCGGTACTAAAGTACTGTCTTCGTCGCTGACGGTGTAGTCGGGGTTTCAGGCAACATGTTGCCTGCCGACGAAACAAACCTCCCTTGCAAGGGAGGTTTCCTAAAAGCGATAGCCTTGCTGGGACAATTTTGCGAAAGTCCTCACTAATACTCATCAAGTCCCAGAAAACTGCCATGACTACTATCAGCGCCGATCAGCTTGCCCGCATTGCGAATGAATTCCAGACACCTTGCTGGGCCTATGATGCCACAGTTATAAGAGCACAAATTGCCCGCCTGCGACAATTTGATGTGATTCGCTTTGCCCAAAAGGCATCCAGCAATATCCACCTGCTGCGCCTGATGCGTGAAGAAGGCGTGATGGTGGATTCAGTATCCATGGGTGAAGTGGAACGTGCACTGGCAGCAGGCTATGCCAGTCAGGCGGCAGCGGGCGGCCATGCGCCTATCGTGTTTACGGCGGATCTGCTGGACCGCGCCACCTTGAAGCGTGTAGTGGAATTGAATATCCCGGTGAATTGCGGTTCGCCGCAAATGCTGGAACAGCTGGGACAGGCGCACCCCGGCCATGCCGTCTGGCTGCGTATCAACCCCGGCTTTGGCCATGGCCACAGCCGCAAGACCAATACCGGCGGCGAGCAAAGCAAACACGGCATCTGGCATGAAGAATTGCAGCATGCGCTGGCCATCATTGATCAATATCGTCTGACACTGGTGGGCCTGCACATGCATATCGGCTCTGGCGTTGATTACGACCATTTGCAAAGCGTTTGCGATGCCATGATTGCGCAAGTAAAAATCTGCCAACGCGATTTGCAGGCGATTTCCATCGGCGGCGGTTTGTCCATCCCTTATCGCGGTGATGAACCAGCGGTGGATACAGCGCATTATTTTGATATCTGGGACAAGGCCAGAAAAGAAATCGAAGCCCTGCTGGGACACAAGATCAGCATGGAAATTGAACCTGGACGTTTTCTGGTGGCACAATCCGGCATCCTGATCTCTGAACTGCGGGCGCAAAAACAGGTGGGCAACAATTTCTTCGCTCTGGTCGATGCCGGCTTCAATGACCTGGTGCGCCCTTCCATGTATGGCAGCTTTCATCGCATCAGCACTCACGCAGCAGACGGCACGCCACGCACCGGCGTTCTGCGCCCGACAGTGGTGGCCGGGCCTTTGTGCGAATCTGGCGATGTCTTCACGCAGGAAGATGGTGGCGTGGTCACGACCCAGGATTTGCCAGCCTGTGAAATTGGCGACCTGTTCGTCTTCCACGATGCCGGTGCCTACGGGGCCAGCATGTCATCCAACTACAATTCGCGTCCTTTGATACCGGAAGTATTGGTCGACGGTGAACAGATCAGGCAGATACGCCGTCGCCAGACAGTGCAGGAATTGATCGCGCTGGAAAACATCTGAATATGACGTAAGCCTGAACTAGCGCAACTCTTCCAGCAAACCCTTCTTTCTCGCTTTCTGGATGGCGACATTTAATTTATTGATGATGCCGTCATCCTTGTCCGACCTTACGGCAAAATGCATGGTGTCTATCATTAGCGGTTTGGGCAAGACGCTGAGCTGCACTTTGTCCATGGGGGGCATGCCGCCGTCATGTGCATCCCGTATTTTTTGCAGGCGTGCTCCCAGCTCACGGGGGTTTTTACTCAATGAACTGAAAACCGCGACATCCATGCGGCGAAAGAGCAATTTGTAGACGCGTGAAACGGGTGCATTATTGTCAGGCTCGACGGTAAAAAAATTGTCCTTGAGAGCATCAAAATCATCACCAAGGCTGATGCCGCGCGGCATGCCTATGGTCTTGCCTTTCAGGTCAACCAGGGAATTAAACTTGAACGTGGCATCGCTTCTGGTCACCAGGAAGATGTATTTGGAATGCACAGGCAGTGAGAAATGGAACAGCCGCTCTCTTTCCCTGGTTTTGCTGACGCCAAATAACACCCCCTCGCCATTTTCTGCGGCGATCAGAGCACGCGGCCAGGGATAGCGCACATGCTGTATTTTGATGCCCTGGTCGCGCTCGATAAATTCGAAAAGCGTGGTCAACTTTTTCATGGGCACCGGCTGACCACTGCTGTCCACTGGATCGATGGTCAGAACGACCACCTCTTTGCCCCCGTCTTTAGCACATGCATGGTGCAGTGATGCGCCCATGCACAGTATGAGTAGGCAGACCACTTGTACACATTTCAGCCACTTCAGACTCTTCACAACCATGTCTGTAACACTCTCATTGAGCTCACCATTACCTACCATTAACACCGCAAACTTCGGGCGTCACTGATGCAAGCGCACACATGCGCGGTGACAATTTTTAAATAACCGAAGAAGAACAGCAGATAAACAAGCAAAAGGCAGGCCCGAACATTTCATCCGGGCAATACCCTATTTCCCCATGTTAACTTTAATAGCAACAAGTGGCAAGCCTGATGACAACATGGTGGTAAATTGAGCAAAAAAATGACGCGGGGTCGCGTCATTTTTATATTGCCTGCAGAACGAAGGAGGCAGGAGAGTTTTCAGCCTTTGGCAGGCGCACCCGCGTCAATAAGGGATTTGATATGCGCCCATTGGTCAGGCTTGATGGCGCCTTTGAATGATTCTATGATCTTGCCATCCCGACCGATCAGAAAGGCTGTCGGGGTAGCAAAGACTTTGCCGAAATTGTCTTTGTAGTTGGGGGCATTACGCCACAACGAAGGGAAGTTCTGGCTGGATTTGCTTATCCAGGTCGAGAGTTTTGAATAGTCATCAATATCCGACATGGCGTCGTCAATACTGACTGTCACCAGTTCAAAGCCGGCTTTTTTATTGGCTTCATAAAATTTGCGGAAGGTCGGCATTTCTGCACGGCAAGTCGGGCACCAGGTTGCCCAGAATGTCACCAGCACCACGTCGCCCTTGCCGGTATTGAGCTTGAATGGCTTACCGTTGAGCATGGTACCGGTCAGCATGGGCTTGGCAGGAAATTCTTCCTTGCTGGCAGCCTGACTGAGCGAGCCAATAAATGGCAAAGCCATCAACAGAGCGGCGGCAAGGAATTTGGTGAGCTTGGACATATTGTTCTCCACGATGTAGCGTAATCGGAATGGCGGGAACACCGCCGTATCACCATTGGTCGGTGCATTGGCAAATTCCTTACACAATTGCCCTGCATGCCGCTTTATTTCATCATAGCGCAAATTTTAGATGGCAATCTCTGGAAAAGCTGCAGACCTGGTAGCGGGAAGCGGTGGATTATCAGCAGCGCGATAGGTAAAGACCAGGGCAAACTTGGTGGCGGTAGTCTGGTTTTTGCCAGCGGCGTGGAATAAATTGCTGTGGAAAAGCAATACATCGCCCTGCTGCAGTGGGACTGGCTGAGCGCGTGCCAGCAAGCCCTGGTTTTGCGGCAAGTCCGTCAGCAAAAATTGCTTGGCATCCAGCTGACTGGCATCAATCTCCAGTTTGTGTGAGCCGGGGATGACCAGCAGGCAACCATTGTCCAGGGTTTCATTGCGCAAGGCAAGCCAGGCAGACACCAGTTCTGCCCGCTGAAAGTTCCAGTAACGGCTGTCGCGGTGCCAGCCGGTTGCCGTCGAATACTGCGGCTGCTTGGTCATGATGCAGTTATGGTGGGCTTGCGACATCAGCGCGCCCTGGCCCAGCAATTGCAGTAATGGCTTACCCAGTGCCTGGCTGTTTGCCCATTGTGCTATACGCTGGTCGCGTGCATATGCCTGCAACAACCGCCTGGCAGTGCCGCCACCTTCGGCATCACGCGACGCCGGTGCGCCAGGGTAACGGGTATCGGCCTCGTATTCTATGGGTTGCACATCGTCAGCCAGTTGCTGTTCAGCAATGACGATGATGTCTTCACATAGGCTGGCGGCGGCCTGTTGTCGTAAAACCAGAAAACCCTGGGTATCAAATTCTTGTCGTTGCGCGGAGCTTAACATGGTCGTTCTGTCATATCGGTGAGCAAAAAGCGTGATGCATTCCTGATTTTAAGGGATTTATCCCCTACTGAAACAGAACAGATGCGTAGTAATTAAGCGCATTTGTGATTAGGCAATAGCAATCAATGCCCCGGATTAGGTCATAATGTAGGCCAAAATTAACGTTACAACCTCTTGCCTAACATGACACATACCATACTGGAAAACATCAACGTCAGTTCTTTCGAGAACATGCCCACCCCGGAAGAATTACATGCCCGCCTGCCACTCAGCGACCTGGCTGGCGATGTGGTGGAACAAAGCCGCGAAAGCCTGCGTAATATTCTGGAACGCAAAGACAAGCGTCTGTTTGTCGTGGTAGGCCCCTGCTCCATCCATGACCCGGTCGCAGGTTTGGATTATGCACGCCGCCTGAAAGCCCTGCAGGAAGAAGTCAAGGACGTGATGTTGCTGGTGATGCGTGTCTATTTTGAAAAACCACGTACCACCACAGGCTGGAAAGGCTATATCAATGACCCGTACATGGATGATTCTTTCCGCGTCGATGAAGGCATGGAAAAAGCCCGCCAGTTCTTGCTGGATGTCTGTGAACTCGGCCTGCCGACCGGCACCGAAGCGCTGGACCCGATTTCGCCACAATACCTGGGTGACCTGATCGCCTGGACTGCCATCGGTGCCCGTACCACGGAATCACAAACCCACCGTGAAATGTCGTCTGGCTTGTCGACACCGGTGGGCTTTAAAAACGGCACGGATGGCGACATCAGCATCGCCATCAATGCAATTTTGTCGGCATCGCATCCACATTCCTTCCTGGGCTTGAATGGCCAGGGCCGCGTGTCTATCGTGCGCACCAGCGGCAATCAATATGGCCACGTGGTGTTGCGCGGCGGCGGTGACCGCCCCAACTATGACACGGTATCTGTCGCGATGGCCCAGCAAGCGCTGGCCAAGGCCAAGCTGCCACCGAATATCGTGGTCGATTGCTCACATGCCAACAGCTACAAAAAACCGGAACTGCAACCCCTGGTCATGGCCGATGTCATCAATCAGATTGCCAACGGCAACAAGGATATCGTCGGCGTCATGATTGAATCCAACATCGTCGCTGGCAACCAGCCTATCCCGGCTGATTTGTCACAGCTCAAATACGGCTGCTCAGTCACCGATGCCTGCGTGGATTGGGGAACGACGGAGAAAATGTTGCGGGATGCGGCGGCGAGATTGCGAAACTAATACCAAATAGTAACTTATCTTGATTATCAATATTGAAGGCATGATCGCCGGAGCGATCGTCGGTGGTATTTATTTTCTGATCACCATGGTTTGGCCAAACATGGAGTTTCCGGGAAAATATGCAAGTTTGGCCGCTCTGTTCCTGCTCACAGGCACGGTAGCGGATAAGCTCGGTTACCAACCAAGAATTTACTTTGCCAAATTCAAATTAATCGGGATTGTATTAGTCCTTCTTGGCGCCTTCATATTCTTAGGTGTCGCGATATTTACCGCGACAATGATCGTTGTCGCCATTTGCATCTTTTTTTGGCAAAGAAAGAAGGAAAACAAACTTTTTCTCCGCGCCCAATCCTGCCTGGAAAATTACCCAGGAAACCAGAGTGACGATCCGAACGCTGGCAAAAGACTCTTGATTGAAGCACTTTTTCAAAATATATGGCTCAACAAAAAACCAGAGTTTTTTGAGCATAACGAGAAAGTGTTGGATATCTTGATATCTGACACTGAACTTGCCCGTAACGAAGACGAATTACATTATCTAAGATTTGTCCGGGATAAACTGAAAGAGCAAAAAGCACAAACCAAATGGTCCTGGAGATTAAAAAACATCGGCGCTGCAAAACGTAGTCTGACCCAACTCATCGACAATCAGGGTATCGGTCGTTTCCGACCTGCTGCGTAATGTAATTGCCCTATCTGATGCGACGGTCATGAACTTGATGCATCAGAATACCTGCTTACAGTGAGCGCAATTTTTCCATGCAGTTTTTGTATGCCGCCTGAATTTCGGTCTGCTGACCATGTCTGCCATTAGCCACCACCTGCCGCCCCCCCACATACACATCCCGCACCAGATTATCATTGCCTGCAAATATCCAGGTATTGAGTACATCTGCGCTATGAATGCCTGCCAGGTTTGGATGATCTTCATCGAGCACCACCATGTCGGCACGATAGCCGACCGTCAGTTGCCCCAGCTTGCGGCCACTGGCCTGGGCTCCGCCCTGCAGGGCAGCCTGATATAAGAAATCACCAACCTTGCGCTGCGCTGGCAGGCTGGCGATATTGCGGCCTTGCAGGCGCAGGCGCTGGCCATATTCGAGCCAGCGCAATTCTTCTACCGGGCTTTGTGACACATGGCTGTCACTGCCGATACCAAAGCGGCCACCGGCAGCGATGTAATCAGGCAAGTCAAAAAAACCATCGCCGAGATTGCCTTCCGTAGTCGTGCAAATGCCCGCCACCGCACCACTGGCGGCGATGCCCTGCACTTCGACCTTGTTCAAATGGGTGGCGTGTACCAGGCACCAGCGTTGATCCACCAGGCCGCTGTCCAGTAAGAGTTCTACCGGGCGTTTGCCAGCGTAAGCGATACAGGCATCGACTTCTTTTTGCTGTTCGGCGATATGAATATGGATGGGACGTTCAGCAGGAAGCGCCGCCACCAGTTCACGTATCTGACTGATACTGGCGGCCCGCAGGGAATGTGGGGCGACGCCGACTTCAACCTGGGCACTGCGCTTGCCTTCCAGCGCTTCTATCAGCTGCATGATCTCTGCCACATTGCTGGAAAAGCGACGTTGATCATGACGCAAAGCCAGCTCACCAAAATCGGCGTAGCTGTACAAAACGGGCAGCATGCTGATACCCATGCCGGTCTGGGCTGCGGCGGCTATCACGCGCTCTGCCATCTCGGCCGGGCGTGCATAAAAATCGCCGTCCTGATTGCGGTGCAGGTAATGGAATTCGCAAACTGACGTATAGCCATGGCGCAGGCATTCTGCATACAACTGCGCAGCGATGGCCTGGATTTGTTCCGGCGTGATATGCAGCGCATAGCGATACATGAGATCACGCCAGGTCCAGAAACTGTCTTTGCCGTTGTATTTACCTTCACTTGCCATTTCTGTCATGCCTGCCATGGCGCGCTGGAAGGCATGCGAATGCAGATTGCTCATGCCGGGCAGCACCCATTGGGCTTGCTGCTCATATTCATGCTCATGTGCCTGCAAAGCAGCGTCAAGCTCAATCTGGCTCAGATCACCATTCTCGTCCCAGTGCAAACGGACATTGCTGGTCCAGCCCTGCGGTAACAAGGCATGATGGGCATACAGACTTGTCATGCTATGCCACCTTGTCTCGTATTCCAGTCCAGGCAGGCTTGCAGCAACTGCTGCAGCAAGGGCTGTACCTGCGCAGCCAGGTCGGGTCGGTATGCATAGGGGGCGGCTTCGTTCATGTAGATGCACTGGCTCATTTCCAGTTGCACTGCATGGATGTTGTGCGCAGGCTTGCCATAATTGCGGGTGATAAAACCGCCTTTGAAACGACCATTGAATATATGCGAATAGACTTTCGCATGAACGGATTGTTGCAGACAATTGGCGATGGCCGTTTGCATGCCGGGGTCACAGGAATGTTGATCGGCAGTACCAAAGTTCAGGTCAGGTAATTTGCCTTCGAAAAAGCGTGGCACCGTCGAAGCAATGGAATGCGCATCCCATAATACGACTCTGCCATGCAGGTTCAACAAGCGCTGCAGCTCTTGCTGCAATTGCTGATGATATGGCTGCCAGTATGTCGCGATACGGCGTTGTACTTCTGCTTCTGTCGGCAGCTTTTCTACTGCATACAAAGGCTGCTTGGCAAAGGTATCGACCGGGCACAAACCTGTCGTGTCTTGCCCAGGATACAGGTTGGCATTGTCGGACGAGCGGTTCAGGTCTATCACATAGCGCGAATATTCAGCGGCGAGGGTGGATGCACCCAGCTCTGCCGCCATGTGGTAGAGCTGGTGCAAATGCCAGTCGGTATCGGCTTTCTCATGCGCGACTGGCAGCATTTGTACGGCGATGTCGTCCGGTATGCTGGTACCGACATGCGGCATGGAAATCAGTAAGGGCACGCTGCCCTGTTGAAAATGATACGCGGTCATGATGTTTCCTGTGTCCTCTGTTCTTTGTTCTGCTTCAGGGATACTGTAATTTGCGGCTGAGCCGGTCAGCTGCCGTCAGAGTCATGTTGACAAGCTCTTCCTTGCGGTTTTGTATGCGCTGCACCGGTGCCATCAGGGACAGACTGGCTTCCAGCCTGTCCTTGCCAGAAAACACGGGGGCGCTGACACCCCAGATGCCGAGGTCGATTTCATTTTCGCTGGTGGCATAGCGCTGGCTGCGGATGGCTTGCAGTTGGGCCAGCAAATCCTCGTGTCGCTGCTGCGCATGATCCGGATTTTCCAGAAAGTTCTGGTCCAGCAAACTGTCTTGTACCGCCTGCGGCAAAAACGCCAGCAGGGCCTTGGCCGATGCGCCGCGCACCGTGGAACTGGCGCGCCCTTTGGCAAAGGAACAGCGCAAGGCTTGCTGAGTTTCCTGCATGTCGAGGCAAATGACCTGGCCATTCACGTAGGCAAGCAAGCCCACACTTTCACCGGATTTATGTACCAGCTCGATCATTTCTTCACGTGCGGCAGACATCAGCCACGAATGCTGGTCAAATCCACGGGCCAGTTGTACCGCCAGCGGGCCCGGCTCATACAGGCCGGTCTGTGCATGTTCCTGTACCAGCCCCCATTTTTTTAATGGTGCCAGTTGGCGATACAGGGTACTTAATGGCAAACCGGTTTGCTCTACCAATTCACGCGCCGACAAGGGCTGGCCCTGGCGGGCGACGCAAGCCAGCACCTGCAAGACGCGTTCGCTTTGGGGTAATTCAGTTTTGCGGGGGAAAGCCATGGGCAAGGGCAAACATGAAAATCTGGAGCTTTCATGCTAGCACTGTGACGGGAAACATCAAGCATAAATTCCCGAATGACGAGAACAACATGCAAAATTTCCTACCTGCTGTTTTAGATCTTGCTATCGTCCGTCGTCTGGCAATTGCGGTTTTCCTGTGCCGGGAAACCTGCCTTGATGGTGTCGTATTTGGTTTTTTCTTCTGCGGTCAAGGCTCTTAACTGGAAAGCGAATTTATTTGTACTGACCGTGCGTGGGCCAACGCGGGCTGAGCGCACGCCTTTGTTGGTAAGATTAGTCAGGTGCAGTTTTGCCGCTTCTTCGGTTTTGAATACGCCGAGCGAGAGACCCCAGCGCATATTGCTTTGGTCTTGCACGATATAGAAATCGCTGATGCCCAGGCGCCGCAGTTCACTGGCTTTTTTATCAGCACCTTCTTTACTGCCCTGTGACGGAATAAAGACCATATGCGTAGCGACATCCACCACGTTGATGCGCGATTGTCTTTCGCCCAAGCCCAGGGTCTTCAGTTTTTCTTCCATCTTGTCGATGTCAGTCTGGACGAAATTGCCAACTTCCAGGCAGGCTATCACGTCCGAGGTTTTATCTGTGGTGGCATCGCTGGGGGTCAGGGCTTCGGTCGCGGACAGGGGTTTAAGCTGATCGGCATGGTATTGCGCCTTCAAACGTTCTGGCTCATGGGTATCGAGTGACCAGTGTCCCAAATAGCCCAGATTAAACGCCAGCAGGAAGGCATTTAATAACAACAGGCTCCAGAAGAAGAATCGCAGCATGGTAATTTGAGTAGTAATCAGTCCGGGCTTGATTGTGCCACGACAAACAGCCCCGTCAAGACCAGATTGTCGACATGTTGGTGGCGCAGACCCAAATGTGCGATCAAATAAGGGGCCGCACCGCCAGAAATCACGCAGGTGACTGCCTGTTTTTGCTGTTCTTCCAGCGCACTGACGGCACGGCGAATGGCACCGACCTGGGCACTGATGCAGCCGCTGACGATGGCCTGGTCGGTATTGTCGGCAAAAATACCAGCAAGATGGATGGATTCAGCCACTTGCGGCAATTGCGCAGTATTGCGTGCCAGGGATTCTGCCATCAGTTTCAGGCCTGGTAATATCATGCCGCCCTGAAATTGGCCTTGCGCGGTTACGGCATCGACTGTGGTGGCAGTTCCACAGGTGGCGACCACCACATCCTGCTGCGGGAACAGGTAGTGCGCGGCGACCATGGAAGCCAAGCGGTCACAACCCAGTTGTGCCGGGTTGCGATAGGTATTGTGGATACCGGCGACCTGCTCTTGCGAGGCAAACCAGCTTACCAGCGCAGCAGGCTGCAGCTTCTGCAAGATGGCCGTCAATTCAGCCTTGATCGTGGCACCTGCCACATTCGAGATCAGTACTGTGCTGACCGGTATGTGCTGCCAGGCCTGGTCAAAGCTGGCCAGTTCGGCATGACTGACCGAGCCACTGTGCAGCCACACTGGTGGCTGCCCGGCAAGCGCTAACTCAGCGACTGGCACGGCCCATTTAATACGGGTATTGCCGGCATCAATCAATAATTGCATCTGCTTTCCTTGTTATGCTGCTGCCCGGCATGGTCATCCAACCTATGCAGCCTACGTCGTTCAGGTCGCCTGTGTCACCTACGTTGCCTACGTTGTTCATGTCGCTTATGTCACTGCAGGGCGCAGCGACACATCGCCCGCCATGACATTAACTTGTCCCTGTGCGGTCTGCAAGACCAGGCAGCCATGCAGGTCTACCCCCAGCGCAACACCTGTATGCAGGGTCTGTCCGTGATCGAGTATGTTGACGGTTTGTCCGGCGTGGGCATGCAAGGCGTTCCAGCGCGGTAAAAAACCGGAAAATCCCTGATTGCCAAATTGTTCCAGCGTCATTGCCAATGCATTCAGCAAACTGGCGACCAGGGCATTTCTATCCATCCTGGCCAGCCAGGGGGCATCGGCGATGGCCCGCCCCAGTTCGGCTTCCAGCGCGTCGGAAACCTGCAGATTCAGACCTATGCCAGCGACGATCCAGGTACCGCCATGTTGTGCGGCTGCCGATTCCAGCAAGATGCCGGCCAATTTTTTGCCATCGCGCAAAATGTCATTCGGCCATTTGAGTTGTACGCTCAGGCCCAGGGTATTCAGGGTTTCGGCCAGGGCGACGCCAATTGCCAGTGGCAAGCCCAGCAAATGCTGCGGTGCCTGCGGCAGGTGCCAGGCCAGCGAAAAAGTCAGCATGCCGCCGGGTACGCTCAGCCACGGGCGTCCGGCGCGGCCACGCCCCGCTGTCTGGTGCACGGCAATGCGCAAGACTGGGCGCTGCAATTGCGCCAGCCTGGCCATCAGGTCGGCATTGGTGGAACCGGTTTCGGCGATCACTTCGATATCGACCTGGCGTGCCGGCCCATCGCAGCGCATTTCAATTTCTGCGGCATTCAGTTGTAAGTTCTGATTCGATAAGGTATTTGCTTGCATGTTCAATTCTGGATTGCCTGCCCTATGTTGGCGGCTGCTTACATTGCTGAGGTATTAAAAAAAACGGCACCCAAAAGCGGTGCCGTTTTTTATTTCCTGCTTATTTCAATGCTTGTTTCAGCGTTTATTTCAATCTTACGCTTCGCCATCTACCGCATCAGTTGCGGCCACTTCTGGCAACGGTGCAAATGCTGCTTTTTCTGCTTCCAGCAAGGCTGTACGTTCATCGGCTTCCCAGGTTTCTTTCAACTTGCGGGCACGATGGAAGGCCAGACCGGTACCAGCTGGTATCAGACGACCAACGATGACGTTTTCTTTCAGACCACGCAGACCGTCTTTTTTGCCCATGATCGCAGCTTCGGTCAGAACACGTGTGGTTTCCTGGAAGGACGCCGCAGAGATGAAGGAATCAGTAGACAGAGATGCCTTGGTGATACCCAGCAAAATATTTTCATAGGTTGCAGAGATACCATTCGCAGCGGCTACGCGATCGTTTTCATCCAGCAATTCGGAACGTTCAACCTGTTCACCAACGATGTAGTTGGCATCGCCCGGATTGACCACGACAACGCGACGCAGCATCTGACGCACGATCACTTCAATGTGCTTGTCATTGATCTTAACGCCTTGCAAACGGTACACGTCCTGCACTTCGTCAACGATGTAACGTGCCAGCGCTTCGATACCCAGCAAACGCAGGATGTCTTGTGGATCGGCCGGGCCGTCAACAATCATCTCACCCTTGTTCACAACCTGGCCGTCATGCACCAGGACTTGTTTGTCTTTGGTGATCAGGAATTCGTGCTTCTCGCCATCCATGTCTGTGATTTCCAGACGTTGCTTGCCTTTGGTTTCTTTACCAAACGCAACCGTACCTGTCACTTCTGCCAGCATACCGGCATCTTTTGGTGAACGGGCTTCGAACAGTTCGGCAACGCGTGGCAGACCACCGGTAATATCACGGGTTTTTTGTGATTCAGTCGGGATACGCGCCAGTACTTCACCAACGTGAACTTGCTGGCCGTCTTTGACGGTAATCAGCGCGCCCACCTGGAAGCCGATGGTCACTGCGTGTTCTGTACCGGCGATTTTGACTTCTTCGCCCTGTTCATTCAACAGTTTGACCTGTGGACGCAGTGTCTTGCCCGCTGCGCTACCACGACGTTTCGCATCGATCGCCACCAGAGTGGACAAACCTGTCACATCATCGACCTGTTTGGCAACTGTCACGCCTTCTTCGACGTTTTCGAATTTCACCGTACCGGTGTATTCGGTAATGATAGGACGGGTCAACGGGTCCCATGTTGCCAGTGCTGTACCAGCCTTGATCACCAGGCCGTCTTTGACGATCAGGGTCGCGCCGTACGGTACTTTATGACGTTCACGTTCACGACCGTGGTCATCAGTGATCAGCACTTCGCCAGAACGGGAAATAACGATCTGGTCGCCTTTACCATTGGTGACGTAACGCATGGTCGCTGTGAAACGGATGGTACCGTTGGACTTGGCTTCAACAGAAGAAGCCACCGCTGCACGGGATGCCGCACCACCGATGTGGAAGGTACGCATCGTCAACTGTGTACCTGGTTCACCGATGGACTGCGCAGCGATAACGCCGACAGCTTCACCAGAATTGACCAGATTACCGCGACCCAGGTCACGGCCATAGCACATCGCGCACAGACCGTAGCGTGTATCGCAAGTCAGTGGTGTACGTACTTTGACTTCATCGATGCCCAGGGCTTCGATGCGTTCTACCATGGTTTCGTCGAGCAGGGAACCGGCTTCGTACAGGGTCTCCTGCGTTTCAGGATTGACGATGTCGTTGGCGCAAACACGGCCCAAAATCAGGTCACGCAAAGGCACGTTAACTTCACCGCCTTCAACGATGGCCTTCATGGATGAACCATTGGAGGTGCCGCAGTCATCTTCCACCACGACCAGATCCTGGGTAACGTCCACCAGACGACGTGTCAGGTAACCGGAGTTCGCTGTCTTCAACGCGGTATCGGCCAGACCTTTACGCGCACCATGCGTGGAAATGAAGTACTGTAAAACGTTCAGACCTTCGCGGAAGTTCGCGGTGATCGGTGTTTCAATAATGGAACCATCCGGTTTCGCCATCAGACCACGCATACCTGCCAACTGACGAATCTGGGCTGCAGAACCACGCGCACCGGAGTCGGCCATCATGTAAATGGCGTTGAAAGATTCTTGTGTACCGACAGAGCCGTCGCGGCGGGTGACTGGTTCAACTTTCAGTTGTTCCATCATGGCCTTGCCGACTTCATCACCGGTCTTGCCCCAGATATCGACCACTTTGTTGTAACGCTCGCCGGCAGTCACCAGACCGGACGCATATTGCTGTTCGATCTGTTTGACTTCGTGCTCGGCATTCGCTACCAGCGTTACTTTTTGCGGCGGTACCAGCATGTCATCGATACAGATGGAGATACCGGCACGTGTCGCCAGGCGGAAACCGGATTGCATCAATTGATCAGCAAACACAACGGTTGCGCGCAGGCCGCACTTACGGAAAGACGTATCGATCAGCTTGGAAATTTCTTTTTTCTTCAGCGGACGGTTCAATACCGTAAATGGCAGACCCTTAGGCAGGATTTCAGACAAAATCGCACGGCCAACCGTCGTTTCATAACGCTTGATGGTTTTGACGAATTCGCCAGTTGCCGGATCTTTTGGATATTCGGTAATACGGACTGTCACGCGGGTAGCCAGTTCGACTTCCTTGTTGTCCCAGGCGCGGATCGCTTCTGAAACGTCAGGGAACATCATGCCTTCGCCCTTGCCGTTGATTTTTTCACGGGAAGCGTAGTACAGACCCAACACGATATCCTGGGAAGGAACGATAGACGGTTCACCATTCGATGGGAACAGAATATTGTTGGATGCCAGCATCAATGTACGAGCTTCCATCTGTGCTTCGATAGACAGAGGAACGTGAACCGCCATTTGGTCACCGTCAAAGTCGGCATTGAAGGCCGCGCAGACGAGTGGATGCAACTGGATCGCTTTACCTTCGATCAGGACTGGCTCAAACGCCTGGATACCCAGACGATGCAAGGTCGGTGCGCGATTCAGCATGACCGGATGTTCGCGAATGACTTCTTCCAGGATATCCCAGACCACTGGTTCTTGAATTTCCACCAGTTTTTTCGCTGCCTTGATGGTAGTTGCCAGACCCATCAATTCCAGTTTATTGAAAATGAAAGGCTTGAACAGTTCCAGCGCCATCAGTTTTGGCAAGCCGCACTGATGCAATTTCAGTTGTGGACCCACCACGATAACGGAACGGCCAGAGTAATCGACGCGCTTACCCAGCAAGTTTTGACGGAAACGACCGCCCTTACCCTTGATCATTTCTGCCAGGGATTTCAGAGGACGCTTGTTGGCACCGGTCATGGCCTTGCCGCGACGACCGTTATCCAGCAGGGAATCGACGGCTTCCTGCAACATACGCTTTTCATTGCGTGTGATGATTTCAGGAGCGCGCAATTCCATCAGGCGCTTCAGACGGTTGTTACGGTTGATGACGCGGCGATACAGATCGTTCAGATCGGAAGTCGCAAAACGACCACCATCCAGCGGGACCAATGGACGCAGTTCTGGTGGCAGGACCGGCAGCACTTCCATGATCATCCAGTCTGGCTTGATGCCGGAGCGCTGGAATGCTTCCAGTACTTTCAGGCGTTTTGCGTATTTCTTGATCTTGGCTTCAGATTTGGATTCTTTCAACTCGGTACGCAGGGTTTCTGCATCACGGTCGATGTCGATGGAACGCAGCAATTCACGGATACCTTCGGCACCCATGTATGCAGTGAATTCATCGCCATGTTCTTCGTATTTGGCAGCGTAGTCGTCTTCCGACATGATCTGGCATTTTTTCAGCGGGGTCATGCCAGGATCGGTGACCACATATGCTTCAAAATACAACACGCGTTCGATATCGCGCAAAGTCATGTCCAGCACCATACCCAGACGGGATGGCAGGGATTTCAGGAACCAGATGTGCGCAGTTGGAGAAGCCAGCTCGATATGGCCCATGCGTTCACGACGCACTTTGGCCAGGGTCACTTCAACGCCGCATTTTTCGCAGATCACGCCACGGTGTTTCAGGCGTTTGTACTTGCCGCACAGGCATTCATAATCTTTGATTGGGCCAAAAATCTTGGCGCAAAACAGACCATCGCGCTCAGGCTTGAAGGTACGATAGTTGATGGTTTCCGGCTTTTTAACTTCGCCGTAGGACCAGGAACGAATCTTTTCTGGAGACGCCAGACCAATTTTGATCGCGTCGAATTGTTCGTTGGGTTGGACTTGCTTGAATAGATCGAGCAGGGCTTTCATGTGTATCACTCCAGTGAAGCGCGCAAAACGCTTGGTGGCTGAATGGTGCTGCAAGGGAAGCACTTAGGACGTCTGACCCTGTTCGCATCGGCGGGAGAGCCAGGTCGCTTGGCGACACAGGTTCCGCTGATACCGGGAACGACTATCTGCTTCCAGACTGCTTACTAGCTAGCTTCTTATAACACCACCGCCCGGAGGGTATCCAGGCGATGGTTTTACTACTAATTACGACAACTTTACTTCAATCAATTGCGTTCGAGATCGATGTCGATACCCAAAGAGCGAATTTCCTTGACCAGAACGTTGAAGGACTCTGGCATGCCGGCGTCGATCACGTGGTCACCTTTGACCAGGTTTTCATACACTTTGGTACGGCCATTCACGTCATCCGACTTGACTGTCAACATCTCTTGCAAGACGTAGGACGCGCCGTAGGCTTCCAGTGCCCAGACTTCCATCTCACCGAAACGCTGACCACCGAACTGTGCTTTACCGCCCAGTGGTTGCTGCGTGACCAGAGAGTAAGGACCGGTCGAACGTGCATGCATCTTGTCATCAACCAGATGATGCAATTTCAGAACGTGCATGTAGCCCAGTGTGACTTTACGCTCAAACGCTTCACCGGTACGGCCATCGAACAGGGTGACCTGGTTCTTCGATGGTGTCATGCCCAGTTGTGCTGCGATATGGTCAGGGAAGGCCAGATCCAGCATGCGACGGATTTCATCTTCATGTGCACCGTCAAACACTGGCGTTGCAAATGGCACACCGTGTTTCAGGTTGTTGGTCAATTCCAGGATCTCAGCGTCGGACAAGCCGTCGATGTCTTCCTTCTTGCCAGATTCGTTATAAATCTTCTTCAGGAAATCACGCAATTCTTCTATCTTGGCTTTGGCTTTCAGCATTTCGCCGATACGCAAGCCCAGACCTTTGGCTGCCCAACCCAGATGCACTTCCAGAACCTGACCGACGTTCATACGTGATGGAACACCCAATGGGTTCAACACGATGTCTGCCGGGGTACCGTCAGCCATGTAAGGCATGTCTTCGATAGGCACGATACGGGAAACCACACCCTTGTTACCGTGACGACCCGCCATCTTGTCGCCAGGTTGCAGGCGACGTTTGACAGCCAGGTAGACCTTGACCATTTTTTGCACGCCTGGCGGCAATTCATCGCCTTGCGTCAGCTTGGTACGTTTTTCTTCAAAAGCCAGATCGAACTGATGACGTTTTTCCGCGATGGAATCTTTCATCGCTACCAGCGCATTCGCTGCATCATCCGATGCCAGGCGAATATCGAACCAGTGGTATTTATCCACGCTGGCCAGGTATTCCTTGGTGATCTTGGTACCTTTAGCCAGTTTAGCCGGACCACCATCAGCGATCTTGCCATCCAGCATACGTTCCAGACGTTCAAACGCATCGCCTTCAACGATACGCAACTGATCGTTCAGATCGAGGCGATAACGCTTCAATTCATCATCGATAATCTGTTGTGCACGTTTGTCGCGTTGTATGCCTTCACGGGTGAACACTTGTACGTCAATGACGGTACCTACCATGCCGGAAGGCACGCGCAGGGACGTATCTTTCACGTCAGATGCTTTTTCACCGAAGATGGCGCGCAGCAGTTTTTCTTCTGGTGTCAGTTGGGTTTCACCTTTTGGTGTCACTTTACCGACCAGGGTATCACCAGCAGTGACTTCAGCGCCGATGTAGACGATACCGGATTCATCCAGACGAGCCAGTTGGTTTTCTGCCAGGTTGGAGATATCGCGGGTGATTTCTTCCGCACCCAACTTGGTGTCACGGGCAACAACCGACAATTCTTCGATATGAATCGAGGTGTAGCGGTCATCAGCCACAACTTTTTCAGAGATCAGGATCGAATCTTCGAAGTTATAACCATTCCATGGCATGAAGGCGACCAGCATGTTCTGACCCAGGGCCAATTCGCCCAGATCGGTCGATGCGCCGTCAGCCAGCACGTCATCCTTGGCAACCAGGTCGCCGACCTTGACGATAGGACGCTGGTTGATATTGGTGTTCTGGTTGGAACGGGTGTACTTGATGAGGTTGTAGATATCCACACCGACTTCACCAGCCTGTGCTTCAGCATCATTCACGCGAATAACGATACGACCCGCATCGATGTAATCAACCTTACCGCCACGCAGTGCCTGTACTGTGGTACCGGAGTCAACTGCCACGGTACGTTCAATACCTGTACCAACGAATGCTTTCTCTGGACGCAAGCAAGGAACAGCCTGACGTTGCATGTTGGCACCCATCAGCGCGCGGTTCGCATCATCGTGTTCCAGGAACGGGATCAGGGATGCCGCCACAGAAACCACCTGGCCAGTTGCCACGTCCATGTACTGGATACGTTCCGGGGATACCAGGATCGTTTCGCCAGCTTCACGGGCTGAGACCAGTTCATCTATCAGTTTGCCTTCGCCGTCGATCGTCGCATTCGCCTGAGCGATGATGTAACGACCTTCTTCAATGGCAGACAGGTAATCGATCTGGCTGGTGATTTTGCTGTCTACGACTTTACGGTATGGGGTTTCCAGGAAACCGTATTCGTTCAGACGTGCATACAAAGCCAGCGAGTTGATCAGACCAATGTTTGGTCCCTCTGGTGTTTCAATCGGGCAGACGCGGCCATAGTGGGTTGGATGAACGTCGCGGACTTCAAAGCCGGCGCGTTCACGTGTCAAACCACCAGGTCCCAGGGCGGAAATACGACGTTTGTGCGTAATTTCTGACAATGGGTTGGTCTGATCCATAAACTGGGACAATTGGGAAGAACCGAAGAACTCACGAATCGCAGCAGAGATAGGTTTGGAGTTGATCAGGTCATGCGGCATCAGGTTGTCGGCTTCAGCCTGACCCAGACGCTCTTTGACAGCACGTTCAACACGTACCAGGCCAGCACGGAACTGATTCTCAGCCAATTCACCAACGCAACGTACGCGACGATTACCCAAGTGATCGATATCATCGACTTCGCCACGGCCATTGCGCAGCTCAACCAAAATCTTGATCACGGCCAATACGTCTTCGTTCGACAAAGTCATGGCACCTGTCAGTTCATCACGGCCGATACGGCGGTTGAACTTCATGCGACCGACTGCGGACAAATCGTAACGCTCTTCACTGTAGAACAGGCCATTGAACAGGGCTTCAACAGAATCTTCTGTTGGCGGTTCGCCAGGACGCATCATGCGGTAGATGGCAACGCGGGCGGCCATCTGGTCCGCTGTGTCATCAGCACGCAGTGTTTGCGAGATGTAGGCACCCTGATCCAGGTCATTGGTGTACAAGGTCTGGATATCAGTGACTTTGGCATCGCGCAGGCGACCCAGCAATTCTTCTGTCAGTTCATCATTGGCATTGGCGATCACTTCACCCGTGTCTGCATCAATGATGTTTTTTGCCAGTACGCGGCCCAGCAGGTAGTCTTCAGGCACGGAAATGTGCTTGATGCCACCGGCTTCGATTTCACGTACGTGTTTTGCGTTGACACGCTTGTCTTTGGCGACGATGACTTTGCCATCTTTATCGCTGATGTCAAAACGGGCAACTTCGCCACGCAGACGTTCTGCGACGAATTCCATTTCTGCGCCATCATTGTGCAGATTGAAATTATCAAAGACAAAGAAATTGGCCAGAATCTGTTCATTGCTCATGCCTATGGCGCGCAACAAGATCGTGACTGGCATCTTGCGACGGCGGTCAATACGGAAGAACAGGATATCTTTAGGATCGAATTCAAAATCGAGCCAGGAACCACGGTAAGGAATGATCCTTGCCGAGAACAGCAATTTACCGGAAGAATGTGTCTTGCCGCGGTCATGCTCAAAGAATACGCCCGGGGAACGATGCAACTGGGAAACAATGACACGCTCGGTACCGTTGATGACAAAAGAACCAGTAGTTGTCATCAAAGGCAATTCGCCCATGTAGACTTCCTGTTCTTTCATTTCTTTGACGACCGGTTTGGTTGGTGATTCCTTGTCCAGGATAACCAGGCGGACTTTTGCACGCAAAGGTGATGCATAAGTCAGACCGCGCAACTGACATTCCTTGACGTCAAATGCAGGATCGCCTAAAACGTAGGACAGGAACTCCAGACGTGCAAAGCCATTGTGCGAAACAATAGGGAAAATCGACGTGAAGGCGGACTGCAAGCCTTCATTTTTGCGAGTTGACGGTGTTCTGTCTTCTTGTAAAAAGCTCTGGTATGACTCGATTTGAGTCGCCAGTAAGAACGGAACGTTGTGGACGTTGGCGCGCTTCGCAAAAGATTTACGAATACGCTTCTTCTCAGTAAATGAGTAGTGCATGGACACTCCGTGAGCGGCAAGGAAGGATAGAGAATTCAGGATTCTTGTCACAAAAATAAAACACAGCAACTCTGTGACAAAACAACCTCAAGTCTCAACCCTAGGTCTTAATAAACAGCTAAACAACCCTGAACGACAAAGAAGCCAAAGAGGAACCCTCTCTTCCGAGAGGATTCCTGTCTTTGACTTGGGCAAATCCGAAGACTTGCCATGGTACCTGAATTACTTGATGTCGGCTTTCGCGCCAGCATCTTCCAGTTTTTTCTTAGCTGCATCAGCATCAGCTTTGGAAACTGCTTCTTTAACTGGTTTTGGTGCGCCATCAACCAGATCTTTAGCTTCTTTCAAGCCCAGACCAGTGATTTCGCGAACTGCTTTAATAACGCCAACTTTGTTTGCGCCAACTTCGGACAGAATTACGTTGAATTCTGTTTGTTCTTCAACTGCTGCTGCTGGACCGGCTGCTGCTGGGCCTGCTACTGCTGCTGCGGATACGCCGAATTTTTCTTCGAAAGCTTTTACCAGGTCGTTCAGGTCCATTACGGACATCGCGCCTACGGCTTCCAGGATATCGTCTTTGCTAAGTGCCATTTGAAACTCCAATTAATTAATTACATTGATACGGTATTTGACGGAAAAAAACTTATTCTGCGGCAGCTTCAGCAGCTTCTTCAGCTACTGGTGCTGCAGGAGAACCTGCTTCTTTCTGTGCTGCGACGGCTGCCAGAGCGCGTGCGAAAGCAGATACAGGAGCCTGCATCATGCCAACTACTTGCGCCAACAGAACTTCACGGCTAGGAATGCTTGCCAATGCGACAACGCCAGCTTTATCCAGCGATTTGCCTGCATAGTTACCTGCTTTAACGACCAGTTTGTCATTGCTTTTTGCAAAGTCTTGAACGACTTTAGCAGCGGCAACAGCATCGTCCGAGATTGCATAAATCAACGGACCTGTCATTTCAGAAGCGAGGCTGGCAAATGCAGTTCCCTCAACAGCGCGACGTGCCAATGTGTTTTTCAACACACGCATGTATACGCCCTGAGCACGTGCGCTAGCACGCAATTGCGTCAAATGACCGACCTGGATGCCACGATATTCAGCCACGACGATAGTCTGTGCAGTTGCTACTTTTGCAGAGACTTCAGCGACGACGGCTTTTTTGTCATTCAGATTGAGACTCACGGTCAACCTCCATTAATGATACTCAGTCCATACACCGGAATGATGCACTTCCCTCATATCGTTTCGAACACGGCGTCCGAAGTTAGGAGCTTCACTGGGGGACCAGTAATCACTACAAAACTTGTTCGGGTACACCATCTGCGTTGGGACCTGTCGATTGCTCTTCAGATATTAACCTCATGTTTTTTTACCACTCTTACACACTCGGCCCAACGGTCTTTGACACTCTGGATATTTGTTCAAAACATCCAGCCCAAAGATGCGCCCTGCATCATCGATGCAGGGACTTAATTCTTGCTTAGCCTGCCAGATTGGCGTGATCTACACGTACACCTGCACCCATAGTGGATGAGATGGATACTTTACGCAGATACACACCTTTGCTGGATGCTGGTTTTGCTTTGTTCAAAGCATCGATCAGCGCAACCAGGTTGGATTTCAGATCGCCATCAGCAAACGACTTGCGGCCGATTGTTGTGTGGATGATACCGGCTTTGTCTGTACGATACTGAACTTGACCCGCTTTTGCATTTTTAACTGCATTGGCTACGTCAGGCGTCACTGTACCGACTTTAGGATTAGGCATCAGGCCACGTGGGCCCAGGATCTGACCCAGAGTACCGACGATACGCATAGTGTCTGGAGAAGCGATAACAACGTCAAATGGCATGTCGCCAGCTTTAACGCGTTCAGCCAAATCTTCCATACCAACGATATCAGCACCGGCAGCTTTCGCTTCTTCCGCTTTTGCACCTTGTGCAAATACGGCTACGCGTACTGTCTTGCCTGTACCAGCTGGCAATACCACGGCGCCACGAACAACCTGGTCAGATTTTTTAGGATCAACGCCCAGTTGTACGGATACGTCGATGGATTCGTTGAATTTTGCCGTAGCGCATTCTTTGATCAAAGCGATAGCATTGTCAAATGGATACACTTTCAGACGGTCAACTTTCGTTGCCAGCAATTTTGCTTTTTTAGATAACTTAGCCATTACAGACCCTCCACCGTGATGCCCATGGAACGAGCAGAACCAGCGATAGTACGCACTGCTGCGTCCATATCGGCGGCTGTCAAATCAGCGCGTTTAACGGTCGCGATTTCTTCAGCTTGCTGACGAGTGATTTTACCCACTTTGTCAGTATGCGGTTTGGAAGAACCTTTAGTGATCGCAGCTGCCTTTTTGATCAGGTAAGTTGCTGGAGGAGTCTTCATCACGAAAGTGAAAGACTTGTCAGCAAATGCTGTGATCACGACAGGAATAGGCATACCTGGTTCGAAACCTTGGGTCTGTGCGTTGAACGCTTTGCAGAATTCCATGATGTTCAGACCACGTTGACCCAGAGCTGGACCGATAGGTGGGGATGGGTTTGCTTTACCAGCTGGCACTTGCAGCTTGATAAAACCAATGATTTTCTTTGCCATGTTGGCTCCTTCGATAAATGAGTAGTAGCGCCTGTTAATGTTAAGTCACACCAACAGGCTCCTCTGCCTGCTGGAAAACCCTTACTATTCCACAAGGATTTTCCTGATCAGTTTCAACACATTGCTGTGTTACGTACTGATCAACGTGAATTCTTTATACTTTTTCGACTTGACCAAATTCCAGTTCAACTGGAGTGGCACGACCGAAAATGGTGACAGTGACACGTACTTTGGATTTTTCGTAATTCACTTCTTCGACGTTACCGTTAAAGTCAGTGAAAGGACCATCCTTGATACGTACTACTTCGCCGACTTCGTACAAGACTTTTGGCCTTGGTTTTTCTACGCCGTCCTGCATCTGCTGCAAAATCTTGTCTACTTCATGCTGCGGTATCGGTGAAGGCTTGTTCGATTTGCCACCGATAAAGCCAGTTACCTTGCTGGTGTTTTTTACCAGATGCCAGGTATCGTCAGTCATTTCCATCTCGACGAATACATAGCTAGGGAACAGGCGACGTTCAGTCACTGCCTTCTTGCCGTTTTTTACTTCGATGACTTCTTCGGTAGGAACCAGGATCTGACCGAATTTGTCCTGCATCTCTGCGCGTTCTATGCGCTCAACCAATGCACGATGCACGCTCTTTTCCATACCGGAATAAGCATGCACGGCGTACCATCTTTTAGCGCTTTTAGGTACAGACACCGTTGGTGCTGTACCTTCTTCGTTTTCCTGAATGTTATCGCTCATTATTTTTTCCATCCGAGGATTACGTCATACAACAAAAATCCGATCAACTGATCAGTGCCCCACAGGAAAAGCGCCATCACTAACACAAAGCCAAATACCACGGCAGTGATCTGACCGGCTTCTTTTCTTGTTGGCCAAACTACTTTTTTGGTTTCGCGAACTGATTCCTTGGCAAAATCAAAGAAATCGCGACCCATTTCTGAAGTTGCAACAAAACCTGCTGCAATGACCAACCCCAAAACCAAAGCGGCGGCGCGTATCCACGTCGCTTGTCCAGCGAGAATATAAAAAGCAGCAACACCGGCAACTGCAGCTACTACCGCCAAGATGACTTTGTACTTGTCATTGGATGTACTAACAGTTTGAACGGGATGATTAGACATACTTTATTTACTTTCGGTGCCTATGGCCTTGATGGTGGCAGGGGCGGAGGGAATCGAACCCCCAGCCTACGGTTTTGGAGACCGTCGCTCTGCCAATTGAGCTACACCCCTACATCTTTAAACTACCTGAACTACTACGGCGACCTTAAAGCAGGTCGCCGTTTTTCACTCAGTTGACTACTGAATTACTCGATGATTTTAGCAACAACGCCAGCACCGACAGTACGACCGCCTTCACGGATAGCGAAGCGCAAGCCTTCTTCCATCGCGATCGGGTTGATCAGTTTGACTGTGATAGAGACGTTATCACCTGGCATGACCATTTCTTTGTCTTTCGGCAACTCGATCGAACCAGTAACGTCCGTTGTACGGAAGTAGAACTGTGGACGGTAGTTGTTGAAGAATGGTGTATGACGGCCACCTTCATCTTTGGACAATACATAGATCTCGCCTGTGAAGTGGGCGTGAGGCTTGATGGAGCCTGGTTTTGCCAACACTTGACCACGCTGGATGTCTTCACGCTTGGTACCACGCAGCAATACGCCGACGTTGTCGCCTGCCTGACCTTGGTCGAGCAGTTTGCGGAACATTTCAACGCCGGTGCAGGTTGTTTTGACTGTGTCTTTGATACCAACGATTTCGATCTCTTCGCCTACTTTGACGATACCGCGTTCGATACGGCCAGTAACAACTGTACCGCGACCGGAGATGGAGAATACGTCTTCTACTGGCAACAGGAAGGCGCCGTCAACAGCACGTTCTGGTGTTGGGATGTAGGTATCCAAAGCGTCAGCCAGTTTCATGATGGCTTCTTCGCCCAATGGACCTTGGTCGCCTTCGAGGGCCAACTTGGCGGAACCTTGAATGATAGGCAGGTCGTCGCCTGGGAATTCGTATTTGGACAACAATTCA
>NZ_JBMPOX010000015.1:0-146733 GCF_049340445.1 Undibacterium sp. Ji50W | reverse complement strand
TCAGCTGATCCGGAAGTAATGATAGAAATGAACATGACGCCATTGATTGACGTCATGCTGGTATTGATCATTATGTTGATTATTACCATTCCTATTCAGAACCACGCGATCAATCTGAATATGCCGATAGGCAATCCACCGCCACCACCAGCGCCACCTATCGTTGTCAATATCGATGTGGACTTCGATGGTACGGTGTTGTGGGATGGTGTGGCCGTCAACCAGACTGAACTGGAAGGCAAGCTGCATGCAGTGGCGACATCGCCAGACCAGCCAGAAGTGCATTTGCGTCCAGTAGCTGTGGTACCGTATAAATCGGTCGCTGCAGTGATGGCAGCAGCACAGCGTCTGGGTGTGACCAAGATCGGTATGGTCGGGAATGAGCAGTTCCTGAAGTAAACAAGATGGTGCATCAATGCAAAAAGGCAGGGAAACCTGCCTTTTTGCATTTTTTATTCAACACACTGCATCACTACCGCTGGCTGCCTTCTTCATGCAACACCAAGGCCGGGGACGGCATCATCAGCGCAGTGGTGCGTGCGTTGGGCATAAAGCTAAGCAACAAGCATCAAGCCAGATTTACTGCTTTTCCATGAAGGAAAAATACAGGTCGCGCGCACGGGTGGCTATGTCACCTACCGGCAACTGACGGCCTTCATAACGGGTACAGGGCGTGACTTTTGCAAAATTACCGGTATTGAAAATCTCTTTGGCTTGCAACAGTTCTTCCGGTTTTACTGTACGTTCTGACACTTGCTTGCCATCCTCTTTCAACAGGCCGATGACACGGGCACGGGTAATCCCGGACAAGAAACTGCCATTGGCTACGGGTGTGACGATTTCATTGTCTGCGGTCACAAAAAAGATATTGGCCGTCGCAAATTCCGCCACATTGCCATGCACGTCACAAACCACGGCATTGTCATAAGCACGGTCTTTGGCTTCGCGCAGAGCCTTGGTGGAATTTGGATATAAGCAAGATGCCTTGGCATCTGTCGGTGCCATGGAAGGATCAGGGCGACGCAGGCTGGACAGGCAGGCAGAAAAGCCTGAAAAAGCCGGCATGGCCGCATCAAACAGCGTCAGCGCAAAGCCCGAGGTCGTTGGCTCGGGGATCAGCAAGCCATCAGTACCAAACACCAGCGGACGGATATACAGTTCTGCATCCGCCGGAAACAGGGCAATGCCCTCGCGGCACAGGGCTTCCAGTTCATCCACATTGTAAGGGCATTGCAAACCCAGTCTTTGTGCCGACTGTATGACCCTTTGCAGATGCAGACGCAAATCCGGCGTCAGGCCACGGATGGAACGTGCGCCATCAAATACCGAAGAACCCAGCCAGACAGCATGATCCATTGCGCCAAACAAAGGCGTATTACCTTCGCTCCATTGACCCTTGAAATAAGTGCGGTACATAGTATTCCTCAACGATAGAAATGGATGACATTTGATTCTACAGCATGCCTGCCTATGTTCGCTTATGCCTGACTGGCGGAGGCATTGGTACTATCAATAGCATCAATAGTGGCACCGGCATTCACGCTGCGGCCACTGCTTCTGATCACGACATATTGCTTGCGAAACTCAAGACCGCGTTGCGGCCATTTTTCTGCATAGTGCTGCAGATGTTCTGTTGCTGCTAAAAAATCCTCGCCATTCACCCGGCAATCGGCGGCCAGCTTGCCTTCATTATCGCGTGAAGCAAACAGGCGTACGCCAAAAAATTGATCGCTCTGTAACAGATCATGAAAAGCTGGCATGCTTTCCGTGAACAGGCAACAGGGGCAAAACGGATGCTCTTCCTTGCGCTTGGGGGCTGGCAAGGTCGCCAGATGGGCCACCGGCCCCAGTATGACTTGCCGGTACACGGCCTTGCCTGCTGCCACATCTGTCTCACTGGCCACATTCATTTCAATGACGGTACAGCCTTTGGGAAACTCACGCGTGGCGTCCAGCAAAGCCAGCAAATCCATTCTGGCCCAGGTACGAAAACCTTCGCTCATGGCCAGCACTTCGCTCGCCCCCATTGCATGCTGATATTCACTGAGGCCTTGCGGAAAATAAACCGCATGGCTGACATGAATACGGGTACAGGTCCTGAATTTGTCTTCGGCCAATGCCACTGCTTCCACCCGTTCGGCAGCCAGCACCAGGCCATCAGCCAGGTCATCAGCCAGGCCATCTGCCAGCCGAAGGTAATGGCCTTGCCAGGTGGCCTTGATATCTTCTGCAGCCAATATCTCAAACAGCATCTGCATCAGCAGCGGGTCTGCTTCAATCGATGGTGCTACAGTGGTCTGCGGTGAAACAGCCTGGGCAGGACGCAACTTGCCTTTGACAGCATTGAAAGCTTTGGTGAATGAATGAGTAAGGGACATGGGCAGGAAGGAAAAACAAAGATGAGGACAATCAGCCTGCATTGTAACAAGAACATAACACGCACGAGCAAATCATAATGGGGCTGTCATGCCTTGATCATGGAAATCAGTTCCCTTGCATGGGCTGGCAATTCATCATACTGGCGTACACAAATCAGCAGTTGCCGCACCGCCCATACATCGTTGAGTTGCAGTTGACTGATCTTCATTATTTTCTCGTACCGCGTCGCCGCTGTTTCGGGAATGATCGCAATACCGGCACCACTTTCCACCATGCGGCAGATACCGTCAAAGCTACGCAGACGCAGCCGGTAATGCAGGCGCTGCCCTAGCCTGGCTGCATGATCATTCAGATATTGTTGAAGTGCGCTGTCCCCAGCCAGGCCGACAAAATCATAGGCCAGGCTATCGGCAAATGAAACCCGGCCAGCAGCATCTGCCAGTTCCGCCAAGGGGTGTTCGTGCGCTGTGACCAGCACCAGTTGATCATGACGAAAAGGAAAAGTCTGCAAGCCCGCACAACTGACGGTATTGGCCACGATGCCGATATCGGCCTGGCCTTCCATCAGGGCCTGCACGATGTCATTGCTCAGTCGTTCTTCCACTTCTATATTCACATGCGGATGCGCATGCATATAGGCAGCCAAAGCCTGCGGCAAAAACTCGGTCAGGGCCGAGGTATTACACAGCAGGCGTATATGGCCTTTCAACCCCTGCGCGTAGTCACCCAGGTCACCGCGCATTCTTTCCATTTGCTGCATCAACAAACGCGCATGATGCAATAGCGTGCGACCGGCATCGGTCAACTCTATGCCACGCCGGTTGCGTGTCAGCAGCGGTACGCCCAACTGTTCTTCCATGCCGCGCAAACGGGCGCTGGCCGATGCCAGTGCCAGGTGGCTGCGACCAGCGCCGGACGTGATGCTGCCTGCTTCCACCACATGCAAAAACAACTGCAAATCAACCAGATCAAAGCGCATGGCCTAGCCCCTCCTATTCTCATTCACTTTAGCCTCAGTATTTAGTCTAAGTGTTTAGCCTAAGTATAATCCGAAGGCTCACTGAGTGTATTCCACATTTTCAGCGCTTGCTGGCAGTGGCAAACTGTGTGAATGGAAAATTTTTTTACTCTCCCCGGCGATTACCAGCAATTCCTGGTGGTCTGTCTGGTTTTTATACTGGCTGGCATGGTCAAGGGCATTGTGGGCCTGGGCTTGCCAACGGTTGCCATAGGTTTGCTGAGTTTGTCCATGCCCACCATGGAGGCAGCCGCTTTATTGATCATGCCTTCGCTTTTGACGAATTGCTGGCAACTTGCCGTCGGCCCAGATCTGCGCCAGCTATTGCATCGGCTACGCCCCATGCTGCTAGGTATCTGCGCAGGTACATTCTTGTCTGCGCTGCTGCTGACGCGTATTAATCCTTACTGGTCGGGTATCGGCCTGGGTCTGGCACTGATTGCCTATGCAGGCATGGGTCTGGCGTCTTTTCACTGGACGATGCCAGTCCGGCTGGAAACCAGAATGGCGTCTGTCGCTGGCACACTGACAGGCATGGTCACCGCTACCACCGGCGTATTTGTCATGCCATCCGTCCCTTTTCTGCAAACCCTGAACCTGGACAAAGACAGTCTGATACAAGCCATGGGTTTGACGTTTACCGTTTCCACGCTAGCCCTCGCCGTCAATCTGGCATGGGCCGGGCAATTGCACTGGAGCGTGGCGGGCAATTCTCTTTTTGCGTTGCTGCCTGCCATTGTCGGCATGCAGATGGGGCAAATGCTGCGTGACAAGATGCCCGCCGCAATCTTCAAGCGCTGTTTTTTTGCAGGCTTGCTGATGCTGGGACTACACTACCTCTGGGGAGCAAAGGGATGATCAATACCAAACCCTGTGGCAATCTGGCCGATACCCTGAAGATCTGCAAGCAATGCAGTGGCAACGATCAGTGCAGTATCCAGTTCAATGCATTCTGGGACAGGCAGCATGTAGGTGCGCTCGATTGCAGCGTCAGTGGCAAGCACGTCCACATCCATGTCCTGTATGTGAAACCGGCATTTCGCGAACTGGGAATTGCTAAAGCCTTGCTCAATTTCCTGCAAGCTGACCTGCCCGGGATGGAAGTGAGCTGTGCGCATGCCGTCAAACCTGCCAGCCATCACTGAGCAGCTGTCTGCCGGCGGTTTGTATCAATCCAAACAGACCCATACCAATGAGTCTGTTTGCGCCAGCGCCAATCTGGCTGACGCCGACCGGGTGTCTTTCAGTTTCAATTATTTGCTGATCAAGTTACATTCTATTAGGACTTACGCAAAATTGTCCCAGCAAGGCGTAGTGACGAAGACAGTACGAATAGTACGACGAGGAGCTGCAACGCAGCTGGGGCGGTTTTGCGTAAGTCCTATCTATTCTCTATTGTGCAACTTTACTTTTGCAGTAACTGCTGTTCAAAAAAGCGGGCGATTTTCTGGTCAACTTCAGCCATCTGGCTGCGATCAAATCCTGGCGGATCATTCAACATATCACCCAGCAATCCCGTCAATCCCGGTGGCAAGGGTGACAATAATGCACCATGACCAGCGGCAGGCAACTCAGCCAGTCGCACGCAGCTTTTGCAAGCCTGCAGGACCAGGCCACTGTGGAAACGCGGTATCAGCCAGCGATCTTGCCCGGCCGTGATCAGGGCCACAGGCATGACCGGGTGCTCCAGTGAAGACAGGTCAAAATCAGCCGCTGCCGGCACACCAGCGACCACCGCTGCCACCCGTGGGTCATGGTGCTCACGCGGCGTTGCATCGCTGAAGCGGTGACGTATCACCAGCATGGCAGCCCACTTCTTGATGCCATCCAGCATGCCACCTGTCAAACGGGTGATCAGGCCGACACAGGCTTGAAAATCTTCCTCCAGACTGGTTTCGCAATGCTGCCTGAAACCGTCTGGTGACCAGCGCCCGCCAGCCATACTGAGGGCGGTATGCCCACCTGCAGACATGCCATAAATGCCGACTTTATCCAGCGTCAGCAAGCTGGCAAAACGTGCATCGCGCCCTACTGCATCAATGGCGCGTGACATTTCTGCCGGCCTCAGGGCCCAGCTATCCGGTCCGGGATTACTGTCATCCATGAAATTATCCGCATGATGCTGCGGCATGGCGACCACAAAGCCAGCCTCAACCAAGGCACGCGCCAGATTCACATGTACCCACGGGCCACCGCCCGAACCATGTGAAATGACAATCAGGCGACCGTTACCCCGTACCGGCTCGGCCCGTTCTGCCAGATTCAGCACAAAGCGACCACGTCTTAGCTGTTGTTCGACAGCCTGGCTGGGATAAAACAGAGTGATGGTGCCGTCACTGGCCGTTGCCGCTATCTCACCCAAACCGACACCAGCTTGCGCCCTGCCCGTACATAAAAACAAGACAGGGATCAATACAGAAAATAAGTAAGGCCGCCAGTTGCGTCCAATCGCAAAAATAAGTGTGGTGGGCATAGTCAGGCTCCAGTTGATGTGAAAGCCACAAGCGGCTGCTCGTGGTGAAGCTGACTATGGATTTAAAACGGGATGATGTCTTGCCATAGACTGCAAATTACAGAATACGGCTAGCCGATTTCAGGAATCGGCTATATTTTCTTTGCGAAACTCGGTGGGCGTAAGCCCTGTCGCAGCCTTGAACGCCCGGTTAAATGGTCCTATGGACTGAAAACCCGCTTCCAGCGCAATGCTTAACACCGGTAAATCCTGTAGTGCCGGATCTTTCAGGGCGGTGCATGCCTCAGTGAGGCGAAATTCATTGATATAGGCATTGAAGTTGCGATAACCCAAACGCTGGTTTATCAGACGGCGCACGCGGTATTCAGGCAATTGCAGACGTGCCGCCAGGCTGGCCAGGCTAATATCTTCGCGGCGATACAGTCGCTCTTCCTGCATCAGGCTTTGTAGCGCCGCGACTAAACGATCTTCAACTGGATCATGCTCAACGGGCTTTGGCGCGGGGGATAGCGGCGCATCAACTGGCGACGTATCGACCTGCCCTGAAGCGGGCAAAGCCTGGTGAGGCGGTAAGGGAAATAAATCCAGATGTCCCAATTTCAACATTTTTACCGTCACCGTGGCGATAATCAGCAATAAAATCAATACATCAGCGGTGGCTGTCGGTCCCAATAAACGCCCATGGGGTGAACCCAGCCGCGCCGCCAACAGGGCGACTGTGTAGGCAATGCCGGTAATCACAATGAAGGCACGCAGGCGGCGACGTTGCTCGACCAGATCAGTACGCCACTGCCGGGCTGCAGCCAGGGCCGCCAGCGCGGCAAACAGCAGAGGTATGCCACGCTGCGCTCCCATCAATAGCGGGGTCAGTATGGATGCGCTGCCCGCGACCACGGCACAATTCAAGCCACTGAGTGCGGCCACGGCTAGCCAAAGCGTCGCATGCAAGGGGCGCAGTACAAAGTCATCGTCAAACAGGGCTTGTACAAATATCCAGAACAGCACGGCATTCGCTACCGAAACTGCCACCAGAGGTGCCTGCCATAAGCGCGGCATCATCGCTTCAAACAAGGGGGTAGCCGCCACTACCTGTACCGCCAGCCCAAGGCAAAGGGCAATACCGGTACGCACCACGGTCAGGCGTGGACGATCGCGCCAAAGGATGGCAGACAATAGCAGCAACAGGGCAATCAGAGTGCCACGCAGTCCAGCATCCAGCAGCACCAGGGGTTCAGTCAGCAGCATAGTAGAAGTCACTTAGGACTTACGCAAAATTGTCCCAACAAGGCGCAGCGACGAAGACAGTACGAAGACAGTACAAAGAGTACGGCAAGTAGCTGCAACGCCGTTGGGGCGGTTTTGAGTAAGTCCTATCGCTATTAAAGGTGATCACGATAGCAGCAAGCCGTTAATTTGCGCAAGCGCCTGAACTGTCAGCTATCCAGATGGGAAATCAGCAAATTGCTGAAACGCGATAATTCCTTGCGCTTGACTGCGTCCCCCACGGCATCGGTCACAGGTGCATCGATAGACAAACCGACTGCCAGAATATCGATCAGCAGCAATTGCAGTATGCGTGAAATCATGGACAGGAAAGTGGCATTGTCTTCCATATGATTGACGGCCAGGCAGACTGTCGCTTTTTTTGCCAGCGGCGACTGATTCGGTGTGATGGCGATGACATCGGCGCCGGCATGCAGGGCAGCATCAACTGCCTTCAGCAGTTCTGGCAACTTGCCGGAATTGGATACGACAATTACCACATCACCAGGGTTCAGCAATTCTGCCGCCATGGAAAACAAATGGGCGTCACCGTAGGAAGCGGTAGGGATACGGAAGCGGAAAAATTTATGCTGGCCATCCAGGGCCACCGCACGTGAATTACCCATGGCATAAAATTCGACCTTGCTGGCTTTGCGCAGCAGTGCAATCGCCTGATCCAGCGAGTGTACATCCAGCTGATCGCGGAAATTCAAAATCGCCGATACGGTATTGTCAATCACCTTGGCGCTCAGGTCATGCGTACTGTCGCTCATGCGTACCTGGCTGTGTCTTACCGGTATGGTGCCAGTCAGACTGCTGGCGAATTTCAATTTGAAATCAGCCAGCCCCAGAAAACCCAGGGAACGGCAAAAACGAATCACGGTAGGTTGGCTGACATCGGCCAGGCGGGCAATTTCGGCAATCGCTTCATTCAGCACGGTGCGTGGATTTTCCAGCACCAGGCTGGCAACCCGTCTTTCGGCCGGCGTCAGTTCAGACTGCAATTGCTGTATGCGGTCCATCAGTGAACTATCGCCACTGCGGCCACGCAAGTGCTCCGACAAAATCGCCGATACGCCGTAGAAAGCCGGGTTCTGTGTCGTGATCACAAAGGTGGGGATTTGTGCCAGGTAGCTGGAAAAACGCCCCTTGGCTTCAAAACGGCTGCGGAAAGGGGAGGTCGCAAAACGCTCCCCCATCAACGGCACAATGCCGCCACCGATATAAATCCCGCCGAAAGCCCCCAGGGTCACCGCCAGATTGGCACTGAAACTGCCCAGCATGCCGCAAAAACATTCCAGTGTTTCCAGGCACAATGCATCACCATCCGTCAGTGCACCACGCATGATGTCTTGCGCTGGCAAGGCCTTGACGGTTTTTTTATTGCGATCGGCAAGGGCGCGATAAATCAGTTCCAGACCGGGGCCAGAAATCAGGCGTTCAGTAGAGACATGCGACCATTCTTTCCAGGCGAATTGCAGGATGGCATATTCACGCTCATCCGTCGGTGCAAAATTGACGTGACCGCCTTCACTGCCCAGTGTCACAAAACCGTCGGAAGTAGGAATCAGGCCAGACACGCCCAGACCGGTGCCCGGCCCCAATACGCCAATCACGGATTTGGCGACAGCGCTGCCGCCACCGACCTGCATCAAATCCCTGGCCTGCAAACCCGGCAAAGACATTGCCAGCGCAGTAAAATCATTCACGATGAGCAGCGTGTACAAACCAAATTCGCGACGCACGTCCTCAATCGAAAAAACCCAGTCACGGTTGGTCATCCTGACCTGGTCACCATCGATGGGATTGGCCAGCGCAAAGGCCGCATGGTGCACCTTACTGGCCGGCACCGCTGACAGGTAAGCACGCAACAGGGCAATGATGTCCGGGTATTCGTCACACTTCAAGACCTTGACGGATTCAAACACGCCCGGTGAAGACTCAAGTGTAAACCGTGCATGGGTAGCGCCAATATCAGCCAATAAGCGCGGGCCACCGGAAAACCCGGTGACGCTGCCATGTTCTACAAGTGCGTGCTTTGTCTTCATGCTGTCTTCATACTGCCTTAATGTATATCACGTTGTACCATTCCGGGAACAAATTCCATCGTCCGGCCATTCCCTGCCATGCCTGTCAGGCATTCATATGCCAATCTCGCAATTTACCACAATCACCAGCCTGTATAGATTATTCCGACTCACCCAAAAGACATGGAAGTACAAAGAAAAATGCCCGCCACTTTCACTAAAGCAGCAGGCATATCTCACACTAACTACCAACTTTCAAGTGCTTTACTTGCTTCTGAAAATAAGCTCCTTCATTTTCTGTAATTTCGGATACACGATAGGTACGGTCAGCATGGTGCTGGCGATGGCCATCAGCAGTAAAGCGGTAAAAGTCTCGCTGGTGATAATGCTTTTATCTAATAAAACATTGACGAAAATGATCATGATCAAAGCCTTGGTCTGCAATAACCAACCAATAATGGAGGCCTCTCCCTTTTCCCATTTGAGTATCTTACCAGCCACCTGTATGCCTATCAGCTTGCCACCGACAGAGGCAACCAGCAGTACAGCAGCAGCGACGAATACGGTAACGCCTCCTACCGCCCAGTTGGTGCGCAAACCAGTGCTCAGGAAAAATACCGGCATGATAGCCAGCAAGACATGATGACGCATCAAATCCATTTTTTCCTGATTAAACCAATCCGCATCCATCACAGCGCCGGCCAGGAAAGCACCCACCATATAATGCAGGCCAGCCCAGTCAGCGGCAAAACTGCAAGCCGCCAGCCAGATCAGACCCACATACCAGCGATCACGCTCTTGCAGCCAGACCATGAGCTTGCGGAACAGATAGGTAGCAACGGCAAATAACAACAAAAACCCGACTTGCCGCCCTACCCTGGTCCAGTCGAGCAAAATAATCGCCAACACGCCCCAGATGGCAATGTCGTCCAGACTGGCATAACGAAGAATGCGCTGACCTATCGGTTGCCGTAAAATTTCCAGCTTTTCCATTAACAATATCAGGATGGGCAAAGCTGTTACAGCACATGCCATGCCCACACCCAGCACAAATTGCCAGCTCATGGCCTTGGGGCCCATCCAGCCATCCATGGTCAGCAAACCCATGCCGGCAACGCAACCGAACAACAAAGGCATGCCCAGTGCCAGGCCTGCAGTAATCGTGCTCTCACGCCGGTGTTCCCATGCCTTCTTCAAGTCCAGTTCTATCCCGGCAACCATGACAAAAATCATCACGGCCCACCACGCGATACCATTTAATGACTGTATCACCTGAGGATTAAACAAAAATTTGTAGTAGTCTGGAAAAATGGCACCCAACACGCCAGGGCCAAGCAAGATACCAGTAATAATTTGCACTACTACCAGTGGTGCGTAATAGTCAGTTTTACCTACCCGCCAGATCAGATAGGGCAAGGTAAAAATTACAAACATCGCGATCAAGAAAATCTCGGTAGTGCTCATCCCTGTATGCATATTTTTTTGGATTAAGGTTTATATTTTTATGCACCGCCTGTTTTCCGGCAGTGTCTCCCACAACGGCATTTTGGCTGCGCAAACATGATCGTTACCTATGCGATGCGGCAAGGGGACGCGCCATTGATGTCATGTCTCGCAACACTTTTATATGACTTGCACTCTTCGAGCTGCCAAGCAGAAACCAAAGTTCCGAAATGGATTTTGTACTAAAACTAGATTAAATGTCAAACAAAGATTACAAAAAGTCATAACAATATTACATGTCTCTATATGTATATATTCCCTTGATCACTTCTGAGTATGCTGCGAATACTCGACAAAACAATAAAGGTTAATATGTAGCTAAACTACTTATTTCAATTGAGTTATTTGTTTTTTTGCAAAAATCCCATTGACGTCATAATTTATTTGGTATTAAAACAATAAATTCCATCGCAAATATCCAAAGTGTCGCGGTTGTCACTACAGTCACTTGAACGGGGTTCCCTGCCTGGACGCTATTGGCCGATCAGAACTCAAGCGAGTTAAACTTGCAAAATACGATTGCCAATCATATGGCAAAATCAGTCGGGGAGGAAAGGGAGGGCTACGCTGATTCAGGATCAACGATAGGTGCAAAGAGAGGTATGCCGTCTGACTATTTTATCCTGCAGTCGCCACTTGCCGGCGTCGCCAGACCGCACCGTACAGACGCAAAAAAAACAAATGGCAACAAAAACCAGAAACAGGCATTCGCAATCACACTTGCCTGTGTGAAACTGAAGTGATAATGATTGTCGTTGCCGTCCACATATACCGCTACGAAAGGCAAGCCGGCAAACCAGCCCGGACCCAGGCTATTCGGATAGGGAAACAACATCCAGAACGTAGCCAGGCTGGAGAGTAATCCCAGCAAGACACCCGCGCCCAATGTGGAAAAAACCAGCTTCTTCCAGTTTTTTGGCGTCACGCCAGATTTGGCAAAGCGCCAGATACCGACAAACCCCCAGGCACTGGCCAGCATCAACAAAGTGGCAGCAATAACAATAAAGATCAACATGACATGCCTGGAAAGATGAACAGTAATACTGTCAACATACCTGAAGGCCGGGCTGACTGCAATGCCTACGCTTATCAACACCCGGTTCAAAGTCTGGTCTGATCTTCTTTGCATTTCCGTCTAAATAGGCCTGTGGCAAGCATTCGATTTACGCGCTGGGCAGCCTTAGCTATCAGATTCTCCATGAGTGCTATGTTATATTCGGCAGGGATACTCACCGAAAAACACGCCAAGGGTAAGAAGAATGAAAAAAAACCGCATGCAACGCGTATTCACCAGCCTGTTTTGCAGCAGCCTGCTGCTGGTTTCTGCCACGGCGCTTGCCGAAGAAAAAACAGCGGCTAAAAATCCGATCGCCATCAAGGCGGGTCGGCTGATTGATGTTGAAAACGCCAAGGTCTTGCGCGATCAGTTAATCGTGATTGAAGGCGAGCGCATTGCCAGCATCACCCCGATAGCAACCACAGCCATACCGGCCAATGCCACAGTGATTGATTTGTCGAATGCTACGGTGTTGCCCGGCCTGATAGATGCGCATACCCATCTGACCAGCAATCCACATCAGCATGGGTATAGTTCGCTAGGCACTTCCAACGTGCGGGCCGCATTGTACGGTGTCAGGGCTGCGCGTGATACCCTGAATGCCGGTTTTACAACGGTGCGCGATGTCGGTTCTGAAGGTTTTGCTGACGTCGCCTTGCGTGATGCCATCAATGATGGTGATTTTCCCGGTCCGCGGGTGTTGGCATCCGGTTACGCCCTGGGTATCAAGGGTGGGCATTGCGACAATAATTTGCTGCCACCAGAATACAATGACGTCGGCAAAGGCGTCGCTGACGGCCCTTGGGCAGCCCGCAGCAAGGTCAGGGAAATGGCCAAATATGGGGCTGACCAGATCAAGATTTGTGCGACCGGCGGGGTCTTGTCCAAAGGTGACGCTGCCGGTGCCCAGCAATACACGCTGGAAGAAATGCAGGCCATCGTGCAGGAAGCCCACAAGCTGGGACGCAAGGTGGCCGCTCATGCGCATGGTGCCAGTGGCATCAGCGATGCTATTCGCGCTGGGGTAGATTCGGTCGAACACAGCAGCCTGATCGATGCCGAAGGCATCAAGCTGGCGAAACAGCATGGTACCTGGCTGGTGATGGATATTTATAATGACGACTATATTCTGGGCGAAGGTGAGAAAGCCGGCTTCTTGCCAGAATCGCTGGCAAAAGAAAAAGAAATCGGCCAAAAGCAGCGTGACAACTTCCGCGCTGCCCTGCAAGGCGGTGCGCGCATGGCCTTTGGGTCTGATGCCGGGGTCTACCCGCACGGTGACAATGCGAAACAGTTTTATTACATGGTCAAGTACGGCATGACACCCATGCAGGCAATACAGGCGGCCACTATTAATGCCGCTGACCTGCTGGGGCAAAAAGAAAAAATTGGCAGTATCAAAGCCGGTAAATTTGCTGATCTGATCGCGGTAGAAGCAGACCCGCTGGCTGATGTCACCGTCCTGACCAAAGTATCTTTCGTCATGAAAAACGGCAGCATCTATAAAACAACCGCACAATAAGAATTCAAACAATTCAAACAATTCAAACAATTCAAACAATTCAAACAATTCAAACAATTCAAACATCTGAGGGTATCGCGCCCTCAACCACCTCGGAAAGCAGCAATGAGTCACAAGTTAAGCATAGATGAATACGACGCCCTGGAGCAATTAAGCAAGTTACCGCGCCAGAGCAAACCCGGTGCCTGCATCAGCCGCAATGCCAAGCGCCTGTGCGGTATCAAGCTCATGGCTTACCGCAAGGACGGCACACTGGAACTGACTGAAACCGGTCGGCAAACTCTGTTTATCAAGCAATGCATAGATGGCCTGCGTGCCATCGCCAACGACCCCGACACGACGCTGCCCGGTCCTGTTGCCACCTTCCTTGGCAAGAAGGCGCATGTGGAAGTGGATGCAAGCAGCGGCAAACTGCTCATCACACAGCGCGGCCGTGAATGTCTGGCGGATATTGATGCGCAGATGCAAGCCAGCAAATAAACGCATTGCTATCCATCCGCATCAATAAAGATCAATAAGCTGCGCCTTCAAATAACATGAAGGCGGGATAAAATCATACAAAAGCTCTTTTGACTACTCTGCCTGCTTGCTTACAAGCAGGCACTTTTATAAGTAAGGACAAATAATGACTATCGACTTCAAAGGCCGCGTTGCCATCGTGACTGGTGCAGGTGGTGGCCTTGGACGTGAACATGCGCTGGCACTGGCGGCACGCGGTGCCAAAGTGGTCGTCAATGACCTGGGTGGTGCCCGTGACGGGTCTGGCGGTTCGTCTGGCGCTGCACTGGCGGTGGTAGAAGAAATCCGTGCAGCGGGTGGTGAAGCCATCGCCAATGGTGCATCGGTAACCGACTTTGATGCCGTACAAGCCATGGTGGCAGATACCATGGCGCAATGGGGCCGTGTCGATATCCTGGTCAACAATGCCGGCATCCTGCGCGACAAGAGTTTCGCCAAAATGGATATCGCCGATTTCAAACTGGTGCTGGACGTGCATCTGATGGGTGCCGTGCATTGCTGCAAGGCGGTCTGGCCCATCATGACAGAGCAAAAATACGGCCGCATCGTGATGACGACCTCGTCTTCCGGCCTGTACGGGAATTTCGGCCAGTCGAATTACGGTGCTGCCAAACTGGCGCTGGTCGGCCTGATGCAAACCCTGGCGCTGGAAGGGGCCAAGTACGACATCCGCGTCAACAGCCTGGCACCGACTGCAGCTACCCGCATGACAGAAAGCCTGTTTCCGGAAGAAATTCTGAAAGCCCTGCAACCGTCCGATGTGGTACCGGCGATGCTGGTGCTGGCGTCCGAACAGGCCCCCACTCGCGCCATTCTGTGTGCCGGTGCTGGCAGTTTTGAAGCCGCGCATATCACCATGACCCAGGGCGTATGGGTGGGCCGGGGCGACGATGCCGCCGAAAAACTGGCAGCACGCCTGAACGAAGTCAGGCAGCGCGACGCCGAAACTGTGCCGGAAAGCGGCGCGGCACAGGGGCACCTGGAACTGAGCAAGGCCATGAGCCAGCTCAGAGCCTGAGCCGAAACCGGGTATCAGCCGTCATGGCGTGCCCGGTTACAATTTAGGGACAGGCCAGAGTATCCGCGAATTCAGCAATCCTGTGCCTGTCGGGCATGGCTGTTCAAAGATACTCCCCCATTTTCTTATGAAAATAGAAAAAAATATAGCTCCTGAGCCAAGCACTTGCTGACGCTGCCCGCAGTCTGTGCCAAACTAACGGCATGACACTCACAGAATTAAAATACATCGTTGCAGTAGCCCGGCAAAAGCATTTTGGCCATGCGGCTGAAGCCTGCTTCGTTGCGCAACCAACGCTGTCCGTCGCCATCAAGAAACTCGAAGATGAGTTGGGCGTCACCATTTTTGAACGCGGGGGCACTGAAGTCTCTACCACGCCCCTGGGCGCACAGATTGTTGCCCAGGCCGAACGTGTGCTGGAGCAAACTGCTGCCATCAAGGAAATTGCCAAACAAAACAAAGACCCGCTGGCTGGTCCTTTCCGTCTTGGCGTCATCTATACCATCGGCCCTTACCTGCTGCCCACGCTGGTCAAAACCATGATACAGCAGGTGCCTCAGATGCCATTGGTGCTGCAGGAAAACTTTACCGTCAAGCTGATGGAATTGCTGCGTCAGGGGGAACTGGATGCCGCCATCGTCGCCTTGCCCATACCCGACCATGGCATGATGGTGCAGGCCCTGTATGATGAACCGTTCGTAATCGCCATGCCAAAAGACCATGCCTGGGCAGAACGTAGTGAAGTATCCGCAGAAGAACTCAAGTCGGAAACCATGCTCTTGCTGGGTAATGGTCACTGCTTCCGCGACCAGGTGCTGGAAGTCTGTCCTGAAATGTCACGTTTTTCGACGACCGGGGATGGCATCGCCAGAACCTTTGAAGGATCTTCGCTGGAAACCATACGTCATATGGTGGCTTCCGGTATCGGTATTACGGTATTACCGATGGCATCAGTGCCTGACATGGGCACGCGCGATGGCATGCTGCGCTACCTGCCATTTACGGCACCGGCCCCTGACCGGCGCGTGGTGATTGCCTGGCGCAAGAGTTTTACCCGCCAGGCCGCAATTGAAGCCATACGCCAGGCTGTACTGGCTTGCGACTTACCCGGCGTCACCATGCTGGATGAAGCCCCCAGCACGCAATAACCCTGTTACCCCTTGTTGATGATGTTGATGATGGATGCTATCGCTACCGAGCGCCTGCAATTGCGCGTGCTTTTGCCACAACAGGCCGCATTGCTGCAGCAGTATCTGCTGAATAACCGTGAGCACCTTGCCCCCTGGGAGCCGGCTCGCGACGCCGCCTATTTTTCGCTGGAAAAGTGCGAAGAACGCCTGTTATCCAGCACACGTTTAATGGAAGCCGGCCTGGCCATGCATTTTGCCGTATGTCTGGACCAGGAAATGATAGGTATCTGCAATTTCAGCAATATCGTGCGCGGTTCCTTCCAGGCCTGTCACCTCGGCTATGCCATCGCCGAAAAACAGCAAGGACAAGGATATATGTCTGAAGCCGTGCAGGCCGGACTACAGCATATGTTCGGTGCACATAATCTGCACCGTGTCATGGCCAACTATGTGCCGGAAAACCAGCGCAGCGCAGCCCTGCTCACCCGCCTGGGTTTTGAAAAAGAAGGCTATGCCAGGTCCTACCTGAAAATCAACGGCGTCTGGCGTGATCACGTATTGACCGCCCTGGTCAACCCCGCAGAACAAACCTGAGCTTCCCGCGCAGACATCCATCCCGGATGCACATTGGCATTTTGTTCATCATTTTCATACGATACGTATATACTGCGGTCTTTTGCGAAACCAGATGAACATTGTGTGGTCTACCCGGACGTCACGTCGTCATCGTCTTTCTACAGAAAGCAGTATTCATGTCATCGCTGCCCCCGCTGCTACCTTCGCGGCTACTTTTCTTGTTACGCTTGTCACTGACCCACATCGCGGTGCTGCTCGCCCTGACTAGCGGTCTTTGTCCTCTTTACAGTCAAGCCCAGGCAATTACTGAACCACCGACAACGGTCAGTACCAATCCGGTTATCAGCCCGCGTCCCAAAGTGGCACTGGTATTGTCTGGTGGTGGTGCACGCGGCTTTGCCCATATCGGTGTCTTGCGCGCGCTGCGCAAACTGCGGGTGCCGGTGGATATGGTAGTGGGTACCAGCATCGGTGCCGTCGTCGGTGGTGCTTATGCCGCCGGCCGCTCTGCCGATGAACTTGAACAGATCGTGCGGGACACCAACTGGGACAGTGTGCTGGCCGACCGCCCAGCCCGCTACGACCTCGATTACCGGCGCAAGGAAGAAGACATACTGCTGCCTTCCCGCATAGAATTTGCCGTGACCAAATCCGGCATCTTCCTGCCGCCGGCAGCCGCTGGTAATGCCGCGCTGGAAAACGCCCTTACCCGCCTGATGCCGGAAGGCATGCGTGATCAGCCGGTTGATCAACTGACGCTGCCTTTCCGCTCCGTCGCTTCTGACTTGCTGACCGGGGACATGGTAGAACTGAATGACACCCCCTTGCTGATCACCATGCGTGCTTCGCTGGCCTTGCCAGGTGTATTTGCACCGGTACGTATCAAACAGAAACTGGTGGTGGATGGGGGGCTGGTCAGCAATCTGCCGGTAGAACTGGCGCGTTCAATGGGTGCCGATATTGTCATTGCAGTTAACGTTGGTACACCACTGGCAAAAGAAAATGAGTTGAACAGCGCCATCGAGGTCACCAAACAAATGCTGCAAATCCTGACTGAACAGAATGTACAACGTTCAATCAAGGAATTGCGGAATAGCGATATTTTGATTGCACCCGAATTGTCTGGCGTCAGTTTTCTCGACTTTGGTGAATATGTAAAATCCATCAAGGCCGGTGAAATCGCCACCCACAAAATGGCAGATAAACTGGCGGCCCTGCGCGTCACGGATGAACAGTACGCCAGCTTTGAGTATCAACGCTCCACCGGCACGCTGACAGCCAAACCCAGCACTGACAAACTGCCACTGGCCAAGGTGGAAGTGGAAGGCCCGCGCTACATCAACCCCAAGGCGCTGATCGCGCAAACCGGCCTGCAGGAAGGCCAGGTACTGACCTCGGAACAGATACGCCAAGCATCGGCCCGTTTATATGGACGCGGCGATATCGATAATGTGGAAACCGTCATCACCGATACAGAGGGCAAGCGCAATGTGTTGATACGGCCTACTGAATCCAACTCCAGCCGCAACCGCCTGCGCGTCGGCCTGGAGCTGACCAGCGATTTTGCCGATGAAAACCGCTTTGCGCTCAGCCTCATGCATATCGCTTCATCACTCAATAGCTACGGTGCCGAACTGCGCAGCGTCGCGCGCATAGGCAGCGAACGTCAGTTAGGTATGCAATTCTGGCAGCCCATTGCGTCTGGCTCCCCCTGGTTCCTGGCACCTTCCATCGAATACAATGGCAAAAGCCTGGACTTGTATAACGATGGTCGCAAGGTCGCCCGGGTCGGTGTGCGTGCCACCCAGGCGACCCTGACCTTTGGCCGTCTGCTGGACAACTGGGGCAAGATAGAGGCAGGTATCACGCGTGGTTTTGGTAAAGTCGATTTGCTGCTGCCAGCCAATGCCAACCAGGATAGTGCGCGCTATTTTGATACGACGCAATTTGCCCGCTTCCAGCTCGACACACTGGATTCACTGGCTTACCCAAGCCGTGGAAATCGTATCGCCGCGACCTGGGAACGGGCACCATCCAAAGGACCGGCCGAACCTTCCCAGGCCCAGTCAGAAATCGATGTGTTGACCGCCTTCCGGTTCGGCGAATGGGCTGGCCACGTGTATGGAGAATGGGGTAAGTCGCAACGCGGTAGTGCACCGAATCCGCTCGGTGGATTCTTGCGCCTGTCTGGCACGGCAAATAATTCACTGACGGGCAATGCCACCGCATTTAGCCGGATACTGCTGGCGCGCAAGATAGGCTCACTCCCCAGCACGGTGGGCGGTGCCATACGGCTGGGCTTTTCTGCTGAATTGGGCAATGCCTATGGCGATACGCAGCCGCTACGCTTCAATACCCTGAAGCAGGCGGCCAGCGCCCACATATCGATTGATACCCGTTTTGGCCCGCTGTTTTTTGCCGCCGGAGCAACCCGGGGCAACGGCTCTTCGCTTTATCTTTTCCTTGGACCGATCTGGTGAGTCAGTCCTTTGACGGCGGGCGCTGCTTCCGGGCGGCGCAGCGCAGTGAAGGCTGAAAACTCCCAGGAGCGGAAACCCACCAGCAAGGTGAAACCATCACGCTCTTCCGGCTTCAGGCGGCGGTCATCCTGGTGCAGCCTGGCCAGTTCAGCCGCCAGTTGCTGGATTTTTTGCACCAGTTCCTGCGCGCTGTGTGAAGAGACCCTGGCCGGTACAAACAGCAGGGTTTCGCCAGGCCCATCAAAACTGCCGGCGAAATAATCGCTGACCACCACATCACGAAAATACTGCTGTATCGGACCATCGGGACGCCAGTGAAATGCAGGTGACACATTCAGGCGGTAGCGGTTGTGCGGACGCAGTTCTATCAACTCCAGCTTGTCGAGCGCGATCATTTGCAATACGCATTCAGATTCGGACATGTGATAGGTCTCGATAATCTGTTCCAGCGTCCAGTGTCCCAGGCAGCAAATTGCCACCAGCAAGAGTTTGGGATCAGCCATCAGCGATTGTTCCTGCTCCAGGCTGAGTGTGTCGGATTGCGGAGTGACATCTGCGGCCTGGCGCAATATATCTTCCATGGCGATGCCGGCAGCCTTGCAAATTTCTGCCAGGCGCGAAAGGCTCATGTCCTTTTGTCCGAACATGCGCTTCATGCTGGATTCGCTCATGCCTATGCGCTCTGCCAGCATTTTGTATGTCACGCCTGCTGCCCGCAACTCTGAACGCAAGACTTTCAAGACCAATTCGGGTGAACTCATGAAGGCTTCCTGACAAAAAGTTGAATTTTGCAAATGGTACCGTATTTCAATACCAAAAATAGTGAAAAACAATGCTTTTGGTAATTTTCTGGTACGTATTTTTAATTATTGCGACACTTCGACTGGCAATGACAGTGTGAAGTTCAACCCGTCGTGAAACTGTTCAGGGATTCCCAAAAAGATTCCGCCGCCATATCGCTACCATATCGCTGCCGCGCAAACATCGTGTAGCGCAGTACCGTTCGATAGTGCAGTCCAGTTTTCAGCGCGATGTCAACTCTTATGCAGAGGAGCAAATATGGACAGGGAAGTAGTAAGCGAAATAAAGCCGACAATCAAGACCGTCAATATGGACACAGCAGGCAGATACTTCATCAGCGTCTGCCTGACCGTGACGATATTTGGGCTCGGCTATTTTTGTGGCACCCGGGCAGAAAAAGAAACCCGCTTCGATACCCGCTTTAATAACCGCTTTAATATAGGCGCCCCAGCCCCCAGTACGACAGCCAACACCAGCCGCGCCAGCGTACCGGCACAGTCACTGCGCCAGCAAGTCATGCCACGCAAGGCAGGACCGCTGGTATGACGAAACCGTGCAGCTTGCTTGAGGAAAACCGGCCACGACTAGTCTGTTAACACCGTTTATTTGTCACCGGATCAAACCAGTGTACGGCATCTGCCGCAAAACCTACCGAGGTATGCTGGCCCGCTTCTACAGCCGTACCGGCAGGCGTTCTTATCACCACAGACTGTTCACCACAGAGCCCATGTACCAGCAAATCCGCCCCCAGCGATTCCACCAGTTGCACTTCCAGCGGCAAGCCAGGCATGCCTATGAACAAATGTTCTGGTCGCACACCCAGTATCAATTCACGGTGCGCGACGCGCTCTGCTTCGCTTTGCACCAGCGGCAATGACACCTGCGCCTGCCCTATCTGCATCTGACGCCCGCTTTCACTGAGCTTGCCACGCAACAGATTCATGGGTGGAGAGCCGATAAAGCTGGCGACAAAGGTGGTGGCTGGCGTGCCATACACTTCTGCCGGGGTACCGATCTGTTCCGCCACGCCGCCATTCATGACTATCATGCGCTGGCCCAGGGTCATGGCTTCCACCTGGTCATGGGTGACATACAGGCTGGTGGTTCCCAAAGTCTTGTGCAGACGCTGAATTTCCAGGCGCATCTGCACCCGCAGTTTGGCATCCAGATTCGACAAGGGTTCATCAAACAGAAACACTGCCGGTTCCCTGACAATGGCGCGGCCCATCGCCACCCTTTGTCGCTGTCCGCCCGACAGCTGGCGCGGCGTTCTTTGCAACAGCTCGCCCAGTTCCAGTATCTGCGCTGCCTTCTGCACCCTGGTTTCGATATCGGCTTTGGAAAAACCACGTATCTTGAGCCCATAGGCCATATTCTGATAGACGCTCATATGCGGGTATAGCGCGTAGTTCTGGAACACCATGGCTATATCACGGTCCTTGGGTTCCAGTTCATTGACGATGCGCTCACCAATGATGATATCGCCGGACGTGATTTCTTCCAGCCCGGCCACCATGCGCAATAAGGTAGATTTGCCACAACCCGAGGGGCCCACCATGACGATGAATTCGCCATGCAGTATGTCTATGGAGATGCCATGAATGACATCAACGGCCTTGTCTCCCTTGCCATAGGTTTTTTTGACGTTTTTTAATTGGACCTGTGCCATATATTTATTCTGTAAGCATTACAAATTGAAGTCCGATAATGTGTTCGCCATTTTTTGTCAGGCTTTTATTTCTCGGCATCGACCAGGCCTTTGACAAACCATTTTTGCATGACGACCACTACCAGGCCTGGCGGCAGCATGGCCAGCAACAGGGTCGCCATGACCATATTCCATTCGACTGCCGCATCACCACCGGCAATCATGCGTCTGATGCCAACGCCTATGGGGTACATGTTTTGCTCTGTCGACACCAGCAAGGGCCACAGGTACTGATTCCAGCCATATATGAACATGATAACGAACAGGGCAATCACATTGGTGCGCGACAAGGGCCACAGGATATCGATAAGAAACCGTATCGGGCCGGCACCGTCTATGCGCGCCGCTTCTGCCAGTTCATCCGGCACAGTCAGAAAAAACTGACGGAACAGGAAAGTCGCCGTCGCTGACGCAATCAACGGTACTGTCAGTCCGGCATAACTATTGAGCATGGACAGATCAGACACGACCTTATAGGTAGGACTGATACGCACTTCCACCGGCAGCATCAGGGTAATGAAGATCATCCAGAAAAACAGGCTGCGTCCCGGAAAGCGGAAGTACACCAGTGCAAATGCGGACAGCATGGAAATGGAAATCTTACCTACCGCTATCATCAATGCCGACACCAGACTGACCCATAGCATGCGCCCTATCGGATTGCTGGCGACATTGCCGGATGTGCCACTATCAAGTACCGCGCTCAGGTTATGCCATAACTGGTCACCAGGAATCAGTGAAATCGGTGCCAATGCCGACTGTTCTGCCGTTTGCGTGCTGGCGACAAAAGCAACATAGATGGGGAACACCACCAGGCTGACACCCAGTATCAGGATAAGGTGGCTGAACATTCCCAGGAAAGGACGGCGTTCTATCATGTTCAATACTGCACTTTCTTTTCTACATACTTGAACTGCACTACGGTAAGGACGATGACGATGCTCATCAGTATCACCGACTGCGCCGCTGCACTGCCCAGGTCACCACCCTTGAAACCGTCATTGAATACCTTGAACACCAGGATTTCGGTATCCTTGCCTGGCCCGCCCTGCGTCGTTGCTTCCACAATCGCAAAGGTATCAAAAAAGGCGTAGACAATATTCACCACCAGCAGGAAAAAGGATGTTGGTGTCAGTAAAGGAAAAACGATGCTGAAGAAGCGACGCCACGGCCCGGCACCATCAATCGCCGCTGCCTCTATCAGGGATTTGGGAATGGATTGCAGACCCGCCAAAAAGAACAGGAAGTTGTAACTGATCTGCTTCCACACTGCAGCCAGCACGATCAATATCATGGCATGCTGTCCGTTCAAAAGACTATTCCATTCGATGCCGATTTCTCGCAAGGCATGCGCCACGATACCCAGTGTGGGATTCAGCAGGAACATCCACAAAACGCCGACCACCACGGGTGATACGGCATACGGCCAGATCAGCAAGGTCTTGTAAAACGAACTGCCCCTGACCACGCGATCGGCAAACACCGCCAGCAACAAAGAAATACCCAGCCCCAGCACCGCCACCAGGAAAGAAAACAGCGCCGTCGTCTTGAAGGCCGTCAGGTAGGTAGGATCAGCAAACAAGTCTTTGAAATTATCCAGCCAGACAAATTGCGAAGATATGCCAAATGCATCCTGCAACAGTACCGACTGATATAAGGCCTGGGCAGCAGGCCAGAAAAAAAACAGTATGGTCACCACGATCTGCGGCAGCAACAACAGATAGGGTAGCCAGACCGATCGAAAACGTGCGCGTTTTTCCAAAGAATCCTCGAATGTTTAGTCAATAAAACCTAAAAGCTCACCACAGCGGCACAGAGACACAGAGAAAGTAAGAAGAGAAGTATGCATTCCCTTGCCTCTTGAGGGTTTTCTCTGCATTTCCTCTGTGCCCTCTGTGTCTCCGTACCTCTCTGTGTTGAGAGGTCTTGATTTTACTTATTCGCTTTTTCGAAACGTTCCAGCAATTCATTGCCACGGGCGACCGCACTATCCAGTGCTGCCTTGGCTGGTTTCTTACCGCCCCATACTGCTTCCAGCTCTTCATCCATGATGGTGCGTATCTGTACAAAGCTGCCCAGGCGTATGCCACGCGACTTGTCGGTGGTCTTGACGATCATCTGTTGCACGGCAACGCCGGGGCCTGGTGTCTTTTCATAAAAACCCGAGCTCTTGGTCAGTTCGTATGCGGCATTGGTAGTGGGCAGGTAGCCGGTTTCCTGATGCCATTTGGCCTGTACCTCTGCCTGTGAAAGGAATTTATAGAACTTGGCAACCCCTTTGTATTCTTCTGTCTTTTTGCCATTCATGGCCCACAGCGATGCGCCGCCTATGATGGTATTTTGTGGCGCACCTTTGACGTCGGAATAATAAGGCAAAGGTGACACGGCAAATTTGAACTTGGCGTTCTTGGCCACATTGCCATAGGCTGAACTGGATGAGGTGAGCATGCCGCATTCGCCGGAATAAAACTTGGCTTCTGGTTCATTTTTACGCCCGGCATAGGTGAAATAGCCCTGCTTGGCCCAGTTTTCCAGATTTTCTATATGTTTGACGTGTAGCGGGCTATTGAACTTCAGGCGCGCATCCAGGCCACCGAAGCCATTGCCTTTGGATGCAAATTCAACATTATGCCAGGCAGAAAAACTTTCCAGGTGCACCCAGGTTTGCCAGCCAGTTGTATAAGCGCATTTTTCGCCATTGGCTTTCAGGCGGGCGGCGGCGGCCACCACTTCCTGCCAGGTAGCGGGTGCCTTGTTGGGGTCCATGCCGGCTTTGGCAAACATGTCCTTGTTATAGTAAAACACGGTGGTCGAACTATTGAACGGGAAAGACAGCATTTCGCCTTTTGGCGACGTGTAGTAGCCAGCAACCGCGGCCACATAGCCAGACGTATCAAATTTCTCGCCTGCGACCCTCATGACTTCCGACACTGGTTTGATCGCGCCTTTGGCATACATCATGGTGGCAGTGCCCACTTCAAATACCTGCAGGATATGCGGCGCATTGCCAGCCCTAAAGGCCGCTATGCCGGCAGCCAGCGCTTCGTCATAACTGCCCTTGTAGACGGCCGTCACCCGGTATTCTGTCTGGCTTTTATTGAATTGTTCGGCCAGGCCGGTAACGCGCTCGCCCAGTGCACCTGTCATGGAATGCCACCAGCTGATGTCGGTCACGGCATGGGCAGACCCGGCAAGGCCCATGCATACAGCAGCACTTACCATACGCAATTTGGTATTGAATTTCATAAGCTGTCCCCGAAAGTTTTATTAGCGTATTATTTCTTGCAATAACACTACGATAGCATTGCATACAATCCAGTGTATAGATAGCACTTATAATTCTGCCTGTGTGCAACAACAAAGCTGAATCATGAATCGCCTGTATTCTCGTCTGCATCTGTATTTCAAGCTGGTCAGGATGGATAAGCCCATAGGCATACTGTTATTGCTGTGGCCGACCCTGGCAGCACTGTGGCTGGCCTCGCAAGGACAGCCAAGCTGGCAACTGGTGCTGGTTTTCAGTGTGGGCACAGTGCTGATGCGCTCTGCCGGTTGCGCCATCAATGACTATGCGGACCGTGATTTTGACCGGCACGTCAAGCGCACGGCCGCAAGACCGCTGACTAGCGGCAAGATCAGTGGCAAGGAAGCGGTAGGCGTGGCGGTGGTATTGGCCCTGATCTCTTTTGCCCTGATCCTGCCGCTGAACACCCTGACCAAGCAATTGTCGGTCGCTGCCGTGCTGGTGGCTGGCAGTTACCCCTATTTCAAGCGTTTTTTCGCCATTCCCCAGGCCTACCTGGGCATTGCCTTCGGCTTTGGTATACCGATGGCTTATGCTGCAGTGCAAAATACGGTCCCCATGAGTGCCTGGATATTATTGCTGGCCAATGTCTTCTGGGCCGTGGCCTATGATACTGAATATGCCATGGTGGACCGTGACGACGACCTGAAAATCGGCATCAAGACCTCGGCCATCACTTTTGGCCGCTATGATGTACTGGCAATCATGCTGTGCTATGCCATCAGCTTTGCCCTGATACTGGCAGTAGGCTGGCAAGCCGGCCTGCGCACCTGGTTTGTGGTGGGCATAGGAGTAGCTGTGCTGTTCGCGGTTTACCATTACAGCCTGATACGCGAGCGTGAACGTATGGCCTGTTTTGCCGCCTTTCTGAATAACAATTGGTTGGGTGCAGCAATCTTCGCTGGTATTGCGCTGGACTATGCAGTAAAGTAAAACCATAGATTGCTACTTATTCAATTTTCTTGCTAGTCCTTGCGTTTCGACAAACCCGCCCCCATCTTTTTGCATAGACTGAAGACAATTCACTTCCCAACCAGAAAGGAAACATCATGAGTACAGTAGATGAGCATAAAGAACAATTGATGAATGACCTGCATCTTGTTATCCGTGATGCTGAAGATTTGCTGAAAAACACCGAACAACAAAGCGGTGAAGGCTTTAGAGCCGCCAAAGCCAAGTTTGAAAAAACCCTGAAAAATGCCAAGGCAGAAGTCGAACGGATTGAAGACCTGGTCGTCACCCGCACCAAAGAAGCAGCCCGTGCCACCGATGTCTATGTCAAGGAAAACCCATGGCAATCTGCTGGCATTGCGGCTGGGGTTGGCTTGCTGATCGGTCTGCTCATCGGCCGTAGCAAATAAATTCATGGCCATTACCGATTCGCTGGCACAACTGGCGTCGACACTGATCAGCAGTGTCCATACACGCCTGGAATTAGCCTCGGTAGAACTGGAAGAAGAGCTGAATCGCTTTTCTTCCAGTTTGTTATGGTCGTTGGCAGCCATGTTTTTTGCCGGTCTGGCGATACTGGTCGCCATACTGACGCTGATTGCGCTGTTCTGGGATAGCTATCGCTATACCGTCCTGTTATCGCTGCTGGGCCTGTTTTCGCTGCTGGCCATCGGCATTTTTTTGCGCGTACGCAGTGCCATGCGCAACAAACCGGCATTTCTGTCCTACACCCTGGCGGAACTGAAAAAAGACAGCGCCAGCTTACACCGTGCTGACCGCACCGTCGTAAAAGAATAGGCATTCAGTCATGGCGAAACGGCAAGAAAAACTCGCTCAGAAACGTCAGGCTCTATTGCTGAAAATACAGGCACAACGCAGCCTGATGACTATCTATGGCACAGAAATCCGGCAATCGTTAAACCTGGTGGATATGGCCAGCGATCTGTTTGGCAAAATGGGCGATTCTACCCGCCATCGCCCGATTGCCAGCATCCTCATTACCGCCGTGGTCATGGTACTTAAACCAAAGCGCGCATTCGCGGTTGCCAAATCCGCTTTAATGGGCTGGCAAATCTGGCAAAGCCTGTCCAGCCTGGTGAAACACTTGCGTCAGAGCAGGGACAAGCCTGTGCATTGAAGGTGACTGATTAAAACCCGGCAGTCATATTTATGCAGCTTTTTCCAATGCATTAAGAAAAGCACTCATAAATTGTTGCCTGGTCGATTCATCGCTAAATTCGGTCGGTAATGGGTAGGCGACACAATCCTGACAGGCAGTCATAAATTGTCCAATACGCTTAGTAGCGTTTTCTGAGTCGCTATAATCAGCAACAAATAGCTGAGACAGCCGGGTACTGATCTCCCCGACAATACTGTCCATCGGTGCGAGGGCAAGTATAGGATGCCCGGAAACCAAATAATCAAATAACTTGGCGGGTATGGATGCCTGGGAAGAAGATAACATGATCAGGCCATCTGCATTGCTGACCAATTCAAGTACGGCTTGACGCGGTACCAGAGAACGGATTTCAATTGTCCAGTTAATCACTCTGAATTGCTCTTCCCATGAACGCAAACCGGCAATTTCAGCGATGGACAAGTCGCCTACGAAAATCAGATTACCGTGGGCACCTCGCAATCCGTTCAGCAAGGGTTGTAGCAAGTCTGCAATTTTTCGTTCTGCACGTGAGCTGAAGATTCGCCCCGCATACATCAATTGCAAATGCCGCCCCTGGTCTTTTTTTGTCAAGAGAGGCAGTTGAGTCCCAGGTGGATAGGCGTTGGTTACGGCAACTGTTTTTTCGCGACAAAATGGAAGTCGCTCGACCAGCATTGTCTTCCAGCGTTCGGATGTCAGTGTAATCAGGCAGGCCTGTTTGAGTATCCTTTTCTCGGTCAGGGCTTCGCGCCATCGTTGCAATGCAGAACTGACTAGCAGGGGCTTCATGGGCTCATCCAGCCAGCCATCGCGCATATCGATCAGTAACGGGAGCTGAAACTTCGATGCGAGGTGAGATGCAGCAACGTGAACGGATTCTGGAAAACTGGAAGACAAAATAGCGTCTGCCTTGCCCGCATATTCCATCACAAGCGGATGTCGCATTGCCCTGCGAGCCCACAGCACACCGGGGTCAGGGCTCAACAAGGCATAGGCCAGCAAGCGCAAACGCTGCCGCACTTTAACAACGAAAGCATTCCTCGGTTGAACGGTCGGTGAAAAACGTAGATCGCTTTTCTTTCCATAAATACCCAGGGGATCGGGAATGCAAATCAAATGTCCCCAGTCCGTGCGGCTTACCATTTCCTGTTCGGCGGAGGCCACGATGCTGATGACGATTCCTGCCTCCGACAACCAACGAACGAAGCGCTCTATGCGATATTGTCCCAAGTGCTGTGGATCACACCAGTAAGGTGCAATGATCATCAGATGCTTACACTTCACGAGTCGCTCGCAATTCGCGGTAAATGGCTGCAAGCTTGTCCGCTTGCAAGCTGACGTCATATTCAGCTTCTATCAGCGCGCGAGCCGCCCGGCTGTAATCGAGCCATTTTTCCGGAGCAAGTATCAAGGACTGCAGTTGCGCCAGCAAGCCATCGACATCATGTTCTTGCGCCAGCAAACCGGATACACCATGCTTGATCACTTCCGGGATATCACAATGAAAGGTACTGACAACCGGCATGCCGCTAGCAGCCATTTCTATAATGGAAACCGGCAAACCACCTTCTGAATCACCATCTTTTGCATGAACGCTGGGCGAAAAGAAAATATGGTTCTTATATGCCTCTTCCAGCATTTTTGCGTGTGTACAGTACCCCAGCATGCGCACCTTATCTGCCATGCCGTATTTGTCGATAACTGCAAGGATTTTTTGTTTTTCCTCCTTGCTGCGGGGATCGGCATCGGCATCGCCAATCAGGGTAATCTCCAGGTCCACATTATCCTGTAAGCGGCCCAATACTTCCAGCGCACAAGGAATTCCCTTTTTTTCTCTGAAGGCACCCGCAATCATTACTTTCAATGTGGTAGAAGGACTCCAGCTACGGGCCTGAAATGGAATAAATTGCAGATCCACACCAAGATGGTGGACGCGCACCTTTTCCGGCTTACAACCCCTGGCTACAATACGGGAAGCCATATGACTTCCCTCACACAAAACCAGGTCAACACTATCAAACAATTGTGCGTAACGCGTGATCCAGCGCGCATCCTGCTGGGGTAGATGATCGACGTCCAGTCCATAAAAAGTCACTACATGTGGCAAATTCAATTGCATTGCTGCGTGACGATCGAACCAGCCCATATTACCAAAGTGGGAATGTATGACCGAACTGCGTGAGCGCTTCGCATATTGTCTCAACCAAAACGGATACAGGGGGATATTCAATTTTCTCAGCAAAGCCTCAAACTTATACCGCAAGCCAGAGGTACCGCAGAAACTATGCAAATCATCGACCGGAAACAATTCAGGCTTACTAAGCCCGATACAGGCAACTGTACAAGCGATATCTGCTGGCAAGGATTTGATCTGGTTATATAACCAGGTTTGTGTTGGTGCAAGCCAGACAGGGCAGCTATGTAAGACTTTCACAGGTCGATAACTCATTTATGTTATTCCACATTGATCTGGGTATCTGCTTTTTGCACTATCCACAGATCCTGCCGATGAAAACCCTCGGGCGAAAAATGGATGACTTTGTAGCCTTTTTGACGCACTACGGATTCAACCCATGGTTTCGGATGGAAAGAACCAAACAGTTTTTTTCCTTCGATATCGCCATCTCTGGTCACCAGGTTTCCTTGCCGAAAAGATTCCATCTGCTCCGGGCTCAGACAGAAAGTAAATTTCTCTCCATGCGTGGAAAACGCGAAATATCCTTGGTCTTTCAACAGACGGTGCATTTCAGCCAGCCATTCAAGTATTGATTTCTCTGACAGATGAGTAAAAATTGAAATAGCGTAGATAAAGTTGAACTGCTGATCAGGCAAGGCAATAGGGGGAGATAATTGATTTTCCAGAAAATGTATACCTGGCAATTTGGCATTACACCACTGAATCGACGCTGAATTATAGTCAGACCCCGTCAATTCAACTTTGTGAAATCGCGTCAGTTTCGCACCAAGATGTCGAATTATTCGTGCAGGACCACAACCCCATTCAAAGATAGCTGCATCAGGGCCGTCAACATAGCGTTCGATTAAGTCTGCAATTTTTTGCGCGTCAGTCATTCCAGATGAACGATAGGTTTCCCAGTTGACATTATGATTTGCATCAAATATCAATTCAGCTGGTGGGAGCTGAAAATCTGGATAATTCTTCAGGAAAGCCGCATTCTCTTCTTCAAATTTTTTATTCAGGTAGCGGAAGTGCAATTTATCAGCGACACCACGCAGTCCCAGTGACCATATTAGTTTTATCAAGCCCGATTTAAGTTTTTTCACGATAATTAAAGTTATAAGTTTGAGGATATTTTTTTGGAAAAATAGCATACGCGATTGTCTTCTGAACAGCGATTTTAACCAATACGCGTCACAACAAATTACTGACGGATGAATCGCAGTTCTTCCTGATTGACACAACGATGCCACCAAAAAATAACAGACAGTACACGCCATAAATAGAATGGCTGACTTTGAGCCAATTGCAAGTAAGCTCTTTGCAGATGTACCAAGTCAATGAAGGGGCAATCCGCTGTTGCCGCAACAAGTAAAAATTCACGCTCATGCTGAATCAACCAATTCGTCAGCGGAAAAGGAAAACCCATTTTTGCTTTACGCCATACTACCTTCGAAGGTAACAAGTCTTCTGAAGCCTTGCGCAAAATCCATTTCAACCAGCCATTCCGGATCAAATATGACAATGGCAGCGAGAAAGCAAACTCAAGCAATCGATGATCCAGAAACGGTGCACGAACTTCAAGCGGTACACCCATGGCCGATTGATTACCAGAACGTAGCCAATAATTCATGCGCCAGTTCCCGACATTATCGATAAGTCTCTGGTTTATTTCTAGTGATGCGCCACCGCCCACACCACTCTGCTGCAGGCCATCCCGCAGTATTTGGGAATTTTGTTCTGGTTGCGTTTTTCCCTTTAAAATCCGTATACTCTGACGCAAAACCCTGGCAGGTGAAGCATGCATTTCACTGAATCTGGCCATCTCATTCATTACACTAAACCAACGTCCCTGACTTCCTAAATGCCTGAGATAAGGTCTGAAATACTCAGCATAGCCAGCCAGTACTTCATCACCCGCGGCACCGTTAATGCTAATTTTTATACCGTCCTCTTTCATGCGTTGCCAAATATTGTGATTGGTTAGCATGTTCGGCGCATGAAAGGGTTCGTCCATCAGAGCGACGAAATCATTCATTTGCCCTAGAAAATCCTCTGGAGGGGGGCGCAAGACCGTGTAGTCAACCTGTTGTGGATAACGTTCAGCAACCATACGGGCAAAGGGTTCTTCATTATTCTCTTTCCCCGGAAAAGCGACGGTATATGCCTTTAAAGAATAACCTGCACTGGCGGCAAATCCCACTAAAGCTGATGAATCCATGCCGCCACTCAATTCAAACCCAATCGGTACATCAGCACGTAAACGAATCGCAACTGCATTGCTTATAATATGTTTAAACTGCTGTATCGCATCCTGATCCGAAATCTCACCTGTCTGCATGCGAGATGCTGGAACAGACCAGTATGACTGAGCACTGAAATGTCCTTCCTCATCTATCCATGCATATGATGCGGCCGGAAAGCTGGAGACATTCTCGTAAAATGTCTGGTGACCAAGATCGCGATAACTGGATTGCACGAAATCGACTACTGCCCCGGTACGGATATCAAACGTCGCGCCACATGATCGCAAGCCCTTTATTTCAGAGGACCATGCCAAGCGATCATGCAGCCTGCTGACATACAGCGGAGCCTTACCAAGGCGATCACGCGCCAATAAAATCGCATTACGATTTGCATCATATAAACTCAATGCCCAAAACCCGTTAAGTTTTGCAAAACACTGCACGCCCCAGCATTGATAAGCACAGACTAAAACTTCTGTATCTGAAGATGTATGAAACTGGACTCCCTGCGCTTGAAGTTCTGCACGAATTTCAAGGAAATTATATATTTCACCATTAAATGAAATGCAAACTTTTCGGTCGTCAGACCAAAAAGGTTGATGGCCCGCAGTCGATATATCGATAATCGAGAATCGCAAGTGACCAAATGCAGCCCAGTGCGGATAATGATCATCAGAACGTATCTGCGGCATTAACAAACCTTTGGCAGACCGTGTAGTACAAAAGTCGACGGGGCGACCACTACTGGCAGCAATTAAGCTGATACCTTCATCATCCGGTCCTCGATGATGTATTGCAGAATTCATCGCCACGATTTTTCTGACGCTATCCTCCATCCGGTGATGATGCATCTGGTAACCTGAAACTCCGCACATCACTCATTTCCCTTTCGTCAAGGTGATCAATTCATTCAAATAGCCACGGCAAAATACCGCGATATTGCCAACATATATTATCGCACCGCATCCAATGAGGCAAAACAACCTGAAGGTATTGTCGACCCGGGTTAAGAAATAGCTATCCAGTGCCCACAAAAAAAAGGACATGACAGCACCGGAAATTAAAAATGGCCTGACGGTCGATAAAAAATCTCCCACACGCATATCAATCAGCTTTGAGCGTAAATAAAAATCTACTGGCATGACAAAAACCGCCGTTGCCACCAACAGTGCCCACGCGATGCCTACAATACCGAACAGACTACCTACATAGAGTGCAACAATATACATCGTCAGTCCATACACGTTCATCCAGAACCCCAAATCCGCACGCCCTTTTGCCAGTAAAATGCTGCCGAGTAGATTTCCAAACGAATACAATATGCCAATAAAAGACAGCACTTTCAAGACGTCTGCGCTGGGTAGCCAGCGCGCTCCAAACAGGAATTGAATCAAGGGGCCTGCCGTACTGGCCATACCAAAGTAGACAGGGACGGCGACTAAAGCAATGCCGGAAATAATGAAATGATAGCCGCGCCGAATTTTTTGATTGTCGGTCTGCACTTGTGCAAACAAGGGGAAGCTAACCCGCGAAATGGCTGCACTCATTGCAGAAAACGGTTTGATCATTAATTGCGATGCGACTGAATACATACCCAGAGCATCCGCTCCCAACAACCTGCCAACCAGCAGTTTATCGATGTTCATATAAATCAAATTAAGGATGCGCTCACTCATCTGATATCCACCGAATAAGAGATAAGGTTTAACATCTTGAAAACTGAAGTGCCAATGGGGCAACCAACGCTTACGTCCCAACAACACCAGCAGACAGGATTTCAAAGATGCGGAAATCAGCAATCCCCAGATAACAGATCTTGCCTTTTCTCCACAATAAGCAGCGCCACAAACCGCCAGGGTACCTGATGACAATGCAATCATCTCGATGAGTGCCATCTGCTTAAAACGGAATTCCTTTTGCATCAGAGACTGAAACTGTTGTCCTACCGGGGCAATCAACATGCTGAGCGCAGCAAACCGGACAATGTCGATCAATTCGGGTGCATCATAAAATTGAGCAATGAAGGGCGCAGCCATGACGAGTAAGGCACAAGCTAAACCGCCAAATATCCAGCTTAACCAATACAGGCTGGATAGTTGCGACTGACTGGCGTTCTTAAAGTGCACCAGCGCGTTGCTCATTCCTGCATCCACGAAGCCCTGGGATATCGTACTGACGACAAGCACCAAGGTAATCAGCCCATAGTCGTGACTATTCAGTAAGCGAGTCAGCAGTACCAGTTGCAATATCTGGAGTAATGCTGCCACTGCAGTGGATAGACCTGACCAACGAACCCCTTGGTAAGCACTGTGTTTCAGAGAGGTCACTTAAACAAAAACCTTATCCGCCAAAAAAACGTTGTGAAATGTCACTTCATCTTTATCCATTGCTGTCACGATCCTATGGGATCGCATGCACTTTTCCACAGATTTATATTCGCCGTAATGTGAACAAACAGTTTGTGATTGATACCAATGCTTTTGGTGACACAGTCCATCAGTATCTTGATGTGTTTACTATTTACACCGATCTCCAGCACGCATCGGGGTACTGATTTTATTATCTATATCAGCGAGCAATTTTGATGCATCTGCCCGGCCGGGAGATTGCTTAAGATTTTTGCCATTCTTCGTACCATTCAAGCAGTTGCGGATCACGTAAATGGCGCTTGTCCAGTGTGCGCGTATCTCCAACTTTTTTCGCAGGGGAACCAGAAATGATGGCAAAGGCTTCAAAACTTCCCGCCACCAAAGCACCTGCACTGACCAAAGCCCCGTCCCCAATTTGGGTACCGGGCAAGATGATACAACCCGCACCGATAAATACATATTTCCCTATGCTGACCGGCGCAATGTCGTAAGCTACTTTTTCGTACTCAGGAATATCCTGATAGTGACGTCCATACAAACGAATCGCACAATGTGAACTATGTGTGAACAAACCACACCAGAATCCTACTTGGCAGCCCTCACCAATTTCAAGCCCACCTGTTCCATCCAAAATGCTGTGATGTCCGACAAATACATTATCGCCAATGGTGATTTTTTCAGGATGCTTCAGCACAACGGTATCGCTGATTCTTGTTAATTCCTGGAAGCTACCGTCAAAGTTTCGATATCCCCAAATCATTCGGGGTGCCTTTAATCTGCGCCAGGCTTGTGTTATTTTCTCACGTAAAAAGATCCGTAGTGACTTCGGTAGCAGCGCGATCAACAACGCCTTTAGCATCGCAAGGTTCTCCGCACTGCGGAAATGACATCCTCCACATCCTGATCTGTCAACTTGGGGGAAAGCGGAATGCTTACGGTACTATTCCCTATAGCACCTGCGTGAGGATAATCTTCAGATTTCCAGCCAAAACGCTGTTGGTAATAAGGATGCTCTGGCAAACTCAGATAGTGCACACCGACCCCAATATTCGCCGCCGTCATCGCATCCAGAAATTTATCTCTTGATATCCCGGATTGCTCTTCGTTGACTAAAATAGTGTACAGGTGATAAGCGTGCCTGGTTCCGGCTTCTATGGGTGAAGGGAGTGTGACAGGTAAATCGGCAAACGCCTTTTGGTACGCATTCCAAATCTGCTCGCGGCGTAACCAATTTTTTTCTACCCTGGCCAGTTGATGAATACCAATTGCTGCCTGCAAATCCATCATATTATATTTAAAGCCGCACTCAATTACTTGGTAATGTTTATAGCCATCGTCGCCAAAACGTTTCCATGCATCTTTACTCATGCCATGCAGACCCAGTACCTTGATGCGTGCAATATCTTCTTCACGCCTGGCGACGACCATGCCCCCCTCTCCCGAGCTGACATTCTTGGTTGCGTAAAAACTGAAACAGGAAAAATCCCCGAAGGTACCTGCTTTTTGACCATGGTATTCAGTTTCTATCGCATGCGCACAATCTTCGATCAATTTCAATTGGTGTTCATTGGCGATGGCAACAATCGCCTCCATATCGCAAGAGCGGCCGGCGAAATGAACGGGAAGTAAAGCGCGGGTTCTGGGATTTATCTTTTCACGGATTTTCGTGGCGTCGATATTCATACTGCGCGGATCCACATCTACCAATACAGGCGTGGCGCCGGCATGGATAATGGCATTGACACTGGCACAGAAGGTCATCGGGGTAGTAATCACCTCATCACCCGGACCGACACCGGCAGCCAATAAGCTTAAATGCAGTGCAGCCGTGCAGGAATTCAGGGCGGCGACATGTGGTACATCTTTATAGTTGGCAAAATCTTTTTCAAACTTTGCAACCTTGGGGCCAGTACCTAACCAGCCCTTATGCATGGAATCAATGACATCATCGATTTCATCTTGCTGTATCTCAGGCTGTCCAAAAACGAGAAATTCAGATTTAGAGCGGGCACGCATGACGATGAATCTCCGGTTTTCATAACATTGTTTTCACCAGACGCATTCAAACTGCTGCCTGGTATATTTTCAATCAGGCAAACACAAACTGAACACGGATACCCGCGACATCAACGATATCACCGTTCGCCAATGGCGACGATTTAGGATCAATATCCTTGTCATTCAGTTTCGAAGCAACATTGCCTTCAACCTGACGTATCACGTATCGGTTATCTTGACGCGTTATCGCCACCACCTGTTGCCCAGGTTTACCTAAGGTGGTCACCGGCTTACTGAGCACCATTTCCTTGCCTGAATTTGCTCCGTTAAGTACCTTGATCTTTGCTACCGTAATGCCTGGTGCTTTGATGGTCGACTGTTCTTTCACTGGTGTAGGAATTGCACTTTTCGCTTCAACCTGAAAACGCAATTTATATTTGCCGATATCAATGACGTCATCATGCTGCAGCAAATGCTTTTTGACAGGCTGGCCATTTACCATGGTGCCATTGGTACTGCCCAGGTCAAGCACAAATGAGCCATTCGAAGAAGTATCAACGGCGGCATGCTGGCCACTGACAGTCAGATGATCAATGACCACGTCATTGCTTGGCCGACGACCTATGGTCAGCCGTGATTTGCTGATTGTCAGTTCTTGTTGGACCAGACCATTAAAGGTGACGATAATTTTCGCCATAATCTCTCATCAATTCGTAAACCCCTGAACTACCGGGTAAAGGTTCTTTGCAACCAGGATTTGTTTTCTTCGCCAACCAATTTGAACAGGATAACCGAAATATTGTCGAGGCCGCCATGATCATTCGCATGATCGATGAGTGCACCGCAGCATAGCCGCATATCCGAACCGTAGCGATGAAGGATGGTGAGGATTTCATCATGACTGAGCATATCGGTCAATCCATCTGAGCAAATCAGGTACAGATCGTCATCCAGGGTATGGTGTATATGCAACTCTACCAGTAACTCTTCCTGGGTACCGACGGCACGGGTGATCAGGTTCTTGATGGATGAGAAACGCGCATCAGCCTCTGAAATCAAGCCTGCATTGATCTGTTCCTGCAGCACGGAATGATCTTCTGTGAGTCTGGTCAATTCTGCATCACGATAGCGGTATGCTCTGGAATCGCCGACATGGCCTAGCAAAAGCTTATCCTGCAGACAACAGGCGACCACGACCGTCGTCCCCATGCCTGCGCATTCGGGATTGGTTTGTGCGACCTGCAAGACATTCCGATTGGCAGACTCGATGGCCTCCGTCATCCAGCGGGCCATGGCGACCGGTCTGGGCCCCATGGAAGGAAACCACAAGCCATCCATTTTGGTACACAGGTATTCGGCAATGATTTGCGAAGTCATGGCGCTGGCCACTTCACCGGCGTTATAGCCACCCATACCATCAGCCAGGACGGCGCAGCCATAATCGGCACACACGACGATAGCATCTTCGTTATGCGCTCTGACTCGCCCATTATCAGACAAGGCGGCAAATTCTAAAACACGCTGGTATGGCATCAATAAACGGCTGACAAAAATTTTTGCAAATTAATCAACAAACATCAAACCACAAAACCGGATTGATTTTTCCTCTACAAGTTAAGCTTAACATTAAGGAAATCTATTTGCACTGGATATCCTCAGTAAATGCAAGCATAAACAAAAAGAGTCGCAAAATCTGCGACTCTTTTTAAACAACTATTTATACCCAAAAAACCTTACAGCATGGCTTTCAGCAAACGGGCCATTTCAGATGGGTTTTTGGTTGCTTTGATGCCACATTCTTCCATGATATCCAGCTTGGCTTGTGCCGTATCAGCACCACCTGAGATCAGCGCGCCTGCATGACCCATACGCTTGCCCGGAGGCGCAGTCACACCAGCGATAAAGCCGACAACTGGTTTCTTCATGTTGTCGCGTACCCAGTAAGAAGCATTGGCTTCATCAGGGCCACCGATTTCACCGATCATGATGACGGCATCCGTATCAGGATCATCATTGAACATCTTCATGATGTCGATGTGTTTCAGACCATTGATAGGGTCGCCACCGATACCAACGGCAGAAGACTGACCCAGACCCAGTGCGGTCAATTGACCCACTGCTTCATACGTCAGTGTACCGGAGCGGGAAACCACGCCGATACGACCTTTACGGTGGATATGACCTGGCATGATGCCGATCTTGATTTCGTCTGGTGTGATCAGACCTGGGCAGTTAGGGCCGAGCAATTTTGTTTTGCTGCCGGACTTTGCCATGCGGTCTTTCAACATCATCATGTCACGGACAGGGATGCCTTCAGTAATGCAAATTGCCAGATCCAGGTCAGCTTCTACAGCTTCCCAGATGGCAGCGGCTGCGCCTGCTGGTGGGACATAAATAACGGAGACTGTGGCGCCAGTAGCAGCTTTAGCTTCGGATACGTTAGCAAAAATCGGGATGCCTTCGAAATCTTCGCCAGCTTTTTTCGGGTTCACGCCAGCGACGAAACAGTTTTTACCGTTTGCGTAATCGCGGCACATGCGAGTATGGAACTGGCCAGTTTTGCCAGTGATACCTTGGGTGATGACTTTGGTGTCTTTATTGATCAGGATGGACATATCTGTTCCTTGCGATTATTAAGCTTTAGCTGCAGCAGCGGCAACAACCTTCTGCGCTGCTTCTTCCATCGTGTCAGCCGCGATGATAGGCAGGCCAGAATCAGCCAGCATCTTCTTGCCGATGTCTTCGTTGGTACCCTTCATGCGCACAACCAGTGGCACTTGCAGAGAAACTGCTTTGGATGCAGTGATCACGCCTTCGGCGATCACGTCACAACGCATGATGCCGCCAAAAATGTTGACCAGGATGGCTTTCAGACCTGGGTTTTTCAACATGATCTTGAAGGCTTCCGTCACTTTTTCTGCTGTCGCACCACCACCTACGTCGAGGAAGTTGGCTGGTTCGCCGCCAAACAGTTTGATGGTATCCATGGTGGCCATCGCCAGACCGGCACCGTTCACCAGGCAGCCGATATTGCCGTCGAGGGAAATATAAGCCAGGTCAAATTTGGACGCTTCGATTTCAGCTGGATCTTCTTCATCCAGATCACGGTAAGCAACGATTTCTGGTTGACGGAACAAGGCATTCGCGTCGAAGTTGAATTTCGCATCGAGTGCGATAACCTTGCCGGAGCCAGTCAGGATCAAAGGATTGATCTCAGCCAGGGAGCAGTCAGTTGCCATGAAGGCTTTGTACAAACCTTGCAACTGCACGCGCGCATCAGCGATAGAGCCTTCAGGCACGCCGATTTTGCGGGAAATGTCGTCAGCTTCAGCATCTTGCAGGCCATTAGTCGGGTCGATCGCCAGGTTGTGGATCAGCTCAGGATGTTTTTCTGCCACTTCTTCAATATCCATACCGCCTTCGCTGGAGGCCATCAAGACCACGCGCTGGCTGATACGGTCAGTCACCATACTGACGTACAGTTCTTTTTTGATATCTGCGCCTTCTTCGATCAGCAGGCGACGTACCTTCTGGCCTTCAGGGCTGGTTTGATGGGTAACCAGTTGCATGCCCAGGATGGCATTGGCGTATTCACGCACTTGTTCCAGGGATTTGGCGACTTTCACGCCACCACCCTTACCACGGCCACCGGCATGGATCTGGGCTTTAACGACCCAGACTGGTCCGCCCAGCGTTTCGGCTGCTTTGACAGCTTCGTCAACAGACAGGCATGGAATACCGCGTGGTACTGTCACTCCGAATTTGCGGAGGATTTCTTTACCCTGATACTCATGAATTTTCATACGACTTCCCTTCAGACACTGAGGTATAAATAATTAAACAAACAAACTAGCTGGGTGATTTCACGCTGGGCAAGGTCTTTGACCAGCGCGGGTAATACTTGACAACCGCAGGCCCATCAGTACGCAGGGCATGGCAGCGATCGAGTTGAAAAGGTTGTTCTGACTGCTGCTCATCATCGGTTGCGCCATCGCGGGTATCAATGACATCACCAGCGAAAGCCTGGACTGCTGCAGTGGGTAAAATTTGCGCCATTTCGGTTAAATGGGTACAGCCATGAATGCCGGACAGGCGTTCTTTCACGCCCTGGCGGAACTGCCGAAGCAGGTTCAGGCCGATCAACTTCTTGTAATCTGGAGCAATCGCTTCACAATAACCGGGGTAAGGAACCGCGTCAGAGGCAGCCTCGACATCCACAACATTGAGTTGCAAATCGATGGTCAGGCGCAAGCTGAGGTCGTGAAGGGCCGCGCCATTCGGGCGCGTGCCGGAAGCGAGAGTAATATCGCGTGGCTTATAATCAGTAATACGGGCGTCAATATCCCACAACCCATCATCGCGCGCGAACGCTTCGATCTGGATAGTACGCGTATGTTTCAAGGCGCGTCTGTTGGTGGACGAAGATAAGGGCATCATGCCTGCTGGCGGCTCATTCTGAATAAATAGCCACAATTGCGTGTCGTTACCGCAGTTTCTACGATAACAGCCGCTCCTGCGGCCCTGCAAAAAAACCAGCAGAGTGTAGCACAGACCTGCGCCGAACTCATCATACGACTACAATTTAAGCAGATTTCTGCCTAAGCTTATGCAAAAATATAAGTAGAAAATCAATATTTTTGTTGCTGGCATTACTACACATCAAGATAGTTTTGCTGTTATTGCAATTCTTCGTCACGCGGTGCGCGCATCGCAGCCTGGGTGGCGCGGCTGGAAAAGCCTCTTTGCTGCAAAAATGCCGCTTGCTTCATCTTTGCCTGATGATCTTGCGGCGGATGCGGGAATTTTCTGTGCAAGACCTGAATCGCTCTTTCCAGTTCGGATACTTTCAAGTCTTCTTTCACATGCTCTATATCCTGCGCATCCAGGCCATGGCTTTGCAATTCCGCCAGGATACGGTTATTGCCAAACCTGGCCTGACGCCGGTTCACCAGCGATTCAGAAAAACGCTCGCCGGACAGATACTTGGCCGCTTCCAGGAAATTCAGCACGCCTTCAATATCATCGCCCTCTTCCGCATAACGCGCCAGCTTGCGCTCCAGTTCCATACGGCTATGTTCACGCATGGATAAATAACGTAGCGCCCTGGCTTTCAGGCTGAGTGGAGGTCTTTTCATACTTTACAAACAAAAATGCCAGTCAGACAGCGCAAATATCTCGCGCCACCAACTGGCATGATTCAAGGACCTGGGCCCTGGACCCATGGCCGGCCAGGCTTATTCAGCCGTTGCTGCCGCCATCAACAAAGGCACGCCCAAATGCAAGCGCACTTTGTTTTCAATTTCAAATGCCAGCTCAGGGCGTTCTCTCAGATAAGTACGTGCATTATCCTTACCCTGACCAATACGCTCACCATTATAGCTATACCAGGCACCGGCTTTTTCTATGATCTTGGCATCGGCGGCCAAATCCAGAATCTCGCCTTCGCGTGAAGTACCTTCGCCATACATGATGTCAAAGTGCGCCTCTTTAAATGGCGGAGCCACCTTGTTCTTGACAACCTTCACCTTGGTTTCATTACCCACCACCTCATCGCCAGACTTGATGGAACCAGTACGACGAATATCCAGACGCACAGAAGCATAAAACTTCAGTGCATTACCACCTGTCGTGGTTTCCGGGCTACCAAACATGACACCGATTTTCATACGTATCTGGTTAATAAAGATCACCAGCGTGTTGGTACGCTTGATACTGCCTGTCAGCTTGCGCAAAGCCTGAGACATCAGACGCGCCTGCAAGCCAGGTAAGGAATCACCCATGTCGCCTTCAATTTCGGCACGTGGCGTCAAAGCCGCCACCGAATCGATGACCACCAGGTCAACACTACCGGAACGCACCAGCGCATCGGTAATTTCCAGCGCCTGTTCACCCGTATCCGGCTGAGAAATCAGCAAATCAGACAGATTCACACCCAGTTTCTGGGCATAACCGACGTCCAGTGCATGTTCTGCATCGATAAACGCGCAAGTACCACCCAGTTTTTGCATTTCAGCAATAACCTGCAATGTCAGCGTGGTTTTACCAGAAGATTCAGGACCGTAAATCTCAACAACACGGCCGCGCGGCAAACCGCCGACGCCCAGTGCAATGTCCAGACCCAGCGAACCTGTGGAAACAACCTGTACTTCTTCCACTACCTCGCCATCGGCCATACGCATGACCGAACCTTTACCAAACTGTTTTTCTATCTGTGCCAGTGCGGCAGCGAGTGCCTTTGCTTTTTCTGAGGCATTTTCTGGTTTCTTATCGTCCATACATTCTTTCATTCAATAAGCGGCGGGTGGAAAAATGAAGTGCAGGTTTAATTTCCTGCATTTTGCAGTACTGTATAAAAAAACAGTGATTTATGCAAGCGACTTTTTACATTGATTGTTGAACAAAGAGTTTTGCAGTTAAATATTAATAATAATGTAATTGTCGATGTTCATGCCATTGCCGCATCAAATCTGCCCGGTGAACCAGAATCAACGTGCTGCATTTTCGATGCCCAATGATTGCTGCGGCAGTGACTGTCTTGCCAAAGGCGGTAGGAGCAACTAGCACACCGCAATCTTTGCGTAGCACCGCGTTCATTGCTTCCAGTTGATCTTCGCGCAAGGTTCCAGAGAATCTAACATTGAGCGCGGCACCTATGGTGCGTGCATCGGTCAGCCGGAGTTCAATCTTGTTAGCCTTTAAGAGCGAACTAGCGTCCGGCAAACATCCGCGCGGCAAGGCAATGTGCTTAGGGTGATTTTCGGCACGGCCTATGATGCGTGGCTTGTCCCAAGTGGACATACGCATCGCCTGTGCCTTATAGAAATCTGGATTTTGAAACGCAGCCAGGCGAATCAATCGATTCATCAATGCCTGCGGCAACCCTGCTTTCTCAATGTATAGCTGGTCACCAATCGTAGCGACCACTGCTTTTGGCATCGTGCCGGTGAGCTTGATATCCGGTTTAGCCGCCTTGATCCAAGGTGTGTCTGCGTTCTCATCTGGTACTTCGGCGTAGGCAATGTCGAGAGGATGCCGGTCACCGACCAATTTTGTTAAGGTTGGCTCCAGCAAAGCCGCAGGCATAGGTTGAATACTGCCTAGATAAGCCCATTGATCTGCCAGCGGTTGGAGATTCTCGTCGACGAACACGCTACGCCCCAATTCTCTTGGGAGTTTTTGCAAAGGAAGTGCGATCAGGTTACCGAATCCCCCCTTAGGCATCGTATCTTGGTTAGGAAATAAGCGATCATATGAACTCAGCTTCAATTGCCTGATTCGGGCACAAGTGGCGCTGATTAACGCTGTGCCAAGACGACGCGCATCGCGTGCAAGGACTGCCCCATTAAAAAACAACCATAGATGCGCCCCTTCCCCAGAACGAGAAATTTCGAGTGCAGCAGGTAAACCATTAGCAAGGCAGGTCTGCAACACAGCCCTGGCATCTTCGCGCCAGTCAGCATCGTCAAAATCGATAGCTAAGAAATAACACCTGTCTTCGACTAGCAGGGGATAGATGCCAGCGGTTATTTCGCCCTTTAGATGATTGAAAATGACCTGGTTCGTCATTGGCACATACAAACTGTGCTGACAATCACTGCACTTGATACGCGGTTTTTCACAGACGCCTCGACGCCATTCATTGGCACAGACCGGGGAGTATCCCGCCTTACCAGTCTGGGTACTGGTCCATCGCACAGGGTAAACATCTTCCCGGCCACGAAATAATTTGCGGAACAATTTAACCTTCGCCTCTGGTGAAAGCGGTCCTGTAATCGTCACTTCGGAATGCAAATATCCTGTTTGATTAACATCTGCAACAGCGCCTGGAATAGCGATGCCATGTGTAGCCAGCAAGCGCTTGAGCATGTCGTTTTCAGCACGTAACTTAGCGAGTTCCGATTCAAGTTTTGACATGTGTGTGCTTTTGATCAACCGACAAGCGCAATTCGGTTACCGTGGGACTAAATTTTGCTATTTTAATTAATAACTTTTATGCAAGCATTCAAAATCACTGGGGCTTTATCCAAATACTGGACTAATCTGACCATATTTCATGCTTTTACGAAAGTAAAAGTGATATTGGATGCACTAGCCTGAATTTTGCGTAAAAAAGGGCGAGAATGCCGTAAGTGATTGATAAAATGCGAATTATCCCTAAAACACATCGATCGACACGAACACACCTTGCCCGACATAAATTCTACGCCAGAACAGCTGCGTTTTGCATCCATTCCAGGCCATAGCGTCCGCGCCGATTTCGCCGGTGGCGGCCTGTCATCCGATCTTGGTCCCGCGCTCTTGCGCGGGATCGACCTGCAGATTGGTTTAACCCGGCGCATTGCTACAGCCTTGCCTGATTGACGCCATCAGAGTTACGTCGACCATTCGTATCACGATCTCCTCACGCAGCGGATCTACCAAACTGCTTGTGGTTACGAAGACGGCAACGACGCGAACCGCCTGCGCCACGACCCCATGTTCAAGCTGAGCGCGGCCCGCTTGCCATTTGATGACGGCGCTGCGTTGGCGTCCGGGGCAACGATGTCACGCTTCGAACACGCGGCCAGGCGAGAACACGCGCTTCATTCGTAACCTCCCTACCGGGGCTCGATACCAGCACGCTGTATGAAGAGATTTACTGCGCACGAAGTCAGTCAAAAAACTATATCAAACATCTCAAGGGCGATCTGGCCGTCGACCGCACTTCCTGCACGAGCTTGCTGGCCAACTGCATGCGCTTGCTGCTGCACGCTGCTGCTTATATCTTGCACCAGCAACTGCGCACCGAGGCACTGCGGCATACTGCGCTGTCGCAGGCGCAGCCAGCGACGGTCATCTCCAGGCTGTTCGAGATCGCCGTACAGGTCAGACAGACCAGGAGCAAGATTGTCTTTCATCTGCCGGACTCTTGTCCCATCAAACATCTGTTGCACACGTTGACCGAACGCTTGTTTCTGCCAACCCCAGTCAGGTTGCTCAACTCGTCATAACCAGACCACGTCCGGTCTGTCGAGAATTGACCACCCCACCGCCAACCCTTAACCTCCTGTCGCTTCATCGATGTACCGTTTATCGCTCCCAACCAGACCCTGTGACGACCAGTCGACACCGCTGTGATAGTTTATGAAACATGCAGGCTAGTACAGCCACTCTTGGAGATGAAATACTATTTTTGAGCTTGCTTCTGCTCAACTGCTCACTGTCTGCTACAGACGTTTGCAACGTGTACGAAACTGGATAACCATAATTCGTGCATGGTTTTTGTAAAAATCGGAATTAATTGAGAATTTCGGAATTAAATGAGACTGACCGGAATTATTTGAGATTTTGTACCAGCGTTTGAAAATAAGTCCCGCATGGTGCATAATTATCTTATGAGAACCGCAATCAACACCTTCGTGATCGGGGATTTTCCCCAGCTCCGACTGATCGCATGGAATCGTAATCCCCATGATGCGATCACCGGTGAGGAGGCGTTCGATCTCTACGAGCGAAATTGGCGTTTTGTTGATGAAAATGCCATGACTCCCCAAGAGCGTGCTGTGGTTGAGCGACTGACACGTGAATACGGCCATGGCATCTTGCATGTTTGACCGCCCTCATCATCAACGCATCGCCAAGTTTCTCTCCTCTCTCAACGCAGATTTTCTCGCCCAATCCGGTTGCTATTTCGGTGGAGGAACGGCCATCGTGCTGTCCTTGAATGAATACAGGGAGTCAGTTGATGTTGACTTCCTCTGTAGCTCAATGGATGGCTACCGGGCCTTACGCAACACGATCACCAACGCGTCGCTTGGCGACATCTTGACCCAGCCTGTGGAACTCGCCCGTGAGGTTCGTGCGGATCGCTACGGTATCCGAACCTTTGTGTGGGTGGACGGAACGCCAATCAAGTTCGAAATCGTCAGCGAGGGACGAATCGACATCATTGGCACTATGAACCCGGTTTTCGGTGTGCCAACGCTCTCGCGCGAGGATATGTACGCTGAAAAGTTGCTTGCCAACGCAGACCGATGTAGCAATGTGTCCGTTGCCAGCCGCGATGCCATCGACTTGGCAATGCTGATAGAGCATTGGGGAGCCGTGCCGGGAAAAGCGTGGACCAAGGCTCGCCGGGCATATGGTCAAAGCATCGACACCTCGTATATGAGGGCTATCGAATTGGTCAGCGATAAGGCTTACTTGGCGCAGTGCTTACAGAAGATGCACATGGAACCTGCTCTGGTTGACCGCATCCCGAAATTGTTGCGTAGTTCGTCGCCTGCCTCAGAGGCAACCCCATCCCCAACGCCGTAACAGCCAGGGTGGATGGCAAATGTCGTGCGCTCATCAATTGTAAAAATCGGAATTAATTGAGACTCTGCATGTTTGCTTTTTCAATATTTTTTCCTAATTTTTAGGCATGGCCTCAATTAATTCCGATTTTTACAGGTTTACCCGCCGACTAAATCAAAACGGCTGCATATAACCTGGTTCCGCCCTCCCTCTTTGCCGAGATACAGTGCCTTATCGGTCCGGTTGAGAGCTGGCTGCTATGTGTTCGTTATGATCAATTTGTGCCACGCCAAATGTCATAGTGACTGAAATTTGTTTTTCCTTGATCGAAATAATCCCTTGTGCGACTTTCTCTCTCAGAGGCTGTTCGAGATCTTTTTACCAATGAGCAGATTATTGCGTAAACTTGTGGAATGAGAAAAGTATACCCAAGCGACATCAGCCGAGAGCAATTTGCCAAGATCGAGGGCTTGCTGTTAAGTGCACGAAAGAAGACCAAGCCACGCAAAGTAGACTTATATGATGTGTTTTGCGCGATATTGTACGTACTCAAAAGCGGCTGTCAGTGGGACATGATTCCTAGCGATTTTCCACCGAAGAGTACGGTGTACACGTATTTCAAGCAATGGAAAGAAAAGCCGTCGGAAAGTGACTTGAGCTTGCTGGAGCAGGCCTTAAAAAAATCAGGTTGGCGTGGCCCGTATCAAACATGGACGGAACGAACACCGCACCTTTTTAATCGTTGACGCACAAAGTGTAAAAAACACAGATACTGCCAACTACAAAGGCTACGATGCGAGTAATAAAGTATCGGGGATCAAGCGCCATATCGCCGTTGACACACAAGGGCTCCCCCATGCTATTGCCGTGACAACAGCCGACGTGACAGACCGAAAAGGGGCATTGGAAGCATTTGTGCGGCACAAGAAATTTTTGGGCAAGGTCGTCAACGTACTTGTCGATGACGGCTATACAGGACGCCCTTTTGCTGAGGGGGTGAATGAAATTCTGGGGGCGTCAGTGCAGATCGCCAAACGAAATGAACTCCATGCCTTCGCAGTGATGCCGCAACGGTGGGTGGTAGAGCGGTCTTTTGCCTGGATTGAGAAATGCCATCGGTGTTGGAAAAATTGTGAGCGAGAATTGAATACCAGCTTACAATTCGTCAATTTGGCATTCCTCGCTTTGCTATTGCGGCGGGATTGATCGCAAAAAGATCTCGAACACGCTCTGATACCCGCAGACCAGGTCAGCCCTAGAAAAAGAATGAGGCAATCGCGCTCTGGGTGTCTTGACGTGGCTTCAGTGACGCGTAAAGGCTGCCGAATTTGACCTGGCTGGAGTGTGGTCGCTTGTGTCATGTGTACCTCCGAATAGGATTGATAGGTTTTTTATTCAGAGTGAATCTGCTGGAGACTCTTTTTCAAGCACATCACAAGCATTTTCGGGTAGTCCTCGGAAAAGTCCGAGCGCAACTCAATATTATCGAAAAAATCATCTCATCAAGAGTTCAGATGGCTATACTTGGCCACTGTACTCAGATCTACCACCTATACTCTTACTATGGCTACACGGATTTTAGGTTCATGACTAAATAATAAATACCACTAATAGGCTCGCGAGACGGTTCCAAGTTTGGTATGGTTGCGCAATGCAATCTTGCATTTAGTAAAGTTCTGAGAAATACGATCCAAATAATAGCTACTGGACAATTGCACGTTGGGTTAATAATAATGATCCGTACCTTTATCACGGCGTTGTTCGTCAGCTCAAACCGAAAACTACTACAGCTAATCATATGGAAAAGTTAAATGATCTTTTAGCTGATGTTCAAGCAGTAGTCTTCGATGTCTACGGTACAATCGTGGAAATTCGAAATAAGCGCGGCCCATTCAAAAAACTTCTTCAACTCTTGGCAAAAAAAGGCAGACCGCCGCAAGCGGACGATGCAGCGAAACTGATGTAAACGTCAGCGAACCTTTCTGAAACAGCAAAATTTTTCGGCTTTGAACTTACGGCTCAAGAGCTTGCACCGCTTGAAGAAGACTTGCAACTGGAGATAGACAGCTTGAGCCTGTATCCAGATACCACTTCAACACTTCTGGAATTACGAAAAGCAGGCTTAAAAATTGCAGTATGTTCTAACCTTGCCGGACCATATGCAGCCCCCGTAATGGCACTGCTTCCGGTAACACTTGATGCATACATCTGGAGTTTTGAGGTGCGGGCGATTAAACCCGAACCAATCATCTATTCTTCAGTTAGTGATGCGTTAAATATTGCGCATCTAAAATCTTGTTTGTTGGAGACACGCTGCTGGCTGATTATATCGGCCCCCAAAGCATTGGTATGCGGAGCGTGCATTTAAACCGGAAAAACACTCCTTCGACAAATTCTACGATTAATTCATTGGCAGAATTAGTTGAGAATTAAACACATTACAAATGCTAATTTGGATTCCGCAAAGCTGGTTCCCGCGCTTCTGGCATAAAAACACCATTCTTGACAACACTGGCGTAGCGCCAGATAATTTCCCAAGAGGAAGACAAAACGCTTATCGTATTAACTTTATTATCAAATAAATTTCTAATGCCTCGTCGTCTCCTCCTCGTTTTCTTGCTCGCCACCCGCAGCAGTCACGCCCAACAGGAAGCCGCCGCACCGGTTGATACCGCGCCAGTGGTCAAAGAATCTGCAGCGGCAGCCGCGCCAAAAGAGGCAGCGCCGGCGACGCCGTCCGTTGAAATCCGCAGTGCCGTCAATGCGATACGCCGCAACGAAACCGCCACCAAGATCGTCGTCACCAATGAAGAGCTGGTCAAATACGGCGACCAGAACGTGCTCGACGCGATGAAGCGCCTGCCCGGTGTGACCGTGCAAGGCACCAGTGTGCGCATGCGCGGCCTTGGCAATGGCTACACCCAGATACTGGTCAATGGCGAACGCCCGTCGGCCGGCTTCTCGCTCGATACGCTGGCACCAGACATGGTGGAGCGGGTCGAGATCGTGCGTGCTGCCACTGCCGAATTCAGTACCCAGGCGATAGCCGGCACCATCAACATCGTGCTCAAGAGGGCAGTTACCAAGGGTACCAGCGAAGTGAAGGTGCTTGCAGGCGGTGCCCATGGCCAGCACAGCGCCAGTACCAATCTGTCGACATCGGACCGCTCGGACAATCTGTCCTATACGCTTGGCGCCAACTTGAATTTCAACCGGAATACCAATCCGTCATACGGCACGGTTGTGCGCAACGCTGCCAATGTTGATCTGAACGAGAATCGCAACACGATCTCTGCCAACACCAGTCAAGTCGAGGGCATCAATCTCAATAGCCGCTTGAACTGGAAGCTCAAAGGGGAAGACAGCTTCACCTGGCAAACCTTTGCCAGCCAAGGGTACTTCAAAGGCAATATCGACGACCACACCGCGACCTTGATGGGACCAGCCTATCCTTCTTTGCTTGTAGCTGACTTCAACGGCATGTTCCGCAACCTGCGCAGCGATATGAACTGGGTGGCCAAGTTCATCGACGGTGGCACGCTCGATGCCAAGCTGGGTGTTTCCAGTTCGGACAATGAGCGCTTCGTCGGCCGCCAGGGTCGCAGCACGGCCAACGCCCTCGTGCTTGACCGCGACTACACCACGCGCGGTAACGACCGTGGCGTTAGCACGACCGGTAAATACACGGCGCCCTGGCTGACCGGCCACTCAATCGCGTTTGGCTGGGACTTCGGCTACGCCAAATATCATGAAAACGAAGTGCAGGACGACGCCGATGTGCGACTAGACTTCAACAATAACTTCAGTGCGACCATCACCCGCTTCGCAGCGTTTGTGCAGGACGAGTGGGACATTACCAAGGACTTGTCGCTATACCTCGGCGCGCGATGGGAAGGCGTGCGCACCCATGCAACGGCCATTGGCGTTGATTCGGGCTCACATCTGTCGGTGTTGAGTCCACTGATGCAGGCCCTGTACAAGATCCCTGGCCACAAAGGTGACCAGTTGCGTTTCGCGCTGACCAGGACCTACAAGGCGCCGGGATTGTGGCAACTGGTGCCACGCCATTTCTACAATTCATTCAACACCGCCGTCTCACCTGACTCCAGCGGCAACCCGGACCTCAAGCCAGAACTGGCACTGGGCATCGATGCAGCCTTCGAGCACTACTGGTCCGAAGGCGCATTGCTGTCGATTGCGGTGTCGTCGCGCGAGATCGAAGATTTGATCCGCAATGAAGTGCGTCTCGTCGGCGACCGCTATGTCTCAGCACCGTACAACCAGGGCAAGGCCCACGTCAAGGGCCTGGAACTGGAAGCGAAATTCCCGCTCAAGGCCGTGATGAAGGATGCACCAAACCTTGACGTGCGCGCCAGCGTCAGCCGCAACTGGTCGACCGTCGATGGCGTGCCAGGCCCTGGCAGTCGCCTTGATAACCAGCCGCGCCTATCGGCCAACTTTGGCGCTGACATCAAGCTTGGCCATTGGAATGGCGGCGCCAGCTTCTCGTATGTGGAGGGTTCATGGTCCCGCACCTCGTTGACAGATTCGCGCTTCAATTCCTCGCGGCGCGACCTTGAAGCGTACCTGCTATACAAGTTCACGCCGAAGATCCAGTTGCGGATCACAGCGCGCGACCTGCTGCGACCGGACAATGTGAGTAAATTGCGCTTCGATGATCCAAACGGCAGCTATGAGAGTATGACAACCAGCCCAGTGCGTCCGGGCTGGCGCATCGCCTATGAGCACAAGCTGTAAGGCGTATACCGGTAATGCGATAAGCTTCCACACAGTAGCATATCTATCAACGTCAATGCCTGTCCATAGCATGTGGGGCCTTAGTATTGCTTTTTGGCGAAGATCACGCAATTTTCACCCCGAAAAGTGAAGAAATGCAGTCGCTAACTGGTCAGTATGACTTCTCGGGGGATTCAGAAGACACTCTCACCTTCGATCAGATCACGGCCACTTACACGACCCAATTTAAACCTTAGGTAGAAAAATTTGGGGCTCGGGTAGCGCCGGACAGTGTTGCGAGAGATACCCAGTCGTCTGGCGATCTCCCGTAATGGAATTTGGTCACGAATGTGCCAGCGTCAAATAATAGCTGGCAATGCCACGGCTATCACTCCTGCCCCCTACTCATCAAGATAAATAGGATTGTGTACTAAACGTGGGGCAATTTTCAGTGAAAATTAACAAATATACACCAAATATTATTAAAATAAATATTGTTTATGGTATTTATTACTAAATTTTCCAATAGATATGATTATTCTTGATGTTATTTTTTCTATGGTTTATGCTAATTTTTCTGGGCACCTTATCTATAAAGCAATGCCTTAAACCAAGTAATTTCATGTCGTCCAGAAATTAACTTCTTGGAGGAAGACTATGTCGGCAATAAAAAGTGGAGCGACACTTGCCTCAAATGAATTTTCTGTTGACACCAATTTTGTCAATGTGAGGGTAAAAGGTTTGGATCGTTCAAAAATACCAGGCAGTTTCAAAATCCATCTTTTGAAAGACGGCAAAGTGATCGCCTCCAGAGCATTCTATCAAGGGTCGGAAACCAGTCAATCCGAGGATATTTCAGGAAGCCCGGCCGTGCATTTCGATTTTGAATTGCCAATCACCGCTATATCGGAAGGGAAATTGGGAGTTCAGGTTGAGCCGCTTGACAAAACCTCATTTGGTGACCGTTTTCCATTTGATTTGATGGGGTCGCCCACAGTCAATGTGAGGTTGCTTGTGACGGATGAATAATATCTGAATGGTACTTCAAGATGTATAGCCTGGCTCCGGTAAAACATAAGACTGCATTCACGGGTATGACAGGAATATGTTTCAAAGCACCAGGCTTTCAGATCAAATATGGCCGATTTTTTGTCGAAAGAGCGTGCCGGATGCGGTACTTCAACTTCGATTGGCCCGATTCTTGGAGGCTGGTTTTCTTAAGCAGAAAGCTAATCATCTAAGTCCAAAGTAGAGAGAGCAAGAATTAACTATAACCTAGAGGAGTAATGACGATGAGCACGAACACCCCTGTATTGAATCCAACTTGGTACGGCAATATCCGTGACATGTTTACCGAAATAGATATTCAACACATGGGCAACCAGGGGCTGGATTTGACAGATTATGACACTGTCAAGGACCAGGCCAGCTCAATTTATTCCTATGTGAAAAGCGGGGCCATGCCGCCAGGTGCGCCTTGGCCAGCGGATCAGGTTCAGACATTTAATAATTGGATGACGACAGGTTATCCCAAAGGGGTTCCGGCGAAGATTGTCAGCACCGCAGCAGCGCTTGCTGGCTCCGTCGCGTCACGAGTCCGCAAAAGTATCACAAGCCTGTCACCGAATGAAGTTAGTGTGCTCACAACTGCTTTCAATGGCATCATGCAGCTCAGCCCCACTGATTTAAACAGCTATTTTAATTTGGCTGGTTATCATGGAAATCCTGGGTATTTTTGCAGTCACCATGTGCCGAAGTTTCTTCCATGGCATCGCGCTCATTTGCTGGCTTTTGAAAATGCACTTCGCACGATACCCGGGTGTGCCAATGTCACATTGCCTTATTGGGACTTCTCTGAACTCACGAAAAGCCCTGCCGAATTGCCTGCCATTTTGAACCAGGCACCATTCGCGAGCTATACCGTGCCAAGCTCGGCACCGACGAGTCCGAATATAGGTGGTTTTGTCACAAGCAGATATACCGCGGCACAAATCGCTACCAATTTTACCGACTACTCTGTGTTGGCAGATTTGGATCGCGCCGCCCAACAAACATCCTTTGAAGCCTACAATGGATATATTGACAGAAAACCGAATAACACAGCGATTGCTGCACACGATGGCGGCCATGTCTCTATCGGCAGCACCATGGCTAACCAGAGTATTGCGGCCTTTGATCCCATTTTCTGGTTTTACCATTGCAACCTGGATAGGCTGTACTGGGAGTGGCAACAAAATATGCATGCCACCACGCTCAACGGCTTGCTGACGACAATTGTTTCAGCGCAAAGCCGCAAAGTCTTTACCGATCCTCCCAGTGAGGCGATGCCGCCTTTTTCAGTTTCGCCGTACAACTGGACTACGGTCAATACGGTCGATTCCATCGGAAGTCTGGATGTTGCCTATACCACTCCAGGCAGTCAGGTCGCCACGACCATGGTCACGGGAACAGATGGAAATGTCAAAGCATCGAGAAAATTTAGCGTTGTTGACAATGTAGTCAATGTGCGCGTCAAGGGCATCAATCGTCTGAAAATACCGGGTAGTTTCAAAGTCCATCTGATGAAAGACGATAAAGTCATTGCAAGCAGGGCCTTCTTTCAACCCGATGACGCGGACAAATGTCCAAATTGTGTTGACAATGCAATGGTCCATTTTGACTTCAACCTGCCGATTGGTGACGCGTCAGGCGGACAACTGGGGGTATGGGTAGAGCCGCTTGATCACTCAAAGTTTGGGGATCATTTCCCAAACAAATTGATGGGAAATCCAACCGTCAATGCCAGACTGCTGTTGAGCACTGAATGACAGTAAAAATTCGGATGATCATTTCTTGCGTTTGATTGCCTGCATCAAACGCAAGATATAAGCCCCTAGCGCTTGGCATCAAGAGTGGGACTGTCAAGTGTTTCGTGTCCAGGATGGCTGCTGTTTGCATAGGCCAAATTGCATCCATCCGATTTCTTCACCTCTTTCATATTGAGGGGAATTCCTTTGTGAGCATCCTCACTAAATCGTCTCCTCGTGATTCCATCATCAAGATTACGGTTAGGCCACGTGACTGGTTTTTCAGGAATTCCTACCAACGTGGGCTGGTATTGCTCTTTGCCGCGAGCTGTTTGGCAGTCATCATTCCTGTTTTTCCGCATGATTTTCATTTTGTATGGATATGGGCGTGTGTTGGCGCGGCGAGTATGTGCATGGCTTACACGACTGCAATCCACAATACGGATGGAGGTGAAGGCGCGTATGCGTATATAAGATGTGTGGCCTTGCTAGGCGTTGCGATGCTTGTCGATTTTTGCCGAATTCCCCCTGAAATTGTTCTTTCGGAATGCCGTAGCGGTGACGGCAGGACCTATGCCTCAGTCGTCATGCAACACATAGCTACACATTTCCGATGCTTTCCGGTTGGTAGTCTGGCAATGCTAAGCATCGTCTTTCTGACCAAGAAAGATCGGTTGATGGCTGCGGAATCCCCAGAGAGAATATCGCTAGCTCGTCGCCTGATCCAAAATCATGTAGTGCAAGGTATCGCAGGTTCTTTTTCCATGTTCGGGTTGATGGGCGTGACTATGGATCTTATGCTCAAGCTCTCGGCAAGAACGAACTTAGTCATGGATGGAGGTGGCATTGTCAGTGCCATGATATGTGGCATGGCGGCCTACCATATGATGGTCAACTGTTGGAAGAGGTTATTGCTTTGCTCAAACAATGTTGCACATAGGGTTTTGTCGCGTTAATAAATGCAATCAAAATTCTGACAGGTTTTGTATTCGTTCTCAAACTGAACGAATTTATGAATGGAGCGGCACATGGCCAGGCTTACCCGGCATGCATTTCAACTGTCCGCACGACCTCCCAAGGCTTCAGTCTACCTAGCTCCACTAGAAGCGCCGTAGAATCATGCGAACCCATTCCCGGTTCATCATGTGCTTGAACGCATTCCGTAATTCGACATTCGATCTATGTGTTGGCGATGGAATCCCAGGCCCATTGGCCGAAAGCCGTGCGGAACGCGTGCGTTCTTGATTGAGGGTCGTCATCCGTTTCATCGACACCAGCGACAGCTGCGAAACCCGCGTTGCTGGCAGTGCTGGCCAGGGCGATGTCGGTCCAGGGGTTGGGTGCAGCCGCGTTTCCCTTACCATCGACCACCGAGTCTTCCAGTGCCCAGCCCTTACCTGTGCGCAGCACTGGCCAGCGTCGCAATTGCCCATCCAGATCAATGCCTGCCACATGCACTCTGTTGGCGCTTTCGACTACAGCAGTCAGGTGTGAGTGCACATGAAGTTCACGCACCGAGGGTTCAAAGTTCACGCTGCCGCTGCTGCGATTGGAGAAAAACATCACCATGCGGCCATCCCTGGCAATGGCAAAAGCCAGGTCGTCATCCACAGTCGGCGACACCGCGGCTACAGCACTGGTGCCACATAATACAGGTGCTCCTCCAGGAAAAGCGATTTGCTGGAGCGCCGTTGGTAACGGCCCACCTGAGGTAAACGCGGCAAAACCTGCATACAGGGTGCCTGCCCGCTCTATCCCTGCCACAAACAATTGCGTGCCATCAGGATGTCCCGACGCCGCCAGCCCACCCAATGGGTGCAGGGTATTGGCAGGCGTCAGGATTTTGGCCCAGGTTCCCATGGGCCAGACTTTGACATGGATCTTGATCTGGTGTGTGCGGTTTGGGTAGACCACCAGAGCTTGATCATCAAGCGCGACGATGGACAGCATCAGTGGCCGGCGCACTGCGCTTTCTGGTACCACTTCCATAGGGCGATGGGCACCGCTGACGATTTCACCAACAACCACGCTGCGATCCCGGCATACGGCGGCAGCAAACAGGCGGCCCTGCTTGTCACGCGCTGCGCTGACTGGCGAATCCGGGTGTAGCTCACTGCCGGGCGAAGTCACCGGTGCGTCGAGGAAGGCAGCGTCACGCTTGATTGTCTTGCCAGCATCGTTGATGCTCAACATGCCACGTCGCACATGTTTTTGCGAAGTCTGCTTCCACTGTGACAAACCATCGTTATAGGCGGCAAGAAAGGTGCGCAGCGTGAGCAGCAGGGTCGTGCCAGGGGCATAAGCCAGCCTGGGCGTAGCGACCGGTTCGGAAGGGTCGAGTACATAGGAAGAGTCAAGATCAATCTCTTCTTTGTCCGGAGCATTGGCGACACTCGCATCGATCTTTAGGGCGATACGAAACTGCCGCATGACGGGCCAGATTTTTTTTGGTGGGCTGTCGGTAATCTGGAGTTGGGGGGAGCGACTTTTTTTACCGTCAACCGTGAGTGGTGGATCGGTCTCGCTGTCCGTCAGCAATTCGGTCCACGGCATCTCGGTCGGCGCACTCACCTGCCATGCAAACAATTCGGGTACCCCTGTGGCAATCAATCGCATCGTTGCCGGGTGCGCGTACACACCAAAACGATAGCAGCGATCTGCACTGCCCCCCAGCGCCAATTCTTCGGCGAAGCCGCGGTAATAATCAACATAATTGTCGAGATCTCTCGGCCAAAGCTGACACTCGCCGTCGTACTCTTGTTTGCCGCCCACATCTTCGTCATCAACGTAGATCACTGCGCCAGCGAGGTCAAGGCCGAGATTGTCAACCAAGGTCGCCAGAAGTGTCTTGGCATGTTGAGCGCTTTTCCGACCCAGTGCTTCACTCAAAGGCTGTGCAACGCGCCATTTATTACAAACACCAAAATAGATAGGTGCGATCCCCCAGCCATTCTGCTCAAGCATGGGATAAGCTGCCATCCAGCCACGGGTATTGAGTCTGCCAGTCCTTTTGACAAAGGTAGGATCGGTTTCGTGCCGTTCAAGTTTTTGGTTGAGCGGAGCCCCTTGTAAGTAAATGCCGACAAATCGGTAATTACTCGCCAGGTACATCCACCGCATTGCTTCTTCGGGCGTGACTGGCTGCGAGCCAGTTTTTTCGGGTATGAATTCCTTGTCAAAACCAAGAAAAGCAAAAGTCCTCGCTGGGCTCACCAGTACCACATCCTTATCAGTGCCGAAGTCGGCACATTTTTCCTCTTTATCTTTCGCCAGCACAGGCGAAGGATCAGGCGGCGGCATTGCCGGTGCCTCCGGTGACGATACACCGGCAAGCACTGGCCCGGGCGGGGCAACTGGCCCGGCTGGGGATTCAAGCTCGTCCGGCATGACTCACTTTTTGCACGATACGGTAGCCCCTCGTCATGAATGCAATGACCTGACAAATCATGGTGCGGGGTCTTTCAGCCGCCCGGTGCGGGGATCGTATTCCACCACCACTGGTACAACCTGGTCGGTTGGCAGGATTTCCACCCATTGATCGAAGGTAGCAAAATTTTCCGAGCCATCGGCATCTGCCAGTGGCCTGGCCTGGAAGCCATCCTTCAATGGATTGAAGCCATGTTCCCAGACCCGGTCTACCGGCGTTGTCGTGACCGTGCTGTCCGGGTCATGCGGCAGTTGCGGGTCGGACAGATCAAACGGTTTAGTCGTCAGACTCTCTACATGTTTTGCCGCGACTGATTCGGCCAGTATGTTCAGCACTTCAACCAGAGGCTTGCCGTGCAGTGGTTTTCCATCACCATCGACACCTTCACCAGTATAGATATCCGACGGGCCTATGCCGTTGAAACCTTCGACATGCTTGAGCCAGTTAAGCGCTGCCTTTTCCTTGCCAGGGCGGATGGGCATCACCGCCTTTACCCATGGCGCATTGAGAAAGGCGTTGCGCAAATCGTCGCCATCGAGTTGCATCACCCATCCAAGCGAGCTGCCTAGTTTGGCAGAGGCGGAGCTGTCGGTAATGAGGTAGTGCTTGCGCTCAACGTCAGACCCGGCATCCCAGGCAACCTGATCTGCCACCGCCACTTCACCAGATCGTGCCTCGGTTTCGTCTTCCGTGGTCACCTTAACGAATTTCTTCGCATTCGTGTCCCAGACCAGATGTACATGTGGGCCTATGGTACTGATACCAAATGTCTGCGAGGCACGCGTCCGTGGTTTCCACCATTCGGGTGCAACAAAGTAAAGCATCTTGTCCACATCGAAAATCGAGTTGATCAGTTCAGACAATACATGTCGCGCTGCCAGGGTGTCGGCAACCTGCGAAACCGGTGGATTGGGGGCACCCGGAGCCGGCGGACGAAACGCTTTTGGCAACAGCATTTCCTGGATTAACTGGCGATAGATGGTGATGCGTTCTTCTTCGCGCAAATCGTCGGCGGGACGAGGGGCAATCTTGCTGGCGAGCGTGATCCTTTCCGCCACAGCCTTGTTATAGGCTTCTTTTTGTGCCCGCGCCCTGGCACTCGTGTATTCAGACATTTTTGTCAGATAATCCTGGTTGGCCTTGTCCTGACTAGGCGGATTCCAGACCGCGCTGATTTGCAGTTTGACACTTGGCTGATCAGCGAAGTTAACCTCTGACAGGGCGACCTTCACTTTGCCCGAAGCATCCATGAAGGCAATCTGCGGCACACAGACATCAGAGTGAAGCGAGGTGATTTTCAGCGAATCCTTGTCCAGCGTATAACCAAGCAAGGGGCTGGTCAGCACATAGGTGCGCTGCCATACGATGAGGTCATTATTGTTAAGGCCACCTTCCTTGTCGTCGCCGTTGTAGAAAATAACGTCCATCTCATGACCTTCGGACTTGGCTGTATTTTCATACTGGAAATCGATAGGATAGTCCTTGGGCTGAGGTGCCAGTTTTTCAGGCGCATCGGGATGCGGGATGCTCCCCAGATCAGCCAGTTCGGCGATATGGACCAGGCTGGCCAGTTCCAGCGTGTCGCCTGGCGTATCAACATAGGTCTGCCAGCACAGATAGGTACCTATGTCCTGCACTTGCACGGCCACCTGGCGCATTTTCCTGCGCAGCTCATAATTCTGCAAGGTGGCTGCATCATTACGTATGACGTAGCGCTTGCTGGAAGTATCGCTGGTTTCGGTCACTGTCTTGAAGGTGGTCTTGTAATTGGTTTTAATCTCGGTCGACAGCTTGGTACTTTGCTGGCGCATGTGCTTGTGGGTGGTTTCCCTGGCCTGCTTCTGGGTGTTGTGCATGTCAAAGTTGGAGGTAGCAGTGACCCCGGCATAGCTCGCCGTTACACCGGCCCCGAATTTGATGTCCTGCTGATTGTCCTGCTTCACCGCATCAGAAAGCTCGTCCTGGTCAGTGCTGTCAAGCTCGCTTTTCTTGGTGCTTTCTATCGATTGCTCAAAGCTGCGTTCGACGACCACTTTGCGGGTACTGACTTCGATCAATTCAAGACTGGTGCCGGGACTGACCCATACATGACCGACCGGACTACCCAAAAAAGTATCCAGCTCAAAGAAATATTGCCGGAACAAATGGACTATGCCTATAGGTGACAGCACCACACGGTCCAGATCAAAGTTGGGGTCCATGGTATCAAGCGGATTTGACGGTTGCGGCACAAATTGCATCAAGGGATTTTGCCTGTCGGCAGCCATGCGCAAGCCAGTCTGCGTCTGCTTCCAGTCTGCCGGAAAAAACAGCTTGCGCAGGGCGCTGAATTCCTTGTTGTCCTTGAGCTGCAATATAGTCGCAGCAAGCTTGGCTTCATACTCCATGGAAGTCTTGGCATTGTCGAGTGTATACGGGTGGCTGGGTGAAGATGCCGCCCCCGTCAACGAGGTATCAGGAGCCTTTTGTGCCAGTGAGTCATGCATGCGGGCAGTAAGCCCGGTCGCCACGTTTTCTTTCAGCAGCTTTGTCATGAGTGGCAAGTCCAGGAATTTTGCCAATTCGTCGTCAGCTATTTGATCAGTAACATGCGGGTGTTTGTCGTACACAGCCTGACGGATAGCCTTGATCAGCAAACTGCGGCTGCCCGGAATGTCGACAACCAGCTTGCCCGGATCAAAACTGGCGAGCTGGACGCCGGTGCTGCGCTTGGGTTCAAATACCAACGTAGGCGAAAACCCGATAGAAAGTTGCTCAATGATCCTGAGTTGGTCCATTGCAACACCCATCGAAAAGCGGCGTTCATGCCGTTTTGATTTCCAGCCGAGCAAGGGTTGATACACGCCAAATAGTTCGCTGGAATAAGGCAAGATACCTTTGTAATCTTGAAATTTGAAAGCAGCTTTTGGGGAGGTCATAAGAGGCCCGTGTATGAATGATGGGAATTCAAAGGATCAATTTCACAAGCAGGATATGAAATGAGCGTGGACATTCGTCTTGCAATAAATCCAGGGCAATGCTGTCAAATTTATAAATATTTTTTTAACAACTCCCAAAGTATAGGATTAATTTTCAAAACATCAAGTAATTAAAGTTTTAATACTTACGTAAGCCTCAATCCATCAAATGGATGGTGTGTAGGCTGCCAAGACCAAGCGTTTTACTGGCCAGATGCATGAAATCGCCAACGTTCAGGTCCAGGGACGTTCCAATCGGGAAATCAGCGAACGATTATTTTTATCTCTGAGCACAGTGAAATGGCATAACCAAAATATTTTTGGAAAACGACAGGTGCAACGACGAACGGAAGCAGTCGCTATCGAGCTGAAATTGATGGCCCAATAAACCGTGATTCACGGACATCACTTCAATGAGAAAATACAGCTCACTCTGACTTGGTGTCATCTTTTTGGCAGGAATGATCAAATAAATACAAACAATCTCGTTTAATTCTGAATTTCTCACCTGATTCTGCTTTGTACAGCAAGCGCTCTGTTTGAAAGCGCACAGAAGTATTTCCCCTGCCAAGCTAGTCTTGAAAGACTTCCGGCCTGAAACGGGCCCTGCTCCTCTTACCATAGGGCAATCATGGCAGCACCCAGACCAGTAAGAATCCTATTTTGGACCTTTGCCAGTTTATTGACGGCAATGGTGGCCGTGCTTATTTTCATCGTAACTTTCGACTGGAACCAGGCCCGTCCCTATATAAATCGAAAGGTATCAGAAAGCACCGGTCGCGAATTTGCTATTCGCGGCAACCTGGACGTACGGTTCATGCCAGACCCCGACACGGAGCAAGGCTGGTGGCTGCACGTGCCAAGGCTGGCAATCAGCGCCGAAGATGTGCAAATAAGCAATCCCGCATGGAGCACAATAGGCCCGCAGATGGCCAGCGCCCGCCACGTTATGATTACCCTGCATCCGCTCCCTTTGCTGCATAAAAACATCGTGGTGACGGACTTGTCCCTTGATACTGCACTGGTGGTGCTGCAGCGACGGGCCGACGGCAGCAATTCGTGGACACTGAAAAACGGCAGCTCTTCTGACTGGAAAGTAGAAATCCAGCGCATGGCCATTGCAGAAGGTAATTTGCACTACCTGGACGACAGCATCAAGCTGGATATGCGGGCAAAGATAGCATCCCTTGCTGGCAAAGATGCTGCCGCCGAAGTTGCAGCAACAGCAGCAACAACAGCAACAGCGGCCTCCGCCCAGGAAGCGCATACCCCAAAGTTCGGCCTGAAGATAGACCTGACCGGCAGCTACCGCAATGCCCCGGTCACCGGTAGCGGCAAGGCAGGTGCGCTGCTGTCGCTGAAAGACGGCCATACGATCTATCCGGTCGAAGCGGATGCCCATATTGGCAAGAACAAGATAGGCATGGTTGGCACGCTGACCGATCCCCGATCGCTTTCAGCCATTGATCTTCAACTGACACTGGGTGGTGCCAGCATGGCCGACCTGTATCCATTGACAGGCGTATTGTTGCCTGAAACGCCAGCTTACGCCATCAAGGGCCACCTGACGGGCAAGAAAGTGAACGCTCTCTGGAACTGGCTGTATCAGGACTTTAGCGGCACCGTGGGCGGCAGCGACCTGGCTGGCAGCTTGCAATACACGCAACAACAACCCCGCCCTTTGCTACACGGCACGGTCATATCGCAGCAATTGCGGCTGGAAGACCTGGGGCCAACGATAGGGGCAGATAGCAATGCGGCCAAAGTGGCCCGGAACAAGGCACCAGTCCAGCCGGATCAGAAAGCGCTGCCAGTGGAGCAATTCAATACTGCAAAATGGGATGAGCTCGATGCAGACGTCAAATTCAAAGGAAAAAAACTGGTGCGCACGCATGACATACCCTTGCAGGACGTCGATACAGAAATACATATGAAAGACAAGGTGTTGAGCCTGACGCCTTTGAATTTTGGCATGGCCGGCGGCGATGTGACCTCCAATATTTCGCTCGATGGCCGCAAGGAAAAAATTACCGCCCAGATAAAGCTGACTGCACGTCATTTAAAGGTCCGCGAATTATTCCCTGCACTGGTATCAATGAGTGCAAGCTTTGGTGAAATCAACGGCGATGCCGCATTGACCGGCCACGGTAATTCCATCTCCGCGATGTTGGCTACCTCGAACGGCCAGCTCGGCGCTGTCGTCACCGAAGGCACCGTTAGTCGGTTTATCCTGGAAATCGCGGGCCTGAATCTCGCCAATGCCATATTCGTTAAAGTCTTTGGTGACAAACAGATCCACCTGAATTGCCTCGCCAGTGATTTCAGGGTGAAAAACGGCCTGGCGGAAGTTCAGCGCTTTGTGATCGATACCGATGACGCAGTGATTGACATTACCGGCAATATCAACCTCGCACAGGAACAATTGAACCTGGATGTCAACCCCAAGACCAAAGGCGTACGGATCATTTCTTTACGCACTCCGCTATATGCCAAGGGCACATTCAAGCATCCTGACATCGGCCCTTATAAAGGACCATTGGTGCTAAAAACTGGTGCGGCAGTGGCACTTGCCATCGTTTCCCCTCTTGCGGCCCTGCTGCCACTGGTCAATCTGGGTAATACGCCAGATACGGACTGCGCAAGCGCACTGGCGAAAACAACGAAAATCATGCAGGCACCAAAGACTGAACGGGTAGCCGCACCGGCCAAGGCTGTCAGTGCAGAACAAATGAGGACGCTGAAGAGCGAAAAAAGCAAGTAAGACCAAGTGAAACACAGAGCGATTAGTCAGCAGCGGCGTATTCAGAAAATCATCCGATTCGTCTTGCGATTCAAAAATGGCACAATGACTTAGCGCACATCCCCAAAATAAACCTGCTCAGTTTTTTCTGCCTTATCCAAAAGCTGCACGGTGGTTGATGGCCCAAGATTGGGGTCTTTCCACTGGTGCAGGGCCCACACCACTTTCTTGTCTGGTGTCACTTCCAGCAATTGTGCCGGTGCTGTGGCGGGGTCGATGCTGGCACCTGCTGGGCTCCATTGGTTAACCCAGTGATTCAACAGGGTATTGCCGTTAGGCAGGCGCTGGGCGATCTGGAAGCTGGTGTATTTGTAGGCGACCAGGTCTTCCGGGGTCAGGCTCCAGACTATGTCGGCCTTGCTATTGTATTCAAATACGCCGGTCTTGCCAGTGATGAGGGTATTGCCGTTGTCCAGGCGTTTGGCTGACCAGATGCCGGGGAAAGGCAGGCTCCAGATTTCTTTGCCCTGACTGTCAAATTCCACCGCGCGTTTCATGTCCATCTGCGCCACCAGATAGGTGCCATTGCTGGTCAGGCGTGCATGGCGCAACTGGCCGTGGGTGTTGTTGAGGTTGCCGGCAGGGATGGCGATTTCGCGCTCTATCTTGTTGGTCTTGATATTGGCGACCATGATGCGTGGACGTGTACCGCTTTGGATGAAGATGACCCTGTCATTGCCGATAAACTGGGCCGTGTGAATTTCATGTTTTTCTTCTGCCGTATATGCCCACAATGTCTGGCGATTCTGGTCAATGACCTTCACACCATGCTGATGCGTCATGACGATGTTGCCGTTGGATGCCATGACGGCATCACTGATTTCACCTTCAACCGATGTATCATGAAAATCCCAGTCCACCTTGCCACCACGGACTATGTACACGTCACGGGTCTTGGCTTCGCCTGCATATAAAAAATCATGCTGTGCCAGACCTTTGCCGGGCATGGCTGGTGGTGCTTCCGCCGCGTGACAGGCACCAGCCAGCAGGAGAGCTGCGAGGGACAGCAGTTTGGTCAGAGTGGGTGTACTTGTCATGTGCGAGGTCTCTATTTTTTTGAAGAAGAAGTTACAGGCTTAAAAACTACGCAGCGGTACCAGGGCAGTCGCCGGTTTTACCGGTATCGTCACCTCACTCTCTGGCACATCGGGAATGGCTGGCACACGAACGCGCACAGTGATCTTGCCGTTGCTGGCATTAGCGCGCAGTATGGCCATGGCATTGCCGTCATACAGTTTGCGGTGGCTGGTCTGATAAGGGTCGTGGTCTTGCATATTGCCATTGTCCACGGCGATGACCTTGCCTTCACCCTCGGCCAGGAACTCGACTACCGTATCGTTATCTGCAATGCGCACACCCTTGTCATCGACCAGGGTGGCTGTCACATGGGCGACATCATCCAGATGCTGGCTCAATGTTGTATCGGCGGATAACTGCAAGCGTGCAGCTTTGCCAGCAGTTAGCAATTCATCCGTGGCAACGATCTTGCCATCACGTTTGGCGATGGCTTTCAAACTACCGGCTACAAATGGCAGTTTGACGACGATGGGTGTGGCATCGTCATGGCGTTTTTCAGTTGCCACCGTTTGTCCATTCAGGCTGAGTTCGATTTCATCGGCATTGGTATAAATTTCCAGTGTCTCGGTATGCGGTTCACGGTTGGCAGGTGACCAGTCGGCCACCAGTGCTTGCGAAAAACGTGGCCTTGCAGTGGCTGCCGCCTGGGCTGGCTGATCTGCCGGTGCAGCGCCGGGGCCAAACACAGGCTCCACCACGTTCTGCCCTACGGTGGCAACGCGACGGGCAATCTTTACCATGGGCGCGCTTGACCACCATGACAGGCGTTCATAGGCACGCGGCCTTTGCAAACCAGTGCTCAGCAAGAGACCAGAGCCAGTACCTATGGTTGGCCAGCGACCGGCTTCGCCCAGATAATCGACACCTGTCCACAAGAACTGCCCTGCGTATTCGGCATGATCACGCACGGCCACCCATTGATTGACTTCATGGGTGTTTTCTGTGCCCAGGATTTTGCGCGTTGGTTTTTGTACATAGGCTGCCAGGATTTCTTTTTCACGATAATTCTGGCCAACGACATCCAGCAGATCAGCATAGCCATTGTCATAATCCTTGGTCACATTGGGACGGAACAGGGCCTGGGTGACCGGACGTGTAGGGTCAAGCTCATGATGTACCTTGATCAGGCGTTTTGCCCATTCAAATGCCACTTGCGGTTGCGTGGTGTCGCGGATTTCATTGCCGATAGAATAGATGACGATGCTGGCATGATTGCGGTCACGCTTCACCAGATCGGCGGTATCGCGTTCTGCCCAATCCTTGAAATGCAGGCTGTAGTCATGCGGCACTTTGGCCAGGGTCCATTGATCAAAAAATTCATCCATGACCAGAAAACCCATGCGGTCGCACAGATCAAGAAATTCTGGTGCGACCGCATTGTGCGCCGTACGGATAGCGTTCACACCCAGCTTGCGCAGTTCTGTCAGGCGGCGCTTCCATACGGCCAGCGGTACTGCAGCGCCCATGGCACCGCCATCTGAGTGCAAGCCGACACCATATATCTTTAAGGCGCGGCCATTCAGGAAAAAGCCTTTGGGTGCATTGAATTCAAAGCTGCGAATACCGAACGCGACATCTTCATTGTCCACGGCTTTTCCATCCCGCACCAGGCTGACTGCAGTTGTGTACAGCGCAGGATTGTCAATATCCCAGCGTTGTGGTTTGGTCACGGCAATATCCGCTTCAAGATTCAGTGTCTGACCGGGTTTTGCCTGTACAACGGGTGTGCTGACTGTCTTCACCACTGCACCGCTGGGATCAAGTAGCCTGACCTGCAACGCCAACTTGCCACCATCCGGACTGATGACGCTGCTGCGCACATGCACGGTCGCCTTGTCGTCTGTCAGTTTGGGTGTGGTGACAACTGTGCCCCAGGGTTCGATATGGGTATCGCCCGTGCTGACCAGGCGCACCTGGCGGTAAATACCTGCGCCCAGATACCAGCGCAGCGAAGGCTCGTTGGCATTATCACAGCGCACGGCAATGATGTTATCGCCAGGTTTAAGATAAGTAGTCAGATCATACACAAAGCTGACATACCCATTCGGGCGATGGCCCAGATGCTGACCATTGATCCAGACATCGCTATTTGCCATGACGCCATCGAAAACAATAAAGCTGCGCCGCCCCGGTTGCAAGGTGTCGATATGCAGGGTCTGGCGATACCAGCCCACGCCCCCAGGGAAGAATCCGCCAGCGGGCCCGGATGGATTATCCTGCGCTACTGGCCCTTCTATGCTGTAGTCATGCGGCACGGTCACGCGACGCCATTGGCTGTCATCAAAACCAGTTTGTTCGGCACCACTGGCATCGCCTTTGCTAAATCGCCATCCTTCCGACAGTAATTGCACATTACGCGGCGTGCCTGCAATGGCAGCAATCGCCTGACTGGCACCGAAAGTGCACCACAGGAACAGAAGAAAAATACGGACCAGGCCCATGAAACAATCACCTCAAAAAACGGGATAAATCAGACTGGTAATAGTAAGTCAGCCTAAAAGACAGGGCCTTACGATAGCCCGAAAAATCATCTTCTTGAGCAGGTTTTAGTGACAAACCCTGCATAATTCCATAACTCAATCCCGGACGCCGTCTTCAGGCAAACAATTCATGGATCGCAGAAGCTTCCTCCGCCTTTCTTCTTTCAGTGCTGGTGCATGGCTACTGTCAGAAGCGCTGCCCACTGCGCTGGCACAAACGAGCGTGCAAACGGACGCACAACCGGGGCCAGCCTTTCGCCCTTCACCCCTGATACGCATTGCGGCGGATGGCCAGATTACCCTGTTCGTGCAAAAACAGGAAATGGGTCAGGGCGTGCGGACTGCCATGCCAGTACTGCTGGCAGAAGAACTGGATGCCGATTTTGACCAGATAACGATAGAAGCCCTGCCCTACGATGCCGCCAGTGCAGGCCAGTACAATACCTGGGCCAGTGCCAGTGTCAAAGGCGGCTGGGGCAGCTTGCGCAAGGCGGGTGCAGCGGCCCGTGCCATGCTGACCAGCGCTGCGGCCAGCACATGGAATATCCCTGTCGAACGGGTGAAGACCAGCAACAGTACCGTCATCAACCTTGACACCAATGCAGTATTGCCCTACGCCGCCCTGATCGAAGCGGCCAGCAAACTGACGGTACCCGCCGACCCGGCGTTAAAACCGCGCAGCGAATACAAGTTGATAGGTAAGTCGGTCAAACGTTATCACGCCACGGAAAAAGCGAATGGCCAGGAGCAGTTCGGCATGGATGTCAGCCTGCCTGGCATGTTGGTGGCGACTATCGTCCGGTCCCCCACATTTTTTGGCAAGGTGCGCAGTGTTGACGATAGCGCAGTAAAGGCATTGGGACCAGGCATTGTTGCGGTGCTTGAAGTCAGACAGATGGCTGGCTGCGACAACCGTAATGGTGTCGCCGTTGTCGCCAGCAATACCTGGCTGGCCTTGCAGGGCCAGTCACTATTGAAAGTGGAATGGGATCACGGCCCGGCTCTTGCCAATCCAGACAGTGCCGCACTGTCACTGGCCATGCGTACTGCCATCAAGAACGACACGCCTGCCCTCAGCTACGACAACCAGGGCAAAAGCAAAACCTACATGGCAGCGCCCGAAGCCAGTTTCAGTGCCGAATATGAATTGCCCTTTTTAAACCAGGCACCAATGGAAGTGCCCAACTGCGTAGCCAGTTACCAGGATGGTAAATATGACATCTGGGGTGGTTTCCAGGCTCCCGGCTTTTTTGTCAGCACCCTGGCCAAGGCATTTGAAGTCGACAAGTCAGCCATTTTCGCCCACTTGCTGCCCATGGGTGGAGCCTTTGGCCGCAAAGAAAAAGTCGATAATGCGGCTGAAGCCATGCAGTTGTCCAAAGCCCTTGGCAAACCCGTCAAGCTGATTTTTTCGCGGCCAGACGATATGCGCAACAGCTTTTACCGCCCCGCCACCTTCCACCGTTTATCCGCCAAAGCCGAAAAATCCGGCATACAGACATGGCATCATCAGCTTGCCGTCAGTACCTTCCCGGCAAAAAACATCGCCTCGGCCCAGCATATTTACGGCGGCCCATCGAATGACCTGATTTATCCTGCGGCAGATTACCAGAGTGCTTTTTATCCGGTAGAGTCACCCATCCCGGTGGGTTCGTGGCGCTCTATCTCATATAGCCAGAATGTATTTGCGGTGGAATCTTTCATCGACGAACTGGCGGCACACAACAAGACCGATCCGCTGGAATACCGGCTGATGCTGCTACGCCAGTACGGCAACGACACCGTGCAGGCCACGCACCGCAAGCGCATGGAAGCGGTGTTGCTGCGCTGTGCCGACGCCATAGCTTGGCGCAAACCCGCTGCGCGTGGCCACTATCGTGGCATTGCCTGCTGCGTCTATACCCACACCCATGCCTATACCGCGCATGCATTTGAAATCAGCATTTCATCTAAAAATGTGGTGAAGATACACAAGGCCGTCTGCGTCACCGACTGCGGCGTAGTGGTTGACCCATCCGGCTTCAGAGCCCAGATTGAAGGCAGCATGGTCTGGGGCTTGTCTGCCGTCATGAAGGGCGAAATCACGGTAAAAAACGGCGCAGTGGAACAACAGAATTTTTCTGATTATCAGGTATTGCGTCTGAATGAATTGCCACCCATGGAAATCATCGTCATGGAAAGTGAAGCATCTCCCGCCGGTGCCGGCGAACCCGCCGTACCTTCGATAGCACCGGCACTGTGCAATGCGATTGCTGCAGCGGAAAATGGCAAAGGTAAGGGCAAGCGCATACGTACATTGCCTTTATCGAAAGCGGGATTCAGTTTTGTGTGAAGCATAGGATCAAGCAGCATCTCAAGCACTCACGTCGCCGTCAAACTGTTACTGCAAAATAGCAAACCCAGCCACATTACCAGCATCAATAACATTTCAGGCAGGTACCTGCGCCATGGCATCTTTTGCATGCTTGCAATGAGCGCAGCGCATACCGGCAAGAGCAGACTGCATTCAATCACCAGGTTACGCCAGAATGAATAGCTGACCAGCCCGGTATGCGCCGCACCCGGCAATACCGCCAAAGGCAAGGACAGTTCGGCAAACGGAAATGGCCACAGCAAAGGCAAAGAGCGCCCCACCAGCAGATCAAGTAACAAATGCGAGCAACTCGCAAGCAACAGAAGCCAGAAACTCAACCTCATATTGCGTGCACTGAGCCATCGCCTCGTCACCACCCATGCGATACAGGTCATTGTCAGACAAAACAACAGTGAATGCGTGAAACGCTGTTCAAACCGCACACCCAAAAACCAGATCGCGAAATAATCGAAATCGGGTAGGATGGCCAGCAATATCGGCAAAAGCATAGCGGTACCCCGTCGTCGCCGCTGATCACCTTCACTGCAAAGATACAAGCTTGCCCCGACAGCGACATGGGCCAACAGTGACGACATAATGGAAACAGCCAGGCGGCAGATAGTGGGGACTGCGCTAGCTTAGCGAGGGATTGTGAAGTGGGTATGCGCTGAGGGTGAAGCGCTTAAAGAAAACTGATATTTATTTCATCGCTGCGGTTACATCAGCTCTCTCTACGTTTAATAATTTCCTGATAAATATCGTAATTATCCTGTTCGTAACAAACAATATTAATCGTCTCTATACTTTGATCGTTTTCAAAAAAAGAAAATATCGTATCGCTTGCTATCTGTGCGGCCAACTCTTTGGGAAATTTATATGTGCCGGTTGAAATATTGGGGAAGGACATACTACTTGCATTGTGTTCTACAGCTAAATGCAGACATCTCTGATAAGTTTGCTGCAATAATTCAGCCTCGCCATGCATGCCGTCATTCCATCTCGGACCAACGGCGTGAATGACATATTTAGCAGGCAGTAATCCAGCCGTTGTTATGACTGCATTGCCGGCATAACATCCACCTTGTCTCGCCCTGATCTTTCTGCATTCATTTAAGATCTCTGGTCCACCTTTACGATGGATAGCGCCGTCGACACCGCCACCGCCCAATAACGAAGAATTGGCTGCATTGACGATAATGTCTGCCGGATGCCCGGTAATATCGCCTTTCAAAACGAAAATGCTACTCATCTGACAGAATTCCTAATAATTTATCAAAAGCGTTTTTAAGACCATCTTCTTCCTCTGGACTACACAGTACAACCAGCACCTGATCTTGCACACGAAGGTCAAAAATATCAATGGCAAGCCAGCCTTTTGACCAGAAATCAATTGAGCCAAGCAATGAAAGGGATTCAAATGCAGCCCTTTTTAGGTCACCAAAATCACCACCTTGGAAATCTGACCAGGTAAGCAGGTAAGTGGGTGGGATTTTTTGGGCTACAAATTGCTCAAAAAAAACAAGGTGATTCATGCCATCCATTTTCAATTTTAATTCACAATATTAGCTTCTCGGCTTTTATCAGATAGACGGAACAAGAAAGACAACAATCAATTAATCCCCATCGCGTGGCCCCGGCATATCCTGTCCATTTTGATGCAAGACCAGGCCTTTTATCTTGCCATCTGCCTGACGTTGAAAACTCAGTTGTGCATCAACTACCTTGTAAAAAAATTCATCTGGCGCCTGTGCAAAAACAGGATTGCGTCCCTGTCCTGTGGCCTGTGCATACAGTTGCCCGGCCTGTTCTGTGATGATGAGTTTGAAACCGGGTGCCAGGGTGTAGCTGCCTGCATATTGTTTCAGTTGTTCAGCGGGGATAGCTATTTCTGTACGCTTGGCAGGTTCAGGGCCAGCGTCGCCTATGCGTGCTGCCGGTGAGGCGTGGCCGTTTTGAAGCAAGGTCAATGACTGGATTTTCCCACTGGCATCACGTTCAAATTGCAGGCTGGCTTCAACCACTTTATAAAAGAATTCATCTTTCTTGCGCCAGAATACGGGGGCCTGCGGCTGGCCGCTAATTTGTGCCAGTAAACCATCCGGCCCGGCACTGATGTTGAGGATAGCACCAGGGGCGAGTTGATAACGACCTGTGTATTCTGTCATTTCCTTTGCTGTAAGGCGAATCTCCCCGGCTTTGCTGGCATCAGTTGCTGGTGTTGCTGGCAACAACGCCGTCATGCCTATATCATCGACGCTGACACTGGCATTTGCCAGCACCACAACGCCACGCTGGCCATCTGCGGTAAAACCGATGAAGGAGGCATAGCCACCTGTCATGCCGTTATGCCAGATCACTGTCTGCCCGCGCACACTTTGCACATGCCAGGCCAGGGCTATCTGCAAACCGGGCGAACCGGTAGGGCGTAGTGGCTGCTGTACCAGTTGCAAGCCAGCAGGTAACTTCACGTCCGCACTGTGCATATGTGCATGCAAGTAACGCAGCATGTCTTGCGCGTTAGAGCGCAGCCCACCTGCACCTGCCAGGGTGGGCATGTCCCAGTTTGCGACGGGCTTGCCAACTGCATCATGCCCTGTCGCCAGATTGTTTTGCATCGTGGCTGTCAGGGCTATGCCCGTGTCTGTCATGCCTAATGGTTTGGCAATGCGTTCTTGCACCAGCTCTGCGTAGGACTTGCCTGCGCGTGCGGACAAAGCCTGACCGAGCAAGCCAAAACCCAGATTTGAATATTCATATTTCGCGCCCGGCGCACGAGTCAGTTGATAGCTGCGCAAAAATTCACGCAGATTATTTTCTGTGTAATCAGCATACGGATTGTCAGGCTGCCTGGGAGCCATATTGGCAGGCAAACGCGGTAAAGCGGATGTTTGCGTGGCGAGATCCAGCAAAGTGATGACGCGCCCCTGATATTGCGGAATGGAATAGTCAGGCAGCAAGGCCGCGACCGCATCGTCCAGCTTGACCTGAGCATGCACCTGCATATCAGCCAGCAACAATGCGGTAAAGGTTTTGCTGACTGAGCCGATCTCAAAGACGGTGCTGGCATCCGGCTGATGTGGCTGGGATTTGCCATTCGACACCAGACCAAAGCCCTGCAGCTTTTGCTCTTGCCCGGTAATAGTCGCCACCACCATGCCCGGAACAGCGCCACTGCTAACGCGGGCACTGGCAATTTTTTGTACGGATGATGCAACATCGCCAGCCGCAAGCACCGGCCCGACCATGGCGATACTGCATATTGCGAGCACAACTGAAGATATTTTCATTGGTCCCCCTATACGGACTTGAACACTACAAAGAAATACGCCATTTGACTAAGCAAGCTTGCCAAAGCTGAGTGATTTTATGCTTCTTTGAAAAGTGATCATAGTACAACAATACGACCAGTAAAAGAGGGATTCCTGGAGTGACAAGAAGTTGATGCGGTTGATGTGATTGATGAGGTGCAGAAAAGCCGTCTGCGGCTAAAGCAGGATGCAGAGCCTGATGCTGGCACAGTGGGCTATCATTGAACTATAACAGCCCACTGGCCACTATGCAGTACTCACAGGACTTACATAAAAATCGCCTGCCAGCCAGTCGCTGGCATAATAAGATTATCTTTTTCCTTCGCTGCGTCCTTGGCCGCTATTTTGGCGCAATGTAGCTTGTTTTTCAGAGGGTCAGTCGCATCACTATTTGCTGCCAGATGAATTTCTTCACTCCCCTTGACCAGCACGGTCTGGTTTTGATCTGCGTAACAAATTCCGACGCCGTCAACCGATGGCATGAACAGGCGCAGATACCAGGGTACCAGTTCCTTGATAGCCAATCTGGCTGCTTCAATACTCTCGCTAATGTCTGCATATTTGAAGACATCTTGCGGCAGCTTGGGCAGCAATAGGATGTTGACTTCCATCGAGCCTTTTTTCTGGTTGGTGACAAACTCTGCGCCATCGGCATAAGCGGCCTGGTCCAGTGGCACGCTGATGAAACCGTTTGGTGATATTTCCAATTGTTGATGCGTGGCTTTACCGTCAAGATAAATGTTCAGGTTGGGTACCGGTGCGTGCGATTTGGCCGAGGTGATACGGATCAGTATCTGCACCTTGTCCTTGCTTGCCGCACGTACTTTTGATATCAGCTCATACGCTGTTTTATAGGGCAAGATGGCCGGGTCCCTGATGGCTTTGACCTCTACACTTTGGAGTTCATCGGCAGTACCTGAAGACGAGTTGCCAGATGCACTGGCGGACATACTTGCGGCTGCGCTTGCCGGCGCATTGACCTGGGCCTGTGCCTGGTTGGCAAACATGGCCATCGATGCCAGCATAAATGCCAGCAGGCTGACCTGTCTTGAGAGAGCAGAAGCAAAAGTGGAAGCAGCATACATAGTGAACATTTCCTTGAATTATTATTTTAATGAGCCGGGATAAACGCCCCCATACCCACCAGTCCATGCTTATCCCATACCATCCTTCAACCGGACTGGGTAAGCAAGACTATATTTCCAAGTGTCGTCACTTTCAGCGATTGGTACTATATTTATGAACAAAGTACTGACATTTTATCCATTAAGCACCACAATACAGTACCAATTTATGTATTTATTACTTACTGGAAAATCATTTAACCTCTATCGCCTCGACCCTGATCACCTCACATGCACCAGCACCGGTATCGTCACGTGTCAGCGATGAACGCCAGTGCCAGCCGTCGGCGGCAGTGGCTTCGATCAGTTGGCCACGTATGGTAACGACCTGGCCGACGCGTACTGCCTTCATCTTTTTTTCCAGCTCAGGGGTGGTCGGTATCAAATGCATATTGGCGCTATGGCTGGCTATCTCGGCCGGTGGGCGTGGTGGTTCATTGTCCCAGTGATAATAGTAAAAACGGTGGCCCTGGCTTATCGACAGTTTTGCCAGTACAGCAGAATCCGACATCGCCCCCCAGCCCAGGGCCAGGTCTACGGGTGACAATTCAGCTTCGCGATCAGAAGAATAGGTTTCCTTGGATAGCACGCGCGCTTCTACCGTAAATTCTGCCAGTGCTTTGAGATTGTAATTATTTTGCTGATAGACTGGCCCGCGATCAAGCATGATCTGCACCGGATCATTCGGCGCAATACTGCCGGGTGGCACGGTCACGGACCGTCCACGCCACTGGTGGACGACACCAAACAGGATTAAAGCCACTAGTATCCATCGCCATGAAAACATGCTTACTCCTCAATATTAAATAGATGGAAAACTGCGCGGTGCAGGGAAACCCTGGTCGATTGTAGTCAGCGGTATTGAGAGGATGATGCCATCTCCCAGGCCAATTTCACAACAATCATGTTAATAGTCGTGTCGCCATGATATTTGAATTTTGATGTAAGGTATATTGCGCGTGGGTTCAACATTGCGTTTGACTGACGAATATATTACTTATCAATTCATTACTTGGCTGTACATTATGCAAGCAATTTACTTCTGCGGCGATACACATGGCAACTTTCAGCATGTGATTGATGTCGTCCTGGCAAATCGCCCTGCAGCCATCATTTTTCTAGGCGATCTGCAAGCCAGGCAACCGCTGGAGCAAGAATTGGCCGCTATTATGGGCAGTACCGACATCTGGTATATCCATGGCAACCACGATACCGATACGGATGAAGATTATGATCATTTGTTTGGTTCAGCCCTGGCTGGCCGCAATCTGCATGGGCGGGTGGTGAATATTGCGGGTTATAGAATAGCCGGTCTGGGTGGAGTGTTCCGTGGACATATCTGGATGCCACCAGGGGCCAGGCATTTTCAGACACAAAGAGAATACAGTATCAAAACTGGCAAGGAAAACCGCTGGCGCGAAGGGCTGCCGCGCAAGCACTACAGTTCCATTTTCCCTACCGATTACAATTACCTGGCCAGCCAGCGCGCCGACATCCTGGTCACCCATGAAGCACCCAGCTCGCACCCGCATGGCTTTGCCGTGATTGATGAACTGGCGCGGCGCATGCGCGTTACCCGCTCATTCCACGGCCATCACCATGACCGCATCGACTACAGCAAGCATCACGAACAGCTGGGTTTCAGAGCCTATGGTGTCGGCTTTCGCGGTGTGACGGATATCAATGGCGACGTGGTCGTGGCCGGACAGCATGACCATGAAGTGCCATGGGCGACGCTGAACAAGCGCTAACGAATCTGCACGTCGGCTGAATATCTGATCAAGGAAATCATGTATCCGGCAGTGGCATGCAACAGCCTTTACAATCCCCGCGCCAAAGCACCAAGCCGGGTGATGTCGCTGATCAAAAATGAGGGTACGCAGGGGATGTGCTCAGACGGTTTGGCTGGACAATCCATACGTTCTATCAGCGATGCGGCACCACGTCTTGTCATCGCCTGGAACGCTGAATCGGTATTGCCATAGGGGACGGTGGTGTCATCACGTCCATGGAAAAACAGGATGGGTGATTGTGGCGTCCAGTCATACACATTGCTTTGTGCAGCAATGCTGGCGTCGTCATCATTGAGGAAATTATCCAGGAATGCAGGGTCAAAGCTGATATCGCTTTGGCTGCTCAATGCAGACAACAGCAGCAGATTGCGCACGTTCGCTCTGTCATTCGCGCCCAGCTTTTTCAAGAACCCTGGGCTGATGAGTGCGCCAAGGACAGGATTGTCCTTGCGGATGGCATTCAGCATGGTATTCAATGTCAGTACCACATCATACGGGCCTGCACCGATAAATGTGCTGACCGGCAGCGCGGTGTTTGTCGTCTTGTTTTGCGTCAACTGGCGCAGCGTTGCCATCGATGCATAGGCACCTTCAGAATACCCGGTTAAAAACACCTGGCCATTGTCAGCGATCGCCTTCATCTGGCGCCAGCGTGAGGTGGCTGTCATAAAATCAATGACGGAAACAGCAGTCGGCGTCGCCAGCAAATAGGGATGTGGCAAGCCTTTGGTTACGCCATAACCGACATAATCGGTGGCACTGACCAGATACCCCATGGAGGCAAACAGCACCGCAGGTTCATCCGCTGTGGCATGGTTGCTGGGTGCTTCGGCATCAGTTTTGATGGTGGCATGCTGGTAGCTGAGTACCGGGCTGGCCAGGCTGCTTGCCTTGCGTGGAATGGCTGCGAGACCGGATGCAATCACACTACGGCCAGCGGAATCGGTCGTGGTGTAAGTGACTTTATAGGTGTCGACGGAATACAGGGGTTTGATTGCCGCTGCCACGTCTTTGGGAAGCGCCACCGCCACATCAGTGACATTGACCGTTTTGATAAAAGTGGCCACCTCAAAATGCCCAGGACCAGGCGGATTGGCAACTTCTGGTGTAACGACTGGCGTAGTGCCAGTGTTGGAAGAACCGCCACCACCACAAGCTGAAACTAACAATGTAGCCAGGATAGTAATGAGCGGTGTAATGAGCGACGTAACGAGTGGCGCTTTGCCGGAAGAAAATACACACAAGAAATCAGATTTCATAGCTATTCCAATGTTGGCGTGCTGTGGCAGCACGCCCTTGCCACAGCCACAGGGCCAGACATTATGCCGAAACAGAATACTGACTCATTTCATCAACAATACTCTATACCGTCGTCACCAACACGACTGCAGGGACAATTGTTACAACAGTTACGGCATTGACAATGCAGTGCAGCGACACAGACAAGCGCTGCGGCTTAAATCCTGCATTGCTAAGCACACTAGATTCATACACGAGATGCGCGCTACCGTCTTTTGTCTAGAAACGCGCCAACCCCAGTTGAGGTTGACACCCAGACAGGTCGATACGATCAGTAGCAACAGCCATCTGCACAAGACTTGCCCGTGGTGAAGGCCAGGATGGTGTTTTCATACGGCGAGAACCCGTGGTCTGGGTAGGTGCAAAAGAGCATGCCGCCTGGAGGAAAATGCTGCCTGTAGCCTGTTATGAAAAAGGCTGTGTCGCCAGCGAGTACACTCTGGCTGCATTGGAGAAACGTGGAATGTAGAGTACCTCAAGCCATGGCAGCAACAACCGGCACGCTATCCACAAACTGCTCAAAGCGTATGATCTTGCCATCCTTTAATTGCCACAGATGGGCGACTCTGGCGCTGAAGGATTTTTGGCTCGTATTATGCGTGCCGCTATATGTGCCATAGGCCACAACCTTGTCATCACTGGCGACATAATCTTCGACTGTGAATGTATAGCCTGACCATTCTGTAGCGAGGCGCTGAAAGACGTTTTTTGCTATCTCTGCAAAGCCTGTGTAAGTACCGGCATAAGGAAAGCCTTGCGCTTCTGTCCAACTGGCATCTGCGGCCAGATATTGTTGAAGGTTTTTACCATTTTCTTCTGAAGTTTTACCTTCATAAGTGCTTTTGATGATGTCCAGGTTAGTCAATTTCTCACCTCTTTCATGTGTAAATAGCATGGCGAACTGCGGTCCGCCATGCTCAGTTGTTTATTTACAGAATCAACTTTACAAATTCAGCTGTAACGAACTTACCACTTCATCTCACCCTTGTTCACCTTGGCACCGATGTCCAGCGACATGCCTGGTGGCGCATCAGGATAGGCTTTTTTCATGGCATCGATGAGTTCTGCACTGGTCTTGGTGGCAGCTGCATTTTTTTCAAACGACAGCAGATAGCCCTTGGTGTAAGTAATCGCACTGACATCAACTGCCGTGCCAGATTTCATGTGGCCAGGCACGACGATTTTTGGTTGCAGGGCTGCCATTTCATCCAGTTGCGCAACCCAGGCGCTGCGTTCGGCCACGGTTTGGGTATCTGCTGTCCATACATGCATATTGCCAAACACACCAATGTTACCAACGATGGCCTTGATCGATGGTATCCAGAAATAAGGGCGGTGCGCCAGCACGCCCTGATTGCCGCGCAGTTCCACCACTTCGCCATCGACGGTCAGGCTATTGCCGCTCAAAGCCTTGGGCAAGACGGGGGTACGAGGTGCATTCGCGCCCATTTTAGGGCCCCAGAAAGCCAGCTTGCCTGCCAGCTTGGCGCTCAGTTTTTCCAGCACCGCCGGGGTGGCGACGACATCAGCTTGTGGAAAAATTTCTTTCAGCACTTCGACGCCAAAGTAATAATCAGGATCGGCCTGGCTAACCAGTATGGTTTTTAATTGCTTGCCACTGTCGAGTACATTGGCAGCGATACGCAGGGCATCCGCACGGGTAAAACCGGCATCAATCACCATGGCTTCTTTTTCGCCATATACCAGGGTGGAATTAACATTAAAACTATTGCCATCCGCGTTATAGACTTTGACTTGCAACGGGGTGGCTGCTTCGGCAGAGGCAAAAGTGACGGCGAACGTGGCGGCTAATACAGTGGTACGCAACATGGTGAACTCCTGATTTTAATTGAGTTTGAACTGTGGTTTGAATCCGTAAATGATCCAGTGCTTGCAGTTTAATTTCAATTTTCAAACAGATAAATACGATAAAATGCACATAACTGTTTCAAAAATAGAGCAAATGACGGGCAAATTATGGATAGATTGACGGCCATGCGGGTGTTTTGTGAGGTTGCTACCAGCGGCAGTTTCAGTGCCACCGCAGACAAGCTGGACATGTCGCGTGCCATGGTGACACGTTATGTGAGTGAGCTGGAAAGCTGGCTGAATGCACGCCTGTTGCAAAGAACCACACGCAGCGTGACCCTGACCGATGCCGGTGAACAATGCCTGCGCCGCAGCCAGCAAATGCTGGCGCTGATGGAAAACATAGAAGAAGAAACCAGTAGCGACAACGCGGAACTGCGCGGCCAGTTACGCCTGACTTGCAGTACTTCATTTGCCTTTGGTCATCTGGCACGCGCCATCAGCAAGTTCCTGGCTCTGCACACGATGCTGAAGATCGATTTGCAGGTAGGTGACAGCACTGTCAATCTGGTCGAAGCACGCATAGACCTGGCGATACGCATCAGTAGTGAACCAGACCCGCTGTTGATTGCGCGGCCACTGGCAGTATGTGATTCTGTTCTGGTGGCGTCGCCTGCTTATGTAAGCCAGTCCGGCCTGCCGGCGCATCCACAGGATTTGCCTGCGCATCGCTGCCTGAGTCATTCCAATTACGGACGTAACACCTGGCGCTTCCAGCGTGCTGATGAAACCTTACTGGTTGATATCGCCAGCCATTTCAGCGCCAATGATGCGACAGTATTATTGCAGGCCGTCTTGGCAGGTGGCGGTATCACCTTGCTGCCAACCTATCTGATGGCTGACCACTTGAGCAAGGACGAACTGCAAATCATATTGCCAGAATGGACGGCACCGGCGATGACGATTTATGCCTTGTTCCCGTCGCGCCGACATTTGTCCCCCGCTGTGCGCGCCTTGCTGGATTTTCTGGTGGAGGAATTTGCCAGTCAGCCGTGGTGAGCTGATGAAGACATCCAATACACCGGCCCTGACAATACGCGCGAACCGGTGCACTGACATCAGCAATACTTATTTTGACCTGGGTGGAAAACCCATCTTTTCCAGCGTCGCGTTTCATCGGCACGGCCCCAACCTCCATCGTTGACCTCTTCTACAAGGACCATGGAATACGGGCGTACTCCTTCACCGAAATACTCAACGAACATGGCGGTAGTGCGGTGGATAATTTCTTCCTTACGGCTTGCATCGAGTATGCCTTCAGGGAATTTAAAATTAGCAAATGGCATGGTTTTCTCCTTGGTTTAAAAATAAAAATGTAAAAATGACGCAGCTTAGAACCTGTTTACGATCTGTAGCGAGCGTGCGTCAGCGGGGCCAGGGTAAGAAAAACGCAGCGCAAAAAGCGGAATGTACTTTAGTACATGAGCATTTTGAGCAGCACATGAACTCCGATCACGCTCGCGCAGTAGGATCGTAAGCAGGTTCTTAAACGTAGCCGCCGTTGACGCGCAGCACTTGCGAATTAATCCAGACACCATCAGGGCCAGCCAGAAAGGCGATGGCGGCGGCGATCTCTGCCGGCGTGCCTATGCGTTCCATCGGTGCCATTTTGGCGATGTTGGTGATTTGTTCTTCTGTCTTGCCATTGAGGAACAGCTCGGTGCCCACCGGGCCAGGGGCGACGGCATTGACTGTGATATCACGCCCGCGCAATTCATTGGCCAATACATGGACCAGGCCTTCTACCCCTGCCTTGCTGGCGATATACGGGCCATAGGCGGGAAAGGATTTGGCAATCACGCTGGTGGACAAGGCTATGATGCGACCGCCTTTTTCTACATGCTGGGCCGCCTGGGCCAGTACCAGAAAAGCACCACGCAGATTGGTGGCGATGACCTTGTCAAAAGCATCCAGATTGCTGTCATTGATGGTTGCCATGGGCATGACGCCTGCACTATTGACGACCACATCAATGCGGCCAAATACTTCTTTGCCTGTTGCAAACAATTGCGCCACATCCTCCGGCCTGGCAACATCGCCCTGCACGGCGATGGCCTTGCCGCCAGCCGCCTGTATAGCAGTTACTGTTTCTTGCGCTTTACTGGCATTGCCGGCGTAATTAACCACAACAGCAAAGCCATCTGCCGCCAAACGCAGCGCGATTGCCTGGCCTATGCCACGGGATGCGCCAGTGATGATGGCTGTTTTAGTTGCATCTTTATTCATGATTGACTCCGGTGATTTAAGACTACAGGACCATATCGCCTGTCTGGAATACACTTTAACCATTCAATACAATGAGATAAATACTGATAAACTCAGAACATAATTCAACACAACTCAACAATCATGGACAGACTGGATACCCTGCAACTATTCACCCGCATTGTCGAAACCGGCAGTTTTAGCCGGGCGGCGGATATGCTGGATGTGCCCCGTGCCAGCGCTACCTATGCCATCAAACAGCTAGAAGCACGATTGGGCACCCGCCTGCTCGAACGCACCACGCGTCAGGTCCGCACTACTCTCGATGGGCAGGCTTTCTATGAGCGATGTGTGCATGTGCTCAGTGAGCTGGATGATGCCGAAGCATCGATGCGGCATGTGGCCGCCAATCCACGCGGGGTCTTGCGGGTGGACATGCACGGCACCCATGCGACACAAGTGGTATTGCCGAAGATATATGAATTCCGTGACCGTTATCCCGGCATAGATCTGGTCGTCAGCAGCGGTGACCGTCTGGTCGATCTGGTAAGGGAAGGCGTGGACTGCGTGATACGCGGCGGTAATCCGCGTGATTCAACATTGGTGGCACGCCGCCTGGCGATGATGCCGCAAGCAATTTGCGCCAGCCCGGCATATCTGGCCAAATTTGGTACACCGCATCATCCGGACGATTTAATGCAGCACCAGGCTGTCAGGTTCTTTTCCAGTACCGGTACGATTGACTACCCTTTTGTGCTGAGCATTGATGGACAGGTGCAAGAGTTTAATGTCGGTGGCTGGATGTCAGTCAACGATGCCGAGAACTATGTCACCTGTGCAGAAAGCGGCTGTGGCCTGATCCAGCTGCCACGTTTTCATATCGCAGATGCCTTGCGTGAAGGCCGCTTGGTAGAGGTGCTGGCTGACTGGCACAGTCCACCATTGCAGGTCACCGCGCTCTACCCTTACCGCCGCCAGTTATCACCCCGCGTGCGCGTGTTTGTGGATTGGCTGGTGAGTTTGTATGAGCAAAAATTTGGGGTCTTGCCTGGCACAGAAAATTTGACCTAAGGCTCCGTTAAAATTATTCAACATTTACAATCAGGTGAATTCGACATCATTTGATGACACATCACAGTCTCGTAGGTTGGGCCGGGCCTCGCTAGGCTACGTTTCACCAGCCCAACATTTGGCTTCAACAAGCGTGTACCTTATTTACTTAAACACGGGTGTTAGACTGGGTCTCGCTAAATTGACAAAACTTGGCCCAAGCCAAACCCTTGATGCCAGACAAATTTTGCATCCGGCATCAGCTCAAAAAATCACAACTCCACCATCACCTCAAAACCGCCAAAAATCATGCGCTTGCCATCGCAAGGCATGGGGTTGGTTTCAGGGCTCAGGCGTGGGTCTGCCATGATTTTTTCCCATGCAGCATTGCGCACTTCTTTCGATGGCCAGGTCATCCAGGAAAACACCACGGTTTCATCTTCCTTGCATTGCACTGCCAGAGGAAAGGAAGTCAGCTTGCCTGGCGGCACATCGTCGCCCCAACATTCGACGACGCTTAGCACACCGTATTCCTTGAAAATCGGGGAAGATTTTTCCGAGTAGCGCCTGTAAGCTTCACGGTTGGCATTGGGAACAGCGAGTACAAATCCATCAATGTATTTCATCTTTATTCTCCTGGAGTGACGTGGGCTTGATCTGTGCTTGACATGGGCTTGATGTGGGCTTGATGTGGGCTTGATGTGGGCTTGTGACATGGACTGTACAAGACCAGTCTCAAGTCTTGAATCAAGACTTGATTCATTCTAGTCCATGCCACTCACAAGGGTGATTTTATCTTCAGCCCCCTCCAGCCGGCATGCGTTGCCGTATCGCTCTATAATTTGCCAGTCACTATCCAACTCAAGAAAGAATCAGCATGCGTTTAGCCTATTCCACCTGGCCAGAAATTACTGCATTCCTGGCGGATTCAAAAACCGTCATCATTCCTATCGGCTCCAATGAACAGCATGGCCCCATGGGCTTGCTGGGGACAGACTGGATGTGCCCGGAGATCATTGCCACTGCCGCTGAAAAAGTCGCGCAGGAAACGGGTGCAGCGATGATGCTGGCCCCCACGTTCAACATTGGCATGGCACAACATCACTTGGGGTTTGCCGGCACTATTTCACTGCGCCCGTCAACCTTCATGGCGGCGATTGAAGACTGGGTATTGTCATTGGCACGTCATGGTTTTGATCACATTTATTTCTTGAATGGCCACGGCGGCAATATCGCCACGATAGAAGCCAGTTTCTCGCAAATCTATTCCCACTATTCGTATAGCGGCAAACCCTGTCCGCTGACACTCAAGCTGAAAAACTGGTGGGACTTGCCTGGCGTAGCGCCACTGTGTCATGAGATGTTCCCGGTGGGTCACGGCTCGCATGCGACACCGTCAGAAATTGCCGTGACCTATGCTGCTTACCCCGATCAGGTGCGCCATGTTGAGCTGACACCCAAAATCCCGCCTACCGGTCCTATCCTCGACGCCCTTGATTACCGCGCCCGCTTCCCGGATGGCCGCATTGGTGCCGATTCCAGCCTGGCGACGATAGAACTGGGGCAGCAAATCATCCAGACCGCCGTTGCTGGCTTATTGAGCGATATCAAGGTATTCAGTGCGGAGCAAAAACCTGCCTGATGCAAGCGACTCTGTATGGAAAAAATCACCCACATTTCCATACGGAAATCTGGTATTGTTTTCTTCGTGCTGAAATGCTGAAAGAAAAAAGTGTGGTCTTTGCATTGCAAAAGCTGCCTGCAAAGCCTACTCTGGATTCGCTATTGTTATCAGGCATTGGGTCACTCAGATAAAAACACCAACCGGAGACATCATGAGACACTTTTTAAAAAGCATATTCCTCATTTTATCCATGTCCCTACTTGCTCAGGGCACGGCTTTTGCTGCCGAACGTGCCACGGCGCAAGAAGCAATTGACATGATCAAAAAAGTCGTCGCCTACTATAAAGCCAATGGCCCCGAAAAAACCTATGCCGCAGTGAACGACCCCAAGGGTCAGTTCATTTACAAGGATTTATATGTGTTTGCCGGTACAGTCAAACCCGGCGGAGTCACCCTGGCCCACGGCGGCAACCCAAAATTACTCGGCAAACCGCTGGGTGAATTGCGCGATGGTGATGGCGTTTTCTTCGTCAAGAAAATCAATGACGTCGCTGGCAGCAAAGCAGGCAAAGGTTGGGTAGACTACAAATGGCCAAATCCTGTGACCAAGGAGATGGAACAAAAAAGTACCTACGTAGAACGGGTTGACGCAATTTATTTTGCTTGCGGTATCTATAAATAATTCTGGCCCGGCCCAATTCTTATACTGTTCTGTATTTGTTTTGTTTGCCACTATGCTGCAAGACTGGTTGTAATTTTTTCAGAACGACCAGTCGCAGCAATCAAATCCCTTCCAGCAAGCTAATGGTAAAATGCCATCTGGCTGTTGTTTACACTTCTGTTCCGTCCTGATCTGCACGAATTTTTACTGTCCGTGTCCAGATACATACGGGATAAATTCGGGATGCATACACCCTCTATTTTTACCAATTATTTTTATGCCATATATCGGAGTTGGTTTTCACATTCTTGTCGCCCTGTTTTTTGCCGTGCATGCTGTCCGTAACGGACGCGAGATGTACTGGCTGATGATTTTATTCATGTTTCCACTGCTGGGCAGCGTCGTGTATTTTTTTGCTGTGTACCTGCCAGATACCAAGTTGGAACACGGTATGCGCAAAACCGTCACGGCAGCAGCCAAGACTCTGGATCGCGGACGTGATGTGCGCGAAGCGCAAAAAGCATATGACCTGGTACCCACGGCACAAAATCAAACGCGCCTTGCAGCAGCCTATCTGGATGCGGGTGACACTGCCCAGGCAGTACAGCATTATGATCTTTGCCTGCAAGGCCCTTTTGCCAACGATGCGGAGATTCGCATGGATGCAGCACATGCAAAAATACTGCATGGCCAAAGTGCTGCTGCCATTGAATTGCTGGAAGCGGTACGCAAAGAACAGCCTAATCACAGACCAGAACAGCAAGCGCTATTATTGGGGCAGGCCTATGCCAGTGCTGGCCGTCAGCAAGAAGCCGGTGCGATCTTTGCCGATGCCGCTGCCAGATTTGGCAGCATGGAAACCCGTGTGGAATATGCCATCTGGGCGTTGCAGGCAGGCGAACATAGCACCGCCAACAGCTTGCATGCAGAAATCCAGCAAACCATGAAGCACTGGAGCAAGGACACCAAATTCTTCAACAAGGATTTAGTCAAGCGCCTCAATAGTGCGTTTTCCAAGCGTGCCTGATTGGCGCAACAGTGCCTATAGTGTGTGAGCTGAGGCGCTTGAAGCCTGAGTCCCCCGATACGACGACTCCGTACTGGTTGCCGTGAACCATGTTAGGCCCAGTTTCAAGCGGTCCTTGATACGGTTCCGCCATCACTGTGGCTACTATGGTTACTACAGCTGATTCGGCGCAATGACACAGCATGGCACAGTGCGACATAGCTACAAAAGCGAGGCATTATGACATCTTTTGTCCAAGATGCAGCTTGCGTTTGAGCTCGCATACAACCCTGATTACCCCTGAAGCCTATTGCCGACTGGAAGCCAAGCCGAGTCTAGCCATATAGCGACAATATCAATGCAACATCATTTTAAAGATACATTTCCATACTTAGCCACTTGCAATAAAAGAAAATGATGCGTGATAGAATGTGCAACGCAACAATAAATACCAGTATGTATGTATCAAATCTACATCATCTGGGTCCGGCCACTTCATCTTTAGGAAAATTCATGTATTACCGTCTGGCTTGCCTCAATGAAAAAAGCGAAATTACCAAAACAGTAGACGCCGGGGATGATTTCCTTGCTGCTGTGAACAAGGGGGCGCAATTGCGTCATGAACTGAATGCTCCATATCAAATTGATGTTGTGTCTGTGACTCACGATGGTAATGAGCACAAACTGGCGCAATTAGGTGGGTTCTCCTGAAGTACTTGCCCGGGTGCCTGCAAGCACCCCACATACACTATGGCTGATCAAAATACGGTACTGATACTTCAGGGTGGTGGTGCCTTGGGTGCCTACCAGGCAGGCGTCTACCAGCAATTGCAAGAAGCTGGCATGCCTATAGAATGGATCATAGGCACCTCTATCGGTGCCATCAACTGCGCCCTGATCGCCGGTAACCCGCCAGAAAAACGCATTAAGCAATTGCACGGTTTCTGGGACAGCCTGGCACCGGATGCCCTGCACCGTGACAGTTTCTGGCCCTCCATGACACCATGGATGAATATCACCAGCAACATCAATACCCTGTCTGCCCTGATGCAGGGTGTTGCCGGATTTTTCAAGCCGCGCTTTGGTGCAGCCTGGGATATCAATGCCAAAGTACCGCTGGAAGAAACGGGCTTTTACGATACCTCGCCACTCAAGACCACGCTGGAAAAATACGTGGATTTTGACTACCTGAACGAAGGCCCCATGCGCATCAGCGTATGCGCAGTCGATATTGATAACGGCCAGGGCGTGGTGTTTGACAGCAAGAAAGAACGGATACACCCGGAACACATCATGGCCAGCGGTGCCTTGCCCCCCGGCTTTCCCCCCATAAAAATCGGCAAGCATGCTTACTGGGATGGTGGCGTGTATTCAAATACACCGCTGGAAGTGTTCCTGGATGAAAAGAGAAATGCCGATGCCCTGTGCTTCATGGTTGATTTATGGGATCCGACTGAAACCCGCCCCCAATCCATCGCCGAAGCCATGACGCGCTACAAAAGCATACAGTACGCCAGCCGTTCCACAGAGCAGTTGTTGACGCACCAGAAGATGCAAGACATGCAGCGTGCCATACGCACACTGACACAGCACCTGCCTGCGGCCGAGCGCAAAAAAGCCGAGTTGAAGCCGCTGATGGCCATGGGTTGTGACCACACCGTCAATGTCGTCCACCTGATCATGAAAGCGCTGCCGGACGACCATTATTTCAAGGATGTGGATTTCAGTACCTCGACCATACAAGCCCGCTGGGCTGTCGGCATCCATGACTGCAAGCGCGCACTGCGCCACCAATCATGGCTAAAACCCTTGCCACCGCATGCAGGGCTGGTGATCCACGAATTGCCGCAGGAATAAGGCACCGACGCCCCCCTCTTTGCGGCATCTACAAGCAGATGCCGCAAAGCTGCGTTTATTTCTGGGCAGGCATAGCACCCTGTTCAGTCACGCCACAATACGCACCGCCGCCATCACCACCGCGCGTAATGGCCAGATTGGCGACATCGACCAGGTCTTCAGCATCCTGCCTCAAATCAGGATGGTGCTTGCGGTAAATTCCCCATTTGGGGCGCATATGGTCGGCACCAGTACGCCAGAACGACAAGCCAGAGCGATCGATGTTCAATACCGGCCTGCCCTGCTGATCACGGATCAGCAACTGGTAGCGGGCGTCGGTATTGGAATAATGAATTTCCTCCCTGACATCCAGCCATTGTCCCGCTAAGGCAGCCAAGTCAAATGAACCCAGGATGCTGAAATGCCCGCCTTCCGTCAGTTTGTCTGCGATATGGCGTACATACAATTTACCGTCATTTAAAACAGTAAATGTAATCAGCGGTGGTTCGGCATAAGAGCCGCCGTAAGCCTTGATTTGGTGGATATGGGTAAATGAAGGGGAAAATTTCATCTGCGCTGCAACCCTGAATTGCCAGCGATAGTTAAATACATCATTGTCCCTGGCCTTGAATGCTTCATGCATACCGCCTTTGGAGGGTGCAATTTTTATTTCAGTGCGAGAACGGTCACTACCTTGCTGGCGGGATTTTTTATCCAGGTTAACATCTGCCATCTCATTCGCCATGATGGAAAAATAATCCCCGACCAGCGCATCATTACGCCCTATGCTGACATGCGGTCGCGGCGGTACATACATGTCGTCACTGGGCGCTTCCACTGCGCCTTTGCCAAATACCTTTTCTATATGCGCATAAGTATCACCGTCTTTCGCGTCAGAGGCTGTCAGGCACAGGCTATTGCCTGCCACACCGCTGTGAAGGACTGGTGTTTTATAGTAGAGGCCATAGGTCATGCCATCAGCCTGCCTGGCATGGACAGCATCCGGCAATGCCAGGTTGATCAACAGAATTGCACAAACCCGGAAATTATTCATGTTATTTGCAGTCAGAAAATTTGAAATGCGTTATCGATAGAAAGTCCTGGCCCGGCAACAATACAACAGATGGGAAACCAGGGTGATTCGGGCTATCCGGCAAATGCTGCGTCTCAAAGGCAAAACCATCATAGGCTTCATAGGCCCGGCCCTCGCTGCCGGTTTCGCTGCCGTCAAAACCATTGCCAGTATTAAACTGCACCGATGGCTCGGTTGTCCATATTTCCATGCAACGACCAGTTCCAGTTTCCGTGATGTTTGCAACCTGGGCCAGGGCATTTTTTTTCCACGTCGCAAATAACAGACTGTGGTCTATCCCTGGAGGTGAGCCAGCCAAAGTAGGTATGGCACGCACTGTAGCCAGGCGACCTGCCAGCGATGCTGCCGTCCTGAAATCCAGCACAGTCCCTTCTACACTGGCAATGACACCGGTAGGAACCCGCTTGTCGTCCGTCAACAGGTAACGGTCTGCATTGATCATGAATGTATGTTGCGCCATGCCCTTGCTGCCAGCACCGGCAAGATTGAAATACGCATGATTCGTCAAATTGATCACCGTGGCAGCAGTCGTACTGGCACTGTATTCAATACGGAATTCATTGCGCTTGCGATACAGACGGTAGCGAACCTCAAGCTTGACTGCCCCCCGAAATCCCTGGTCACCATCAGGGCTGAACAGGCTGTAGACCGAGCCGAAAGAATCATCATCGGCAAAATCCCGCCGCGCCCATACCCGTTTGTCATAGCCATCGGGGTCGCCATGCAAGGCGATGCCCCTGGCGTTTTTCGGCAACATGACCTGCAGCCCCTCAAGCGGAAAACTGGCATTGCCTATGCGTCCGGCATAACGCCCTATGACGGCAGCAAACTTGCGCTTGCTTGCCTCATAGGCCTGCAGCGTGGGCAGACTCAATACCACATTGGCAAATTGACCGTGACGATCAGGAACAGATATCGCCGTCAGCGTGGCACCATAATCGATATAACTGACGGCCATTCCCAGGTCATTGCGAAGGCTGACGCGCCCCACCTGCTCACCCTGACGGGTATGACCCCATATTGCACTGCTTGTATTCGCCGCACCGGCATCGTCTTTCGCATACACCATGCTGGCCAGCAGCAAGGGCAGACACGGCAGCAGACGGCATAGCAGGTATTTCACCATGTTCAATTTAATACTGAGGCCCGGCAATCACGAAAGGGCCGCCCTGAAACCGTGCCGTCGCATCATCCGCAGCGGGGTAGGCAATGTTATCGGCAAACAGATGTGCAAATTGTTTTGAACTGTCTGCCGGGCGGTAGCCCAGATGGGATGCTTTACGGTTATCCCACCAGCGGCTGGCATTGTCCGAATTGCCAAAGCTGATGGTATGTCCAACCTTGGGAGTAAAGACAGCACAGCGTATCAGTTCCAGCAAATCCGCATAGCTGAGATAAGTCACCATCATGCGCGGATTCAGCGGTGCGGGAAAACTGGAACCTATGCGCAGGCACACGGTTTCTATACCAAACCGGTCATAGTAATAACGCGACAGGGCTTCGCCAAAACATTTGCTGAGACCATAAAATCCGTCAGGGCGCAAAGGCATATCGGCATCCACCAGTTCCGTGGTCGGGTAATACCCCACCACGTGACTGGAACTTGCATAGATGACGCGTTTGACACCGCAGGCATGTACCGCGTGGTAGAGGTTGTACATACCCAGGATATTGGCCTGCATGATGGGTTCAAATTTGTCTTCCACCGAAATGCCACCAAAATGCAATACGATATCAACGCCCTCCACCAGCTTCATCACGGCAGCGCCATCGGCCAAATCACACTGCACGATCTCTTCGCCTTCACCTGCCTCACCAAGATCGGCAATATCACTTAGCCTCAGGTGATGGGTCCAGGCAGAAACAGGCCGACGCAGCACCTTCCCCAACCCGCCGCCGGCTCCGGTCAGCAAGATTCTATTAATAGGCTTTTTATCTGTTGTCGTGGTCATGTGTATTTTCTCAACATTGGAATGGGCAATCGTGATCGTGCAGGCAGCAGGCAAAGCGGCGGCGACAGAGTGCGAGTGACACTCTGCTTGCAGGCACTACATCAACTGGTGCAGCAGTAGAAACTTTAAGTTAAACGATTAACTAAGTATACTAAAAAATGTTATACATGCAAGCGCATTTTGGCTTTTTATAGGATTCCCCAGGAATCCTCTCTTGTATTCCAGCTTGCAAACAGCACAGAATTCATACAATTTTCATTCGCGCATAGTGATTTTTCTTATTCAGGTTAGAATGCCTATGACCAGACCAATAAAAAAGTTAAACCTTTAACTCAATCATGAAAAAAAAGCTCCCGACGATACGCGATGTTGCAGCCGCCGCACAAGTTTCGACCGCAACCGTGTCCAAATACATCAATGGCACACAAAAATTCTCTGCCGCCGTCGAAGCCAACCTCAAAAAGGTAATTGAAGAGCTGGGTTATCAGTCCAACCCGCAGGCACAGTCCATGATCACCGGCAAGACCAAGACCATAGGCCTGTCGATACTGGACATCAGCAACCCGCACTTCACCAGCATCGTCAAAGGTGCCAATCGCGTCGCCATGGAAAAGGGCTATACCCTGCTGCTGGTTGACACGGATGAAACCCTCAGCCGTGAACGCCCATTACTGGAGGCACTGAGCCGCAAGGTCGATGGCATGATCGTGTTTTCGCGCCTGCCGGAACAGGATCTGGAATGGTTATTCCAGATGGACAAGCCACTGGTCTTCTTTGGCCGCATACACGAACGTCAACTGCCATCAGTAGGTAGCGATGACAGGCGTGGCACCTATATGCTGGCACAACATCTGGTGGCACTGGGACACAAGCGCATCGCCTATGTAGGCTTTGCAAAATCCAGGCGCGATGAAGAACGCATGAGTGGCGTCCAGGATTGCCTGGACAAACACCAGTTGCCACTCATTAAATACAACACCAATGCCGCCACCGCCGCTGAAGGTGAGCGCCTGTGCTCATCCATCATGCTGGGCAGCAGCCCGCCGGATGCACTGATATGCTACAACGACCTGATCGCCCTCGGCTTCATGAAAGAAGCACAAATCCTTGGCTTCCAGTTACCAGACGATATCTCCGTCACCGGCATAGACAACATCCTGTATGGGCGCTTTGTCACCCCGGCACTCACCTCGGTAGATCTGCAAAGCGAACGCATGGGCGTCGCTGCCATGGAAAAACTCATGCAAATCATTGCTGGCGCGCAGGACAACGAGCTCACCGTGATAGAACCTCAACTGGTGGTGCGTGCATCCACCATGCGCCGTAACTAAACACAGCCACAAACACCCCTCCGCCAGGCGTAATTCTGCACATATCTACGCCATGCGCACATTATCAATCAGACGTTAAACGTTTTCCATTTAAAACCTTTTCCGCAAAGGTGTATGGGGTTGATATATCTATATCTTGCCGTTGTCTGACCGCAACGGATACAAAAAAATGATTTCAGCCACTTTACTCTCGTTCTTTTCTTCACTACTATCTAGTTAAACGTTTTCCTAAATAATTTCAAGCCTGCATTAAGTCTTCCTCAGGACGCTTGCAAGCAAGAAGCTTCCTACCAGGTTATAGCTGATGAATTTCTTACCCCGCATTTGCATGCTGCTCACCGTATTCGCTACAGTCACGCCTGCCGCACAGGTCGCGGCCAGTGATATCGCTAAAGTGGTCTATGAGCCGCCGCTGGCCAATGTTGCCATGGACAAGATCGTGCAATCGGAGTTGTATCCGCAACTGGCTTATCTGGCGCAAAAGCTGTTGACTGAAAAAGAAAACACCACACTTAATGGTCACCCTGCCTTCAATGGCAAGGATAAATTCCTGCCAGGGAAAATCGCTTCCGGACTGGGCCATTTGTTATTGAACGCCAAGCATGAAGGCAAAGATCTTGCCCCTTATCTGCGCGATTTCCGGGAATCGGCAGAACTGACGGCGGGCATGGACAATCACACCTGGGGCATCTATTACTATCTGCTAACGCTATACGAGCTCAAGAAAAATGGCTTACTGGGACAGGCAGTCCCAACAAAAACACTGGATGCCCTGAAGAAAAAACTGGACTGGCGCAGCTTCGTCACACAAACAGATTTCAAACTCATACAGCTACCAACCAATTACTACGGCGTTGCATTTGGTGTGGCACGCCTGCGCATGCTGCTGGGCTGGGAAGATGAGACTGCAAGCCAGCGTCTGCTGAAAAAACTGCTGGATCACTATGAACAGCATTCGGGCACCTATGGTTTTTCTGATGAAACCGAAGGTGAAGGCCGCTTTGACCGCTACAGTATTTTGCTGATTTCAGAAATCTGCGGACGCTTCATAGAAACCGGCATGGAAGTCACACCAGAACTGAAAGCCAAGCTGAGAAAAGCCACCGATATTGCCTTCCACCTGGGTAATGTATCTGGCGATGGCTTCAGCTTTGGACGCAGTATCGGTGCCTATGGCGAAACTGCCGTGCTTGACATACTGACGGTATCTGCCTACCTGGACATATTGAGCCAGCAAGAGAAAGAATATGCCTACGCCTATTCCACCCGTATTGTCGCCAGATACGTTGATTTCTGGTACGACAAAAAAACCAGGTCTGTCGACCTGTGGGGCCAGGGCCGGAAAACGGATGACTACCGTGGCATACACCGCATACTGGGTGAAAATTTCTCACTGCTGCACCAACTGATCTCGGCCAATGATTTATGGCGCCAGATGGGATACCAGGACAAATTACCCAGGCAAGATCTGGCGACCTGGCTGGACAAGACGCAACCGGCATTCCAGTTCACCTGGTTTGCCCGTGGCGAATATGACAGGGCGCTCGCCATCTACCGCGACGCCGGACATGTGTTCAGCTTGCTGATGGTGAATGGTGGTGCAAGCCAGCACGGGAACAGTCCATATTACCCTTTGCCATTTTCCAACCTGCTGCTTGCAGGCATCGCCGATAGTGGCTATCAGCATCCGCAATTATTACCCAAATTTACCATGAATGATGGCAGTGAACTGATCGCCACAGCCTTCATCAAAAACATCCACCATACAGAAGCCATTGAAACCGCACCACCCCCAAAAGCCTATGAAGTAACTTACCACCAGGACAGTCTGACCAGAATCGGCCCCGTCAATCAGAAACCCGTGCCAGATGCACGCATACAACTGAATACCAGCTATCGCCTGGGTGCAGGCATGATCACCAGGACAGATCAATATCTGCCGACAGAAAAGCTGGGGGTGCGTCAGGTGTCACTGGAATTTGCCAGCTTCTCGGAATTGCCAGAAGTCAGCGGCAATACCATCCGCTTCAACAAGGGTGATCTCAGCGAATTTACCGTCACCGGCATGGATCACTGCAGTGCCAGGGCCAGTCTCGATACAGAAAATTTTAAATCGCCGAACGGCCCCATGAAGACCCTGGTGAGCTGTGAACGCAAGGCTTTTAGTTTTGATACACCGATCACGATTAGCTGGTCCATCAAATATCACTGACACGATCATTTGATGAGCCACACCGGAATTCCCTGTGCAAATTCGGCCTCAGCAACGCTGATGATGTCACAGTGATTTTCAATTGCAATAACCAGAAATACCTATCAACACAAATAAAACCATTTATCAGGAGACCAGGAAATGCGCAACAACCCATCACAAGCAAGGCAGACATGCCGACTCTTGCCTATCAGCTCGGCGGTAGCGCTGGCGCTGTTGAGCATGATGCAAACCGCCGCCGCCCAACAAGCAGCCAGTACCACAGCCGAACAACCGAAGCTGGCAGAAGTCATCGTATCAGCCAACAAACGCATAGAGAAACTGGAACAGGTACCGTTGGCGATTACCGTGCTGGGTGACGCTGTACTGCAAAGAAATAATGTCCGCGAATTTGCCGACGTCATCAATCTGTCACCGGCACTAACCATCACCTATGGCACCACGCCTGCCAACAACGGCATCAATATGCGCGGCATAGGCACCACCTCGATAGGCATAGGCGTGGAAGCCGATGTGGCGATCATCATCGACGACATTCCCATGGGCATGCAGGTCAAGGCATTCCAGGATTTGACAGATATCGCCAGAATAGAAATTTTGAAAGGCCCGCAAAGCACTCTGTTCGGGAAAAGTGCGATTGCCGGTGCGGTGAATGTGACGACCAAGCCTATTTCCGGCCCACTGACGGGTAATGTCAGCAGCTTCTATACCAGTGACGGCGAATGGCGGGTCGGCGGTAGCTACGGTGGTGAACTGTCGGAAAAATTCGGCTTTCGTATTGCTGCCAGCGATACGCGCTTTGCGGGCAATGTCAATAACCTGACCACAGGCACAAAAACCAATGGCTCTGGCGGCAAGACCTTCATGGCGAAACTGAGCTGGCATCCGACCGACACCCTGGACCTTGATTTCTCTCCGCGCTACAACTACTCCAACACCACCTGCTGCGCCCTGGTCGCAACCAGCATAACACCGCTGCAGGGTGCACTGCTGTCGAACCTCCCGCAACTACCTGCCACCACGCTGTTACAGGGCATCAATATCGGGCCTTACAATACAGACATCCGCAATGACACCAGGACCGGGCAAGAATCCACCAGCCGGGGTTTTGGCTTGCGCATCAACTATGCCATGCCAAATGGTGCGACGCTGACTTCCATCACATCACTGGACCGGTATTATGCCAACGATACGCGCGACCAGGATTTTGTCGATGTTCCCACCCTGCAGTATTACCCACTGGCGAATGGCAAGCCAGCTGGCATCAATGAAGGTTATGTGCAGTACGGCAGCTTCGATGTCATTTCCAGAACCCAGGAACTGCGCCTGACTTCACCTGACAACCTTGCCGTCAAATATGTAGCCGGGCTGTGGTATGGATGGAATGCCATTGACCGCCACTTTGTGCGGGGATATAACGGCATTGCCTTAACCACCCCTACCCAGTATTTCACCGATACGTATAATGAAAACAAGGCGGTCTTTGGCCAGGTAAGCTGGGACTTTTTGCCGGAGTACACCGTTCTTGCCGGCCTGCGTTATAACCGTGAGACTTCGGGCTATCATTTTACGACCGGCGCACCGCCACCTGGCGCTTTCGTTCCTACTGCCACGTTTTCCAGCGTGGATAACACTGAAAATGCCACCACCGGCAAGCTGAGTCTGCAACATCAGTTCAATAAAAACCTGATGGCGTATGTACTGGGTGCCACCGGTTACAAGGGCCTGGCCTATGACCTGACCAGCAGCCTGAATGCCGCCACGGCCGCACAACAACCAGTACAATCGGAAACTTCAAATACATTCGAGCTGGGCCTGAAAGGCAATTTCCTGAACAACCGCCTGACGGTGAACCTGGCTGCCTTCAACAGCAAGTTCAAGAATTACCAGCAAAATTCCGGCGGCTATCTGCCCGGCACGACCACGTATGTGACCCGCCTCAACAGCGTGGGCGGGGTACAGACCCGTGGCGTGGAAATGGATATTTCTGCACTGGTCACGGCTAATTTGATCATCAACGGCAGTGTCGCCTACACCGATGCAAGCATTACCGAATTTCCGAATGCGCCCTGCTACAACGTCATTGATACATCAAATGGCGGATTTAATGCAGCCTGTCAGTTGAAGTCAGTCCAATATGGCGGACAGAATGTGCAAGACCTGGCTGGCGGACGCATGCCAAATGCCCCCAAGATCAAGGCCAATCTGGGTGGGCAATATGACATCCCTCTGAAGGACTATTCTTTTGATGCCTTTGTGACGGCAGCCGTCCGCTACCAAAGCGAAGTATTGACCAACCTGAACCAGGACCCGACGCTGTCAGTAGCCGGATATAGCGTGACCAATCTGGGGTTTGGTATCAAAGACAAACAAGGTAATTACAAGCTGAGTTTCTTTATCAATAACCTGTTCAACAAACACTATGCCAATACCGGCTTTACCGGACTGGGAAACTGGAGTTCGAAAGCCCCTAATCCGCTTATCACCGTCACCAATACCACCTGGAGCCCGGCCCGTGATGCCTTCCGTTACGTAGGCGTGCGCTTCGATGCCAAGTTCTGATCAGGCACATCAACATCCGTGAAAGACAAAAAAGCCCGGCAAAATATGCCGGGCTTTTTCTTCATGGCGATGACATCGTTATCGTCACCTAATGCGCGTCACCTAATGCGCGCCACCGGCATCCACCGGCACTGCCGATTTTTTCGGCTTGGTCAGCCACACCAGGCCAATCAGACCAATGAACATATAAGCTGACATCCAGAAGATATCTGTTGCTGCCATGGTGCTGGCCTGTACGCTGATGCTACGGTCTATGATGGCATAGGCACCCTGTTCTGGTATGCCCTGCTGCATCAGGTTTTGCATGCTTTGCACAAACGTCGGGTAGCTGCTGCCGGTCAGTTCGGTCATCTGGGCGTGGTGCAGGGTGCTGCGGCTATCCCAGATGGTGGTCATGATGGAAGCGCCCATGCCGCCGCACATGATGCGTACGAAATTCGACAGGCCGGATGCCGCCGGGATTTTATCCGGTGGCTGACCTGACAGAATGATCGATGTCAGCGGGATAAAGAACATGGACATGGCGGCCCCCTGTATCAGGGTCGGGATCAGCAGGGTATAGGTATCCACATCCGTGTTGAAGCCTGAGCGCAAAAAGAACACCAGGGCAAACCCAAGGAAAGCGAGAGACGCAATTTTTCTCGCATCCACCTTGGGCAAGATTTTGCCTATGATGGGTGACAGCAAAATCGCAAATACCCCCACCGGCGCCATGACCTTGCCAGCCTCGGTTGCGGTGTACGACAACTGTGTCTGCAACCATAAAGGCATGATGACCAGGCTGCCGAAAAACAGGCCATAACCGATGGAAATGGCGATCACACCGGCGCTGAAGTTACGCCCCTTGAACAGCGACAGATCGACCACGGGATGGTCTTGCCCCAGTTCCCAGATGACAAAATAAATCAGGCCGATGGCCGCAATCACGGTCAGTAAAATGATTTCTCCAGAATTAAACCAGTCCAGTTCCTTGCCTTTATCCAGCATCAGTTGCAAGGCACCCACCCAGATGACCAGCAGGAACAGGCCCACCTTGTCGATGGGCAGGCTCTTGATCTGTGATTCACGTTTGCGATAAATCGACCAGGTCGCCCAGGCAGTAAACAAGCCCACCGGGATATTGATATAAAAAATCCATGGCCAGGTATAATTGTCCGATATCCAGCCCCCCAGCAAAGGCCCCATGATGGGCGCGACCAGGGTCGTCATCCCCCATAGCGCCAGGGCCATGGAACTTTTGGCGGGCGGGTAACTACCCAGCAACAATGCCTGTGACAAGGGGATCATCGGCCCTGCCACTGCCCCTTGCAAAATACGGGCAGCAATCAGCATTTCGATATTCGGTGCCATGCCGCACAGCCATGATGAAATCACGAATAACAATATCGATGACAAAAACAGCCTGACCTGGCCAAAGTGGGTAGTCAGCCAGCCTGTCAGAGGTACGGAAATCGCATTCGCCACCGCAAACGAAGTAATGACCCAGGTACCCTGTTGTGGTGACACACCCAGGTTACCGGAGATGGCTGGTATCGACACATTGGCAATCGACGAATCCAGCACATTCATGAAGACCGCCAGCGACAGGGCTAGCGTGCCCATCGCCAGTTGCGCTCCTTTCAACGGCGGATGCGGTGCCTGTGGACGTGGTGCCGCACTCATTACCTGGCCTTACTGGTGGTAGTAGCTTTGGTGACTGGCAAATTGGCGGCAATGATGTCCGCAATGCGCTGATCCGCCTCTTTGCCATTCTGTTCAAACACGGCGGTCTGATAGGCCGGGCTAGTACGTGCTGCGGCCGTTACCGGCGCGCCCTGCTGTTGCGAGATATTGACCTTGACCTGCATGGATACACCTATGCGCAGTGGATGCGCTTCCAGTTCTTTCGGGTCCAGGGTAATGCGCACGGGTATGCGCTGCACGACCTTGATCCAGTTACCACTGGCATTTTGCGCCGGCAACAGGGCAAAAGCAGAACCGGTACCGGCAGACACACCCAGCACCTTGCCATGGTAAGCGACATCACTACCGTACACGTCAGAATGCAATTCCACATCCTGGCCTATACGCATATGCGCCAGTTGCACTTCCTTGAAATTGGCATCGACCCACAATGAATTCAAAGGCACGACAGACAGCAATGGTGAGCCGGCTGCGATGCGCTGACCAACCTGTACCGCACGCTTGGCAACATAACCGGTAGTCGGGGCAGGCAAGCTGGTACGGCTCAGCGCCAGCAGGGTTTCGCGCAGACGTGCGGCAGCACGCAAGACATTCGGATGCTGCGTGACCGTGGTGTTTTCTGTCAGCGTGCGGTTGGATATCAGTTGTTCACTGGCGGCCTGCAAGGCGGCTTCTGCGGTCTTGACGGCATTGCGCGCATGTTCCAGTTCTTCAGCAGAGACCGCACCTGTAGTCAGCAATTGCTGGCGACGGGCCAGATCCGCCCTGGCTTTTTCGACTTCGCTGCTGCGCAGGCTGACATTGGCCTGCAGGCTGCCATTATTGGCAAACAGCACGCGTACTTCACGCACGGTCTGGGCCAGTTGTGCCTCGGCCTGGTCGACCGCCACTTTGGCATCGGTCTTGTCGAGTTCCACCAGCGGTTTGCCGACCTGCACCAGTTCGGTATCGTCGGCATGAATCGCCACCACGGTACCGGTGACTTGCGATGTCACCTGTACCACATTACCAGCGGCATAGGCATCTTCGGTATGTTCAAAATTGCGGGCAACCAGCCACCACCATGCACCGTAGGCGATAGCGGCAATAATTATAATGAAAGTGACGATCAGCAGAAGGCCGCGGCGCTTGCCATTTTCTGGAGCCACATTGACAGGTGGCTGGGTGGTAACAGGTTTATCGTGATTGTTTGTTGCTGGGGCGTTCATAACGCGGCCTCCGATGTGCTTGCTGCAGTTGTGTTGTTGATGTTTGCGTTGCTGTTTGCCTGGCTTGGGGTAGCCGCAAAATTGGTCTTGCTGTCATAGCCGCCACCCAGCGCCTTGATCAGGTTGATCTGGCTTTCGGTGTGACGGATGGCCAACTCCAGTAACAGTTTTTGCTGAGACAGTACGGCGCTTTCTGCTGCCAATACCGGCAACATATTGGCGGTGCCGGCTTTCTGTCTTTGCTGTGCCAGTTGCAGGCTGACACGGGCAGCCTGCTCGGCAGCTTTCTGCTCAACTGCCTGGGCCTGACTGGCTTGCAGTATCTGCACCTGATCTGCCACTTCATGCAAGGCATCGGTCAGGCTCTGGTTATAGGTGGCAACGGCCATATCATAAGAGGCCACCTTGCCCTTCAATTGCGCACGCAGGCGGCCGCCTTCAAAAATTGGCAGTCGTATTGCCGGGCCGACGCCGATGATGCTACTGCCGCTTTGCAAGAGATTGCTCAAACCCAGGCTGGATAAACCGGCAAAGCCGACCAGATTGATATTCGGGTAAAACTGGGTCTTGGCAACATCCACTTCCCCCTGACTGGCTTCCACCCGCCAGCGCGCAGCCACGATATCCGGACGGCGCCCCAGCAATTCCAGCGGCAAGCTACCGGGCAAGGCCATATCAGCCGCCAGTTTAAACTGTGGCAGCGGAATGTTACGCCCCTGTTCTGGCCCCATGCCTTGCAAGGCAGCGATCTGGTTACGTGTCAGAGCAATGGCTTCCTGCCATTGGGCGATATCGTTTTTCAGGCCAGACAGCTGGATCAGACTTTGCTGGGTTTCAGTCTTGGTTTCCAGACCGGCCTGGACGCGTTGCTGTGTCAGTTGGTCGAATTTTTCGCGAATCGCCAATTGCTGTTTACTCAATTCGAGTTGCGCCGATTGCCGCGCCAGTTGCAACCAGCTACGGGCGATGGCATTGCCCAGCATCAGACGTACACTCTGGCCTTCGGCTTCGGCTACTTTTTCCTGCGACAGGGCGGCACGCATTTCTGCGCTGTGTTTGCCCCAGAAATCAAATTCATACGAAGCATTCAAGGCCAGTTGGTTATTGGTATTGTAGGTGCCTGCCAGCGGTGGCGGTATCAGGCCTTTTTCAGTAAAACGCTGATAGGTACTGTCAAAGCTGGCATTCACTGACGGTAATTCATTGGCACCAACTGCAGCAGTCATTGCCTTCGCAGCTTGCAGGCGGGCTGCAGCAACTTGCAGGCTGGGGTTATTTTGCAGCGCCTGATCAATCAGCTTTTGCAAATCGGCACCACCTATGCTGCTGGCCCATTGGTTGTCTGGCCAGCTACCACTCCCGCCCTGTCCGGGAAAAGCGCCGCTGTCTGCATTCAGGGTTTTAAGTTGTACCTGGCTTTGGATGCCTTGGTAACTGACGCAGGCAGAAAGCAGGGTCAACGCGCTGGCAGCAGCCAGCGCACGCGCTAGCTTATTGGCCGCCCGAAAGTTAAAAGTTGGTTTGTTCATGATGTAAATATGAATTCCAGATTGATATGATTATTTAATTGCCTGAGCAACTATTCATTTTAGCTTCCAGTATGGGACGATTCGCCAGAAGCTTGCGTAGCAGGTACTTCAGAAAAGTGATTTCCTCAGCAGCAAACCCGGAAAACCCCACATCCAGCACTTCAGCATAGATTGCCGGCAACTGTGCCGCCATTGCCTTGCCGGATGGTGTCAACTCCAGCTTGAACAGGCGCTTGTCACTGGCATCAATCACACGCTGGATATAGCCCTTTGCTTCCAGCTTGTCCAGAGTACGTTTCATAGCTGCAGAATCGATAAACAGGTCTCGCGCCAGCTCCGCCGCCGTACTAATCTTGCCGGTGGCCAGCATCATGAAGACACTGCCTTGTGCATGGGTGATATCTACCCGGCGTAAGGCATCTTCTATCGAGCGTGACAGCATGGTGCGCGACCTGGCCAGCAAATAGCCGACACTGTCTTCGACTTGCGAGCTATCGAACTCGGGGATTTGATTATCGGTATCCATGATGAGAATATTCGTTGACTAGGCAATAGTTTATACCAGTTTCAAAAATTTTGCATGAGGCAAAAAAAACCCCTGTCCACTACTGAACAAGGGTTGAATAATAAATAAGGGTCAAATTTACATGCGACTGCGGCAATTAAATCAGATCGTCAGATGGTATACGGATTTCTTCCTATCAACTACGGTTTGCCTGTTTTCGGTAAATCCAGTACCACGATCCCCTGTTTCTTGCCTTTGACAATGGCCGCATCGATCTTTTGTATCAAGCCATCATCCTTATCCGCCCGAATGGCGAAGTGAATATCATCAATCAGCAAGGGTTTGGCCAGTACACTGAATTCGACAACTGGCTGACCTTCAGCGGCCAGGTGCTTGCTGAAATAGCGGTTGATACGCTCTTCAAGATCACGCGCATCGCTACCGGGGTCTTGAATCACCATCACATCCATGCGCCGGTTGATCAGTTTATTAAAGCGCGCCAGCATGGAATTGATATCACTCTCCACCCTGAACAATTTACCCTTTTGTTCATCAAAATTATCGCCATAATGCGCACCAGCGACTACGCCCACAGAACGCCCCTTGAGGTCGCTGATGCCTTTGTAATCAAAACGTGCATCCTTGCGCGTCACCAGCCAGACATAGTTGGCATAAATAGGGCGGGAAAAATGGAACATCCTTTCCCTGTCCCTGGTTTTTGAAATGCCAAATACCAGACCATCTCCCTGCTCGGCCAGTAACAAAATGCGTTTCCATGGATAACGCTGCACCTCAAAATGCACATCTGCTTCGCGCGCAATATAGTCCAGCATGCGTTGTTTGTCCTTCGGTATGGGTGCGGGTTCACCCTTGCTATCAAGAGGATCAGGGACCAATAAGCTGACCTCGGGTGTCGCCGCCAATGAAGCCGTGACGCTGACCAGAAAAATCACGCCAGACAATAAGACCGACCTCAGCATGACAAGCCTGGAAGGTGTAATTGCCATGAAGAAATTATGTTTTTTGTTATGAATTGCATGTATTCAATAACCAAATCACTTAAAGATCGCCATATTAACAGCGAATAATTTGCGCGCATCGCGGCTAAAGCAAAGAATTTTCTCTCGCAGCAGGCTCGGCATTTCCACATGGAAATTTCTCGCATCCTTATTTTTGATGATGGCTGTTTTGTATGGATTAGTCGTGCTGTCGACAAATTTTCTTTATTAATCAGCGCATTTTTCTAAAGAAATGCGTTTGCTTATTTTTTGCCTGCGCATGAACTTACTGTTATCCAAAGTGCAGCAAAATTAAATAGACTGTCTGTTTTGAGCTACACTCAAGTGAAATATCGAGGGAACCTCAGTTCGTTGACAAGCCATTGAAACCACATAAACAGGGCTAACGCAAAACCGCCCCAACTGCGTTGTGGCGGTTTTTCTGCATGTACCGGACTAGTTTGACCAATAAATCCATTGGGGTCTGACCACCCATTCTGTTAGACGTTGACCAGTTCGCGAGTACAAACGAGCATAGACCGTTGCGTATAGCTTACATCCGAGGGCCTGAAAGTATCAGCGCTGCGCTATCTGAACAGCGCGACCGAGTGTTGACGCGCACCGAATATTGACCAGCTGGTCAAAATTGAGTGCGCGCTAAAAATGCACAACGACTATGTGTTCAACCATATATTTGTTGAGTGATCACAAACGCCATACTGCTAAATTCCAGGATTTGATTCGGATGCCGCATTAGGGTGTTAGCTGCCGGCCGAGATAAATTTCTATTTTATCAACTTCATTGGTAAAATGAAAAATTCTCATTGCATTTTCCCATTTCTTAAATGGTTATCCGTCGTACGTAGGTCGCGGATCGTGTTTTTTCGGCTGTAGCGAGCTGGATAAAGGTTATTCATATGCGCACAAAGGGTTTTCATGCAATCTAGGCTATTACTAATATTTTTTGTCCTTACTTTTGTTTCTGCTTCCGCTTCTTCACAACAGCTAAATGAATATGACGGAAGAATTGTTGAACCCGCTGTAGTGAAATTGCTTGGAGGGGGAGCGAAAACATTTAACTCAGTGTTATTTGCCGCTGGTAGCGATCCTAAGAAAACTTCGAATAGTTTTAGCAAAAGTCTACTGCAGTGCGCAAAAGAAAAGAAAAATCTGATAGTTGGGGGACCGGACAATACTACAAATTTTAGGAATTTGCAGTCTGCTCTTGCTTTGATTTCTGATCAAAATCTTTCTGGGTGTCATATTATTTTTATTGGAGACGAGCGAAATTTTGAAGAATTGAAAACACTGACACTTGGTGCCGGGGGCGAGTTTCATGCGACCACCTATCCACAAAAAAAACCAAAAGAAGAACCTGTCATTACACCCGGTGCGCTGAGTCTAATCGCCGGTAGCATCGATGGCCGCGGCTCATCTGATGGTGTTGGCTTGCAAGCACAATTTGGTTCGGCGCAAAGTGACATAGGCATTAACCCCAAAGGCATTACGTCGGATGAAGCGGGTAATCTTTATGTGGCGGATACGCCCAATCACACCATACGTAAAATTACGCCGCAAGGTGTAGTCACCACCATCGCGGGTCAAGCGGGCTACCCGGGTAGTGCTGACGGCCCCGGTTTAGCTGCACAATTTAAATATCCTACCGGTATCATTATTGATAAAAAAGGGGCGCTGTACATCACTGATTCTGCCAACTTTACCGTACGCAAAATTAGTCCATCCGGGGAAGTCACCACACTGGCAGGCACTGCTGGCGTGTCTGGCTGGCTAGATGGCGAAGGCAAGGTTGCGCGCTTTGGCCGCCCTATGGGCATTACCGTGAGTGCGCAAGGCGATGTTTATGTGACGGATGCCGCGAACTACTGCGTGCGAAAGATCACGCCAAAAGGTAATGTCACTACCCTCGCAGGTAGACCAGGTAAGGAGGAATATGTCGATGCGCAAGGTTTAAACGCGCGCTTTGGCTTCATCAAGGGTATCGCCATAGATAACCAGGGTGTTTTGTTTGTGGCGGATGACGACAATGCTGCGGTACGGCGTGTGACGCAAGAAGGTGTGGTGACTAGCCTGAAACTGATCCCGACCGCAGATAACAAGGGATCTTTTGACATGACAGAGACGTCCCGCCCGGACGGTGTCGCTATCGATAATGCGGGCAATCTTTATTTAAATAGCGGTCACGTTATGATGAAAGTTAATCGAGAGGGAAGAGTCTCTGTCCTGGCTGGTCAAGGAGACCCTTGGCATACTGACGGTGTCGGCACCTTAGCGCAATTTCATGCTCCGGGCAATCCGACCCTGGATAAGGCAGGTAACTTGTATGTCACCGATGATCATTTAATTCGTAAGATTACCCCGCAAGGCAAGGTCACGACGATTGCTGGTCAAGCAGAAAAAACTGGGGCAATAAATGGCATTGGCTCCTTCGCACGATTTAGCAATCCAATGTCGCTCGCGCTTGATAAACAAGGCAATTTGTTTGTTTCTGATCGTGGCAATGGGGTGGTGCGAAAAATTACAACTGACGGGGCTGTTTTCACCGCAGCTGGCGTCTCAGGGAAGGACGGTATCGGTTATAGAGATGGTGCGGCATCGTCTTCCAAGTTCCATTCAACCGGGGAAATCGTTGCGGATACCCTTGGAAATTTATATCTCGCCGACATGGGAAATAATGTCATTCGTAAGATCAACACTCTGGGTAAAGTGACGACTATCGCCGGAATGGCCGGCCAAAGTGGCCAGATTGATGGTGTCAGTGAGGAGGCTCGTTTCGATAGCCCTTACTTTCTGACTATTGATAGCGCTGGCAATCTTTTTATTGCTTCCAAACAAACGATACGCAAAATTGATAAAGCTGGCGTAGTCACCACTATCGCCGGAAAGAAACAACGGATTGACGGCACAAAAGGGGGCATGGATGGTCAAGGGCTTGACGCGCGCTTTAATTCGATAGAAGGAATGGCTATCGATAAAGATGACAATATCTTTATCAGTGACGGCGAGGCGATACGTAAGATGAGCCCTTCCGTTGCAGTGACCACGTGGGGCCATAACGCTGATAAATTTTTTAATGCCATCGGCGATGGCTATACCTACATGCCAGGCAGCTTGGCAGTTGATGATCAAGGAAACGTGTACTTTGCAATCAATCAAACTATTCGAAAATTAACACCAAATGGAGTTGTCACTACGGTTGCTGGTGTGGCCAATTTTACCGGCACCAAATTAGGTCGGTTGGGTGGTCTTGACGAACCTCGCGGTTTGCTCATGCTGGGTCCGAAGAGTATGGCGTTGATCAGCGGGAACGCGATACTTATGCTCAGCCTGCCATGAGATGCTGCAAGCCAACAGGAAAAATTTCTATTTTAAAAACTATAATAGTCCAATCGTGAAGGACTACTTTCAAATGAAGCCAACTATTTTTACAGGCTCCCTTTGGTGTCAAAAAAATGCTTGGTTACGATCAAACAGGCTTGACTTAACAGATCCCGGTTTGTCCTTTTGAACAGCTTCACGTATAGCTTGCATCTGAATTGATGTCAGGTCTCCATCGTCGGCCTCGTATCCCGGCAAAATCTCATAGGCCAGCTTGCGCAAAGCATAGTGAATTAGCTGTGTCTCACCACTTAAGCCTAGCGCTTCTGCCAATCTCACGGTCGTTGCCCGACTTATGCGGTATTTTGTGTCCGTCTGGCTGTAGCGAAACAAAAATTGATCGGGTTTTGTGGTTTCCATAGCTCACTTTGATTTACCAGACGGTGAAGATCTCGTAGTTGAATTGGAAGTCAACGACTGTTTCCCGATTTTTCGACACTCCCGTCGTTTCCCTGTGCAGCACATTGTGATCGTCCACATGGAACAGCCAGGAACTGTCGCCGGAAAGCGCTAGGGCGAAACGGCCAGCATTTAGGTCCGCTAGTGCTTCCTCTTCGTTGGTTGGTCCTGAAGCTTGTGCTGGAGTTTGCGCTATTTAAGAAAAACATCAAATTACTTAAGAATCTCGATATCTAAGGAATAAGTTGCATTTATACCAGTAATTGCATATTCGCATCGACCTTGCCACCAATTCGCATTTAGAAGCTGCGATGAGTTCGCATTTCACACTTGCCCGGTCAACGAAGGATTTTCTTGCGCAGCGCAACCATTGAGTTATTATCTTTTTATTAGGATTGTGAATGGCTGCAAACGGCCATTAGTTGCCCTTTACACCTGCCGGAAATTTGATAATACGTTAGCAATTCTTTTGGGATTTTCCAGCCGAATATTCAGATAGGCTTTTTTTAAAACTGAATTTCCCAGAACAGTGTCCGATCAATCAAAGGCAGTAATTTTTGAAACTGCCGGCTCAAATTAATGTGATCTCCTATACTTCAAATGACTACGGATTCGGAAGCCCTGTTTGGCAATCTGCACGAAATACGTGAAAGTATCACGGCCTTTGAATTACTTATGGATTTCCACGGTCAGTTGTCTGATGCCGCGTCAAGCGAGCTGCGCAGGCTAATTGGGCGTGCCCTGGAAAATTCTTGCGATCCAAACTCATCTTACTATTCACCGTCTTACTATGCCGCCTACTATCTCGCGGTGCGGCTTGGCGATACGGCAGTCACGAAAATGCATCAAATTTTGAGCGCAAATCGGGACAATTCGCCGGTATTACAGCTTGAATTCGACATGCTTCCGAAGCTGGGTCCGGCTGGCGCGAGCGCAATCGCAGCGTTGAGATGGTGTCTATGGACTTCACCTCGCAATTGGTTAGAGCCCGGCGGCGGCACGTTCTTTCCTGACCCGGTCCCGGCTCTTTGCGATGACGCGGCCTATGTCGAATTTGCACACAAGGCGCTGTTGTTTGCTAGCCAGCGCCTTGCTGACATCCACTCCGGTCGGATTCCTTATTACGCCGGAACTGCGTTTTCAATCCATGACAGCCATGTCACTGCCTATGCCGCACGTGTCGCCGCGTTACGCGATGAAGCCTGGTATGCCGATCTAATTGTCGAGTTGCTTCAGAGAGCGTGCATTGCGCCTATCAATGGCAAGTCACTGCCGTCGCAAACGTTTGCAATTGCACTGGGCCACTCGATCGAGCGTTTTCCGACGCCGGAAAGTGTACAGGCATTGCGGGAGGCATTGCGAGTGGTGCGACACGCCAGCGTCAAGAGAATGTTGGTCAATAATCTCAGGTTCGCTGAGGGTGCACTTGCCGCACGAACCGATTTAACGCGCGTGGCACCGGATCTTGGACTCGACGCGGACGGCACGTTGGTACTGGACTTCGGTGCGCGCAGTTTTCATGTCGAATTCGAAAGCAGCCCGAAACCATGCCTTAAGGACGCGAACGGCCATCGACTTATGGATTTGCCGAAACCGATTGAATCAGACGACGCGATACTTGCGAACGCAGCGGGCGAGCGCTTCCAGCGATTAAAAAGTGAAGCGAGATATGCCGTGCGTCTGCAAATCATGCGCCTCGAACGGGATATGACGTCCCGCAAGCGCTGGACAAGCGCCGAGTTTCAACGTTGTTTCCTGCTGCATCCTTTGCAGCGACAGCTCGCGACCAGTATCGTCTGGGGCGCATATGATGGCGATGTGCTAAAGCAATGCTTCCGGGTCACTAAAGACTGGACATTGGTTGATCAGCACGACGTGCTCTATAATTTGCAAGATGATGCGGCGGTGAGTGTTGCGCACAGACTGGAAATGTCGGAGACGGTGGCGGCAGCGTTTTGCGGGGTCTTCGCCAACAACGCAATCTTGCAACCATTCAATCAATTGAAACGTGAATGTTTTGCATTAGAGTTCACAGAACATGATCGTTCGGATATCAACGAACGGTACTTCCGCAATGCGGTGTCAATCGACAGCTTGATGTCTGTCGGAAAACGTGGTTGGAAACGCGACACGGCGGCCTGGAGAATTAAGTCACTCAGCAAGGTATTCAGCGAAGACGTGCACATCAGTCTATTATTCTCCACCGGCATGTATATTTGCAGTAGTGCTGAAAAGTACAGCCTTAAACCGAAAGGGATCATACTAAATCGGGACAATACGAGGAAACAATATCGGCCGATTTCATTTTCGAGCCTAGACCCGATTCTGATCAGTGAAATTTTACGGGATGTGGAGTTGTTGGAAGCAGTCAAGGACTAATTTGATTGTTTTTAAAGGAAGCGTTTGAACCTTGCCTTCATACGCTCTTTTGCATCGACCTGTATTTGATCCGTTATAACTTGCAGACTCAATCATAAACTGTAACTTTGTGGTAGAAAGAAAGATGGGAAACATAATCTCTTACAGTCTTCGCCCCGATCTGATGGACGTTTGTATGAACAACGGATTGACGTCGGTATTCATTTCTGTATTGTCGATTTCCGCTTCTACGCTGGCGACAACCGACCGTCAACGTGCACTGGCAATTTGGTTCGCCTCGCACGACCAAGGCGTTTGCGGGTCGGGTATCGTCGGATTCGATGTTTGCGACCTACCTTGGAGACACGAGTCGTTTGATGGCGACAAAGCGTTTGTGCTTGCTGCGATCGATTCGGCATACTCCAAGAACGGGTGGGATAAACTCTCCTATAAGCCGAAGGAAGAGTGGGTGTTGGAGAGCCTTCGAGAATTTCGCGAAATGGTGAACCAATTCGCACCTGAGCACGTCGATAGTGATCGTGTTATGGAGTTAAAGTTGGAGCGCATGCCTACCGAATTTAAGGTCTGCGAAAAGCATGGTGTTTATCTTCACGCTCACGGATGCGTTGTTTGTCATGACTCATGAATCACCAATATTTTGCACCTGACAGCAAGATAGTTTCAAGCAAGCAATCACATCCCATCGTTGCATACTTGGCTGTGAATGGTGCATATCCGTTCTTTATCCGCCAATATCTGCCTTGCACCATGCACACTGATTTAAGCAATGAAAAAAGCGAACCCAACTATATTGGCACTGGATCTTGAAGGCACATTGATCTCCAATGCAATGAGTCAGATACCACGACCAGGTCTGCATTATTTCCTGAATCGTTGCGCGTTGCTATTTCCCAGGATGGTGATGTTCACAACGGTGCGGGAAGATAAATTCAGGCAAATTGCAAGATTGCTGGTTGAAGAAAATGTCGCGCCAGAATGGTTTCTGGATATCGAATACATCAATTGGCAAGGCGAAACCAAGAACCTGGAATTTGTTCCCGCTGCATTGGTATCAGATATTGTGCTAGTAGATGATTTTGAAAAATATCTGCACCCGGGGCAAGAAGCGCAGTGGATGCAGATAGATTATTTTGATTATCCGTATCCGGACGACGACACAGGACTATTCAAAGTCTTGCAAAAACTTGAAACACTTGTGGTGGCTTGATAGACCTTGCTATCCATGCTCCACTTGCAGCTACGAAGATGGCCTTAGCACTCGCCAAGGTTTGCTTGTTTTCGGATCACGCGGTTTGCGTTTTTCATTGCTAGCACAGTCATCTTCAAACACGGCCCATCCATCTGCGTGTTTCACCAGATACCAAAAGGGTAGCTTGTGGCCTTGAGCATGCAAGGGTGTGCCATCACTGCAGGACAGCATAGGCACAAAGCAGATACACCACAACTAAAACTTGTCACCTTTCTTCAACAAGCTGGCGGTGAGTGAGAGATCAAAATCATTCAAGTGTTCCGGCGTCCGTTGCTGGACTTTTGCTGCTTGATCCAGGTTGACCAACAGGCTAGGCTTGGTTATCACGACCCCATCTTTTTTAACGATCATCTCCACCATGACCGCGTCTTGTGTGTTGCCAGTGGTGGGCGTTTTCAGGGTAAAGCTGAAATCCCATTTGCTTTGCTGCTCATCCATCCTGACGGTAAAGCTGGCTTCGCGGCCTTGCTTGACAAGGATACGGGGGCTGGAGGTTTTCCCACCCACAGTGATGGAGGTAGCAAGCAGATAGCTATCTGCCTGCACTGTTTCCTTCGCTAGTCCGGGTGTGTTGTCTGCATTGACCTGGCTTGCCGGTGTCGCAGCCCAGGCGCTATACGCACTAAAACCACCAACGGCGAACAGCAAAAAATAAGCAGCTATGCGTTGCAACAAAGAAGGGTGAGCCTGATGTAAATGCATGATTCTTTCCTTTAAAGGATGATGAGATTGCCAGTGACAGGCAATGGTGCTGATGGTGCTAGTAGTGCTGACGGTGAAATGTAATTGGGTCTTCAGCATGGCTTCGGCATAAGTACGGCGAGCCTGCGGGTATTGAATAATCACACGGGCATCGCAAGCCAGTTCCTGATCAAAGCGAAAAACCCTGGCAGCGATGTGTATGACGGGGTTAAACCAGAACAGACACTGCAACAGCGCAAACAGGGTATTCGCGATGAGGTCACCCCGGTGTCTGTGGATTTTTTCATGCGCGATAATCAAGGCTTGCTCTTCAGCGGTGTAGCGCTGAAAAAAATCACCCGGCACAATAATCCTGGTCCGTAACAAGCCGGTCAGTGCCGGCCCGGCATCGATGCCGCGCGCCAGATAAAAATCCTGGTGCTTCGTCAATTCGCCCAGATTACGCAAAAAGCGATGGTGCTGAAGGACCAACCAGGCCAGCATGATGAAACTACCGCTTAGCCACAAGCACAATACCAGGCTCGACCAGTTACGCCCTGCCGGTAACTCGATTGCATCTGCAACGCCCGCCAGTTGCGCAATGGGTATGGACAAGCCAGTGAAACTGTCCTGATAAACACGATGCGGCAACAGCATGGCGAACATGGTCAGTGGCAAAATCAGCCAGGCCTTGTAACTAATTTCAGCACCCGCATAATGACGCAAAGGCAGTCTTAGCGCCAACACCAGCAATGCCAGTGCCGTAGATGCCAGACCCAGTTGTATCAGCATGTTCAAGAATTCATTTGCCATCACCAAGCTCCTCTATCAGGCGCTTCAATTCGGCGATATCTTGCTTTGATAATTTCTTTTGTTGGCTGAAATGCGCCACCAGTGGAGCAATTCTGCCGTCAAACATGCGGTCAAGAAAACCTTTGCTCTCTGATTGTATCCATTGCTCACGCTTAAGCAGAGGTGTATATAAAAACCGGCGTCCGTCTTTCTCCGCCTGTATTGCCCCCTTCTTCAAGAGCCGGTTCAGCAGGGTCTTGACGGTAGCCTCTTGCCATTCCTGCTGATCCAGCACTGCGGCATATACTTCTTCGGCCGACAAAGGCTGTTTTTTCCACAGCGCTTCCATGACGATGGATTCTGCCTCACTGATGGCGATGGTTTTCATTTGCATTCTCTTTCCTGTATTTTTGCGACAGCATCTGCACGAGCATTTACAGATGTAATCGATAATCAATGATTACACTTGTAATCACTCATGTCAAGTGAGAATTTGCAATTACTTGTCTATCCTGTTGCGGGCAAAAGATAAGCCTGCCCCCCAGCCAGGTTTGTAGTGGATTAGCGCGTCGGGCAGTTCCTTTGAAGCCCTACAGCGACATATATTTGCCTTTGCAAAAATATATGCAAGGGTAATTCTGGCAAAAAGACGATATTGGGTTAAAGTTGTGTCTGCATGAGGCGTAAAACATGACGCCATGCCAGAATAGAAAGAGATGCCGCCAGGCGGAGCTGATACCCGTGTACATTGGCATCCACAAACGAGACGAACCACCTGGATCAAATTCATCATGCGTATTTTGCTAGCAGAAGACGACAGTGTACTGGCCGACGGACTGACCCGTTCACTACGGCAATCCGGCTATGCCACTGATTGTGTCAACAATGGCCAGGAAGCGGATTCTGCCCTGTCCACTCAGGATTTCGATTTACTCATACTCGATCTTGGCCTGCCCAAAATGAGCGGGCTGGAAGTCTTGCGCCGCCTGCGGGCGCGCAACTCACGCCTGCCAGTCTTGATACTGACGGCGGCAGATTCGGTGGAGCAAAGGGTCAAGGGTCTGGATCTTGGTGCCGATGATTACATGGCCAAACCCTTTGCCCTGTCAGAACTGGAAGCACGCGTCAGGGCCCTGACCAGACGTGGCGCAGGTGGCGGACCAACGGTCATCAAGCATGGTCCCTTGTCGTATGACCAGGTGGGCCGGATCGCCTATATCCATGAACAGATGCTGGACCTGTCGGCACGCGAACTGGGCTTGCTGGAAGTGCTGTTGCAACGTACTGGGCGCCTGGTTTCGAAAGAACAACTAGTGGATCACTTATGCGAATGGGGTGAAGAGGTCAGCAATAATGCGATAGAAGTGTACGTTCATCGCCTGCGCAAAAAAATTGAAATTGATGGTGTACGCATCGCCACCGTGCGCGGACTTGGCTATTGCCTGGAAAAATTCTTTGTCGCTACGCCACCAGTAACAGCGCAATCGACACCCCCGGCTCCGCCTGAACAAAAATGACGGCAAGACCAGGCAACAGGTTCAGGACAAAAGCGGCTGCGAACACAGCTGCAACAGCGGATGACAGCCTGACCCGGCCAGTGGAAGAAAAAATCCAGCGTTCCCTGTTTGGTGAAATCCTGGACTGGATGCTGGCCCCCTTGCTTTTGCTCTGGCCCATGAGCATTGCCATCACTTATCTGGTCGCCAAATCCATCGCCAACCAGCCCTTTGACCGCGCACTGGAAGACAATGTGCTGGTGCTGTCGCAACAGGTCAAGGAAGTGGATGGCCAGGTACTGACACAACTCAGCAGCCCGGCGCGCGACATCCTGCGTGCCGACGATCTCGACAATATTTATTTCCAGATCAAGAACAGCAAGGGCGAAATCATAGATGGTGACCGTGACCTGCCACCCCCTGCGGAAGAAGACAAACCACAAACCGGCACCGTACAGTTAAGAAACGAAAACCTGCGCGGCATCGATATCCGGGTTGCGTACAGTTATATAGATTTGAACAAGGCGAATCGCAGACAAGCCGATGGCGCGCCGCACCTGGCACTGGTACAGGTTGCAGAAACGCTGGAAAAAAGAGCATTGCTGGCCAATGAAATCATCAAGGGGGTGATCTTGCCCCAGTTCATTATCCTGCCGATAGCACTGGCACTGGTCTGGTTTGCACTGAGCCGTGGCCTGTCCCCCCTGGCCGAATTGCAGCACAGGATACGGGCACGCCGTCCTGATGATTTAAGTCCCATAGATTCGCGTCAGGTACCCGAAGAAATCACTCCCCTGGTGACATCCCTCAATGAAATGCTGGAACGTCTGGCCCAAACCATAGACATACAAAAACGTTTCATCGCCGACGCCGCCCACCAGATGAAAACACCCTTGGCTGGCATGCGCATGCAGTCAGAATTGGCCTTGCGCCAGACCGATCAGGGTGAGATACATAGATCACTACTGCAACTGGCCACCAGTTCTGAAGCGGCAACGCGTCTCGTCAATCAATTACTGACACTGGCGCGAGCAGAAAACCAAACCCCCGCCACCCAGGCGCTGGAACAACTGGATCTGAACCACCTCGCCCGCAGCGTGGTGCATGACTGGATACAGACTTCATTTTCAAAAAAAATCGACCTCGGTTTTGAACAGCAAGATGTACCGGTCCTGATTTTTGGTAATCCCCTGATGTTAAGGGAAATGTTAAGCAATCTGATCGACAACGCCTTACGTTATACGCCAGAAGAACATAGTGTTACCGTCAAAGTAATCGTTGACCAGGAACAGGCACTGGCCCTGCTGGAGGTGGAAGACAATGGTCCTGGCATCCCCGTGGCTGAAAGAGAACATGTGTTCGAACGTTTTTATCGCATCCTTGGTAGCAATGTGCAGGGTAGCGGCCTGGGGCTGGCAATTGTCCGTGAAATCGCCAGCCAGCATCAGGCCAGCATAGAAATTGCCGACAACCCCCACCCGCAGGATGTGGCTTTCCCCGGTTGCCTGTTCAGGGTTGCCTTCAAGCTTAATCCGCATGATGAAACTTCCATTGAGGCAGGTTATGAGCATTCCTGAAAAAATCCCGCCCGCCGGCCCCGGGCCGTACTGGCGCTATACCAAACGCCTGACATCCTGCCTGCTACTGATCTGGGCATTGCTGAGCTTCACGGTCCTGTTTTTTGCGCGTGAATTGAGCAATATCAGTTTTTTTGGCTGGCCCTTTTCTTTTTATATGGCAGCGCAGGGCCTGACCCTGAGTTTTGTCATATTGCTGGCCACTTATTCCCTGGGCATGGCCTGGATAGGCCGCAGACAGACAGGGCCCTGATCGTATGCCACAACAACGTTTTACACAAAGACTGACGCTGTACTACCTGTGGTACACCTTGCTGTTTTTCATTTTCCTGATCAGCCTGGCGATACTGGAAAAAGAAGGTGTACCACGCGCCTGGATAGGTTACCTGTTCATGTTTGCCACTATCGTTCTGTATGCTGGCATCGGTGTCGTCAGCCGCACGTCCGACATTACCGAATACTATGTCGCCGGACGGCGCGTGCCCGCGGTTTTCAATGGCATGGCCACTGCTGCGGACTGGATGTCTGCCGCCAGTTTCCTGAGCCTGGCAGGTGGCCTGTATCTGCAGGGTTTTGATGGCCTGGCCTATATCATCGGCTGGACCGGTGGTTTTTGCCTGGTGGCGATGCTGATTGCGCCTTACCTGCGCAAGTTCGGGCAATACACCATTCCTGATTTTTTGGGTGCCCGGTTTGCCGGCGCGCCAGAAAACAATACGGTCAGGATACTGGCGGTGTTTGCCACCGTTTTCATTTCCTTTATCTACGTGGTGGCACAAATCTATGGCGTGGGTCTGATCACCTCGCGCTTCACCGGCGTGGATTTTTCTGTGGGAATTTTCCTTGGGCTGGCCAGTATCCTGGTCTGTTCTTTCCTGGGCGGCATGCGGGCCGTCACCTGGACCCAGGTGGCGCAATACATCATCATCATTATTGCCTTCCTGATTCCTGTTGGCTGGCTATCGGTCAAACACACACATAATCCGCTTGCACCGCTGACGTATGGGTCGGTGTTGCCAGAACTGGTCAACAAGGAAAAGCAATTCGCGCAAGATCCCAAAGAACAGGAAGTCAGGGCTATTTACCGCCAACGTGCCACCGAACTGCAAAATAAAATCCAGCAATTGCCACAATCATGGGAAGAAGGCCGCTTTGAAGTACAACACAGGCTGGACGATTTAAAATCCGGCAACGCCTCTTTACTTGAGATCAAGGCTGCCGGACGCATCCTGGCGAATTATCCCAAATCACCACAAGAAGCCAAAACCCGCTGGACCGATATCCGCAACAATTACCTGAACAAGGCACAGCCCGGCTTTTCGCAATACACACCGTATGCAGCCAAAGACAAGAAGGAATCAGACAACAAGCGCAACAATTTCATGGCGCTGGTGCTATGCCTGATGATGGGTACTGCCGCCCTGCCCCATGTACTGGTGCGCTATTACACACCGCCGACCGTCAAGGAAAGCCGTGACTCGGTCTTCTGGTCCTTGTTTTTTATCATGCTGCTCTACATCACCATCCCGGCGTTGGCGATACTGGTGAAATACGACATTTATAATTCACTGGTGGGTAGCGAATTTTCCAAACTGCCGTCCTGGGTGACTTACTGGGCCAGCATAGACAAGATCAACCCACTGGTGACGATTACGGACATCAACCATGACGGCATTGTCCAACTGGCTGAAATCGTGCTGGATGGTGACATCGTGGTGCTGGCCACACCCGAAATTGCCGGCCTGCCGTATGTGGTTTCCTCCCTGGTGGCGGCGGGTGGCCTGGCGGCTGCCCTGTCTACGGCAGATGGCCTGCTGCTGACCATTTCCAATTCGCTGTCGCACGATATCTATTACAAGATCATCGATCCGCAAGCCTCTACCCAGAAACGGGTAACCATCTCGAAATTGCTATTGCTGGTGGTGGCGCTGATAGCAGCCTACGTCGCCTCCTTAAAACCGGCAGATATCCTGTCGCTGGTGGGTGCGGCGTTTTCTGTGGCGGCATCCGCCCTGTTTCCGGCGCTGGTGCTGGGCATCTTCTGGAAGCGCACCAATCGTCAGGGGGCAATTGCAGGCATCGTCACCGGATTCACTGTATGCGTGTTTTACATGCTCTACACCCACCCGCTGTTTGGTGGCAACGCCGCAAATCAGTGGTTGAATATCGCACCGATCTCGGCAGGTGTATTTGGTGTACCGGCAGGCTTTATCAGCATGCTGCTGGTAAGTTACCTGACACCAAAGCCAGATCAAAAGACAACGGAACTGGTTGATTTTATTCGTCAGCCATAATGGTGGCTGCGGCCTGCTGGCCATACCGTACCGGCATCCGCTAAAATGCCGGTATGAATACACTTATCCTGCCATCTGCCAACTAAGAAAATGCGATGAAATGTCGCGATAATTGTGGCGCGTGCTGCATCGCCCCCTCTATTACGAGTCCCATACCCGGGATGCCAAATGGGAAACCTGCAGGTGTTCGATGTGTCCAGCTTGGCGAAGACAATCGCTGCCTCATCTTCGGCAAACCAGAGCGCCCCCTATTTTGCGGAAGCTTACAAGCATCCGAGGAAATGTGTGGTTACACCCAGATGCATGCCATTCGATGGCTGACGGATTTAGAGCACGCCACTTTACCGAACCTGTCTTCATCATTTCCACGTTGATCCAGATCGTGCAGTGCTAAGCCTTGCTTACTTGAATGACTGATGTCGTCATTTCCATTTTTTTATTTTTGAATAGCTAATTTAAAAGCTCATGATAAACCTGGCTCCTGAATTGGCAAGTTTGGCATAACGCACCGTACCTCCATTGTTATGCACCAGTTGCCGCACCATCGCCAGTCCTATGCCATTGCCTTTGGCCTTGCTTGTAAAAAATGGCGTGAAGATGTGCGCGACCAACTCATCTGGTATTCCTGGCCCATTGTCACTGATTTCAATACGTAATCGACCACCACGAGCCAGACGCGCATATACTGAAACTTGTGGATTCGGCGTATTCGCTGTTGCTTCTTCGGCGTTTTTTAGCAGATTAATCATTGCCTGCTCCAACTGCCCAGGATCGATCATTATTTCTAGTGATTCAGGCTCCACAACAAAGGTCGCTGCTCCATTTCTGCTTTGCCAACTTTGTTTCAGGAGTGTAGAGATGCGGGAAAATAATTGCAACAGTTGAGTCCGCTGAGGAAGCGAAGTGGGCACATTGCTTAGCGAGCGATAACTGGATACAAATCCTGCCAAACTATCAGAACGTCGACTGATGGTATCCAGTGCTATAGATAAATCACCACCTAATTCCTGCACCTCATGATTTTCCTGTGGTAATTTAGTTTGCAACTCAGCCATTAAATCATGTGCAGTGCGCGACAATGAGGCCACCGGCGTCAGTGAATTCATGATTTCGTGTGTCAGCACGTGCACAAGTTGCTGCCAGGCTTTGAACGCTGCGGTTTCCAGCTCGCTTTCTATCGGCAACACTGCAATAAGCCGTTCTTCAACACCGCCGATATGAAAGTAATTGACGGCTACAAGGGCGCGTTCCTGTCCATTCTCTGTGTCGAAGACAATAATATTGCGTCTATCATTGTTGATGGCCCTTAGTGCGGCATTAAAGTCATTTAAATCAGTAACGCGTCCAGGTGCCAGCATGCGTCGGGCATAATTGTTGAGCGGGGCAAGCAGTTCATTTTCTGAGGTCATTAGAAAGAGTGCGGACGGTGCATGTTCCAGCCGTGCTTCCAAGCGCGAGTAACTATCAGATATTGCTTTCTCATCATATTGCAATTTGATGGGAGCTTCCTCTATCGGTTGCCGACATCGCAGTTGCATAAAAGTACGACGCAATAATTCGACGCAAAGCAAAGCAAATAGACCACAAATGACGATGACGCGCGGCGATGATAAATTCATTGCTGTCAGTGCAGACAAGGCCATCAATGCTGCGATATAAATCACCATTCGTACAATGTCATATCCCATATTTATCGATTTTTCTGTACAAAGCAGGTCTACTGATACCAAGTGCCTTGGAAGCCTGACTGATATTGCCCTGTGCATTCGACAAAGCCATCACTATGGCATCACGTTCTAGCGATTCAAGTAGCAGGTTATCGGTTCTGGCCTTGACGCCGATGGATATGCCCGCTGTGGCATTCATTTCTGTAAGTGATATTCCAAAATCTTGAAATACGTATTCGGGATTCGTGCCAAGAATAATTGCCCTTTCGCAGGCCTGACGCAATTCCCTGACATTCCCTGGCCACGGATATTGTTCAAGGCGGGATAGCGCAGATGAACTTACTGATCGGGGTGTACGTTGGTATTGTTGCTGATAGTGACGGAGATAATGTCCAAGAAGAAGCGCAATGTCCTCACGACGTTCACGCAACGGTGGCACCCGAACGACAATTGTGTTGAGCCGGAATAGCAGATCAGAGCGAAATATATCAGGGGTGTACAGTTTTACTTCATCGAGATTGGTGGCGCTGATAACTCTGACATCTATCGCCACCGGTCTGTCAGAACCAAGTGGTGTTACTTCACGTTTCTCCAAAACAGTTAATAGTCTGGCTTGAGCATTGAGCGACATATTGCCGATTTCATCCAGGAATAAGGTTCCGCCTCTGGCGGACTGAAAGCGCCCGGCACGCTCAGTTTGCGCGCCTGTAAATGATCCTTTTCGATGGCCGAATAATTCGCTTTCCAAGGTAGATTCGGGTAGTGCGCCCATGTCGATAGATAGAAAAGTATTGTCAGCACGCTCTGACGCATCATGGATAGCACGTGCGACTAATTCTTTGCCAACCCCATTCTCTCCCAGAATCATGACATTGGCATGTGTAGGCGCGATACTGGCAATCATATTACGCAAATTCTGCATGGCATTCGAATTGCCGATTAATCCAGAATTGTCACCCGTAACGGCTTTTACTTTTTCATGCGCAGCATGACATCGTGCCAATGCTGCCTGAATACTTGAAGTCAGGTGTTCATTGTTCCAAGGTTTGGTAATGAAATCCGTGGCACCACGCTTTAATGCCGCCACGGCCAGAGGCACATCGGCATAGGCGGTCATGGCGATGACTACTGGTGGATTATTCAACTGCTGCAACTGATCCAATAGCATCAAACCTTCACTGCCATCGATATGGCCAGGAGTGAAATTCATATCAAGCAGCACGATATCGGGTTGCGCATGCGCTAATAAAGTGGAAAGCCCGGCTGGATCAGTCAGCGTGTGTACAGAGCCCAAGCATCGTCGCAGCAACAATTGCGCAGCACAGACAATGTCGGGGTCATCGTCAATGATGAAGATAGTCGCGTTGGGGTTTGTGTAGGCCATGGCGAACCATTTTACATGCCGCTAGCAAGCACCGCAAATGACTTAGATTCTGTCCGATAATGAACAGTGACAAGTGTCCGTTATCGGACATTTTTAATAGGACTTACGCAAAACCGCCCCAGCTGCGTTACAGCTCCTTGCCGTACTATTTGTACTGTCTTCGTCGCTGCGCCTTGCTGGGACAATTTTGCGTAAATCCTATTTAAAAACGGCAAGCTCCCATGCAGGAAGCATCAGGTGGCATGGATATTGCCATGCCTACTGTATTCCCACTATTTTTTTTCATGATGAATCATCCAAAAATACCTGATGCCATTTCTGGTTACGCGATGGATACCGTGATTCGGAAAAGCTACCGAAAACAAATCATTGCTGCCAGCCTCGCGGTGTGCGGCTTGCTTGGCTTGATGTTCGTGCTATGGGTGTGGATGCCGCGTGGTTTGCAGGTTGATGCGAGTGATATCAGAACTGCGATAGTAGAACAAGGCATATTCTTAAACGACATGGTAGTACGTGCCAACGCCACCCCACTGAGTTCAGTGATACTCGATGCGGTGGAATTTGGGCATGTTGAAGAAATATTTGTGCGTGATGGCACTGTTGTGAAACAAGGAATGCCCCTGTTCCGTTTATCAAATCCACAGCGCCGGCTTGAATTATTGGCGCGGCAGTCAGACCAGGCGACTCAAATTTCCAATATTTCAAATTTGCGTGCCGCCTTGGAAGTGAGTAAAACAGATCACGAGCGCCGACTCTCGGATTTACGATTTAATGTGCAACAAACTGAGAAAAAACACCTCAGAAATAAACAGTTAGCACTTCAGGGGTTTATTTCCTTGGTTGTTTTAGAAGAATCTGAAGATGCTTTGGAACAACAACGACATGCATTCGCTCAGGAACAGTCACGTAGTATTGAAGAAATCGACATCAAGCGAGCGGGGATTATGCAAATGGAACAAGCCAATGCCAGGCTGGCTTCCGGGCTTCTTATTCTGGACACGGCTATCGACGCCCTCACCGTTCGTGCGCCGACGCATGGCAGGTTGACTGATTTCCACTTACAGGTTGGAGAGGCCGTCTCGGCTAGCCAGCATATTGGTCGCATTGACGACCCTGATCGTTTTAAGTTAACTGCTGCTGTTGACGAATATTATCTCAATCGCATCAGTGAAGGTCGGCATGGGAAAGCGCAATTGAATGAGCAATATTTTCCCGTTGAGGTCAACAGAGTTTTTACACAAATTATTAGAGGCCAGTTCACCATAGAAATGGTATTTGACGCTGTTCAACCTAAACAATTAAATCCCGGGCAAAGCCTCGATACCCAGATTACATTGGGTGATTCAAAGCCTGCATTGTTATTGCCTGGTGACGCGTTCATGAATGATACCGGTGGCACGTGGGTATATGTCTTGAGCAAAGATAATAAATATGCCGAACGACGCAAGATTAAGGTTGGGCGGCGAAGTAATAGTCAGATTGAAGTTATTGAAGGCTTGAAGGCGGGAGAAAAACTTATTGTCTCCAGCTATGCCAAATTCGGGCAAGCAATTCGTCTGGAATTAAATTGAAACCATTAGCGAGAATTTTATATGATCAGATTAAACAATCTTAGCAAAGTGTATTCCACTGGAGAAGTACGCACCACTGCTTTAAACGGTATTAATCTGGAAATTGATGCTGGTGAATATGTGGCGATTACAGGACCCTCCGGTTGTGGTAAATCCACTCTCCTGGGGTTGCTTGGGTTGCTGGATATCCCAGACTCTGGTGACTATTGGTTTAATGGTCAAAACCTTGCAGGCTGGACCGAATCACAATTGAATCAGTTACGCCGTGGACGCATCGGATTTATTTTCCAGAGCTTTAACTTGATCGAAGAGTTGAACGTTTTTGAAAATGTAGAACTTGCTCTGGAGTATGGAAATATCCCAGGCAAAGAGCGCAAAGAAAAAATCAATGCCATGCTGGAAAAACTTGCCATTTCACATCGTGCCAGACATCGTCCGTCCCAACTTTCCGGGGGCCAGCAGCAACGTGCGGCGATTGCGCGGGCATTGGTTTCTGGACCTGCGATTTTGCTTGCCGATGAACCGACCGGCAATCTGGATTCTGCGCATGGCGATGAAGTCATGAAATTGCTACGTCAAATCAATGCAGAAGGTACCACCATCGTCATGGTGACTCATTCACCCATGCACGCAGCGCAGGCGTCAAGAACCTTGCGCATGCTGGATGGCAGTATTTTGATCGATGCACAAATGGCGGCTTAGAATGATGAAACTGAACGATTTTAAAATTGGCTGGCGCTTGCTAATTGGTGATCCCATCTATTCTGCAATAGTTATTGTTGGTTTGGCGCTAGGATTCGCCACATGCTTTAGCTTACTCAGTTATGTACGATATTCCTTGCAATACAATGCAAACGTGCCGGATGTGGCGAATGTCTATGTCGTGAAACAACGGTATAACATTGATGCCGTAGCTCCTTGGTTTGACCAGTCTCCGTACTTGTTGCGCACAGCTGCCATGAAGCTGCCGGGCGTGGAAAATGTCAGTGGATATGATCCCAACAGATCTTACCCGGTTCGAATAGAAAATCAAATCCGCAAATTATCCGTTCTTCCTGTTTTGCCCGGATTTACACAATTATTAGGTTTCGAGGCGTTAGAAGGCGATCTCGGTGCTGCATTGGAACAACCAGAAAATATCGCCATGACGGCGCAGACTGCTACGGCTTATTTTGGCACGGCGCATGCCTTAGGATTGACATTGCAAGCTTCTGGAAAAGTGCTGCGCGTTGCAGCGATATTACGCGATCCTCCTACGAATACAACTATTCCGCACGAAGCGCTGATAGGTGTCAACTCTGTACTAATTTCTAATAAGCAGCAGGCGACAATGCTGAATGGAAATGGCAAGGGATACGATTGGGGGAAATTGTTGATACGTGTTAAACCAGGCACGTCAATATCAGCAGTAACAGAAGCCTTGCAACAGGCTATCGATCTTTCAGCTATATCGCAAACGCAGAAGCCGGAGGTCAAACAACGTCTTGGAAAACGTAAAGTGATGGATATTAAGTTATCGCCGCTAAGCGATGCTTACTTTGATCAGGACATTGCCGATAATCCAATCACCATACCAGGTGACCGGGGAAATCCTGTCGTTGTTAAAGGGCTTGCTGCCATCGCTTTTTTGATTCTTGCACTTGCTGCGATTAATTATGTAAATCTGGTGACAGTACGATTATTGCAACGTCAGCGTGAAATTGGAATACGCAAAACCTTGGGCGCAACAGCGCAACAAATTTTTGTTCAATTTTTGAGTGAATCATTGCTGGTTTCCTTACTGGCGACGGGTTTAGGTATATTGCTTGCGTGGTTGGCATTGCCATTATTTTCCGAACTTATGCAGCGCAAATTAGACGGCGTATTTTCTGCTGAAAATATTCTTGCAGCACTAATCATTGGGATCATTGTCGGAATTCTTACTGCAATTTACCCAGCGTGGATAGCTCTGCATGTTCGGCCTCTGCAAGTATTGCTTGGGCGTCCCAATACCGAATCCATGCATGGCAATTTGATGCGCCGGATAATGACGGTACTTCAGATCGCTGTTGCTTTAAGTCTAGCAAGTATCACGCTTGCTATAGCATGGCAAACCAGTTTCGCCATGAACGCTTCTCCAGGTTTTGACCCAGATCCCCTATTGATCGTCGATTTACCGGTGCAAGTAAAAGACAATCAAAAGGCGCATCATTTCATCAGTGCTCTGACACAGAAAAAAAATATCGCCAGTGTAGCTGTTACTATGGATGCGGTCGGACGATCCAAATCCCGGTTTGGCCTTGATTTTAGACTTGGAAACAATCCCAGTATTTTTGTTGAAATGAAATCTGTCAGTGCAAATTTTTTTAACCAGTACCGCATCAAACCGGTTGCTGGTCGTTTATTTGACCCGCGACGCGACAAAGAAGATGACCCCGATCCGATCATCATTAATACGGTTGCAGCGCGCAAATTTGGATTTAAAACTCCAGGTGCCGCAATAGGCCAGATTTTGCAGTACACAAATTATGATGGCGACGTATTGATCAAGCGCGTGATAGGTGTGGCGCCTGAATTACGTTTTTTTTCCTTGCGCGAAGCGCCGCGCGCCATTGCATGGGAGTTATGGACGCAAAGCTCAACATTAAGCATTCGTGCGTCGGCTAGCTTAACTGATGCGGAGCAGACCATTCAACAGTTATGGCACACCTCTTTTCCGGATGACGCACTGGAGATGTATTCGGCTAAAGCCATTTTGGCGACCAATTACGAAGATGATGCGCGAATGACTAAATTGCTGGCATTCTCAACCGGCATCGCCATGGCTATTTCTGCGTTCGGTATTTATGCGCTGTCTGCCCACTCTGTACAGCGACGCGCAAGAGAAATCGTATTAAGGAAGTTATATGGTGCAACGAAACGGCATATCGGTAATTTGGTCGCGCGAGAAATTGGTTTGCTTATTTTATTTTCGGCGCTAATCGGTTTGCCTCTTTCAACTCTGATCATCCGACGCTACCTGGCTGGCTACGTCGAACATGCTGCGATTGGTTACTGGACTTTGCTGATCGCATTGCTCATGGTAGTAGCTATTACATTGATCGCGACCACGCGTCACATACTGATTGCCATGCAGATGAAGCCAGTACGGGCATTATCGAATTGAAGAATGCTGGCCTGCCTCTTGAATGAATCAAATTGTGCTCATTGCAGCGAGAGGGCGACCGGCACGAAACCGACGGGCGACTCCTGTATGCAAGGACTTCACTGGCAGTTTAGCTACAGGCTGAAGCCCATTCAGAGGGATACAAGCGACCCAACCAGGCTGATCGGCATGGTTACGGTCTGCATGCCATGTCTTGCAAAAAGACCGCAGTCACAGATTGTCTATTGGTGAAGTGGAGTGAGAAAGAACGGCACACGTGAAAAAAATCTGAATTTATTGAGATAAATCAGTCGTTTTTTGCGTATAATTTCCACTTGGAAATATATTTCCACGCCATCCAAGTGTAGACTGATTAGTGACATCTTTGTCTGCATTTTCAACTTGTCTCCTGACATAAATAGAAAATCTATGATCTCTCAACTCAAACACCTTTCCGTGGGCAAAAGGTTAGGCTTAGGTTTTGCCCTCATCCTTGCGCTGTTTTTTGTCACCACCGTTATTGCTATTTTCAAGCTTAATGCGGTTGCGGCATCAACCGACAATTTGCTGAAGGACCCGTTGACGACCGAACGCCTGATCAGTGACTGGTACCGCAATATACACACTGGGGTGCGCCGTACCACGGCCATTGCAAAAAGCAGCGACCCTTCACTGGCGAGTTTTTTTGCGACGGAACAGGAAGAATCCACCAAGGCATCCGGCCTTTTGCAAAAAGCCATTGCAGAACACATGCAAAGTCCGGATGAAATTGCGCTCTTCAAGGAAATTGGTGAACAGCGGCAAGCTTATCTGAATACGCGCAACAAGGTCATCGCCCTGAAAAAAGAAGACAAGGTAGATGAAGCCAATACTGCCCTGGAAAAAGAATTTCTTCCGGCTTCTGCGATGTACATCAAAAAAATCGAAGCGATGCTGACCATGCAGCGCAAGCAGATCGACGATACTTCGGCAGAAATCCAGCAGACTTACCAGTCCAGCAAAATACTGCTGATCGTGCTGTCACTGATCGCCGCCCTGCTGTCGGTCATCTGCGCCTGGATGATGGCAGCATCGATTACCAAACCACTGGCCAAAGCGACAGCCGTGGCAGAAAAAATGGCACAAGGCGACTTGAGCGATATCATTCACATTCAACGCAATGATGAAATCGGCAAGATGATGCATGCCATCAACGGCATCAATACCGGTTTAAGTGGCGTCATAGGCGAAGTGCGTCATGGTACTGAAACCATCAGTGTGGCGGCGGCAGAAATTGCCACTGGCAATGCCGACCTGTCATCCCGTACTGAATCACAGGCAAGCTCGCTGGAAGAAACTGCCTCGTCGATGGAAGAACTGACATCTACCGTCAAACAGAACGCAGACAATGCACGCCAGGCAAATCAATTGGTGATATCGGCATCCGGCGTCGCTGTCAAAGGTGGTGAAGTGGTTGGGCAAGTGGTTACCACCATGGGTTCCATCAAGGAAAGCTCGAACAAGATCGTCGATATTATCTCAGTGATTGATGGGATCGCCTTCCAGACCAATATCCTGGCGCTGAATGCGGCGGTGGAAGCAGCCCGTGCCGGTGAGCAGGGTCGTGGTTTTGCCGTGGTAGCGACTGAAGTGCGTAATCTGGCACAGCGCAGTGCCTCTGCCGCCAAGGAAATCAAACACCTGATCGATGATTCTGTCGGCAAGGTCGAACATGGCAGCAAGCTGGTTGATACCGCTGGCAAAACCATGCAGGAAATCGTCACCAGCGTCCAGCATGTGGCCGACATCATGAGTGAAATCACTGCCGCCAGTCAGGAACAGAGCGCCGGTATTGAGCAAGTCAACCTGGCCGTCACGCAGATGGATGAAATGACGCAGCAAAATGCCGCACTGGTTGAAGAGGCTGCAGCCGCAGCAGAAAGCATGCGCGACCAGGCCGCCAAGTTGTCGGATCTGGTCTCGCAATTCAATATCATCGCCCCGGTCCGGGAATCGCTCACCCAGACGCGGCAACCGGCACGCGCAACTGCAGCCGGACGCCAACCTGCAGTACAGCGCGCCGCCGCACAACCAGCCAGATTGCAAGCATCGACAGCGAAGAAAAAGCCTGCGTCACCATCCAGTGATGACTGGGAAGAGTTTTGATAGTGACCTGCTTTGGGTAATAAATGGCTGGCGTTCTGGCGATTCAAAATCCGATGGGCACAAGAATCCTCCCCACGCATCCTGGCAGCTTGCAAGCTGCCAGGATGCTGAAGGAACAGGAATTAAAACAAGCTATATCTTGATACGCATCGAATCACCACTCGAAAAGAACAGCGAAACGCCATCCTCAGTCTGAAGGATGCGTCTCACCGACTGTTCCAGGCTGGCGGCGTATAACTTACTGCCGTTTGGCCGGAAAATACCCAGCCACATGCGATGCGTACTAGTACGCGAATTAGCCGCCAGCAAAAGATATTCGCGCCCAGCTATCTTTACCTGGCTGGCTTGCAGGTCGCCCATATAAAAGGCCGACGGTATGCGTTCCAGCAAGACCCGCAAGCCATCATTGTGAACCTGTATCAGGAAGCCATTGTCAGTGCCGGAACGTACGAAATTAAATTCGTAGGAACCCAGCCTGGTTGGTGTGCTGCGACGGATATGGACATGATCTTCAAAGTCGGCGAAGTAATTATTACGGTCTGTGCGTGACTGCCTGGGCACGCTATCCTTGGTCATTTCGGTCTGCACATGCATCTCCTTAAATTCTGGGTAATTCCAGGCTTCATTTCTCACTGCATCACTATCTCGTCCTGCACCCGCCACGCCGCCCCCAATAATGGGCAAAGGTATAAAGCAAGCACTCAGGCAGGTACTCAAACAAACACCTGCGCACACTTTCAAACCCATATTGACCAACGGCATGCCTGATGGCCAAAAACTCCATAGGCGCTGCGATGCTCTGGCCAGGCCTGTCATTGCTGTGCAGGCCGGATCACCAGCCGTCTGCCAGAACCAGAGGTATCCACCATGGAAATACCATCGGCATGCTCAGTAAATTGCCAGGTGCCATGGGGTAGACCTATGCGATACACGGCATGGCCATCCATGCCAAAAATCGCCAGCCACATGGGCTGTCGCAAAGAACGATTGGCGACTGTCAGCACATAGGCTTCGGTTCCGACCTTGAGTTTGGCTACCTCCAGCAAACGATACCTTTGCTCACCGGTAAATACCGGCGATATAACTTCACGCAACAGGAACTCGCCATTTCTGCTGACCTGCATCATGGCGCTGGCATTGCCTGCTAAAGCTGAAGATGCTGGCAACAGAAGGCGGGGGTTGTGATAACTGATGACAAATTCCTGTAAACGCACCGGCACCGTGCCATCAACCGTGATGTGGTGAGCAAACTGGGCCAGATGTTGATCTGCATCCGGGAACTGCCATAGAAACTGCTGCCTCACCACCAATACTTCCACCTGGCTACTGCGATACTCAGCAAACACCTGCTCCATCTTTTCAGGGCTGGTGCTTGCCTGTGATGGCTGCGCGGGCATGGCGGTGGTGCAGGCAATCAATCCCGGCAGCAGGCTGGCAATAAAGCCATACTGGCAATAAGAGATGGATTGTTGTGACAGCCTGAACATGGGTGATAAGCGCTTAATAAAATAAAGACAGGAATAAAGGCATGAATACAGATACGACCAAGGACAATGCCAAAGTATCGCGATTGCTAACTGGGGAGCAATGAAATTCAGAAAAGTACCGAAATACAGAACCTTGAGTGCAAGGAACTGCCATCCGGCAAGTCTTTATCCTTATGTTTTTATAAATTTGCCCCCTGAATGGGGCATTTACGGGCAAATTTCTGCGCAGGCAGGCATGCACCATGTTAAGCTTCGTGCCGACCAATTCCCTGCTTAACTTCCCACTTTTCAGTGTCGTATGGACTTCATAATCGCGATCAAAATCATCATCATGGGCATCGTCGAAGGTTTGACGGAATTCTTGCCTATTTCATCTACTGGTCACCTGATATTGACCGGCAGTTTGCTGAACTTCACCGGCGAAAAAATAAAGGTGTTTGAGATCGTGATACAGGCCGGCGCGATTTTTGCGGTGTGCTGGGAATACCGGGCCAAGATTGCCAGTGTGGTCACCGGCCTGGCCAGTGATGCCAGGGCGCGCAAGTTTGCCCTGAATCTGATCGTTGCATTTTTACCAGCAGCCGTACTGGGTCTGCTGTTTTCCAAAAAAATCAAAGCCGTGCTGTTTGCCCCTGTGCCGGTCGCCCTTGCTTTTATCATAGGCGGCGTCATCATCCTGTTTGTTGAACGCAAACACGCGGGTGCCGATAGTCATGACAGCAGCCATGCCCGCATACAATCCGTGGATGACATGAGCATGCTGGATGCGCTGAAGATAGGTCTGGCCCAGTCCTTTGCGCTGATCCCCGGCACCAGCCGTTCCGGTGCCACCATCATAGGTGGTATGCTGTTTGGCTTGTCGCGCAAGGCAGCGACCGAATTTTCGTTCTTCCTGGCGATACCGACATTGCTGGGTGCGACTGTATATTCGCTGTACAAGGCGCGTGAAGACTTGTCGATGGCAGACTTGCCCATGTTCAGCCTGGGTACGGTTGCAGCTTTTATCTCTGCCTTCTTTTGTGTACGCTGGTTGCTGCGTTATATCAGCTCGCATAATTTCAATGTGTTTGCCTGGTACCGCATAGGCTTTGGTATCATGATCCTGATTACCGCCTACACTGGCGTAATTACCTGGGCCGACTAATTGGTGACAAGCGCAGTGACTGAAGCAGGCAATACCACCAGCGATACCGTTGAGCAGGCTCTGCATTTACTGCAGACTGTATTTGGCTATCCGGCCTTTCGCTCGCAACAGGGCCAGATCGTTGAACACGTTGCCAATGGCGGCGATGCCCTGGTGCTGATGCCCACAGGGGGTGGTAAATCTTTATGTTATCAGATACCGGCCCTGCTACGTGATGGCGTTGGCATCGTAGTATCCCCGCTGATTGCCTTGATGCAAGACCAGGTCGATGCCCTGGCCGAAGTGGGTGTGCGTGCTGCATTTTTAAATTCCACCCAGAGTTTTGATGAAATCCTGGCAGTGGAAAAAAAGATGCGCGAAGGCGATATTGACCTGGTCTATATCGCACCTGAGCGCCTGCTGACCCAGCGCTGCCTGGAGCTACTACAAGTCGTCAACATCGCCCTGTTTGCGATTGACGAAGCCCATTGCGTCTCGCAATGGGGACATGATTTCCGCCCTGAATACATCAAACTGTCAGCCCTGCATGAGCGCTTCCCGCATGTGCCGCGTATTGCCCTGACCGCCACGGCAGACCAGCAAACCCGTGATGAAATCATCCACAGGTTGCAGTTGGAAAACGCGATGCAGTTCGTGTCATCATTTGACCGCCCCAACATCCGTTACCAGATCGTTGAAAAAGCCAATGGCCGCAAGCAATTGCTGGATTTCATCACCGCCCAGCACAGCGGCGATGCCGGCATTGTATATTGCCTGTCGCGTAAAAAGGTTGAGGAGACAGCTGAATTTCTGAATGAAAACGGCATCACTTCCCTGCCCTATCATGCCGGTATGGATTTGCAAGACCGCAGCCGCAACCAGGCGCGCTTTTTGCGTGAAGACGGCATTGTCATGTGTGCCACCATCGCCTTTGGCATGGGCATAGACAAACCTGACGTGCGCTTTGTCGCCCATCTGGATTTGCCAAAAAGTATAGAAGGTTATTACCAGGAAACCGGTCGTGCCGGTCGCGATGGTGCCAACGCCAATGCCTGGATGGCCTATGGCTTGCAGGATGTGGTGCAGCAGCGCCGCATGATTGATGAATCCGAAGCCAATGAAACCTTCAAGCGGGTGCAAGGCGTCAAGCTGGATGCCATGCTGTCGCTATGCGAAACCCTGAATTGCCGGCGCGCCCACATCCTTGAGTATTTTGGACAACAAGCCGGCCCCTGCGGCAATTGCGATACCTGTATCAGCCCTCCCAGCTCTTTTGATGGCAGTGTGGCGGCGCAGAAAATTCTGTCCACTGTATATCGTGTCGATCAGCGCTTTGCTACTGGCCATGTCATCGACATCTTGCGCGGTATTGATACCGAACGCGTACAGCAATGGCGACATGACAAATTATCGACCTATGGCATAGGATCAGACAAAAGCGAAGCCGAATGGCGCGCCCTGTTGCGTCAGTTGATCGCGCTGGGCATGGTCGCGGTAGATTATGAAAACTATAGCTCGCTGAAACTGACCGAAACGTCCCGCGCCGTCTTGCGGGGTGAAATCAAGGTACAGCTACGCCAGTACAAAAAAGCAGAAAAAGCCGTCAAGCACAAACGCCAGTCAGCAAAAGACTATGCCGAAGCCGACCTTGACAGCACTGCCCAGGCCGCTTTTGACAAACTGCGCTGGTGGCGGGTGGAAACTGCACGCACCCACAATGTACCGGCCTACGTCATCTTTCCCGATGCCACCCTGCGCGAAATCGCCCGCCAGCAACCCGCCACCCTGACCGCCCTGCGCGCTATATCGGGCGTGGGAGACAAGAAGCTGGAAAGCTATGGTAAAGAAATTATCAGCCTGATTGAGGAATTGCAGGCTTAATACTTATACGTAGTAAGGCAAAGCAAGACCTCTCAACACAGAGGCACGGAGACACAGAGGGGGCACAGAGAAGAACGACAGTATCTTCGGTTCCCTGATTGTCATCTCATATCTGATTTCAAGATACTCTTTTCTCAGCCTCTACTTGCCGTCGTGGCTAGCGGTTTTTGCCAGATCTGGCTGGCAAGTTTTTAACTTTCCGACGTGCGTACCAACATGGGATGTGTCTCATCCACACAGCTGCCGTTCCAGTAGGCGTGCTCGAATGGTGTTACGCTGTCCACGCGTTTTGCCAAGGCCCGATCCGATGCCGTGCTTTCGTCTATTTTGACGAAAATGGTATCAAAGGTATTGATTTTTTTATTGTCCATACTCAGGGATACGAAACGCGTACCACCTGCGTAACCGCCAAATGCATTTTTTCCATCCACAATGCCGCATACCGAAATTTCGGTATTACCATCGGCATTTGTTCTTTGTAAAACAAAAGAAGAACGTATCACCATGGAATCCGGATCTTTCATCATCCCCTTGAGTTGTTTGATGGTATTGTCTTCCGCCCAGCCGGCTGGCCCTACCATTTTATTGCGTGCATACATAAATGCTACCAGTGCCAAGGGCACTGCAATGATGACAATAACGATCCATTTTATAATTTTCATTATCTTCCGCTGTCCTGTTTGATGATTGAATGATGTGTCTTGGCAAATTATTATTATGTTGCCTTAAATGCTAACACTGCAGGCAAATTATGGTTGACACAATGTACAAACATTTGAAGCGGAAGGTGTAGTAAGCAAATACACCTGTATCTGCATGTCGGCGGTCCATGCATCTGGGGTCGTTGGGAGTGGCAGGCCGATCGAATGATCTACAACAAGCTAAGCCGGTTCTGCCAGTATGGCATCGATCTTCAGTTTGGCATCACGAATGACGGCGAGTTTGGCCTGGGTTTCGCTACCCGCCTTGAACGGCCCGCTGAATTGCTGGGCAATTTCCAACCCATCAGCACCATACTTTTGCACTTCGCCGCTGGCAAACCAGTTGCCATCGGGTCGTGGAAATGCAATCACAAAAATATCATAATTCTTGTAATGCATGGTCGGCGTTCGCTCTATCTTAGTTTTAAGGCTGCTGTTCATGTTATTTCCTGATCAGGTATGTCAGAGTCCCGGTAAAACTGTATGGGAACATGCCTGACTGAGCTCGATGTACAAGATCGATAATGGATTTCAATAGCCTGCACATACTGGTGGGTGTAGCAGAAATTGACTGATGATTTCTTGCCTGAGTCTGAATATTGAATATCAATATTCAATGACCGCCAACACCTTTACACCTCTGTGAGCCGCGCCACGCAAGCGTATTGCGCTTTTTTCGCTGAAGCGGTATTCCAGCCATAGATGATCATTGCCAGCCGGAGAATAACGCACACCAAACCTGGACAGGGCGTCCGGTTTTTCCTGCTTGCTTGGGAGACTGGCAGACTGACTGTAATACTCTTTCGTGACGCGCGCATACAAGTCTTGCCCATTCGCGGCCTGCGTGTTTCCTGTCCTGCCTGGAAGCCGTGCGCCAGAAGCAGAGGGTACCGGGAAACCGTCCAATTCAGCGTCAGCAGTGGCTTGCTGCGGTCCCAGTGCCGGTTTCCCGTTCACCGGGTTTGCGTCGCCTGCCCTATTGGCTATCCACCGATCTGCAGGCAGGTTTTTTCCCACTTCATTTTGCTGCTCTAATCCTTCTGCGCTGGCGGGCTGTTTTACTTCTTGTGCACAGGTAGCTTGTGCATACATCAACAAGCTGCAAACGATCAAGGCTGAATAATGGGCGCTCATGATCATCTCTTCCCAAAAAATGAAGTCAGCAAAACCATCGCCAATACTCCATACAAAATGAGTTGCGGTGTATGCATGATCTTCTTCCTGCCAGATAGCGCTTGTTGCTGTTAATTCTCCACCAAGTTCATATGTCCTGGCAACTTGGAATATGAACGGCCTTGCGGTAACTCTATCCTGATATGGGCGTATTCCCATTCGACTTCATTGGCTTCTGCCGCTGCCTTGGCCGTCCGCAATGCGACGCGCAGCCATTGTTGTGCCGGTGCTTTATTGATGCCTATGATTATCATGATCTTAGCCATGTAAAGATTGATCTATAGCAGAACTTACGCGAAACCAATTCTGTTGTTTGCGGCCCCACAGTTAGCAGTACCTTGGATTAAAGTATTATTTTTGCCATTATCTTGCACCTTCACATGCCTGCAATCCTTAGCCCTTACCCTTATCTACCGCCTGCTCCAGAGCCGCCTTGTTCATACTTGCGCGCCCCTTGATATTTTTCTTGCGTGCTTCCTGGTATAGCTGCGCATAAGTGCGTCCGGCTGGTCCACTATGCGAATGAAGTCCGCCCCTCCTTCCTGCAGGCATATCCTGCAGAGAAGTCTTGCTCGCTTCCAGGCTTTCACCATGCTGCGCCCTTTCTTTGTTAACGGTACGCGCAGCAATTTCTGTAGCCAAACCAGGCTTACGACCGCTTTTTACCAAGCTATCCTTGATATGTTTAAACTGGCGCTCTCTTTTTGCGCTCCAGGCAGCTTGTGGCATCGTCAATTCCCCATGTCTGATTTTCTTGCGTAATTATTTTTCGCCCTGCGTCCATATTTATATTGTAGTCGTCAGCACCAAAGAACAAAATCGGATTAAGACGATACTTGCGTAAGACTATGCTGACGAAGTTGCTGCAATGCAGTACATACCAAGGCTCGAAGCTGCCCTGTATCGATCAGCAAGGTAAAATTACATAAATTACCACTGACAGATGGATTGCCATGCCCCCAACAACAATTGAGTATCCGCATGTCGCGCACTGAACGTCTATTGCAACTGATGCAAATCCTGCGCAGGCATCGCTATCCTGTCAGCGGTGCAGTGTTGTCACAAGAACTGGGTATCAGTCTGCGCAGTCTGTACCGCGATATCGCTACCCTGCAAAACCAGGGCGCAAAAATTGCCGGCGAAGCGGGCATGGGTTATCTCTTGCAACCGGGCTTCACGCTACCGCCACTGATGTTCACGGAAGAAGAAATTGCGGCGATTGCCCTGGGTTCACGCTGGGTGGCACAACAAGCTGACCATAAACTGGCGCTGGCCGCCCGTGACGCACTGGCAAAAATTGCATCGGTCTTGCCAGCAGAAGCCAGACTGGAACTGGAAACCAGCGGCCTGCTGATCGGCCCCTGCAGCAAGAACCCGGGTAATGACGAACAATTGCGCCAGATACGTCTGTCCATACGCAAGCAACATAAACTCGTGCTGGAATACCAGGATGAAACCGGTAAAGCCAGCGAGCGCACTATCTGGCCGTGTGCCCTGGCTTTCTTCGACAGCCTGCGCGTCATCGTCGCCTGGTGTGAATTGCGTAATGACTTCAGACATTTTCGCACTGACCGCATCCTGAACCTGCAGGTAGCAGACCAGACTTATCCGCGATCGCGTCAGGCTTTGTTGAAGGAGTGGCGCGTGCAGCAGGGAATCAGGTCCGAGCGTTAGGCAGCGGTTTGAAGGGCAAATTTTTTGCAGACTCGCATAGTTTCCGTTCTGACTGCTTTCAGTTTTATAATGAGACTTATCAATTGATTCAGCCCACCCATTCCAACCAAGAATAATAAGATGAAAGCCAAGACGGACATCGCAGACACATCCAGGTCCGCCAGCAAAGAGCAGCGCCGTTTGCAGATGGCCGATATCGCCCGTCTGGCCGGGGTATCCACATCCACGGTATCACGTGCACTAAGTGGCAGCAGCCTGGTCAATGATGAAACCCGTCAACGCATTGCCGAACTGGCACGCTCACTCAAATATTCCATCAATATCGATGCCCGTAATCTGCGCCTGAAGCAAACCCGCACCATCGCCGTGGTGGTGCCCTTTGATTCGGAAACCCGCCAGCATCTGTCCGATCCTTTTTTTCTGGGCATACTGGGCAGCCTGGCCGATGCACTGACTGACCGTGGCTTCGACATGCTGTTATCGCGTATCGATGCAGAACATCTGGACAATGCTGCACAGATTTTTGATACTGGCCGTGTACTGGGCGTGATTTTAATCGGCCAGTGGCGCCACCATGATCAATTGAACCAGCTGGCGGCACGCCATGTGCCCATCGTGGTCTGGGGTGCGCAATTGCCACAACAATTGTACGTGACGGTAGGTAGCGACAATGTCACCGGCGGCCAAAAGGCAACTGAACATCTGATACAAAGCGGCCGCAAGCATATTGCCTTTTTTGGCGACACACAATTACCCGAAGTGGCACAGCGTTATGAAGGTTATTGCAAGGCATTGGCACAATATCAGATAGCGCTGGATGACCGGCTGGTAGTACCCGCTTCTTTCATAGAAGAAGGTGGCAAGCTGGCCGTGGCAGAACTGTGCAGCCGCAAAGTTCCTTTCGATGCTCTGTTTGCCTGTAGCGATTTACTGGCCATGACCAGTATCAACAGCCTGCGCGACAATGATTACCTGGTACCGGATGAAGTAGCGGTAGTAGGCTATGACGATATAGAACTGGCACGTTATTTCCACCCGCCTCTGAGCACCATACGTCAGCCTATGGCACAGGCTGGCCTGGCCCTGGTCGATGCCTTGCTAAAGCTGATAGAGGATGGGGACAGCCAGGCACAGCTATTGCCGACCGAATTGATGGTAAGGGCCAGCAGCACGTAATGGATAGGTATCGCCACTACGTCCGCTTTGCCTTGTGACTGTCCATCCTGCGGCGCGGACTTATTCTTGCACCACCTCTGCCAGCATTTCATCCACTACCCAGGTATGCAGCCAGCCACCAATATCGTTTTGTAGCTGTGGATTATTTTCGGCGGCACGTTCACATACATCAGCAAAACGCTGGCCTTGTCCCAGTTGGCGCAGAGCTTCAGTCTCTTCAGTGACCAGGGATCTGAAATGCGCCTGTAATTGCTTACGCCAAACCACCCAGGTCACAGCCACGTCTGTGGAAACCGGCTCTGGTGGTGATTTGTCTTCGTTCAATGCCAGCCATATGGCAACACTATTCCAGTGCATATCGATGAATTGCAATGAGCTGCTGGTGCGCAGGCCCACGGTTTCCCAATCACTGACCTTACCCAAATCAGTCAGTTGAAGAATGGCATGATCCGGGGCATCAAAAGCACACCCCAGTGCCCATTCAAACTGCGCCAGTTCAGCCACTTGCGGATGTTCAGCAAACTGCTGACGCAACAAAGCGGCAAACTGCTCACCAAACCAGCGCAAATTGCGATAGGTAGAAGGATGGGCATCAATATAGGCAGCACAAGCCTGGTAAAACAGATCGTCCCCCAGATAGCTATGGGTTTTTCCATAGGCTTCTGACAAGGCATCGCGCAGGCGCAGGCGATACGCCTGGTAGTAAATATCAAGACGGGCATCATGGCCCAGGCCAGGTGTAACGGCCAGGTGCACATGCATGCTGGCAGCGTCACGCTGACCCAGAATAAATTCCTGGAAAGCCGTTTGCAGCGACTGGGTGTCCTGGGTGTCGTGGATAAGCTTCATCATCGAACGTCTTCTTCGGCAACTTCGGAAACTTCAATAGCTTTGGCAGTTTTGGCAGGAAGCGCTCTGCCAGCGCAGACACTGGCGCTGATGGCACGTGCCTGGTCCAGTTCAGCCACCAGTTCTGCCAGCGGCGGCATATTATCGTCGCGCTCTATCATGCTGGCGACCGCACCAAATCGGTGTATCGCCTGTGCATATAAATCCCATACGGGATCGGCCACTGGCTGATCATGGGTATCAACAATATGCGTACCATGGTCACTATGACCGGCCAGATGTATCTGCTGCACACGGTGTACAGGGATGCCGCGCAGGTAGTCGCCAGCATCAAAACCATGGTTGATACTACTGACGTAGATATTGTTCACATCCAGCAAGATCATGCTGTCAGCCTGTTCGGCAATGGCTGCAACAAATTCCCATTCTGACATGCTGTCACTACTGTATTGCAGGTAGCTGGATACATTTTCCAGCACCAGCCTGCGACCCAGAACGTCTTGCACCCGGCGCACGTTATTCACCACCAGCTTGATGGTTTCTTCGTTGTAGGGTAAGGGGAACAGGTCATGCATGTTCTTGCCATGCACACCAGTCCAGCAAATATGATCGGATACCCACATTGGTGCTACCCGGTTCATTAAATTTTTCAGGTCACGCAAATACTCTGGTGTCGGGCCTTGCGGCGACCCTATCGACATCGATACGCCATGCATGACCACTGGATAATCAGCACGAATGGCATCGAGCATAGCCAATGGCTTGCCACCAGGCACCATATAATTTTCAGACAGGATTTCAAACCAGTCCACTGCCGGCTTGTCTGCCAGTATGGACAGATAATGGTCGGTACGCAGCCCCAGGCCAAAACCGGCAAAAACAGCAGCACTGGCGGGTGTGGTGGAAATCGTCATAGGATGTCTGCAAGTAAAACAGGGAAGGACAATGCGTTAATCACCTGATTAACGCATTGCGTCAAGCCATCAGGATTTATTTATCCAGATCAATGATCTTGCCGCCTTTAGCCAGGCACTGGCCTGCTGTCGTACCAACAAAGCCATGGCCTTTGCATGAGTTTTGGCCCTTGCAAGCGTTTTCTGCTGTTTTGCAATCGCTGGTACCTTTGCAGCTATTGATGCCAGAGCAGTGGATCTTGTCACCCGCGCTCAAGCTGCTGGTAGCAGCAATGGCGTAGCCAGACAAAGCCATAGTGGCAGCGGCAGCAGCGATCAGGGCACCAGTTTGGATAGATTTTTTCATGGTTTTTCTCCGTTAATTTAAGTAATTGAAAGTGGTTACATCAAGGATAAAGTTCTTCACTTGCCTGGCAAGCCAGCATCAACAAGCAGAACTCCACCATCAGTCGGGCCAATTTCAGATTACTTACACTTCCGGAAAAAATAATTTCAACTTTTGTTTATTTCCAGAACTTTCCATTTGGCGTGCTGTTCAAACCATCTTCGCACAATCAAAACGCCCTCTCTAACTGGCAATGCGAGGATTAAAAAGCATTTCTTGCTGCATACGGTCGATTAATGCACGCCTTAGTTTAAATTACAACCGATTGCATAATATGAATTCATGACTGAAGTATTCCTACAAAAATCCATGGAAAAACTCATGCCTATCATTTGTGCATCGCAGCAATTGCAATGGAAAAGATATCTCCTGTTGCAGCAAAAATACACTTGATCAGCATGGGAATGCGTTCGCCTATGGTCACTATTTACTGCATCCATTTAAGACGGACCTTCATAGTAGGCAATCCTTTGCGTTGGCAAAGCACATCATTATCTGCCTGGCACTTCAAATTTCCCATCAAGAAACATTGCAGTCATTTATTGCAGCGCGCATTTGCAATCGATTGCAAAGAATAGCTATTTGCCCGATAATTCTCTTCACCTGCACTACAAAAGATCTTCAACAGCGTTTGCCTTGGCAAACCAGGGATCGCAAAAAAGCGCCATAGAGTACGACGGCTGATATCCATCTGAATCAGCCCGAACGTCCAAGAGCGCAGCGAAAATTGTTGGAGGTCTTTTGTGACGACACAGCCCACACGCCAACCGGCGCGGTGCTGATGATCAGGCAAAACATGGTATGTACAGCCCAATGCTGTACAGCCTCACAAAAATGATGAAAGCGGAGACAGCAATGAAATCATCACCTATCAAGATGACGCGTATGGCCAGCGTCATTTCCCTGGCATTACTGCAAATGAATACCGTGTGGGCACAAGATACAGCATCTGCACAAGACAAGGAAAAAAATTCCCTGAACCTGAATTCCGTCATCGTAACGGCCACACCGACAGGCACATCGAAGATGAAGGCCAGTGTATCCATCAGTACCCTGGATGCAGACCAGATCGCGCAATCGGCACCGACCAATGCGGCTGAAATTTTGCGCGCTATTCCCGGTGTGCGTTCTGAATCATCGGGTGGTGAAGGCAATGCCAATCTGACGGTGCGCGGTGTGCCTATCTCTGCCGGTGGTGCGCGTTATGTGCAGTTCCAGGAAGATGGCTTGCCGCTGCTGCAATTCGGCGATATCGCCTTTGTCACGCCAGACATGTATCTGCGTGCCGACGGCAACCTCAGCCATCTGGAAGTGGTACGTGGTGGTACGGCATCCACCATGGCCACCAATTCGCCAGGCGGCATCATCAACTTCATCAGCAAGAATGGCAAAGAAACCGGTGGCAGCATAGGCATCAGCAAGGGTGTCGATTTTAGCCAGACACGCTTTGATTTTGATTATGGCGCTGCTTTGTCGAACAAGACCCGCTTTTTCGTGGCTGGGTTTTACCGCAATGGCGACAGCTCCCGCCCTGCCGGTGTCACCGCGGAAGATGGCGGTCAACTGCGCGCAAATATCACGCAAGAACTGGACAACGGCTATCTGCGTCTGAGCATCAAACATCTGGATGACAAGACGCCGATGAATATGCCGATACCAGTCCGTACCGTGAATGGCAATATCTCTGAATTGCCTGGCATAGACCCACGCACTGCCAGTTTTTATTCGCCTTACTGGACGCGCGATATTGTCCTGGACAGTAACAATAATAAAATATCGACCAATGTGAATGATGGTCTGCATGTCGTCAATAATGCCTTTGGTGCCGAAGCATCCCTGAAAATTGCCGATGGCTGGACGCTGGATGAAAAATTCCGCAAATCCACCAATACCGGCCGCTTCATTTCCATCTTCCCGGCTGATGCAGGTGTCAGCGGCAAGACCGCAACGAATATGAGCTACGCCACTGGCCCCAATGCCGGCAAGGCCTACACTGGTGCTGCATTTACTGCCACCGTATTCAATACCTCGATTGATGATCTGGGCAGTACCGTCAATGACATCAAGTTGTCCAAGGTATTTGAAACCAGCAGCGGTAAATTTGCTACCACTGTGGGCTGGTATTCATCTCTGCAAAACCTGGGCGTGACCTGGAACTTTAATCAATACCTGATGCAGGCTAGCGGCGACCAGCCTGCCCTGCTTAATTCAAACGGCACTATCGCCGGTTCACCTGGTTTGCTGGCACAAGGTACCGACGTATTTGGCGGCTGCTGCAACCGCAATATCGATGCGCAATATAAAACCAATGCCGCCTACGCCAACCTGGGCTGGGAAAGTGGCAACTGGAACCTGGATGGCAGCCTGCGCTATGACAAGCAAGACGCCAGCGGCACCTTCAACCAGGCCGTCAACCAAAGATACCTTGCCGCCAATACCAGATTCATCAACTATGGCGTCAACCATACTTCCTATTCTGCCGGTGCCAACTATCGCATGACCAAGGATATTGCAGTGTTCGCCCGCATCAGTGAAGGTATCGCTTTCAACGCCGACCGCATCATGTTTGGCAATCCACTTGACGGCACTACACCGATCAGCACGAATATTGTCAAGCAAACCGAAGCAGGCGTGAAATGGAAAGCCGGCAACTTCAGCAGCTTTGTGACCCTGTTCCAGGCCAAGACAGCAGAATCGAATTTTGAAGCAACAACCCAAAAATTCACTGCCAATAACTATGATGCCAAAGGTGTGGAGATTGAATCCAGCTATCGCTACGATGCCTTCCGTGTGACTGGTGGCCTGACCTATACCAATGCCAGCATCACTGCGGCCAACGACAAGTCAGTCATCGGCAAGACCCCGCGTCGCCAGGCCAGTTACACCTATCAAATAGCACCCACCTATACCATGGGCAATGCCGTCTTCGGTGCCAGCCTGATAGGTACCAGCAAATCTTACGGTGACGACGCCAACACCCTGATTTTGCCTGCATTCCATGTCCTGAATACCTTCGTCAATTACAGTATCAACGACCAGATTCAACTGTCATTGAGCATCAATAACCTGACGAACAACATAGGCTACACCGAAGTGGAAGGCGACGGACACGCAGCAAGGTCCATCAATGGCAGAAGTATCAGAGCATCGTTGAAGTACAGTTTTTAATTGTCACGATGGGGCGCAGCGAACATCGTCGCCCCCGTGCGTAGGGAACGTGGGGGAGCATAGCGCGACATCAGTTTGAGTTGAGAAGTGCAGTAGCTCCCTCCACGCTTCCAGAACAAGTCCCTGGTAGCACTTGGGCTCCCTTTACATCTCCAACATGTAGAGGGAGCCATTTTCTCCTTATCTGTTTTTCTAAGGCCCAGCCTGCATCATGTCAGTACCGTTCACTACCGACCGTTTTTTAGCAAGCCTGCTCGCCGGCATGTCGCCCGCTATGCCATCCAGCATGCGCGAACGCGTCAGCAGCAGATTTCAACAACACTTCCCTGTCCTGTATCAAGACCTGCAACACCTGTATGCAAAAAAATTCGCCGATGAGCAAGCGTTTGCACTGTGGTTGATGGACCTGCTTTGTATGGCAGGCAACAGCATTGCCCAACGCCCCGCCCTATTGCTGGAACTGGATCAGCAAAGAAGTGAGGACAGACAATGGTTCACCAAAGAAAACATGCTCGGCTATTGCTGTTATGTCGACCGTTTTGCCGGTGACTTGAAAGGGGTGCAACAACGTATCCCGCACTTGCAGGAACTGGGTGTGACCTATCTGCATCTGTTGCCGTTCTTGAAGGCGCGGGCTGGTGAAAATGACGGCGGCTTTGCGATAGCCGATTTTGATGCAATAGAACCACGTTACGGCACCATGCAGGATCTGGAACAGACCTGCAATGCCTTGCGAAAAGCAGGCATCAGCCTGTGTTCTGATTTTATACTCAACCATGTGGCCGATGATCACCCATGGGCCATCGCGGCAAAAAATGGTGACGCCCGCTATCGCGATTATTTTTATCATTACCCTGATCGCAGCGAACCAGATGCCTTTGAAAAACACCTGGGCCAGGTCTTTCCTCAGGTAGCCCCTGGCAATTTCAGCTACGTACCCGACATGCAGGCCTGGGTCTGGACTACTTTCTACCCATATCAATGGGATCTCAATTATCGTAATCCGGCCGTGTTTGCCGATATGACCGCTGCCCTATTGCGTCTGGCTAACCGCGGGGTCGAGGCCTTCCGCCTGGATTCAACTGCATTCCTGTGGAAACGTGCCGGCACCAAATGCATGAACCAGCCGGAAGCCCATCAAATCCTGCAAGCCTTGCGCAGCCTGGTAGACATCGCCGCACCTGGCGTATTGCTGAAAGCCGAAGCCATCGTCGAAACCAGTGATTTGCCCGCCTACCTAGGCAGCAACGACGGGACACAAATTATTAAGGAATGCCACCTGGCCTATCACAGCAGCCTGATGGCAGCATCCTGGGTAGCGCTGGCGGAACAAGATACCAGTCTGATACGCCATGTAGTTGCCGCCACCCCCGCGTTGCCAGAACAAAGCAGTTGGCTGACTTATGTGCGCTGTCATGACGATATAGGCTGGAATGTATTGCGACCGGAAGCCAGTCTTGCAGCCGAAGATGTGCAACAAAGACTGGCCCGAGTATCACGTTTTTACAGCGGTGAAGACAGTTATGCGCGTGGTCAGAGTTTCCAGGCCAGTGCCCCAGGCACCGTGCATGGAACAGTCGGTATGGCATCAGCATTAACTGGTTTTGCCAGCGCACAAACCACTGAAGAAAAATATCTGGCCAGGCAACGCCTGTTGCTGTTGTATGGCCTCAGTTTTTGCTTTGGTGGCATGCCCCTGATTTACATGGGGGATGAACTGGCGCAGGAAAATGATGCCGCCTATCAGCACATCACCGCACAGGCAGCCGACAGTCGCTGGTTGCACAGGCCCGCCTGGGATGAAAACCTGTATCAACAGCGGCATGAAAGTCTCAGCCATACCGCTGCGGTATTCGACGCCCTGTGTGATATGTTGCATGTACGCAGGCAATTGCCGCAGCTAGCTGCAGCGACCCCACGTCAGTTGCTAACGCCAGCATCGCCTGCCGTGCTGGCATTCATGCGCGGTTCGACGAAGCAGCCTTTGCTGTATCTGGCAAATTTTTCAGAAAACAATGTCAGTATTGATATCAATGCACTGCTGGCAGGCTATGATATTCCTGCGCAGGCATGGTTGAATCAATTGGACAGACGCGATGCCGGTACAAGCGTGACTTTGACGGCGTATGCCCAATTATGGCTGACACAGAAGAATAACCCGGGAGCAAAGGCATGACCAGCAAACCCATCGTCATCTTTGGCGAAACCCTGATCGATGACTTTCCCGATCAGCCTGTCGTTGGCGGTGCCCCCTTCAACGTCGCCCGCACGCTAGGCTATTTTGATTGCGCTCCTTTGATGATTTCACGCGTAGGCAATGACCCGACAGCGGCACTGATACGCGCCGACATGCAACGCTTCAAACTGGTGACATCAGGCTTGCAGACCGACCCGCAGCATCCTACAGGTCGTGTCAAAGTCACCCAGGAAGATCAGAATAACAAAGCCACGCATCACTTTGAAATACTGAACAATCAGGCTTACGATCATATTGACGCACAGACTGCCGTCCTGGCCATGCAGCAAACCTGTCCATTACACCACCAGGGTATTTTTTACTTTGGCACGCTGGCACAAAGACATGCCACGTCGCGCGCAGCGCTGTATAACCTGCTACAACAAACCCGTGCCGTCAAATACCTGGACCTGAATTTGCGCGCCATGCAATATAGTCTGACAAGCATAGAACAGTCGCTGCAATGTGCCGACATACTCAAACTGAATGAAGAAGAATTGCAGGTACTGGCCGAAATTTACCTGAACAAGATCAGGCAGGATGCCAATCACCAGCCTGACGACACCAAATTACAAGTACACGCCTCAGCGCTGATCAAGCTGTTTGACCTGCAAGCCATCCTGATCACGCTGGGTGAACACGGCTATGCGTATCTGGACAAGGCCGGACTTTACCTGCGCAGTGCGACAGAGCCCATCCAGGTGCAGATCGTTGATACCGTTGGTGCTGGCGATGCTTTCTCTGCCATCTTCTTGCTTGGATTGCAGCGCGACTGGCCGCTGGCCATCAGCCTGCAGCGTGCCCATGAATTTGCAGCAGGCATTTGCGGTGTGCGGGGTGCGGTTGCCAGTGATATGGCGTTCTACGCACGATGGCAACAACGCTGGGGTGCAGAAACCCCGGCCACCATCCATCACAGCGGAGCCGGCAAATGAATTCAAGCACCGCGAATATCCAGCAGAGCGTAAGTAAACCGCGCCTGTCATTCTGGCAAATCATCAACATGAACTTTGGCTTCTTTGGCATACAGTTCAGCTTTGGTCTGCAGCAAAGCAGTATGAGTCCCATCTATGCCTACCTGGGTGCAGATGAAGCCAGCCTGCCCTATTTGTGGCTGGCCGGGCCAGTTACGGGCTTGCTGGTACAACCGCTGATCGGTGCCATGAGTGACCGTACCATCAGCCGCTGGGGCCGTCGCACGCCTTACTTCCTGGTCGGTGCCATCCTCTGCAGTCTGGGTCTGTTGCTCATGCCCTTTAGTTCTACGCTTTGGATGGCAGCCGGTTTGCTGTGGATACTGGATGCGGCCAACAATGTGACCATGGAACCGTATCGCGCCTTCGTCAGCGACAAGCTGGATGCCAGCCAGCACTCAGTCGGTTTCCTGACGCAAAGCGCGTTCACCGGTCTGGGGCAAACTCTGGCTTACCTGACACCATCGATACTCGTGGTAGCAGGCATGAACAGCAACAGCGTCAACAGCCATCATATTCCCCATATTGTCATCGCCGCTTTTGTTATCGGCGCAGTGTTTTCGATTGCCTCCATCTTGTGGACCTTGAAAACCTCGCCAGAAATTCCTTTGACGCCAGATCAACTGGCACTGATCAAAAGGCAAGCCACGGGCTGGCGCGCTACCCTGGCCGAGATCGGTCTGGCGATCAAGGAAATGCCACCCACCATGCGTCAACTCGCCCTGGTCAAACTATTCCAGTGGTATGCCATGTTTTGCTATTGGCAGTACATCATGCTGTCGCTGGGCCGTACCCTATTTGGCACCAGTGACCCCAGTTCAGTCGGCTTCAGGGAAGCGGGATTATTGAATGGGCAAATAGGAGCGTTCTATAACTTCATCGCCTTCATCGCTGCGTTTGCCCTGGTACCATTCACCCGCCGCTTTGGACCCAAGGTCAGCCATGCTGTCTGCCTGACGCTGGCAGGCCTGTGCATGATCAGCATACCGGCAATCCATAAGCCATCGCTGTTGTTCATACCCATGCTGGGTGTGGGCCTGGCCTGGGCCAGCATCATGGGTAACCCCTACATCATGCTGGCGGGTAGCATACCTGCAGAGCGCACCGGCGTGTATATGGGCATCTTCAATATGTTCATTGTCATTCCCATGATCATACAAATTTTTACGCTACCGCTGTATTACCATGCCTGGCTGGGTGGTAACCCTGAAAACGTCATACGGCTGGCTGGTGTTTTGTTGATATGTGCGGCAATGGCCGTGGGCATCGTCAAACTGTCAACGAAGCCGCTATCCAATACGGGTTAAACCAGACCAGGATTACCCGCAACACCTATCAGTCGCGGTGTATTCAACTTACGCGGGCTGATTTTTTTGTGGGTCCTTAGCCATTGCGCCACCACATCCCATACGGGTTCACCTTTGACGCCTTCAGACACAGGTGCCCAGCCAGCCACCTTGTAAACTTTACCATCCACTAATGGCTGGCCATTCAGACGCATATCCTGTATGCGCTTGCCCATGCTGGCTGCCGGCTCTATTGCATAGGTCAAGCCACCAACACGTACCATGTCACCACCCTGCTGGTAATACGGATCGGGATTAAACAGGTTGTCGGCCACATCTTCCAGCACGGTCTTGATAGCGGCACCGGTCATTTCTGTCATGGTGGTATGTGAATAGGTGGTGGCAGTCTGATCCATCAGATGTTCCATGGTGATGGCGCTGTTTGGCAGCAGCGATGTACCCCAGCGGAAACCAGGAGAAAACGCTATCTCTGCACCTTTGACTTCCATCAGCGCATCGACAATCAGTTGATCGAAACTGCCATTGAAATTACCGCGGCGGTACAGCGTACCTTCCGTCATCGCCAGTTTCTCACCCAACTTGGCCGCGTATGGTGCACGCACTTTCTGTATCAGTGCCTGCATCTGTGCATCCGCTGGCAAAAAGTTGGCAAACACGGGTAACAGGCGATACTGGAAACCCTGTATGCGCCCTTCTTTCACATCAAAATCCAGCACGCCGAGAAACTTGCTATTGCTACCCGCATTCGTCACCAGGGTCTTGCCACCACCGTTTTCAACGATGACCGGTGCAGGCATGCCGTCATGCGTGTGGCCGCCAAGGATGGCGTCAATACCGCGCACACGTGTCGCCATTTTAAGATCCACATCCATGCCATTATGCGACAAGAGCACGACGACCTTCGCCCCCTTGGCGCGTGCCGCATCGACAGTCTTTTGCATATTTTCTTCCTGTATGCCAAAGCTCCACTCCGGCACCATATAGCGCGGGTTGGCGATAGGTGTGTACGGGAAAGCCTGGCCAATGATGGCGACTGGCACACCATTCATCTCTTTCATGACAAAGGCTTCAAACACAGGGTCACCAAAGTCGGTGGTCTGGATATTTTGCGCAACAAAATCGACCTTACCCTTGAAATCATTTTCGACGATATGCTTGACGCGCTTGTCACCCAGGGTCATTTCCCAGTGTGCCGTCATGACATTCACCCCCATCTGCAAACAGGCATCGACCATATCCTGCCCCTGCGTCCACAGCGCTGTAGCCGAACCTTGCCAGGTATCACCGCCGTCGAGCAAGAGTGCGCCGGGCCGATTGTCCTTGATACGCTTGATCAACGTCGTCAAATGCGCAAAGCCACCCACCTTGCCATACGTCGCTGCCGCCTGTTCAAAGTTCAGGCAGCTAAACGCATGCGCTTCTGGTGTATTCGCTTTGATGCCAAATTGCCTGAGCAAATGTTCACCCACCAGATGTGGGCTTTTACCAAAAGCCGCAGCTATACCAAGATTGACACTGGGCTCGCGGAAATACAGTGGCAACAACTGCGCATGGCAATCAGTGAAGTGCATCAGATGGACATTGCCAAAGCGCGGCAGATCGTACAGTTTATCCGCAGCAGGATTCGCCAGAGCCGCCTGCGCATCAATCTGCATGCCACCGGCGGCGGCAATGGCCATTACCTGTAAAAAATCACGACGATTCAGACCCATGATGTTATTGCTTTCTGTTTTGATGGTGTGGCTTTTGACGTAGATTTTGACCTTGGGTTCTGCTGCTGATTTTGACCTTGCTTTTGTTCTTGACGCTGCCGTTGTTTTTGAAGTTGCTGTTGCTTTTGACGTTAATCCGCTTGGGACGATGTAATTTGTGTGTCATAGAAAATGGATTAGAAAGCTTCGTGTTTGAGCGTAGCGAGTTTCGAAGCTTTCCCATTTTTTGTGATGCACAAATTATGCTGAAGCGTAGCGTAAGCACCCGAAGGGCGAGTCTGCGGTCGCCTTTCTTTGAATACGTTCTTTGGCGAAGCGGTGTGTGTCAAGGTAGTTGTCGCCTCAATTTAAATTAAGCAGCCTTCATGTACGCCTTTTCTTCTACACGAGCCTTCTCTG
>NZ_JBMPOX010000014.1:0-147335 GCF_049340445.1 Undibacterium sp. Ji50W | reverse complement strand
TACTGCCAGTATCAATGCGCTGGGTTATGTCACCTCCAAAATCTATGACGCCAATGGCAATGTCACCAGAATCACGGAATATGCCAATGCGGGTAGTGTGGATGGGAATGGTAAGCTGGTCTTGCCTGTAACCAGTCAGGATGACCGTACCACCCTGTATGGCTATGACAAGGCCAATCGCCAGGTGGGACAACTGCGTCAGAATGTCGGCTTCAGCGATGGCACGAATGACATCAGCAATGGCCAGCGCAGCCGTGGTGATGTCACGACCACTATTGAATATGATGCGCTGGGTAATGTCGTTTCCAGCACCGACGCCCTGGGCAACAGCAGTTACCGCTATTACGACGCTTTGGGCCGTCTGACTGCCGTCACCGAACCTGGCAGTAGTGCAGAAGCGGGTCATACCCTGACACCGCTGACAGAATACCGTCGCGATGCCTATGGCAATGTCGTTACTAAAATAGAGTATGCCGGTGGTGCCACCTATGCCAACAAACAAAGCTATGGCCGCAGCGGCAGCAGCCTTGATGACCGTATCAGCCTGGCCCGTTACGACAGCCAGGGCAACGTCATCCAAAATGCGGATGCCGATGGCATCAATCACTTTGCGTCTTATGATGCACAAAACCACCTGCGCAAGCAATGGCAGGCTGTCAGTGGCAATGACGGTCTCCTCCATACGCTGTTTACTGTATATGAATACGACGCCCTGGGCCGCCGCACCGCCACCATCACCCCTGGCAGCAATGTTCAGATCAACGGCAGCCAGATCAGCACGATCAACCAGGCACAAACAGCCGTGGTGCGCAACGAAGTCAGCTACAACGCCTTTGATGAAGCCACCAGCCAGCGCAGCAATGGTGTCGAGGTCGCCCACTATGACTATGACAACGCAGGCCATCTCTGGCGTAGTAACAGCGGTGGTGTCACCAAAGTCATGCAATACGATGTACAAGGCCACCAGACTGTCACTTTAAGCAGTGCCGGTATCAGCACCGCCAGCCTCAACTTCGGCAATGGTGACCCATTGGCTAACATAGCCATTGCACAAGAGGCAGATCATGTGTCTGGCTTGCGTCGCAGCAGCACGCAGTATGATGCACTGGGCCGTGCCATCACTCTGAGCTTGCCTACCCGCGATGGCCAGACACCCGTCATCCACCAAAGCTTTGATCGCTGGGGTAACCTCACCAGCCGCAGTGACCTGAATGGCTTTGGTGGCGTGACCACTTATCAGTACAATGCCAGCAACCAGTTGATCCACCAAAGCAGCCCCGATGCGACGGGTGCGCAAAGTGCGAATAGTGCCGTAACGGACTTCTATTATGATCGTATGGGCCGCCAGATCGCTACCCGCGATGCCAATGGCAACGTCAACCGCGTGAGCTATGACGCCCATGGCCAGTTGATCACAGAAACCCATGCTGACGGCGGCATCGTCAGCTATGCCTATAATGCCTTCGGTAACAAAACGGCCTTTACCGACGCCAACGGCAACAGCATCCATTACCAGCTAGACCACCAGGGCCGCCTGATTGCATCTATCAGTGACCCGGTCGGTTTGTATGGCACCAGCTCCGGCAATGTGAGCGGCAGCACCCAAAGCCTGATCAGTCGCACCACCTACGACCAGGCTGGACGCATCATCGCCAGGACCAATGCCAATGGTGAAACCACACGCTTTGACTATGACCTGCGCGGTAACATGGTACTCAGCCAGAAACCACTCGGCCAGTTTGAACAATATGCCTATGACACCCAAGGTAATCAAATTGCCTATCGCGATGCCAATGGCAACATCAGCACCTGGCAGTTCAATGCACAGGGCCAGTTACAAAGCCACAAAGACATTGGTGGTGCCACCTATAGCTACCGCTATGACAGTGCCGGGCAATTGCTGCAACAAACCAATAGTCGTGGCCAGAACCTCAACTACCACTACAACGAAGCCGGTCAAGTCACCCAGATCCGCGACCTGGCCACTGACAAGACCACGCTGTACAGCTACAACCTGGCCGGACAACACACGCGGGAACAAACCATCCAGGCCGATATCAGCCTGCAAAACACCCGTCTCACCTATAACGCCCAGGGCCAGATATCTCTCATCGAAGCCCTGGATGATGGTTATCTCACTGCACTTGGCTATGACAAGGCCGGTAATCTCTCACATGAAAGCAATGTGCAACAGACACAGGCTGCAGGTACGACCACCCGTCAGGTCAGCATCAGTGGCAGCATGCATACCGTCAGCCATGAAACGGTGGCCAGCACTTCTTTCGTGCATAACAATAACTATGCCTATGACAGTATGCAAAGGCAGATATTGGTCGAAGGGGCGAATAACAACAGTGCTGCTGACATCAATAATGTAAACAGCACGCAAGGCCACTTGCTGACCTATGACAAGAACGGCAATGTAGCCAGTGACACCAGTTGGGGTAAAGAACTGGTGGCACAGATACCGCTGGGCACGAACGGCCAGCCGGATACCAGCCGCACTACCTATGTCGTGCGTGAAGGCTTGATCACGCGTTACTTCAGCTATGACGCCGCCAACCGTGTCAGCAGTATTGCGGTGGCCAGTTATGATCCGCAAGGTAACCGCCTGTCACAGAGCCTGGCAACGGTCGTCGATCAGCGCCTGTATGATGGTGCTGGTCGTTTGCTACAGCAAGGCATCAACAGCACCTTGGCGGCAGGCTATTTGCAGGCATTGCAAGATCCGCAACTGGCGGCCTTTGCAGAGACCGCCACTAAAAACACCCACTACTATGATGCCAATGGCTGGCTCAGAAAAGACGTGCGCTATAACGTCCAGGGACAAAGTACGCTGGTGAGTAACTACAGCACCTATGATGCGGCAGGCCACTTGCGTGGCTATAGCAGTGATGACAATGCGGGTAACCATGTCAATGTCGCTCTCGATCAAATCCTGGGGGAAGGTTATTTGCAAGGCCAGGTTCAGTCTACCTATACCAATGCGGACTGGTCTTCGCTTAATAGCTGGGAAACCCAGCAAAGCAGTTATGACGTGAATGGCAAGAAAATTCAGGTCACGACGGTTGACAGGGCAACGGACAACAGCACGCTCACGACGATCCAACACCAGGTCACCGATGCCCGTGGCCAGGTGGTGCTGAGTGAACAGGCAGGTATTGCCACCAGCAACCTGATCGTCAATCGCCAGGTATTTAATAGCTGGACAGGGGCGAACCACAATAACTTTGTGGCCAATAGTGGCAATGGCACAGGTAAAACAGATACCTGGGCCTCCCCTGCTCCGGCCATGACCACGATGGCGTTGATGGCGGCACGGGGTATGTTTAGTTTGATGACAGTGGCTGAAGAAAGTGATGGCAGCGATAACAGTGACGACAGCGAAACAATGGCGTTCACTGAGGTAAGCGAAGAAGATAGCCAGAACGTCAGCCCGGCACCACGCATGATGATGAGTGCTATGGCCAACAGCGTCAACAGCACGGCCAGCTATGAAGACCAGCTCGCTGCCTTGCAAGTACAATATGATTCAAGCGTTGGCAATCTGTCAGAAGCACTGAATTTGATCCAGTCCATGCATAATTCCCACCCTGCAGATGAAGCAGAACAGGCAGCAGTGATGGAAGCGAATATTGCCGATATACGGGCGCGGATCACTGCTATTTATGCACAGATCACCGCCTTGCAGGCAGCAGGCCCGGGTTCTGTCGACCCCACGCCAGCACCAGGCATTGGCATACCGCCGCCATTGCCTTCACCCGTGACCTCAACAGACATGCTGACGTTGCAAACGCAACGTGGCATGCGTATTGGCACGCTGACGTCTGCAACGATACAGTTACAGCAATTGCTTGCAGATAATCCGGCAAACGTGGCGCAACTGGTGCCCTTGTGGCAAACCTATATTGCGGCCTTGCAAGGACAGATTAGCAGTATGGATGCGCAAATCAGCGCGCTCAATGGTAATGGTGGTACGACCACACCGACAACACCGACGGACCCGGGGAATCCAACCACGCCGACGAACCCTACAACACCAACGGACCCAGGGAATCCAACCACACCAACATTACCGCAACCACCGACTTTGCCAGGGCCGGTGACGTCAAATGACTTGGGCACTTTGCAAACCGAACTCAACATGCGTGCCTATAATTTGACATTGGCCACCACGCAGTTGCAGCAGTTGACGGCATCCAACCCGACAGCGACTTCAACCCTGGCGGCATGGCAGGCCTATATCGATGGTTTGCAAGCGCAGATGGCCAGTATCTATGCGCAAATAACGGCCTTGCAGCCGGTGACACCAGTGACGCCACCGCCAGCAGGAACGCTGGCTGCCGCAACAGCAGCCAGTGCTTCGCTTAAAACGACGGTGACGACGACCAATGCGACCAACACGAACAACGCGAATGTCACTGGTACCGTGAATAGCAATCAGAACACGCTGGGGCTGGAGAATGTGACGACAGCGCAGGCCAGAACAACGGCTCTTGATACCACGACGACTGCGGTGAGCAGTAATATGACGGATGCGGGTGTCGCTTACGATGCGTTCCAGCAAGTTGATGAAGCTACTTTGGTGCAAATGCGTCGCACTGCTGGTAACTCATCGAAAGATGTGGATGGGACCAACATGTTCCATCAGGAATGGGTGGATGCGTATGATTCTAAATTGGCGGCAAAGGCGGCCGCTGAATCACCACCTGAACCATATGAACGGTTCGATATCGTTGGTGCGGTAGTTGATTTTGTGAAAGACGCTTTGGGGATTGGCAATAGCTCAGGAAGCAGTTCATCGGCAACTAATTCTGTGTCGAGAAATGAGTCAGGGCCGTTAATCAATAACTCTGAAATTGATAAAGTTGTTGTTACGAATATCGACGATTTGCTCAATACTATTAAAGATGTTCCATTGGCTGGAGGCTCAGCGGCGACCAATTTGGGGAATGTAAGTAATGACTTGAATCAAGTTCAAAATGTTTCCAGCACTGGCGGTAATACAGGAGGAAATATCGTCATTATTAATACAACCATTCAACGGGGCGAAAGTACGGCTTCAAAAGCAGATGTACTGGCCGCGAAGAATGAGGTAAAAACCACACCAGGTAATACAAATACGACAAACACCAATCTAGATAATGTAGCTCAGACGGTGACAGTTCCACTAGGTAATCCATCGGGTGACTTTTATGGATCTGTGGAAACTGCTAATACCCCTAATACAATGACGTACGCAGACGAAATGTTGAAAGTGCTGAATGTAGGATTTGGATTTGGCAAGGGATTAGGGAATGGTACAACCAAGGTCATAGCAAGCGGCACAACAACTTTAGCCGAGGGCGCAGCAATGCAAGCGCTGATAGATGCTGGCATAGATCCACTTGAAGCTTATAATATTGCGACGAACTCGACAAAAGATTGGCCGAAGGGGGAAATGCTCGCATATGACAATAGTGCGCAAAAAGTAGGTGGTGTTGGAGGTGAAATTGCTAGTCCATTTATATTTGCCAACGGCCTAAAAGTCGCAACCAAGATTTTTCAGATCGGTGCTGAAATATTGAATGCTGCGAAAACTGTTGACACGGCAGCACCTTTAGTGCTGGACTTGTTTGGCGGAATCAAATCGCAAGTACCTGATGCAGTTAATGTTGATATCATTGCACAAGAAGGTGTTCGAGCTTCTGCGACACAATTACCGTTTAAACCGAATGTAGCAGATAAAATTATTGCTAGTAATCCATATATACCAGGAGGGGGAGGGATTATGGATTGGTTGCCTGGTGCAGCAGAGACATTAAAACCGGGTGGTCAACTCATAATAAATTCCTCTGCGCGTAATCCATTCGGCCAACTTCCAAGCCCAGAAGTTTTGCAGAGCCTTGGATTGAAAGTTGTGCAATCGCCTGGCCCTCTCCTACCTGAGTTTCAAGGTAGCGTATTTCGATTTACCGACGGAACTCAAATACCTAATAATAAAGTACTTACAACTATTCTCGAAAAGGTGGAACCTTGATGAAAATAATCTTGGGAAATTTTGACAAATTGCACTTTACAGAAAGTATGTTAGGAGCACCTTCTATACAAGGGCATATTTTATATGTTCCAATTTCTAATCTTTTTTTCTTAAAAGGGCACGAATTTTCAGAAAATGTTGCCATTCCATTAGCTGGATTACTAGTGTTTCGTGGGGTTATTAGTTCACGAAGAAAATTAACTGAATATATAGGAGACCCCAAAAAGCCAGACGGGTTCAAAGAAGAGTATGAAGTAGTTGATGTTACGTTAAACGGTGACGCAAATCAAAAGCATCAGAAATTTTTGTTTGAAGGATTAATGGAAATACCTGTTGCTTGGGTAGATTGGGATGTCATCGCCGAATCTTTTGAGTTTCACCTTGACGCTGGCATAGCGCCTGTGCACTATTCCGCGTTCAGTTAAACCAAATCAATCCGCTTGATCTACATTTTTTGCAGAAAACGGCGGATGTTTGTCTATTTAGATAAGCAGGAAAAAGAAGGATTTAACTCATTCGCTCTCTCAATGCTAAATGTTCAAAGAACATAAAAGTGAGGAATTTTGTAAATCGAGAAAAACAGCATGTGCCCTGTTCAGCCCGCGTAGATGCGAATAGATTCTATGGTTCCCGTCAAGTTTTTATTGCGACGAAATCGGGATTAAAGTCGGTTTTGTTTTTGATCAAGGTAAAAGCGATCCGTAATATTTTACGGGCGATGATCATGATCGTGGCCGTTGAGCCCGCGTAGGTGCGAATAGCTCCGCGTATTCGCACGCATGGCAGTAGCGGTCATCTGCGCCCTTGAAGAATAATGTCGTGTCGCTCCTGACGAAACATGGTTGATAAATGTTGGGGGGCGTGTCAAACATAGTTTTGAAATGCTTATTGGAATTTTGACGCACAACATGCGTGCGGATACGCTGCGCTTCGCACCTAGGCGGACTAAGCTCAATCAGTATTTCGAGAACAATTTGTCTAACTTCATGACTACACTTGCAGATCACGCTGCTGCTGCAGATTTTGTCCCGATGGACACCCGCTTCTTAACTCCGGCAAATCAGAATTTTCTTACGAATGCAATAAAGAGCCTTCTGCAGAAATTCCAATCGAAAGTCATTTTAATCAAGTGAGTAAAAAATGGCTGGAACTATTTTTGTTTCAAAGGATGTGCGTGTTTCAGTTAGCACGAACCAATTCGATTATTTTACTGAACGAGTGCGTTCAGGATTTAGCGATTCAGAAAAAGTATTTATGGGACAAATATACTCCCCCATGGATGATGGTGGAATGATGTTTATCTCTGCTGAATCACAAGACATAGAGGGCTTTAATATTTTTCTAAAAGCTGTTCAGAAAGCTCGCAAAAAATCTGCTAGCGAGAAGAATTATTCCGTCTATCAAGTGCTTTGGGACGAGTTAGAAAGCAAAATTTTGTCTGATCCACGCGGCACACTTTAACCAATTCTCAAAGATAGTTGAGGCCATAGGATACGGTAAGTGCTGGCCCCACTTGACGCGATATTGCCTTGTCGAGGCAATTAGCCCGCGTAGGTGCGAATAGCTCCATGTATTCGTGCGCATGGCATAGTAGTCATCTGCGTACTTGAAAAATAATGCCGTGTCGCTCCTGACGAAACATTGCTAATAAATGTGAGCGCGTCAGACATTGTTTTGAAATGCTTATCGGCATTTTGACGTTCAACGTGCGTGCGAATACGCGGGGCTATTCGCACCTACGCGGGCTTACATCACACCGACAGCCGAATTCTCTGCAACAGACATAGACTGCGTGCAGACACCCGTCAATGCATACGGTCTGGCCAGTGCGGCTTCCGTGCATAACAATAATAGTTAATGCTTACAAAGAATAAGTTGAGGTCTAATTATGCTAGATGTTCACTATGCAACGTTAAAAAAATCTGTAGGTCAGAACCTAAAGAGAGTACTTACTGAAGAAGAAAAAGGTAGCGTCTCTTCGCTCTGGCTATTGTCGAAACAAAATCACGAAGATCTAGAAAAATTGAAAAACTCTTCAATTGTGGCATGGGCATATTTGTCCTATATCCTCACGCCAGATATTTCTGCTTATGCCAGCGGTTATGTATATGACGTTTTGAGCGGGAAAATGCGTTTAGATGAATTTATTAACACTCTTGGAGTTAACCAGACGTCATTACCAAAAGAAGAGTAGCTAATGTTTGGCGTGCCTCCTTCCTATCGTATTTGCAGCCAAATTACCATCATGATTAGATTCCATACGTGAGATCGCCAGGCGACTGGACTGTGACGTCGCCCTTGATAAAAAAATTTATTCCGATGTGCCGACTAAGGTGATCGTAAATGCTGCAAAAGATTAAATACCAGGGAAGTCATTATCATGGATGCAAAATACAATGTCTTAAAAAAAATTGTTAACCGACAATTAAAACGCGGCCTAACCGAAGATGACAAAGCCTGCGTTTCGTCTTTTTTATCGTTCACCAAACAAAACCATGATGAGATGTTAGTGCTTTTAAATGTGGCAAACATATATGCGATCGCATACGTAGAATATATTCTTACGCCAGATATTGCCGCAGAAGCTAGTGCATTTGTTTATGACGTTTTAAGAGGTGGAATGGATGTAAATGAGTTTATGAGAAGATTGGAAATAATAAACAATAATCTAGACGGAGGTGGTGCCCGGAATTTTGTGTAAACGGAATTTTGATTAGCCCGCGTAGGCGCGAATAGCTCAGCATATTCGTACCTACGCGGGCTGCAAAATTGTTCCAGATATTTTTCTTCCCACCGCAACCACCGACAACACTGCCCCCATCTACCTTAATGGCCTCACACGCAAGCATTTGTCCGACACGCCCTCAATATTATGGCAGCTATCGTGATTTCAATTTGAGCCTGGAATGACGAAATTTAAATTGGTTAAAGAATGAAGATATCAAATTTAGCGTGGACAGAAAATGTTGCTTTTCCTGGCCAAGGAGAGAACATAGATTGTCCTGATTGGGTAACTATTAAAGATAAGTTACAGAATTTGCTTAACAGCTCAGGAGTGGTTAAGTTAGAAGCTGAAGATGAGTGGGATCGAAGCAAATGTCTCGACGTTAATATCGAGAAAAACATGTACTTTTTAACTCTAGGTGAAGAAACGGAAGATAACTGGATTGTTAAAACATACAAAAATCCCGATGTTGAACCACCTGGCGAAATGGTAGAAATTTTAGGAAATCGTTGGAATAATCAATCCATTTGCTTTGATGCAAAGTTAGTCTTAATGATATTTGAAGAATTTTTTAACACAGGTAGCGTATCAAATAAATATTTAAGATGACTGTCGTACGATTTTGCTGCTCCAAGGGGCTTGCTCATAGCCCGCGATCGGGTCGAACTAACGGGATTGCGCCCGTTAGCGAAGCCAGGGTCACCCATTAGGTTATACCTGGCAGTTCAATGCGTCTGGTTAACCGAGCCTGTAAAAATAACTGTGTAAGTTAGGCTCCGACCAAAATCAGCCATATATTACTTTTAAACCAGGAGTGCCAAAAAAATGAATGAGAATGTCAAGCTACTGAGTAAACCGACAAATTTTGCTGTAGTACATCTTTTAGAAAGGAAATATCCAGGTGTTGTATTTCAGGGAGACAGTTTACATAGCCTGGTGAAAAAATTACAAAGAATACAATTATTATTAAATAGTAATTGTATTGAGGATCTAAATATTGAACTGGGTGAAATTTGTGAAGATATGGCAGCTGTGTTGACTGACTATGAAACGGTGTCGAGAACAAAAGATAGCGTTACCCTACCCTAAATAGAAGAAGATAGATCTTGCCCTGTTCAGCGTTCAGTTAAACCAAATCATTCCGCCTGATTCTGCATTTTTGTAGAAAATGGCGGATGTTTTGGTTCAGGTAAACACTAAATTGAACAATCACCATTGATGTCAACAGTTCCGCTGTTAAAAGGATTAACAATGGAAATGTGGCTAAATTCAAGTTTCCGAGGCAATGAGGGACGACATGCTCAAATTCGATACTGATATACAGCGACAAATTATTTCGGCTAACTTAGATGACTTCTCGGCTAACGCAATGTTACCAAATGTGCATGGTGGGCAATATGGGGTGACGCCACAAAAGTGGCGTGCGGACGTTATTTCTCTTACATACAGCATGCTGGCTGCGGGACTCATAGCACCGCTTCCTGGATTGGAAGCTTATCATGGCAAGAGTTTTGAAGAAATTAGGAGGGTTTTGCAGCATGGTGATTCTGAGAATGGATTTGATGTCGATTTGGTTTGGGACGTTATACATTTTGCTGGTACAAAAAAATTGCATGAGTTACTTGAAAAACTTCACCTTGATAGTTGGCAGGCAATGCGTGCTGAATTGTCACCAGTTCTTTGCAATATTTTGGCTGAAATGCATGTTGTGTATCCCCCGGTGTCAGAATAGTTGTCGCGCCATCTGATAAATAGAAATCATATCGGGGGTGGGTAAAAGAGATCAAGTGAAAAAGTATTCAGAGGAACGGAAAGAGGCGATACTTAAGAACTTGATTACCGGAGATAAAAGAATGAACTTAAGTGCAGATTTGCAAAAGAAGATTGGCATTGTCCTTGATAGAGAAATTCTTCCTGCGGAACATGGCGATGTTGAATCCTTTGCGAATTTCACGAGGTCGGATGTATCTGAAATTAGCCTTCTAGAAAAAGCGAGTGGCGTGCTGGCTATCTCATACATAAGGTTCAGACTGAAAGGTGATGTTGATCTCAATCGTGCGGTATCCTATTACGCGTCGGTTATTCAACAGGGAATATCTGTAACGGACTGGCTACGGAGCGATTAGCTCAACTGTGGCGGTCGGGTAGCCATACGCGGTGTGGCGTACCTCGCTGCCGTCGCATTTCCTCCCGAATTGCACAAGAGTTTTTTCAATTATTTCCTGAATGAAGCGAAGTAAACCTAACGATACCCCATACGCAAAAAATTGATTTGCTAGGAATCATAATGGAAACCAAAGTTTTGAAATTAGTACAATCATTTGTATGGGTTGCAATGTGCCTTGTACATCAATTTTCGTTCGCGGAAAATGACACTATATCGTTCAGCGGTGCTCGAAATAATTATGGTGAACAACAAGTGTCTTTCGTCTCGGGTATGAAATTATCGGACAGCCCGCTCAATCTTCGTGGCAGAGTCCTCATTTCAAGGCATTGCAGATCAAATTTGCAATGTACTTCACTCTTTGACGTGGAACCTGGCAGCCTCATTTCTTTAAATGGTAAGCAATATCGAATTGAAGAAACGATACCCGATGTGGAAATGCGCAAGCGCATAATTGAAAATTCGAAGAGAACAGTTCCGCTTGTAGGATTGGTTCTGAGTGACTTAGTTAAAATGTCCAGGCTACCTGATTCAGGCGTGGACCAAGACAAAGATGCAATTGTTTTAAAACCAAATACTGCTAACTTACAAATTTACGATGGAAGCAAAACTTCAATACGCTTAATAGTCAATAACGTGACAAATGATCCGACAAGGAAAAAGACTGCAAGCATAGAATGGCAAACTGGGAACGTACAGACGTGGTTTGAACTTAATGCGTTTCAACTTAATCCCAAAGTCCATATTTCATCAATTCAGCTTGGAATAGGTGATGTTGTAGACCTACCTATCGTTGGTAAGCTCAGGGTAATGTCTATTTTGGATCATCGGGAAGGCAGAACTGATGGTGGAGTCGTTATGGTATTGGATTAGTATAGGAGGGTGTAATTAATTTTGGGTTAATAAGGTTAAAATCTCTGGGAGAACCTCAGTATCATTCCGCATCGAACTTTGTAGAAACGCCATGGCATCCATAATTCGCTCCCCTACTCTCTCTGCGCAAACACGAAAACTCGCAACGCGCGCATCAAAAGAGAAAAATGCTCAAATCGACACTGTCCCGCCAGTGGAACCCGCTAATGTTGGCGTTAACGTGCCCGGACAGGTTGAGGCGGTGGCTGCTTCGCCTGAGGTTGGCAGAAGCATGAACGAACTCATTGAGCAAGCACGCAGTTCTGTCATGGCGCAAATAAAAGATGAGGCTGAGGCAGCACGTGAATTGGGGCGTCAACAAGGCTTGCGCGAAGGTCATCAGGCGGGAATGCAGGAAGCGAAAGCTGAATTCAGGGCGCAATTTGCGCAAGTTAAATCCCTGTCAGAAAATTTGCAAAATGCAGTAGAAACCAGTATCAAGGGCGTTGAAGATCTGGCTATTGCCATCGTATTTGAGTCTGTTTGCCAGATTCTGGGCAGTAGCGCCATGTCTCTGGATGGCGTGCAAGGAATAGTGCGCGAAGTGGCACGCAGGGTCAGTGTAAAAGAAAAACTTACTATCAGGATTAACCCCCTGGATTTTGACACGCTGCAACAGGGCGGTGCCCTGGATAGGATACTTCCATCACAAACAAGCGATGCAGTGACCTGGATGCCTGATAGCAACATTGCCTTGGGTGGGGTCATTCTTGAAACGGCCGTTGGTGATTTTGATGCCCGCCTTGACACGCAGGTAGAAAATTTGCGCTCTACCCTGCTAAATGCCCGACGTTCTCTTGGGTCACAGTGGTAGTTTTGAGCCCTGTGACCACTTCATAAGATTTTAACTGAATCACAACATAGTGGCTGAAAACGCTGGCATATTGATGAATGCGCCCTTTGTGCCTGCTCATTTGTGCAAAAATGACCAAATTCCAGTTGCCTGCCCCTATACCGGCCTGGACTGGGTATTTGCAGAAGAAACATGATGCATATCAAGACCATTTCTTGCGCTATCTGCCAGCATGGCGCATCTGCCATGCAAGCCTGACCGTTACCCACCGGGGAAACCGCGGCAGCGGGCCTGCATTTGCTTATGCGCAAACTATATAAGCCTGATTTGTGGGAACTGCTAAATTGCCTTAAAATACAAGGCTTTGCAGCCCTGTGCCTATTTTTGCGCTTTGGCTGTGCCTAAATATTGAATTTTAGATTGGACTGTTATGACCCACGTTGTGACCGAATCCTGCATCCGCTGCCGCTATACCGATTGTGTGGATGTTTGCCCGGTGGACTGCTTCCGTGCTGGCCCGAATTTCCTGGTCATTGACCCGGACGAATGCATCGATTGCGCCGTTTGCGTCGCAGAATGCCCTGCCAACGCCATTTTTGCAGAAGAAGACGTGCCCGCAGACCAGCAGCAATTCATCAAGATCAATGCTGATCTGACACGTAACTGGCCTTCGATTACCAAGACAGTCACGCCTTTGCCAGATGCCGATGACTGGAAAGATGTCAAAGATAAATTGCAGTATCTGCAAAAGTAAAGCAGAGCAGTAATACAGAGCAGCAGCTAACCAGCTCAAACAAACCGCAATATCAGGAATCATCCCGTCGTATGGAAAACAAACAAATTACCGCGGCTAGCGCCGCCATTGAAGCAGATGCCGTCATCATAGGTGCGGGCCCGGTTGGCCTGTTCCAGGTGTTCGAATTAGGTTTACTTGAAATCAAGGCCCATGTCATTGATTCACTGCCGGTGGTCGGCGGTCAGTGTGTTGAGCTGTATCCTGACAAACCGATTTATGACATCCCTGCCGTACCGGTCTGCACTGGCCAGGAACTGACAGACAATCTGTTGAAGCAGATAGAACCGTTTGAGCCAAGCTTCCATCTGGGTCAGGAAGTGACTCTGGTTGAACGCCGTGAAGATGGCCGCTTTGACCTGGAAACTTCGGCTGGCACCCGTTTCATCACCAAAACCATTTTCATTGCTGCCGGCGTTGGTTCTTTCCAGCCTCGCACCTTGAAAGTTGAAGGTATAGAAGCGTTTGAAAACAAACAGGTTTTCTACCGTGTCAAAGACCCTAGCCAGTTCCATGGCAAAAATCTGGTGATCTGCGGTGGTGGTGACTCTGCCCTTGATTGGGCACTGAATCTGGTCGGCAAGGCTGAATCTGTCGTCGTGCTGCACCGCCGTGAAGATTTCCGCGCTGCGCCTGCCTCTGTCGCCAAGATGAAAGAACTGTGCGACAACTATGAAATGCAATTGACCATAGGCCAGGTTACAGGTATTGAAACCAAAGACGATCTGCTGTCTGAAATCAAGGTCACTGGTGCAGATGGCGTCACGCGCCGCATGCCACTGGACAACCTGCTGGTTTTCTTTGGCCTGTCACCAAAACTCGGCCCTATTGCCGAATGGGGTCTGGACATAGAGCGCAAGCAATTGAAGGTCGTGAATACTGAAAAATTCGAGACCAATGTGCCTGGCATTTTTGCGGTAGGTGATATCAATACCTATCCTGGCAAGAAAAAACTCATCCTGTCCGGCTTCCATGAAGCTGCACTGGCGGCTTTTGGTGCTGCACCGTATATTTTCCCTGAAAAGAAAATCCACATGCAATACACCACGACGTCACCAAAGCTGCACAAGATCCTGGGTGTGGAAACACCGGTTTTCGATTAAATCGACGGCCAGCCAAACAAAAAGCGCAAAGAAATTCTTTGCGCTTTTTTGTTTTTAAGGATGGCGACCTGTCCGCAGCCGCACACCACCACATGCCATCAGTTTATCGGTACATAGGATTCTGATTCCCTGAACTTGTGGGCAATCTGATTGAATTCATCCGTGATCTGCAGGAAGGCTTCCAGGATGTCCGGATCAAAATGACTGCCATTCCCCTTGCGCATGATGCTGATGGCCTCCTCGTGGCTGAATGCGGGCTTATAGACGCGTTTGGAGATCAGGGCATCATAGACATCAGCCACCGCCATTAAACGCGCAGACAGCGGTATGGCATCGCCTGCCAGGTTTTCTGGATAGCCTGAGCCATCCCATTTTTCCTGATGCGAATAGGTAATCTCACGGGCAAACCGCAAGAATTCATTACTTTCGCCCAGATAGGTTTCTACCGATATGATGGTTTCGCGGCCATAGGCGGTATGCAACTTCATTACTTCAAATTCTTCAGACGTGAGTTTGTCCGGTTTCAGCAAGATATTGTCTGGTATGCCGACCTTGCCGATATCATGCAAGGGCGCAGATTTATATAACAAATCTATATTTTCATCTGTCAAATCAGCATGAAAACGTGGGTGGCTCTGTAATTTGCGCGCCAGGGCGGCGACATAGTTCTGGGTGCGCCGGATATGGTTGCCTGTTTCATTATCGCGGGTTTCAGCCAGTGAAGCCATGGCCATGATTATGGCGTCCTGCATCTTGCCCAGCTTGCGGGTACGGTCCTGCACCAGGCTTTCCAGATGTTTGTTCTGATCTTGCAACAAATGGCGGGCACGCACCAGATTCAGCTGGGTTGCCACGCGCGCCAGGACGATGGGTGGGCTGATGGGCTTGCTGATGTAATCCACTGCCCCCAGTCGCAGGCCCATTTCTTCATCCTGCACCTGGCTCTTGGCGGTCAGGAAGATGATGGGGATATCGGCTGTGGCCGGGTCCGCCTTCAGGCGGCGGCAGGTTTCATAGCCATCCATTTCCGGCATCATGACGTCCAGCAGTATCAGGTCCGGCCCGGGCAGGCTGGATGCTATCTGCAAGGCTTTCAGGCCATTGGTGGCAATCTTTATTTTGTACTGGTCTTTCAGCAAACCCGACAGCAGGGAAATATTGTCTGGTGTATCGTCGACAATCAACACTACCTGCTTCGCATTATGGTCGAACATTTCATTCATGTTTTACCCCGATTGCTAGAACTGCTTCCAACGAAGCAGGTGACTCCGGATTGATTGATCAAATCAAAGTATTTCATACCCTAGATTTTTTGCGCTGTTACTCAATAAGCTCAGGGCCAGGTCATAATCAAACTGCCTGACCGCCCGCATAATCTGCTTGTGCACATCAACACCAAATGCATTGGCAATCATCTCTCCTGACTCTAACAGCAAGTCCACCGCCTCGCCATCGTAATCTCGCAACAAATTGCAACATTTAACCAATAGTTGCTGCATGACGTCATGGTCAACCGGTACCAGCTCAGTTGCTTTCACTTCCGTCTTGTTGAGTGATTTTTCTTGCGTCAAAACCTGGTCAATCGCTGCGATAGTGGCATGCAGCCTGGCCTCGCAGTCATCCAGCACCGGGCCCAGCACCGCCATGTCTACCTTCTCGTGCAACATCAACTCCAGCTCGGCAGCCAGTGACTGTATCTGTTTGGCACCGATCAGGCCGGCAACACCTTTCAGGGTATGCGCCAGGCGCTCTGCCAGCAAATTGTCGCGGCTGGCATAGGCTGTCCGCATCTGCTCCACCACCACACGCTGGTCATCACAAAACCGCGACAGCAATTCCAGGTAAAAAGCCCGGTTACCGAGCGTGCGGCTCAAACCTTCTTCAGTGTCTACACCGTCGATGTGCAGGGTATTGCTGGCATCCTGCGCAGGCACTTGCACGGTATCAAAATTATTCCCGAACACATGGTCCTGGCACCAGTGCGATATGGCGTGATACAGCTCTTTGGGGTTGATGGGTTTGGCCAGATGCGCGTTCATGCCGGATGCAAAACAAAGCTCGCGCTCTTCCACCATGGCGTGCGCCGTCATGGCGACGATGGGCAACACATCAAATCGTTTGTCGGCACGTATCAGTTTGGTCGCTTCATGCCCATCCATTTCAGGCATCTGCACATCCATGAACACCACGCCATAATAATCAGGCCCGGCTTCGCGCAGGGTATTCACGGCTATCTTGCCGTTGTTGGCGACATCGACGGCAATACCTGCGGCTTCCATCAATTCCATGGCGATTTGCTGATTGATTTCATTGTCTTCTACCAGTAGCACGCGCAAATCGCTGTACTTGGGTATCAGCACGCCATGCGCACTGGGGACGGCGTAACTGGTGCTGGAAAACAGTTCAACCATGCAATCGACCAGGGTCGATGCATTGACGGGCTTGGTCAGGAAACCATCTGGTATCGCAATGTCGTCACGATAACTGACTTCTTCCCTGCCATGCGCGCTGACCAAGACCATCAGGGGTGTCGGTTGCAGCGAACCGTCGCGCTTCAAATAGGTAATCAATTCTAGCCCATCCATTTCCGGCATGCGCAGGTCGGTAAATATGATGCCGTAGGGGTGTGTCAGATTACAGTCCCGCACCGCCTGCAAGGCAGCAGCACCACTGGTGACGACGTCAATATCCACCGGCAGTTCTGACAATATCTCTTGCAAGATTTCTGCCGCGGCCAGATTGTCATCCACGATCAGAATACGCATACCGTTGATCGCTGCGGGTATGACCTGGCGCTGGACGATAGGCTGGGCAATACCAAACCAGCCGGTGAAATGTACGCAGGTGCCGACACCGGCTTCGCTGGTGAGCGCAATTTCGCCCCCCATCAGTTCGACCATGCCTTTGGAAATAGACAGCCCCAGACCGGTGCCGCCAAATTTGCGGGTGGTCGATTCATCTGCCTGGCTGAACGGGCGGAACAATTTATCCGACTGCTCTTCAGTCATGCCGATGCCGGTATCACGCACTTCGAATTTGAGTTTCACCCGGCCGTTCAGCATTTCCAGCAAGCGGCAGGTGACGAAGATTTCTCCCTGTTCGGTGAACTTGATGGCGTTATTGATGAGATTGATCAATACCTGGCCCAGGCGCAAAGGATCACCATTCAAATACCGTGGGATATCCGGCGGTGCACGGAATAAAAATTCCAGGCCTTTTTCATCGGCCTTGTCGGTGGTCACGGCAGAGATATTATTGAGCACCTCATCCAGGTCAAAATCAACCTGTTCCATGCTTAATTTGCCGGCCTCGATCTTGGAAAAATCCAGGATGTCATTGATAATGCCCAGCAAGGAAATCCCGGCCTTGTGGATTTTATCGACGTAGTCTTTTTGCTTGGCATTCAAGTCTGTGCGCAAAGCCAGATGCGCCATGCCGATAATTGCATTCATGGGCGTACGGATTTCGTGGCTCATATTGGCCAGGAACATGGACTTGGCTTCCGTCGTTTCTTCTGCGTGGCGACGTGCCATTTCTGCTTCTTTCAGCTCATTCTGCATTTGCAGTGTTTGCAAACGCATCTGCTCTGCCATGCTTTCCTTGAGCTGGGATTCCAGCAACTTGCGCTGCGTGATATCGGATACAAACGACAGGGTGGCAGGCCGCCCTTCCCAATCGATCAGGACAGCAGAAAGCTCGGCCCAGATAATTGTTTTGGTGGTGTGATTCTGTATGCGGAAATGGTAATACTGTTCCACACTTTCGCCGCGCAAACGCCGGGTATGGTGGTCAATTACCAACGGCCTGTCGTCCGGATAAATCGCCGTGATGAAAGACAGTTGCGCCAGTTCTTCGGCACCATAACCCGTCAGGCTTTGTACGCGGGGGTTGGCAAATACGATGCGGCCATCCTGCACGACCAGGATACCCTCGGTCACATTATTGATCAGTTGACGATAATGCTGTTCGGATTTGCTGAGGTCTTCTTCCAACTTGCGACGGGCAGAGATATCCATCACCACCCAGACGGTACCGTGCGCAAGATTGTCCTTGTCCACCGCACGGCCAGAAAAATGCACCCAGAACACGTCGCCATCACTGCGCCGCATTTTCAATTCAGTCTCGTAGGCTTCACCCCGCAATACCGATTGATTGACGGCAGCGCCTGACTCCAGATAGGATTCGCGCGACTCGTAGAAAGGTTCCAGCGATGCGCCCAGCACTTTGTCCCGCTCGACACCGAAGATTTGGCACAGCGGCGTATTCACCCATTGAACGCGGCCCTGATTGTTGAGGAAGACCATGCCAACGATAGAATTTTCCAGCACGGTTTCGCGCTCGGCCAGCATGCGCTTGAGTTCATCTTCAAGCTGTCGTCTTTCGACCATGGACCTTTCAGCCATACGCCTGGCCAGCTCAGCTTCTTTCAGTTCATTACGGATGTGCAGGGTCTGTACATGTACACGGGTAGCCAGGCCCTGGGCCTTGGCGAACAAATCAAGATAGCGTTTTTGTTCGTTGTAGGCTTCTTTCCAGTCTTCCATCTCGTTGAAGATTTCTGACAGTTCCTTGATGGCGCGCAACGGCATGTAGATATAGCCATTGCCGCCGACTTCATTGACGGCATGCCGCAAATCACGAATGGCTTCCGGGTAACGTTTGTGCCGCCTGTGCAAATGCCCGCTGACCCACCAGCTGTACGGCTTCAGATGCTTGTCTTCAAAACTGCTGAGCAAAGCCATGGCTGTTTCGCTGAGCTTGTCCGCTTCATCCAGTTGACCGCGCATAGCCAGCGTATAGGCGGCTACCGACAGGCAAAAGGTGCGGCTGGCGGTGTCAGAATTATTGCCGGTCTGGATATCGCCTATGTAGCAGGCTATTGTCTGGTAAGCCTCTTCATACTTGTCCAGCGATACCTTGCACAAGGCCAGCATGGTGGACACGAAGGGAGCCAGCCAGCGTTCACTGGAATGGATGGCGATATCCCTGGCTTCCTGCAGCAAGACCTCGGCATCTTCCGCATTACCGCTGACATAGAAAATTTCACCCAGATTGGCCGTCACCTGCGCCACCCGGTTGGGGATCTGCAAGCTGCGCGCATCATTCAGGGCAGTGTAAAAATGACGGATAGCTTCTTCGGTATAGCCCAATTCCTGCGACAGGATGCCTAGCATGTTGTACACCACAATCGAAATGCGGCTGGCACGCATGCGCAAGGCTGGCACGATGCGCGCATGGCACAGGGCATAGGCATCCTGTACATTGCCACGCCTGCGCCAGACGGCAATCGTGCCGAATAATGCGAATGCCATGCCTTCATGCTCATCGACCGATTCAAACAGGGTGGCGGCACGTTCAAAGACAGGTGCTGCCTGTTCCAGGCGATCATCAAAATAATCGGCAAAGGCATCGATCAGATCAGCCGCAATCAATGATGCGGGGCTGCTTCTCATGCTTTCCTGGCGGCGCATCTCGGCCGCCATTTTACGACCATCCGCAGGAACATCACGCATCAGGTCCAGCGCATCAAGGCAACGTTCGCGCCAGTGGATTTCTGTTAGAGAACTATCTTTACTCATTCTGCTCAGCTCTTCAGAAAAAAATGATGCCATCTAAAATTGGAGGAGACCGGACGTCTTGCCCGGCTCGATAGTGTCAGTTACCTGCCCAAACTGCCAATGCGGCCATGCAGCACATGCCGCAAAAGTATTAAGCGCAGTAAATACAGGGCGATATGACATTGTATTTGTATATCTGCAAGACAAACTCATTATCTGCATCTTTTTCCCTATATGTGTCGCTTCATTGGCATCTGCGCATCGGCATCAGCTTGGGAATTAATCCTGTTGATGACGCAGCCTGGCTTGCGAGCCGGTGTTGTCATCAATGCGTCATCGATGCGTCATTGGTGTTGTCACCGACGCTGTCAATGGACGCCACACGATGCCGACGGCGCAAATCCCTTCCAGCATCCACACCCTATTTCCCTACTGTTTTGAAAAAATAACTTGGATTTCAACTTTTCCACAAGGAATTATTGTACATAGATCAATAATTTAACACTAATTCACAACATCAAGATAGGCAACTCCTTTGGCGGGCCACAAATTTTTAAAACTGGTTTATGATGCATTGCAACAGTTTGACTTAAGTGTTTTTTCTCAGCCACCGTATTTCAGCGACAGCGAACCCTGTGGCAAGAAATAATCGATGGCACCCTATTCGAAAGATTCACTATGCTTTATCAATTTCATGAGCTCAATCGAGCATTTCTGAACCCACTGACGCAGTGGGCAGAAGCATCATCAAAACTGTTTACCAACCCGGTGTCGCCACTGGCACACACGCCCTATGCGCAGAGAATTGCAGCTGGTTATGAATTGCTGTTCCGCCTGGGCAAAGATTACGAAAAACCGGAATTCGGCATTACCTCCACCACCATAGATGGTCAGGAAGTCGAAATTGCGCAAAGCACAGCTGTCATCAAACCTTTCTGCAAATTACTGCACTTCAAGAAAGCCTTGAGCGACAAGGAAATCACCAAGCTCAAACAGCCCAAGGTATTGCTGGTAGCGCCACTGTCAGGCCATCACTCGACACTTTTGCGCGACACCGTACGCGGACTGCTGCCCCACCATGATGTGTATATCACCGACTGGACAGACGCACGCATGGTGCCCCTGTCTGCCGGGCCTTTCCATCTGCATGACTATATCTATTACGTCCAGGATTTCATCCGTTTTCTGGGTGTGGGCACGCATGTCATTTCCGTCTGCCAGCCAACCGTCCCGGTACTGGCCGCCATTTCATTGATGGCTACGGCGAAAGACCCGATGCTGCCTAAGACCATGACGATGATGGGTGGCCCGATTGATCCACGCAAATCGCCGACCCAGGTCAATAATCTGGCGACAGAGAAAAAATTCTCCTGGTTTGAAAATACCGTGATTTATAGCGTGCCGGCCAATTACCCAGGCTATGGTCGCAAGGTCTATCCTGGCTTCCTGCAGCATACCGGCTTCGTCGCCATGAACCCGGATCGCCATGCACAAAGCCACTGGGATTACTATCAGCACCTGATTCAGGGGGATGATGAATCGGCAGAGCAGCATCGCAAATTTTACAATGAATACAATGCCGTTCTGGACATGCCCGCAGAATACTATCTGGAAACCATCAAAACGGTGTTCCAGGAATTCCGCCTGCCAACCGGCACATGGGAAGTGGAAGGCAAGCTGGTCAGGCCGCAGGACATCAAGACTGTTGCCCTGTTCACGGTAGAGGGTGAGCTGGATGATATTTCTGGCGCTGGCCAAACCCAGGCTGCGCATGATTTATGCAGCAGCATACCCGCCAACATGAAACAGGATTATGTGGCGCCAGGTGCTGGTCACTATGGTATTTTCTCGGGCCGCCGCTGGCGCGATATCATTTGCCCGAAAATTGGCGAATTCATCCAGGATCATTCCTGATCGCAGCGCGCATCAATCCATAGCAAGCAAAGCCACTGTCTGTAAAGCCAGTGGCTTTTTTGTTTGTCGACATTAGTTTGTCGACATGCGGGTTTCGGCGGATAATCACGGCTCTCCCCGTTTTTTTGTGATCCCGTGCCACTCCTCTCCCTTGCCGATCAGTTAGAAAATGCATTGCCGCAAACCCAGTGCACAAAATGCGGGTATCCGGCCTGCCGCCCGTATGCAGAAGCCATTGCCGATGGCACGGCCAATTACAATCAATGCCCACCGGGCGGGCAAGAAGGCATACAGCGCCTGGCACATATTCTGGGGAAACCGCTGCTACCGCTGGACAGCAGCCATGGCCGCGAGCGCGAACGCCCGGTCGCTGTGATAGAAGAAGCCTACTGCATAGGCTGTACGCTGTGCATACAGGCCTGCCCGGTGGATGCCATCATCGGTGCACCCAAGCAGATGCATACCATTATCCCGGCGCTGTGCACAGGTTGTGACCTGTGCGTGGCCCCCTGCCCGGTCGATTGCATCAGCATGCTGCCGGTGACACCAGGAAAAACCGGCTGGGACGCCTGGAATGAAGACCTGGCCAGCCAGGCACGCCAGCAATTCCATCTCCGGCAACAGCGCCTGTTGAGGGAAAAACAGGAAAATGACGAACGGCTGACAGCCAAAGCCGCCGCCAAACTGCTTGCGCTGGAAGCAGAATCGGCTCTGAGCGCAGAAGAAATCGCCAGCAAGGAACGCAAAAAGGCCATCATCGCTGCCGCCATCGAAAGAGCGCGCCTAAAAAAATTGCAAACCGACTCCGAGGACAATAAAGAATGAATGCGGTTAAACGTCACGCCATTTTCACCCGCCTGCAGCAGCAAAATCCGCATCCGACCACCGAACTGGAATACACCACACCGTTTGAATTGCTGATCGCCGTCCTGCTGTCAGCGCAGGCAACCGATGTCTCGGTCAACAAGGCTACGCGGCTGCTGTACCCGGTCGCCAACACGCCCGCCAAGATTCATGCACTGGGTGTAGATGGCCTGATCCCTTATATACAGACGATAGGCCTGTTCCGCACCAAGGCCAAGAACGTGATCGAGACTTGCCGCCTGCTGATAGCCGAGCATCATGGAGAAGTTCCGCGCCAGCGCGAAGCACTGGAAGCGCTGCCAGGTGTAGGCAGAAAAACTGCTAACGTGGTGATGAATACGGCTTTTGGCGAACCTACCATTGCGGTCGATACGCATATTTTCCGCGTGTCCAATCGCACCGGCATTGCGCCTGGCAAGAATGTGGATATCGTCGAAGAAAAATTACTGAAGTTTGTTCCGGCAGAATTCAAACAAGATGCCCATCACTGGCTGATTTTGCATGGACGCTATACCTGCATCGCCAGAAAACCCAAGTGCTGGAATTGCATGATCGCCGATCTGTGTGACTTCAAGCAAAAAACACCTGTGCCCGACACCGTTTGAAGCACCCGTGCAGCAAGTACAGGGTGAAGAATCCCCCTGCGGAACTCTTCACCAGATAGCATGCTTAACCCGATAAGACGATCAGACTATCTTGCAAGCCTCATCAAAAGCCAGACGCGGTGAACGCGGGAACAATTGTTGTGCATCGCCATAGCCCAGGTTGCAAATGAAGTTGGCCTTGACGCTGGTGCCGGCAAAAAAGCTGGCATTCAGTTTGTCGGCATCAAAACCTGACATGGGGCCGCAATCCAGGCCTGCTGCGCGTGCTGCCAGCATCAGGTAAGCCCCCTGCAACGATGAATTGCGGAAAGCCGCATCATCGATCATAGGCTGGTTACCCACGAACCATGAACGCGCATCTGCATGGGGAAACAGTTGTGGCAATTTTTCATAAAATTCCATGTCCATGCCGATGATGGCAGTCACGGGCGCTGCTCTGGTTTTTTCCAGATTGCCTGGGGCTACACAAGCCAGCAGTTTTTCTTTTTCTGCCGCCGATTTTACAAAAATGACACGCGCAGGAGAACAGTTGGCAGAAGTGGCACCCCACTTCATCAAATCATAAATGTCTTGCAACTGTGCGTCAGTGACAGCTTTGTTCAGCCAGGCATTGTGGGTACGGGCATTGGTGAACAATTGGTCCAGTGATTCTTTGCTAAGCATGGGATTTCCTTTCAAATAATGTGTGGATCATAACCGAAGTAACCAAAAGCTTCAGGGCAGCAAAATAAAATACCTTTTACAATAGCGACACTTACTATTTTGGACCTGTTCATGTTCACCCCCAGCCAGCACGATGTCCGCCGTTTTTTTTGTGAAACCTTTCGTAAAAGCCGTGAAAGCCTGGTGCTGACACCACTGGAAATCATTGCTGCCGACTGGATCAGCCAGCATTCGGAATATACCGAAGCCCTGAGCGATGTCGAAGCGGCCCTGGAAACCAATTACAGCGTTGACCAGGGACAAACCAATCCCTTCCTGCATCTGTCCATGCATTTGTCGATTGCCGAGCAAATCTCGGTGGACCAGCCACCTGGCATCAGGCAGGCATTTCAGATACTGGCCAGAAGAAACAATTCTGAACACGAGGCCCATCATGAAATCATGGAATGCCTGGGTGAAATGATATGGAACTCACAAAGAACCGGCCTGCCACCGGATGGACAGGCATATATCGATGCGCTGAAAAAGCGCTGCAGCTAAGCACCCATCCCACATCCCGCAGGTAAACAGGCTCGGGTAAAAGCGGGAGCAAATAAAAAAAGCGAAGCATCAGCTTCGCTTTTTTCATGTCTGTACAGCAAAATTACTTCAACTGATCATTCAGCAATTGCAGGATTTTCTCTGCAACAGCAGAAGTATCGACCTTGCCGTCATTGCCATGTACCGATACATGACTGACTTCGCCATTCGGTGCATTCTTCACAAGAATACGGTATTTCTGTGCATTCTTGGCTGCATCGCTGGAAGAACCGAACGAGAACAATTTGGAGAAGAAGCCTTCGCTGGCACCCTTGGTTTTGGCATCGATGTCCTGATCAATGTAACGGACAAAATACAGGCCTTGTGAACGATCCCTGTCTTCCACTGTAAAGCCGATGCGATCCAGTGCCAGACCAACCCTGCGCCATGAGCGATCAAAGGCTTCATCCACTTCCACGTAAGTGGAGCCATCTGCCTTCAGCAATTTAGCATGGGCAACGGCTGGTGTGCCTGGTGCTGTTGCCGTTACCGCGACTTTGGCTTTTTCACCATCCGAACCCAGACGCACCATCAGGCGCGACAGGAATTCAGCTTCCAGGCCCGGATCAGCCGGACGTGGCGTCCACACTGTACTTTCTTTTTGTGAGCCAACCAGCACCTCTTGCGCGCCGCGATGGCTGATGTAGATTTCTACTTCACCATTCGCACCACGTTCGATACGGGTACGGAATTTATCACGCTCACCGGTCGAATACAGGGAATCCAATACCTTGCCCAGCGTATTACGGATAATATCCTGAGGGATTTTTGCGCGGTTTTCAGCCCAGTCGGTTTCCATTACACCGGTTTCCTGGTTTTCCACATTGATGAGGAAACCCAGCTCTTGCCAAAAATCCTTCAACTGTGGCCACAGGGCTTCAGGTGTATCCTTGACCACCAGCCAGCGCGTTGTACCGTTGCGCTCTATGCGCATGTTTTGTACTTGTTTGACAGCAACGGCACCACTACCTGTACCGACAGCGGCCTTGTTGCCTCTTTCCAGGTTGTAGCCGGATGCTGTTGCACTACTCTTATTGGCTTCAGGGATAGAAAAACGGTTATCACGACGAATCTGAGTCAAATCTGGCGGCACCTCCAGGGATGCAGCCGTTGCCTTACTGGCACTTCTGTAATCAATGCGATTCGGTTCAAGGATGTTGCTGATTGAACTACAGCCAGTCAAACCTACCAGCGCAACCGCGCCGATGATCCCGTTTTTAGCAACAAAGCTTTTTGCCATGTGAAAGTCCCTACGAATTATTATCAATTAAAACTGCATGAAGCAAACTGACAGGATACCTGCCGGTTCAGGGGAGATCATTGTAATACACCTGACTCGCGCAAAGCAGCACGAACGGTTTCATGATATTGCGCAGCCATGGGAACCAGCGGCAAACGAATCCCGGCAGGGATCAATCCCATTTCAATCATCGCCCACTTTACCGGCAGAGGATTAGGTTCTACAAACAATTTATTATGCAGGGGCAGCATGCGATTATTGATCGCAATCGCCTCCTTGATGTTACCACCCATGGCAGCGACGCACAGCTCATGCATGGCACGCGGCGCGACGTTGGCAGTCACCGAAATATTACCTTTGCCACCGCACAGCATCAAGGCCATGGCAGTTGCATCGTCGCCAGAGAAGACCGCAAAAGATTCAGGTGCCAGACGGATCAGGTCGGTGCCCCTGGCAATATTGCCAGTCGCGTCCTTGACGCCGATGATGCCGGGAACCTGGGCCAGACGCAGTATGGTTTCATTCGACATGTCGGCAACCGTTCTGCCAGGCACGTTATACAGAATGACAGGAATATCTACCGATTCCGCTATTTTCTTGAAATGCTGGTACATGCCTTCCTGGGTAGGACGGTTGTAGTAAGGTACCACCTGCAGGGATGCATCAGCACCTGCCTGCTTGGCAAATTTGGTCAGGGCTATGGCTTCTGCCGTCGAATTGCCGCCAGAACCGGCGATGATGGGAATACGCTTGTTGGTATGCTCTACCGCCACACGTATCAATTCGCAATGTTCCTCTACAGAAACCGTCGGTGATTCACCCGTTGTCCCGACAATGACAATGCCATCCGTACCTTCGGTGATATGCCAGTCTATCAATTTGCGCAAACAAGGCAAATCGAGACTGCCATCCGCATGCATGGGGGTTACGATTGCAACCAGACTTCCCTGAATCTTTGTCATGTTAATGCAAGAAAAAAGTAAAACCCTGATTGTAGCGGATACGCTGATAATCTGGGCGCAAATAGCTGGAATAAGCCTTTAAACTTGTAGGAGAATGTTTCAAAGCCTGTCCAAAACATTGATTTTTCCCGTTTTTCTGGCACAAATACGCTGGATCATTGCTGGTTTTGGCTGTTCGACATAGCCTTCTTCATAGGCAATCACTTGCATTGCCACCCGGGGATTAGACCGGATTTGCGCAAGAAGTTCGCCTTGCCGTAATAAAAAGGCAGGATTTGACGGTTTGCCAAACTGCGCATTACCGGCAGCAAAGGTTTCGTAGATCAGCAGGCCGCCCGGCTCCAGGCTGCCCAGCATGGCAGGAAACAATGGCCTGTGCAGGTAATTGCAGACCAGGATCGCGGCAAAAGCATTTTCTGCAAATGGCCAGTTGCCATGTTCAATGTCCGCCTCCAGATCATGCAACATGGTGCGGGCACCGGCAGTCTCAAGCATGACGAAACTTTGGCCATCCCTGTCGAGCGCCAGTACCTCATAGTTTTTTTCTAGCAAGAACAAGCTATTCCTGCCGCCGCCGCAGGCCAGATCCAGCACCAGTCCGGCAGGCAACAAGCCTATATGTCTTTGCAACCAGGCAGAAGGCACATTCACGATGCAACCCACTTAGCCCAGCAACAGCAGAAACGGTGTAATCAGGACCTGCAAGATCATATTGCCCGCCACCATCAGCGGCAACATCCAGTATTGCAGCAAATGCAGCAAGGCCAGGCCCATCACGATGAAAAAGCAATATGGCTCTACTTTGGCAAATTTATACGCCATTTGATGCGGCAACAAGCTCAGCAAAATCTGCCCGCCTGCCAGCGGTGGGATAGGAATCAGGTGAAAAGCGAACATGGCCAGGTTGGTCAGTATGCCGGCGCGCGCCATTTGCAAAAAGAAAGTTTCTTCCACCTTCATTGCCTGCAAAATTACCGACAGCAACAGCCAGGCAAAACCCATGGCAAAGTTTGCCGCCGGCCCGGACAAGGCGATCCACTTCAGGTTTTTCTTGGGATCCCGCAATTGCCCAAAATTGATAGGCATGGGCTTGGCATACCCAAACAGAAAGGCACCGCCGGTCGCCAGATACAGCACCACGGGAATGACGATGGTACCCAGAGGGTCAATATGCACCAGGGGGTTAAAGCTCAGACGCCCTTGTGCCTGTGCGGTGGTATCGCCAAAATGACGCGCCGCATATCCACGCGCTGCCTCATACAGGGTGATGGCAAAAACCACCGGCAGGGCGTAAATCAATACGGTTTGTATAAGTTCATTCATGAATTAGCTCTAAGAGGTCACTGGCAAACAAAAAAAGGGAGGGGAAGCAAGTATTACAGACCAAACAGGGCCACATCTCCCCTACCCTGGCGCACCAGTTCGGGAGAGTCTGCTGTCATATCGATCACCGTGGTAGGCACCAGGCTACAGGCACCACCATCAATCACCAGATCAATCAGCTTTTCCAGACGCTCACGTATCTGCCCGGGATCGGTCAAAGGTTCTGCTTCATCCGGCAAAATCAGGGTTGTCCCCAGCAAGGGTTGCTTTAATTCTTCCAGCAAGGCATGGGTGATACTGTTTTCCGGCACCCGCAAACCTATGGTCTTGCGTGAAGGATGACTGAGGCGGCGCGGCACTTCCTTGGTCGCTTCCAGAATAAAAGTGTACGGCCCTGGCGTTGCTGCTTTCAGCAGGCGGTACTGGCGATTATCAACTTTGGCATATTGTGCAATTTCGGACAGATCACGGCACAACAGGGTCAGATGATGTTTTTCATCGACATTGCGAATCTTGCGCAAACGCGTTACCGCATCCTTGTCATCCAGATGGCAAACCAGCGCATAGCAGGAATCCGTAGGCAGGGCCACGATGCCGCCATTGTCGATAATCTGCACTGCCTGCTTGATCAATCTCAGTTGCGGATTGTCAGGATGAATTTGAAAAAATTGGCTCATAAAAATAAGAAAGGCGGTAGCTGTGCTACCGCCACTAACATTCGTTCAATCAATCAGCGCATGCTCTGTAATGCAGCGATACGCTCTTCCATTGGTGGATGCGTGGAAAACAAAGCACCCCAGCCCGGTTTGTCACTGATGCCAGAAGCCGCCATAGACTTTGGTAATTCGCCAGGTGCCATACCACCCAGTCTGGCCAGTGCATGTATCATGGGCTGGCGATTACCCAGCAACTGGGCCGAACCCGCATCTGCACGAAACTCGCGCTGGCGCGAAAACCAGGCAACGATCATCGATGCCGCTATACCGAACAGAATTTCACACACAAAAACCGTAATCATGTAACCGATGCCGGGGCGATCATCATCGCCATTGCGAAATACTGCCTTGTCCACTGCATAGCCTACCACCCTGGCCAGGAAAACCACAAAAGTATTCACCACACCCTGTATCAGCGTCATGGTGACCATATCACCATTGGCAATATGCGCAACCTCATGACCCAGTACAGCTTCGACTTCTTCTTTGGTCATGCCTTCCAGCAAACCCGTGGAAACCGCAACCAAGGCAGAATTCTTGAAGGCACCGGTGGCAAAGGCATTTGGCTCGCCATTGTATACCGCAACTTCCGGCATACCGATACCAGCCCGTTCAGACAAGGCTTTGACCGTATTCAGCAGCCATAGTTCGGTGGAATTCGACGGCGTGTCTATCACCCTGGCCCCGGTTGACCATTTTGCCATGGGTTTACTGATCAGCAGGGAAAAAATGGCGCCTGTGAATCCGACTACCAGGGAAAACGCCATCAGCGTGCCCAGTTGCAGGCCGTTCGCCGTTAAAAAGCGGTTGACGCCCAGCAAGGACAACACAATAGACATGACGGCCATGACGGCCAGATTAGTCAGCAAAAACAGTACGATACGCTTCATGACTCACCTCACTCAGGAAACTGCAAAATTCATGTCCTGCAAATAAGGCCAATCCCGGGAAATTCAAGTCACACCCATGTTTCCCAGACCGGTTTCGCCATGGATGGCAAGACGGGCAAGTGTCCAATATCAATTTCCGCATCTTGCGGGGAGTGAAAATCCGACCCGCGTGACGACAAAAACCCGTATTGCGCAGCAACTTTGGTGTATTCCTCGTACTGATCAACAGTATGGCTGCCGGTGACCGTTTCAATTGCCAGGCCACCAAGATTCTTGAATTCTGTAAAGAAAGCATCAAATGCCAGCGGGGTCAGGTCATAACGACCCGGGTGGGCGACGACCGCCGTACCACCGGCATTACGTATCCAGCCCACTGCATCACTCAATGTGGCCCAGCGATGCGGTACATAACCGGGCTTGCCTTCGGCAAGATAATGTTTGAATACATCCGATACAGTGGCACTTGCCCCTATTTCAACCAGGTAGCGGGCAAAATGGGAGCGTGAAATCAGGTCCGGGTTACCCACATATTTCAGCGCGCCTTCATAGGCGTTCAAAATACCGGAACGGCTGGCCAGTTCTGCGGCCATATCGCGCGCCCGGCTTTCACGACCAGAACGGGTTTTTGCCAGGCCATCTACCAGGCCCTGGCTGGTTTCATCAATATTCAGGCCGACGACGTGAATGGTCTTGCCAGCCCAGGTAACGGAAATCTCGACGCCGGGGATATACCGCATACCCAGATCATGGGCAGCGGCACGCGCTTCGGGGATGCCCCTGACTTCATCATGATCTGTCAGCGCCCACAACTCCACCCCATTGGATTTGGCACGGGCAGCAAGTTGTGCCGGCGCCAACACGCCGTCAGAAATGATGGAATGACTATGCAGATCGGCGTTGAGTTCTGAAGATAACATGATGAACAAAAAGGAAATAGTGCGGGCGAGCCAGCGAACCAGGCAACACACCCGCCTGTGTGACTATTGTACTCCGGCAATCGTGATCGTGCTGCACTGCACGATCACCTGCCCTTTCCACTTATTTCCTTAGAACCAGTTTACGATCTGTAGCGAGCGAGCGTCAGCGGGGTAAAGGTAACAAAAACGCAGCGCAAAAAGCGGAATGTACTCTAAGACCATGAGCATTTTGAGCAGCACATGAGCCCCGATCACGCTCGCGCAGTAAGATCGTAAACAGGTTATTACAACTTCATCTCTACGCGCAAGGTCCAGGTGGTATAGGTGCGTGCCGTGGTGTAGTCCGCATGGTTGATGCCACCTGTGGTGACGACTGTGCCACTCAGGTAATCATTGGCCCGGAGATTATTCGCTGACAGACGTACTTGCAGATTCGAGTTGAATTTCCACAAACCATACAAATCCATTTGTCGCTTGATACCGGTACTGGTGACCTGAGTGTCACTGTTTTGTATCACATACGCCGGTGTCCAGTTGATGTTGCCACCCACGGTCAAAGGTATTTTGGATGGACGATAATCAAGACCAAAATTGGCAGTCTGTGATGGTTGCTGGTCAAGACGATTATTTGGCCCCGGCACATCATCCACCTTGGACCAGAAATGACTGTAATTGCTGCGCACGTCAATTGCCGGACCATCGGGGAAGAATTCCTGCAACTGGAATTTCGCTTCCAGTTCCAGGCCACGTGTGACGGCATGACCGATATTTACCGGTGACGATACCCAGCGCTGACCAGTGCTGGTATCGGTCAATACGGTACGACGACGTATCAGATCATTAATGTCACGTATAAAGAAATTGGCGCTGACGATACCCGCGCGCGTCAGATAATGTTCATAGGCGATATCCATCCCTTTCGACAGTTCCGGCTTCAGCAAAGGATTACCGGTGCGGTCAGGGCGGGTAGGCCCGTTCAGATTTGAAATACTGGGCAAGGCAATCAGGTCATTCAGTGCTGGCGCACGATAACTGTTAGTGAGGCTTGCACGTATCTGGTCCTTGCTATCCGGAATGCGCCAGACACCATGCAGCAAGGGACTCCAGACGCTGCTGGTATTGTTCACAGCACCTTTTGACGAAGTACTGCTGGTCTTGATACCTTCCCAGCGCAGACCGGCATAGGCCGCAAATTGTGGACTGATATCAAATTCATCCTGCACAAATACTGCCAGGCGGCGCGTGCTGGCATCCAGATTATCACCAGAATCGGCAAACTGTGGCTGGCCATTATCCAGCGACACCCTGGTTTGTGAACGCTGCCCGGCTTCCAGATCCCAACCGGCGGCCAGCGTATGTCCTTCACCAAAGGGCTTGGTATATTTACCGCCCGTGTTGAGACTACTATCACGGGTATTGTTGACATCACTGATGATATCTATCTGATTTCCCGCTTTGTCAAACTGATAGCGCAGCGACGAATTATCCATTTTGCCTAGGCCGCCGCCAAACTTGATATTCAATTTGGCATTATCGTCAAACTTGTGCTGCCAGTTACCAAAGCCGCGCAGGAAGGTGGTTTCTGCATGCGCACCAAAAGTGGCAAAAGCATAGGGCGTAGGCGCCACCAACGTAGGTGAGCGGTAGAGCTGATCCACCTCACTCTGATTGCTGGAATCGCTACGTGAGAGCATCAAAAACGGTTGCATCGTCAGCGTATCGCCATTCTCAAAGCGATAGTTGAAACGCGGTGTAAAATGGATGCCTGTGGTCTTGCGATTGGTCTGATCCGCCTGGTTTTGTATCAAGGCATCTTTTCCATCAACACCTTTTTCATTGGTGGAGGTCGTGCTTTCATCATGCTGGCGGTTCTGGAATACTGAACCACTCAGGGCATACGACAAACTACCAATTTCACCCGGCACGGTCACAGACACGTTCGGGGCAATACGCCCCTGTTCAAACCCCAGTGAAGTTTTAAGGTCAATATCCTTTTGCTTGTATTCTTCACGCAGCACAATATTGATGGTGCCGGCAATCGCCTGGGTACTGAATTCCGCCACCGGGCCACGCATGATTTCTATGCGTTCCACCTGATCAGGTGTCAGGCTGTCCATCGAGAAACCACGCGGCGCACGTTCACCGTTGATCAATATCTGCGTATATCCGTTACCCATGCCACGCATGCGGATATCACCACCGCGACCCGGCCGGCCACCGATGGTTACGCCAGGCAATCTTTTCAGGACTTCGCCCAGGCTGCTGTCGCCATTGCGATCCAGTTCTTCGCGGCCAAAAATCATCTTGGCAGCGGTAGATTGACGACGCTCCTCCAGATCAGTGCGGCCACCGTTGATGGTTACTTTCTGAACATTATCCTTGCTGGCAGCATCTGTTTTTTTTACTGCAGCCTTTTCCTTGGCGTTCGCGTTTGGATTTGTTTCTTCTGTATTTTTTTGTGGTTCTGGCGGTGTTGATTGCGCATAAGCAAAAGGTGCAATAGAAAACACACCTGCAATCGCCAGCGTCAAACTATTACATTTAAATTTGGGATACATAAGTTTCAAACATATAAAAATAAGCTACTGCCATGGCACAAGGAATTTTGCACTCTGGGCAGATTGTATTTTTAAGCAAGGCTGAATGCTAGCAATGACCGTGCATTTATTGTATTGAAATGAAACAGGAAAGCATTTCCGTTACTTTGCGATACCCGATACGAGCAAGGAGAAATGGAGGGAATCCGGCCCTGCGCCACAGTAACCAAAGACCATGACGCAAGGGGGTATTCGAGACGCTAATTAGAGACGAAAATCCAATCAAATATTTGATTGAATTGATTCAGGCTTTGCGAAAACGCCACAAAGCCAGCGCACCAAACAACAGTGTAAAAATCAATTGCACACCGATGGCCGGCAAAGCAGCATCCAGACCCAATCCACGCCAGGTCATGGCATCCAGGCCATCAACGGCCCAGCGGGTTGGCACGATCAGGGTCAGGCTTTGCAACCATTGTGGAAACATGAAAGACGGCATCCAGGCACCGCTTAACATCACCATGATCAGCGTCGCAAAAACCGAAATACCACGCGCAGCTTCTGGCGTTTTACCAAAGGCGGCGATCAATAAACCGAAGCTGGCTGTCATCAGGGCAAATGAAATCGCGACACCTATAAATCCCGGCAAGCTGCCGGCAATATTCACCTTGAACACCACGACTGCCACAGCAAAAATAAAGCTGATCAGAAAAAAGGCAATCAATGCACACGACAAGGCACGCGCAATCAACAGCGTATTCAGCCCCACAGGTGCAGCCAGCAGGCGATTCCATAAACCCAGGCGCCTGGCCAGCAAAACACCGATGCCAGCGTCAATCGCCATGAACAAAATAAACTGCACACTCATGCCTGCAAAGGAATGTGCATAGCCATTGTATTTACTGGTAGCGGCATCACCCGCGATCATGGCTTCATCCTTGGTGGTGAAAGGCATGCTTAGACCACCTGCTGGCATGCCAGACTTTTCAGTTTTGCCGTCTTTTCCTGCTGCAAGCTCAGCTTGCTGACGTGACTGAAACTTTTTGACACTACCGAGAAAATCGCGCAACTCTACCATGTCGGGATTTTGCTGACTGCTTTTTTCCAGTTCCTGCAAACCCTGGTCCACTAAAGCTGTCCCGCTTTTACCAGCAAACATTTCGGCACTGACACTTTGCATGACCTGCTGCGTCAACATGCCTTTGACCATGGCCAATACGGCACTCTGCGATGGATCATAAAATACCGGCAATTCCGGTTTGGCTCTGGCACCAAACAAGGCAGCGCCAGCAAGTTCGCCAAACTTTTCAGGTAGTACGATGGCGACATTGATCTTGCCTTTGAGCACCATCGCCTTTGCTTCTTCCAGCGGCATTTCCTTGACCGACAGCGATGCTTCTTCCTTGAGTCCTTTGACGATCTTCTGGCTGATGGGATGGTTGTCCTGCACGACCAATGCCACCTCTATCTTGGCTGCATCTTTTGAGCCACCGCCACCAGTGATAAAACCAAAGAAAGCACCTAACAAAATGGGCATCAGCAAATTCAGCAGCAAGGCACGGCGATCTGCCATAAACAGTATCAGATCTTTCCTGATCAGTGCGAGCAAGGCGGTCATGTTTATTCCTTAAAGGTTGTTGCGAAATTAACCTGGCGTTGTTGCGTCGCCTTGCCGTACTAAAGTACTGTCTGCAGCGACGGCGCCTGGCCATCTTAATTTCGCAACAGCCTTTTAGAAATTCGCTTAAAAATTGAAACCGGTACAGCTGACACAGCAACAAGATCGTCCATCAGTCACGCAGGCTACGGCCCGTCAGGGTTAAAAATACGTCTTCCAGATTGGTTTTGGCTGTCGCAAAATGGGTGGTTTTATAACCCTGCCTGGCCAGCCAGTCCAGCAGGCGCAGTGCTACATCATGCTCCACCAGGGTCACTTCAAGACGCTTGCCCTGATCTGCCACCAGTACGCTATTCACACCATCCAGGACGCTGAGCGCCGCCACATCTAACTCGCTCACTTCCCTGGCGAGATCGACTGACAGGGCCGCCTTGGCAGGCAGACGCCGGTACAGGTCTGCCGGGGTTTCATTGGCAATGACTTTGCCGTGGTCAATAATGACGATATGGTCAGCCAGTCTTTCCACTTCTTCCATGTAGTGGCTGGTGTAGATCAGGGTTCGCCCCTGGCTTTTCAGCACTTCCAGGCTGTCGAAAATGGCATTCCGGCTCTGCGGGTCGACGCCAACAGTGGGCTCATCAAGAATCAGCAATTCGGGATCATGCAATAAGGCGGCGGCGATATTCAAACGCCGTTTCATGCCGCCAGAAAAAGTGGATGGTTTGTCGGCAGCACGATCAGACAGGTTGACCAGTTCCAGCACTGCATCACAGCGTTGCTGCAACTTGCTGCCCGACATGCCATACAGCGCGCCAAACAGTTTCAGGTTTTCCCTGGCAGGCAAGTCTTCATACAGGGCCAAGTCTTGCGGCACCAGGCCAATCTTGAATTTCACGGCATTATTGCCCGGCCCCATGGTTTGCCCATCAAGTTGCACACTACCCTGCTCCGGCTGCAACAAGCCGCAGATCATGCCGACGGTCGTCGATTTACCAGCGCCGTTGGGGCCCAGCAAGCCCAGGGTCTGACCGCGGGCAATCGAAAAAGAAATATCATCGACAACCTTGCGCGTACCAAAGGTCTTACTCAGCTTGCGCACATCCAGCAGGGGTGTGGTCATGGCAGACATCCTTGAAGTAGAGATTACGGATGTCGGCAATGGTAATTCATTCAATGCTTTTTCGGCAAGCATGAAACAAAACTGTGGCTTACTGGCACAATCCTGCTTGTCATCAGATATTAATCAGGCGTAAAAAAACCTGCCCGCTGTTCAGACGGACAGGTTTTTTTAACTCAATCGTTGTTAATCAGCAGTTGCCAGGTTCAAGTTCAACTGTGAACGCAACAGATCTTCTGGTTCTGCACGCGGGTTATTGCGTGCGGTTTCCAGCTTGTCCAGATAACCGGCTGTCACATCACCTGTGATGTAGAAACCATCAAAACAGGATGCTTCTATATTTTTCAATACAGGATTCACATCAGAGATGGAACGCTTCATGGCAGCGACATCCTGATACACCAGGGCATCGGCTGTGATTTCACGGCAGACTTCTTCTTCGCTGCGACCATAGGCAATCAATTCACTGCGGGTAGGCATGTCGATACCGTAGACGTTAGGAAATTGTACTGGCGGTGCGGCTGAAGCGAAAATCACGCGCTTGGCACCCGATTCACGCGCCATTTGCACAATCTCACGGCTGGTTGTGCCACGGACGATGGAATCATCGACCAGCAACACGCTTTTGCCTTTGAATTCAGAAACGATGGCGTTCAGCTTCTGGCGCACCGATTTGCGACGTACGGCCTGACCGGGCATCATGAAGGTGCGGCCAATATAACGGTTCTTGATAAAGCCTTCGCGATAATCAAGATTCAATTTCAATGCCAGCTCCATCGCTGAAGGCCGGGAAGAATCAGGGATAGGCATGACCACATCAATTTCGCCATCGCGGAACTGGTTGCGTACTTTCTCTGCCAGATATTCACCCATTTTCAGGCGTGTCAGATAAACCGATGCGCCATCGATGATGGAATCTGGACGGGCCAGGTAGACGTATTCAAAGGCGCAAGGGTTCAGGCTAGGATTATCAGCACATTGCTGGGTATGCAATTTGCCATCCATGTCGACGAACAAGGCTTCACCTGGCTCGACATCACGCAAGAACTTGAAGCCCAGACCTTCGAGAGCGACCGATTCGCTGGCGATCATGTATTCAGCACCACTGTCGGTTTGCGAAACACCAATACACAAAGGACGGATACCAAAAGGATCACGGAAAGCCAGCAAGCCATAGCCAGAGATTTGAGCGACTACGGCATACGACCCACGCACGCGCCTGTGCAGTATGGAAACTGCACGGAACAAGCCTTCCGGGTCCAGCGAATAACCACTGGTGACTTCCTGAATTTGATGCGCCAGGATATTCAGCAAGACTTCAGAGTCAGAATCAGTATTCAAATGACGGCGGTCATTTTTAAATAATTCGATTTTCAGCTCTACCGCATTGGTCAGGTTGCCGTTGTGGGCCAGCACAATACCAAATGGGGCATTGACGTAGAAAGGTTGCGCCTCTTCTTCACTGGTGGAGCCAGCAGTTGGATAACGTACCTGGCCAATACCGACATTGCCCGGCAGGGAACGCATATTGCGGGTACGGAAAACGTCACGCACCAGACCGTTCGCTTTATGCATGGCGAATTTATTGCCATGATTGGTCGCGATACCGGCAGCATCCTGACCGCGATGCTGCAATAACAGCAGTGCGTCGTAAATCAATTGATTGACAGGATTATTTGAGAATACGCCTACGATGCCACACATGGTGGACTCCTAAAAAAAACAATTAAAACTTTACGTGCCCGGATATGGATTCGGGCAATAGCGGAAGAATGGCAAGTGCAGCGGCTTCTGCTATCGGGCTGAGCACTGCCCCGGTCCAGAATGCCTGCTTGGGAATGGATGTCATTCCGCACACCAATACCGCCGCCAACACCAGCACACAACCACGTGCCAGGCCAAACAATCCACCCAGGCCGCGGTCTGCCAGCGTCAAACCGCTAGCCTTGATCACGGCATCAAATGCCATGATGATCAGCGCCATCATCAGGCGCACGCCGATGAAGAGGGCAATGAAGGCCACGATCAGGCGCAATATCTGTCCGGGCACTGCAGCTGGCAGCCAGCCGGCCAGTGTTTCACTGAAGGCATTTGCCACCACAAAAGCAACTATCCAGCTCACCAGCGACAAAATTTCCTTGATCAATCCGCGCAAGGTACTGATGACGATAGAACAAACCAGCACCAGTATGACAAGATAATCAAACAGGGTCATTGCAGATCTGGCCTAGTTCGTCGGTATGCTGGCATTGATACCCAGCTTGCTCAATTTGGCGCGCATTTTATCTGCTTCTTCTTTCGAGGCAAAAGGCCCCAGCCGTATCCTGGTCACTTCGCCATTGGTCGTCACTATCTTTTGCGTATAGGACTTGATATCAGCAGCTTTCAGCTTGGCTTGCAGTTCATCCACCTTGGCCTGTGTAGAGAAAGCACCTGCCTGTACCGTAAATGATGACTTGGCAACAGCCTCGGCCGGCTTGCTGACTGGCGGCCTGGGCGGTGTTTTTCCTTCCAGTATGGCGAGCGCACGGGCGGCTTCGTCATCCGCACTACCGGGCTTGGCAACGACCGGCCTGGCTTCTGTTTTCACTTCCGCTTTTACAGTTGCCTGATCTTTTTCCGCGGGTTTTGCCGTAGCGGTGACAGGTTTGACCTCAATTTTTGACTCAGGTTTGGTTTCTGATTTGGCGACAAGCTTAGTCTCAACCTTTGCTTCAGTTTTAACTTCCGGTTTTAATTCTGGCTTGGCCGGTTTCGCAGCAACTAGCGGAGGGGCCGCAGGCACATTCGCCGCATTGTTTGCTGCTTTGTTTTTCGGCAAGGGTGCCACTTCAATAATTTCTTCCACCGGTTCATTGGCGGCCAGATTCTTGGCTCTTGGCGTCACTGTCTGGGCAGAAGCGGAAGCCGCTGCATTGCCATCATAAGCTTTGTCTTTTGACGGGATGCGGATGTTGACATCATCAGCCAGCGGTTTGGGGTCAGAATCAAGGATCATGGGCAAGCCAATGATGGCTGCCAGGGCCAGCGCAACCGCACCGATCAGGCGCCGTCTGGCACGCTTTTTCTCAGGCAGGATAGGGTCATCTGTCTTGGTCTTACGCTTGGATTCAGCCTTTTTAGTGCGCGAACGCGTCTGAATACTCTCTTCTTCGGCGCGAGAGCGGAATTCGCCACTATCCTGAGGTTCGGATGTTTCCTGCTTCTGTGTAAAACGCGAGAGCAAACCCATGTGCAAATTTCTGGTTGGTTAGCAAACCGGTCCATGACGACCAAACCGGCCTGCAAAAAACATCAATGGAGTGCCGAACGACGGGCGCGCATCACACCTGCGACCGTCAAGAAGGATCCAAAGACCACTATTCTATCATTTTCGCCCGCTTTGCTGATGGCGTCCGCATAGGCCTGCTCTGGCGTATCGAAACTGGTGACTGTTTTTTCAGCATCAGCCAGCACTCCCGCAGCAATCAGCTTGTCTTTCAATACATCAACTGGGGCCGCTCGCGGCAAAGGCAAGGCTGTGACACACCAGTGATCGACTTTATCTTTCAATTTTGCAATCACACCATCGATATCCTTGTCCAGCATGGAGCCAAACACCGCATAGGTATAGGCATGAAAACCCATATTGTCCAGATTTTGCGCCAGGGTGGCCGCCGCATGCGGATTATGCGCCACATCCAGCACCACCGTCGGGCGGCCTGGCATGACCTGGAAGCGGCCCGGCAAGTCCACCATCACCAGGCCGGTACGCACTTCCTGCGCACCTACCGGCAATTCAAGCTTCAAGGCTTCCAGTGCTGCCAGTACAGCAGATGCATTCAACAACTGGTTGGCACCACGCAGGCTGGGGTAGCCGAGGGAATTGCGGCGCTGGCTGCGCCCGGCAAAATTCCATTGCTGCTTGTCGCCGTTATAGTTGAAATCACGCCCAAACAGCCATAGATCAGCGCCTATGGCTTGTGCATGATCAATCAGCGATTGTGGCGGCAAAGGGTCGCCACAAATTGCCGGCTTGCCGGCGCGGAAGATCCCGGCTTTTTCAAAACCGATCTTTTCGCGGGTATCACCCAGGTAATCAATATGGTCGATATCAATGCTGGTAACGATGGACACGTCGGCATCAATGACATTCACCGCATCCAGACGTCCACCCAGGCCGACTTCGAGTATCACGACATCGAGTTTGGCATCGGCCAGCAATTTGCAAATTGCCAGCGTAGTAAATTCAAAATACGTCAGCGATATGTCGCCACGCGCTTCTTCAACGGCATTGAAGGTGGATATGAAAACATCATCCTTGACCATTTCGCCATCGATGCGGGCGCGTTCATTAAAATCCAGGAAATGGGGCTTGCTGTACAAGCCGACACGGTAACCGGCCTGCATCAACACGGCTTCCAGCATGGCGCAGGTAGAGCCTTTGCCATTCGTACCTGCGACCATGATGACAGGGCAATCGTAGTGAATTCCCAGCTTGTTTTTGACCGCAGCAACGCGGTCCAGGCCCATATCGATTTCTTTGGAATGGCGGGTTTCAAGTACGGCCAACCAGGCAGCCAAGGTGGCAGGTAAGTTTGTCATAAGATAAAAAAAGCCCGAACAAAAAATGCTTCGGGCTTATTGGCTATTCACTATAAATCAGGAGGATACTGCTTCAGCGGGCTGGTTTTGCAACAAAGCCAGCAAACGCGCAATCTCTTCACGCATCTTGCGACGATCGACAATCATGTCTATCGCGCCTTTTTGCAGCAAGAATTCAGAACGCTGGAAGCCTTCCGGCAATTTTTCGCGCACAGTGTTTTCGATCACGCGCGGACCGGCAAAACCGATCAGGGCCTTGGGTTCTGCAATCACCACGTCACCCAGGAAGGCGAAAGAAGCGGATACGCCGCCCATGGTAGGGTCAGTCAGGACGGAGATGAAGGGTAATTTCTTTTCTGACAATTTGGTCAGCATGGCAGTGGTCTTGGCCATCTGCATCAGGGACAGCAAGCCCTCTTGCATACGTGCGCCACCCGTCGCGGTGAAGCACAGGAAAGGCACTTTTTGTTCCAGCGCTGCCTGCACACCACGAACAAAACGTTCACCCACTACGGAACCCATGGAACCACCCATGAATTCAAATTCAAAACAAGCTGCGACGACCGGCACCGCCATGATGGAACCGCCCATGACAACCATGGCATCCGTTTCACCTGTGGTTTCCAGCGCGTCTTTCAGGCGATCAGGATATTTCTTGCTGTCTTTGAACTTCAGTGTATCGATAGGCAAGACTTCCTGGCCGATTTCATAACGACCACCTGCATCGAGCAAGGCATCCAGACGTTCACGTGCACCGATGCGTAAATGGTGGCTGCACTTGGGACAAACATGGATATTGGCTTCCAGATCAGAACGGTAAAGCACCGCTTCGCAAGACGGGCACTTGACCCACAAACCTTCGGGAATCGATTTACGATTTGCAGATTCCGAGCGTTGTATACGCGGTGGTAACAGTTTTTCTAACCAACTCATGTTTTCTCCTTATGTCCGCCAGGCTGTCTTTTTAACAACCTGGCATCAGGTTCATTCTGGTAAAAGAACCAGTCAGGCGCGTATTTTACTCGTCCAACGCCTGTCTGACACCAGAAATAAAGCTTTTCACTGCAGCAACAGCGTTTTCACGCGGGGTATTTTCCAGTTCCTGGATGATGCGCGAGCCTATCACCACCGCATCCGATACTGTGGAAATGGCTCTGGCCGTGGCCCCGTCGCGTATGCCAAATCCCACTCCCACCGGTACGGTGACATGTTTTTTGATACGTGGGATCATGGCCGCAACGGCATCCAGATCCAATGCGCCAGACCCGGTGACCCCCTTCAGCGACACATAATACACATAACCACTGGCAATTTTGCCAACTTGTGCAATACGCTCATCGGTCGATGTCGGTGCCAGCAAGAAAATGGTATCCATGCCCTGTTGTTGCATTTTTCTTGCAAATTCTTCACATTCTTCCGGCGGGTAATCCACCACCAGCACACCATCCACCCCAACTTCGGCTGCCTTGGCGATGAAGGCATCTTGCCCCATGCGCTCTATGGGATTGGCATAGCCCATCAGTACCACCGGTGTCTTTTGATCACTTTGCCGGAATTCGCGGACGAATTGTAATACATCCCGCAAACCAACTCCAAATTGCAGCGCCCTTTCAGAGGCACGCTGAATGACAGGGCCATCCGCCATCGGGTCAGAAAACGGCACGCCCAGCTCGATAATATCGGCCCCGCCCTCGACCAGGGCATGCATCAAAGGCACTGTTAAATCAGGTGCAGGGTCACCTGCGGTGATGAAAGGGATTAAACCTTTTTTATTGCTGGCCGCCAAAGCAGCCATGGTATTTTGAATTCTTGACATCTTGTCGGTCCTCATTTGATGCGCTGTCTGCAATCAGATGGCATCAATCTCAATTCTTGCTAGGGAAGACATACAGACAGCTTTGCCTGTATGCCTGTATGTCTGCATTGCCGGCGATTGCGAATCAGAACTTCAGCCCGGCACGCTCAGCCACGGTATGCATGTCCTTGTCACCCCGGCCAGACAGATTTGCCAAAACGATCTTGTCCTTGGGCAAAGTCGCTGCCAGCTTGGCTGCGTAAGCCAGGGCATGACTGGATTCCAGCGCCGGAATGATGCCTTCAATGCGACAGCAATCGTGGAAAGCCTTAAGCGCCTCGTCATCGGTAATGGTCACGTATTGTGCCCGGCCACTTTCTTTCAGCCATGCATGTTCTGGCCCCACGCCAGGATAATCCAGGCCCGCCGAAACAGAATGGGTTTCTATGACCTGACCATTTTCATCCTGCAGCAAATAGGTCCGGTTACCATGCAAGACACCGGGCGAACCTGCCGTCAGCGACGCCGAATGCTTACCACTTTCCAGCCCCTCGCCTGCGGCTTCCACACCGATGAGTTGCACTTGTTTGTGATCAATATACGGGTAGAAAATACCCATGGCATTCGAGCCACCACCAACGCAAGCCACCACATAATCTGGCTGGCGCCCGGTTTGCTCTGGCATCTGCCACAAGCATTCTTCACCAATGACCGATTGAAAATCCCGAACCATCATGGGGTAAGGATGCGGGCCAGCCACGGTGCCTATGATGTAAAACGTATTATCCACATTCGCCACCCAGTCACGCATGGCTTCATTCAAGGCATCCTTCAGGGTTTTGGAACCGGATTCCACCGGCACCACGGTTGCCCCCAGCAACTTCATGCGATACACGTTTTGCGCCTGACGCTTGACGTCCTCAGAACCCATGTAGACCACGCATTCCAGACCAAAACGGGCGCAGATAGTGGCAGTAGCCACACCATGCTGACCCGCGCCAGTCTCGGCGATGACACGCGGCTTGCCCATACGCTTGGCCAGCAAAGCCTGGCCGATGACATTATTGATCTTGTGGGCACCGGTATGATTCAGGTCTTCACGCTTGAAATAGATTTGTGCCCCACCCATCAGGTCAGACCAGCGCCTGGCGTGATACACAGGCGACGGACGCCCGACAAAGTATTTCAATTCATTGCGGAACTCGGCCAGAAACGCGGGATCATGCTGGAACTTGGCATAAGCCTCTTTGAGTTCTGTTAGCGCATGGGTCAAGGTTTCGGACACAAAAGTGCCCCCGAACTGACCAAAATGACCACGCGCATCGGGTAAATGGTAGTCGGCTGACTGATAAATTGCCTGGCTGGCGGTAGGCTGGCGCTCGAACTGAGCATCCAAAGACTGGAGTTCTTTCATTTTCATTCCTTCAAACTGGCTTGGAAGCAATGCCCCGGGGGAATGCTTCCCCAGGTGACACCCTATTCCTGATTGTCTGCCAGACGCACTGCAGCTATAAATGCACGCACGCTGGATTCATCCTTGATACCTTTTGCCGCTTCCACACCACTGCTGATGTCGACCGCAAACGGGCGAACCTGACTAACTGCGCCAGTCGCGTTCTGTACGCTCAAGCCACCACTTAAAACGACCCGAGGCGCGAGCTCTTTTGGGATGAGAGACCAATCAAAAACCTTTCCACTACCGCCATACCCATCGACATGGGTATCAAGCAATAAACCACTGAATAAAGGACTAGCCTTACGATAAGACTGTTCACATTCTAGCAAATCCGCTGCACTTGTGTCAGGTTTGACGCGACAAGCACGCATAAAAGGACGATTCACACTGGCAGCCAAGCGGGCGCATTGCTCAGGTGTTTCATCACCATGAAATTGCAGTAATTGCACGGGAGCCTTGCTGATGACATCCTGCAAGCCTGCTTCATCGATATTCACGAACAGCCCAACCGACATCACAAAAGGAGGGATTTCACGCAACAAGGCACCGGCAGCCTCAGGCGTAACATAGCGTGGGCTGGGTGGGTAAAACACAAAACCCAGGGCATCAGCCCCTGCCGCGACAACGACACGCACATCTTCCACACGGGTTAAACCACAAATTTTAATTCTGGTTCTAGAATGCATTGAACTACCTTTGAACTTTAAAGAATGTTGCTACGCTTTAGTAACTTTACCTTGATCCCGTGAGTGTAGACATATCTTTTTGGCAAAGTCCGAAAATAAAAATCGATGACCTCAAGAAGCGAACACTTCTTGAGGCCACCGATTTATCCGTCTGACAGACGATGGACATACATCCAACATCTGCTCAAATATCGTCGACTAATTTCTGATCTCTAAAGCGCGATTCAAACTAAGCGCCGCTATCGAGCATGCTGCACCGGATAGCAGGTACAGGCTGACATATTCCAGCCCGAAATGTGAAGACAGTCCAAGCGCCACTAAGGGAGCAAAGCCTGCCCCGACGAGCCATGCCAGATCAGACGTCAGGGCAGCACCGGTATAACGGTATTTGGGAGAAAAATTAGAAGTCACAGCACCCGATGCCTGCCCATAAGACAAGCCCAATATACTGAATCCCAACAGAATAAAGATATCCTGTCCAAGCTCACTGCCACCTAACAAGGCCGGCACGAATCCACTCAGCACAGCAATCATCAGCGCCAAAACAAATAACATTTTGCGACGGCCAATACGATCAGCAACCAGACCTGAAATAATAATACCCAGGATCATCAATACGCCACCAATCATCTGAACCTCCAAAAATCCGCTCAGTGAACGTTTGGAGTAAATCGTGATCCACGACAACGGGAACACAGTGACAAGATGAAACAGCGCGTAGCTTGCCAAAGCCGCCAATGCACCAATGAGCAAGTTACGACCTTGTGAACGGGCCATCTCGACAATATTGGTTGGTTCCAGTTCACGTTCATCCAGCAAATGCTTATATTCGTTGGTAGAAACCAATCTCAAGCGGGCAAACAAAGCGACCACGTTGATCGCAAACGCAACATAAAACGGATAACGCCAGCCCCATTCCAGAAAGTCTTCACTCGATAAATTGGCGACCATATAGGCAAATAATCCCGCAGCGATCATAAAGCCTACCGGCGCACCCAATTGACCCAACATCGCATACCACCCACGCTTGTTTTCTGGCGCATTTAAAGCCAACAAGGAGGGCAAGCCATCCCAGGAGCCACCCAGTGCAACACCCTGCCCGATACGCAGCACGGAAAGTAACACGATAGACGTTGCGCCAAGATGTGAATAGGTCGGAAGAAACGCAATGCCGGCAGTCGATACGCCAAGCAAAACAAGAGCAATGGTAAGCTTGGCTTCGCGCCCCAGTCGTCGCTGGATTTCCATAAACGTCACCGTGCCAAACGGCCGCGCCAGAAACGCAAACGAAAAGATCACGAAGGCATACAGAGTGCCTTCCAGTCTTTGTTCAAATGGAAAGAAAACCTGGGGAAAAACCAGCACTGAGGCCAGTGCATAGACAAAGAAGTCAAAATATTCCGAGGCTCGCCCGATGACGACGCCGATGGCGATTTCGCCGGGCGCAATTGAGGAATGATCAGATTTGGTATTTCTGGTATTACCACTTTCAGTAGCTGCCATATAGCTGGAGGGTAGTTCATTTTCATTGGTGCTGATGCTGGCCATGATGGTCCCTCACATTGTCTCAAAAATCATAGTCTGGCTCCTGTGCAATCTTCATTTTTGATGCTTATTTGAAAACTAGGACAAAACGTCCAATCGCCAAGGCCTTTTTGTAAAGGTACATTAGCACAAATTTCTATAATCATTGACCTATCTCAATATGATTCCCTTATTTGCACGGCGCGGATTTGCTGTTTTTTCTGCAATTTTGTTGGCAGGCTGCAACACAGTGGTAATGAATCCGTCAGGCGATATCGCCTCTCAACAGAGCCATTTGATATGGGTATCTACCCTCCTGATGTTGCTGATCATCGTGCCAGTGATCTTTCTGACCATCCTTTTCGCCTGGCGTTACAGAAAAAATAATACTTCGGCAAAGTACGAACCAGACTGGGATCATTCCACCCAGCTTGAACTCGTGATCTGGGGTGCACCGCTGCTGATTATCATTGCCCTCGGTCTGATCACCTGGATCAGCACACATACCCTGGACCCTTATCGCAAACTGTCGCGCCTGGATGAAAACCGCCCTATTCCTGCCGATGCGAAGGTTCTGAACGTCGAGGTTGTGGCGCTGGACTGGAAATGGCTGTTCATCTACCCCGACCTCGGCATCGCCACAGTCAATGAGCTGGCGGCACCAGTGGACATGCCTGTGCGCTTCAAGATTACCGCATCCACTGTCATGAATTCCTTCTTTATTCCTGCACTGGCTGGTCAGATTTATGCCATGCCCGGCATGCAGACTACGCTCAATGCGGTGATCAACAAGCCAGGTGAATTCGATGGCTTTTCAGCCAACTATAGTGGTGCAGGTTTCTCAGACATGCACTTTAAGTTCCATGGAATGAGCGCGCAAAATTTTGATTTGTGGGTGCAGGCGGCCAAAGCAAAAGCGCAGACGCTGGACCGTACGACTTATCAGGAATTAGAAAAACCGAGCCAGCGTAATCCGGTACGTCACTACGCCAATGTCGATGCAGATTTATATCATGCCATCTTGAATCGCTGCGTGCGTACTGGTGAAGTGTGCATGGACAAAATGATGATGAGCGATGCCATGGCAAATGCCAAAGCCTATGCCGCATCTGATGCGAAACTGGATTTCAGCAATTTTCTCGCTCAACGTCTGAAACAAGATAAACAAGATAACGCAGCACGATTGTCCGCCTATATCGATGGCGACATTTGTAAAGCAACTCCTCTTATCATCGGAACCAAATGATGCAAGACCATATCGATTTGACGAAGCTCATCTTCGGCCGTCTCTCCTGGGATGCAATTCCCTTTCATGAACCTATCCTGCTGGCGACCTTTGCCGCTGTCGCTATCGGTGGCATCGCAGTTCTTGCGGCGCTGACGTATTTCCGCGTATGGGGTATGTTGTGGCGTGACTGGTTCACCAGTATCGATCACAAAAAAATCGGCATCATGTACGTCATTTTTGCGCTGGTAATGCTGTTGCGCGGCTTTGCTGATGCCATCATGATGCGGCTGCAGCAAGCATTGGCGTTCGGTGATTCTGCTGGTTTCTTGCCACCACACCACTATGACCAGATCTTTACGGCGCATGGCGTGATCATGATCTTCTTTGTGGCGATGCCGCTGGTGACTGGTTTGATGAACTACGTGGTGCCGTTACAAATCGGTGCGCGCGACGTCGCGTTCCCTTTCCTGAATAATTTCAGCTTCTGGATGACTGCGTTTGGCGGCGGTCTGGTAATGGTGTCGCTATTCGTCGGCGAATTCGCCCGCACTGGCTGGCTGGCATATCCACCGCTGTCTGGCATCATGTCCAGCCCGGACGTGGGCGTAGACTACTATATCTGGTCACTACAGATCGCCGGGGTCGGGACTTTGCTCTCGGGGATCAACCTGATTGCCACCATCATCAAAATGCGCGCACCTGGCATGACGATGATGAAGATGCCTGTATTTACCTGGACTGCACTGTGCACCAACGTATTGATCGTTGCTGCTTTCCCTGTCCTGACTGCGGTATTGGGCATGTTGTCACTTGATCGTATGTTCGGCACCCATTTCTTCACCAATGATCTGGGCGGAAACGCCATGATGTATGTGAACCTGATCTGGATCTGGGGCCACCCTGAAGTCTATATTCTGGTATTGCCTGCGTTTGGTATTTTTTCTGAAATCGTATCGACATTTTGTAGCAAGCGTTTGTTCGGCTATACCTCGATGGTCTATGCGACGGTGGTTATCACGATCCTGTCTTACCTGGTATGGCTGCATCACTTTTTCACCATGGGATCCGGTGCGAGTGTCAACTCGTTCTTCGGCATCACGACCATGATTATTTCCATTCCGACCGGAGCAAAGATATTCAACTGGTTGTTCACCATGTACCGTGGCCGTATCCGTTTTGAATTGCCAATGTTGTGGACCATAGGCTTCATGATCACTTTCGTCATCGGTGGCATGACGGGTGTATTGCTGGCGGTACCACCTGCCGATTTCGTTCTGCACAATAGCCTGTTCCTGATTGCTCACTTCCATAACGTCATTATCGGTGGCGTGCTGTTTGGCATGTTTGCTGGTATTAACTACTGGTTCCCCAAAGCTTTTGGCTACAAGCTGGATGACTTCTGGGGTAAATGCTGCTTCTGGTTCTGGACCATAGGCTTCTATTTCGCCTTCATGCCCTTATATGTACTTGGTCTGATGGGTATCACAAGACGTTTGAGCCACTTTGAAGATCCCTCCTTGCAAATCTGGTTCCAGATCGCTGCCTTCGGTGCATTTTTGATTGCCTTGGGTATCGCCTCCTTCATCATCCAGTTATTTGTCAGCTATAAGCGTCGTGAATCCCTGCGTGACCTTACGGGTGACCCTTGGGGGGGGCGTACACTGGAATGGTCAACATCTTCGCCACCTGCCCCGTATAACTTTGCCTTCACACCGAAGGTCTATGACAACGATGCATGGGCTGATATGAAGAGTAATCAATACGCCAGACCAACAGACGGTTTTGTGGCGATACATATGCCCAAGAATACAGGTGCCGGCTTTATCATTGCCTTGTTGAGCGCAGTATGTGGTTTTGCCCTGATCTGGCAAATGTGGCTGCTGGCGGGCCTGGGCTTTGTTGCCATGATGACAGCGATCATCATCCATACCTTTAATTACAAGCGCGACTACTATATTCCTGCTGCCGAAGTCATCCGTACTGAGGACGAACGTAGCCGCCTGTCAGGTGCCAACTATGTCTAACACTGCAACTTTTTCAAACGAGAGCACAAACTTGAATACCAGTACAACATCACACACAGGCAGGCACGCCAGCAGCGATTTTTATGTCAAAGAGCATCATCCGGAAAACGGCACTTTGCTCGGTTTCTGGCTTTACCTGATGAGCGATTGTCTGATCTTCGCCTGCCTGTTTGCAACCTATGCAGTACTTGGCCGTAACTATGCAGGTGGCCCTACGGGCGCGGAATTGTTTGACCTGCCGCTGGTTGCCATCAATACGTCCTTGCTGTTGTTATCGTCGATCACGTATGGCTTTGCCATGCTGGAAATGCAGCGCAAGCGCGTTAAAGCCACTTTGGTCTGGCTTGCTGTTACTGGCTTACTCGGTGCATGTTTTATCAGCTTTGAACTGTATGAATTTGTACATCTGATACACGAAGGTGCAGGCCCGCAACGTAGCGGTTTTTTGACATCGTTCTTTGCCTTGGTCGGTACACATGGCTTGCACGTGAGCTTCGGTATTATTTGGCTCGTAACACTGATGTTCCAAATCGTTCGCCATGGTCTTACTCCAGAGAATGGCAGAAGACTGATGTGTCTGTCGATGTTTTGGCACTTTCTTGATGTGGTCTGGATCGGCGTATTTACCTTTGTTTATTTGATGGGAGTTTTGCCATGAGCGCACACCAAAAACACATAGCGCATGGTCATCATGATGATCACCACGGGCATACACACGCCGATCACGGCAGCCTGAAAAGCTATGCCACCGGATTTTTCCTGGCAGTGATCTTGACAGCAATCCCCTTTTGGCTGGTCATGGGGAAAGTGTTGAACAAATCGAGCACCACAGGCTTGGTTCTGCTGGCGTTTGCGGCAGTGCAGATCGTGGTGCATATGGTGTATTTCCTGCACATGAATACCAAGTCCGAAGGCGGTTGGTCGATGTTGGCGCTATTGTTTACAGGCATGCTGGTTTTTATTATGATGAGCGGATCACTCTGGGTGATGTACCACTTAAATCACAATATGATGCCCGGCATGATGCATGAAATGGAAACAAAACCACAATCGATCAATGCCATGCCCATGTCCAAGCCCGCACCACAATTGACGCCGGCGACAACTCCAGAATCCAGTTCAGCACCGGACAATATGAAGCCTCTGTCGTCTATGCAATGAATGAGCTTGAACAAGGGATGGCAGGTCAAAACGCTGATCTGACGCAAAAAACAGATCTGCCAAAGCGCCTTACCCGCCATTCCAACTTATTCAAACTAGGCTTCACAGCCTGCATGCTTGCTATTTTTGCTGGCTTCATTTCACTTGGCACCTGGCAAATACTACGCCTGCAATGGAAGCTTGAGTTGATAGAACGAGTTGAGCAACGTGTTCATGCAATTTCGGTACCCGCTCCCAGTTTTTCGCTATGGCCACACATCAATGCAAGCACTGACGAGTACCGCCATGTGCAAGTTACCGGCATTTTTTTGTATGAGAAAACGACCCTGGTACAGGCCTCCACGGAATTGGGTGGCGGCTTTTGGGTAATGACACCGTTAGTGACGGCAGATCAAGCTATGATCCTGGTTAATCGTGGTTTTATCCCGGAAAAAATGGCTGAGTCTTATCGAACATCATCCAAAACAGATCGCCCTACCTCACCTGCCGCCAACGCTATTCATGTCAGTGGACTATTGCGCATGACTGAGCCTGGTGGAGGCTTTTTGAGAAAAAATGACCCTGCCGGCAATCACTGGTATTCGCGGGATGTACAGGCAATTGCAACAGCAGTTGGCTTAACAAAGCTAGCCCCCTTTTTTATCGATGCAGATGCAAGCACCACATCGGCAAACGACAAACTCAGTACGCAACAAAATGAAGACTCCGGCGATTACCCCGTCGCAGGCTTAACGGTAATTCATTTTCATAACAACCATTTAGTATATGCTGTAGTCTGGTTCTTGCTCTCAGCCATGACAGCAACGGCCTGGTTTTATGTCATCCGGGATAGAAAATATCAACGAAGTCAGCACAGCGAAAACACAATACCGTAAGCTTGAGCTTCGAATTGAACATGCCGACCGTGATCTGGTAGCATTCACGAACAGTAAGAATAATCAGAATAAACGGACATAGCGAGCATGATTAAAAAAATAGTACCGCATAACGTTGGGTAAGAAATAGCGACCATGACGATAACTAAAGCACCGGCAAAACAGTCCGCCATTGCTATCGAGTATGAAAACTCAGCAGGCCACAAGAATATGCTCCAGCTTATTCAGTTACGCTGGATCGCTGTTTTTGGTCAGTTATCAACCATCTTGATCGTGAAGCTTGGCTTTGGTATTCAATTACCCTTAGTCAAAATGCTGTCTGTGCTGATCTGCCTGATCGCCTTTAATATTGCCAGCCATTTACGCTGGCACGAGCGCGTATATGTAACCAATGGTGAACTGGTTTTTGCATTGCTGATCGACGTATTTAGTCTGACGGCACAGCTCTATTTTGGTGGTGGCACGTCGAATCCCTTTGCTTTTCTCTATCTCTTACAAGTGATTTTAAGTGCTATCTTGCTAGAAGCCTGGTCTACCTGGATCATCGTCATCTTCACCAGTGCCTGTCTGGCCGGATTATCGCTGTTTTCTGAACCATTGCCTCTACCACACGGTGAAAACGGCGGACTATCGCGTTTATATATCGCCGGCTTGATTATTTGCTTCATGCTCAATGCTGCCCTGCTGGTTTTTTTTATCACCCGGATTGGTCACAACCTGCGCGCGCGAGATGCCCAGCTAGCAGATCTGCGCCAACGGGCAGTTGAAGAAGATCATATCGTGCGCATGGGTCTGCTTGCTTCTGGCGCAGCACATGAATTGGGGACGCCACTGGCGACGCTATCGGTCATCCTGGGTGACTGGCGACGGATGCCAGCGTTTCGCAATAACGTAGAACTATTGGAAGAAATAAGCGAGATGGAAACCCAGCTACAACGCTGTAAAAGTATCGTTAGCGGGATCCTGCTATCGGCCGGAGAAGCGCGTGGCGAGTCTGCGGTCAAAACCACGATCAATACCTTTTTAAATGATCTCACCAAAGAATTTATTTCGACGCGGCCAATTGTCTCATTTGGTTTCGATAATCAGATTAAAGAAGACATTCCTGTCGTATTTGATACTGCTCTCAAGCAGATGGTCTGTAACGTCCTCGATAACGCATTAGAAGCCTCCCCTGAATGGCTGCGCATGGAAGTCAGGCGTGAAGATAATGCGTTGATATTCACAGTAGTCGATAGTGGACATGGTTTCGACCCCGTTATCTTGTCACGCATCGGCGAACCTTATCAATCAACCAAAGGCCAGCCCGGCAGCGGGCTGGGATTATTTTTTGTCGTCAACGTGGCACGCAAACTAGGTGGCCATGTCACAGCATCTAACCGCGACGAAGGCGGCGCCATCGTACAATTGAGCCTGCCACTTTCGGCGATCAAGCTGTAAGTGGGATTTTCCATTAAGATTCGTGCTGGCTAAGGATGCAACCAAGGCGCTCATGGCCAGCCATGAGCAACGGAAAACGTCAAAATGACAGAAAATACGCCGTAGCTCGTTAAACAGCACCTCTGGTTGCGCCTCATCGAAATATCCGTTTAACTTCAGGATTTGTTCACTATGTCAGAGAGTCGTCTGCTACTCATTATCGAGGACGATACTGCTTTTGCCCGCACACTGGGTCGCTCGTTTGAGCGGCGCGGTTATACCGTCTTGCACGCAACAAACAAAGAAGATGCTGAAAAACTGTTATCAGATCATTCCCCCGATTACGCTGTCGTCGATCTGAAGTTGAATGGTCATTCGTCCGGCCTGGCATGCGTGCAGCTTTTACATCACCACAACCCCCACATGCTGATTGTCGTACTCACCGGCTTTGCCAGTATTGCGACTGCGGTGGAAGCGGTCAAACTGGGGGCTTGCCAATATCTTTCCAAACCCTCTAACACCGATGATATTGAAGCCGCCTTTGGACATGTCGCCGGCACAGCCGATATAGAAATTACGAATCGCTCCACTTCCCTCAAAAATCTGGAGTGGGAAAGAATCCACGAAGTGCTGGTCGAAACCGACTTTAATATTTCCGAAACAGCGCGCAGGCTAGGCATGCATAGACGCACACTGGCGCGCAAGCTGGAGAAGCAAAGGATTAAATAGCGAGCGTCGGACCCAGAGCCGGACTCCAGTACCATCCCGGACCAAGAGTTTAATACGGTTGCCATTTTTGTTGCGAAACGCGTAGGTACGGACATCGCAGGAAGGCTTGCGCATACGAGAATTCACTTTCCGGTTTCAGCCCTGCTAAATCTGAGTTGATAATCTTGATGTGAGTATAAGTGGCTACTGCGCCTGGAAGCGTGGTGGCAAGACTGTCAGCAAACGTTTAACGGATGATCAGATGCTCGCCCTGATCCGTGCCATTCATGCTGAACTCAAAGAAGCCTAAGTTTTCGTGTAATTACGGGATTAATTCGACAGACAATCCTGTTTTTCTTAGCATTGTAAGTAGGTCGTCACAGGGGTGCTTTCCATCTGATCGCGGAAGAAGATGTGCAAGACCTAGTGCATAAAATGCAACTCGCTTATCGTTATCGGTGATCATTTTTTTCAACCACTTTGGATTTCGTGTACAAACATAAGCCGAATGTTCGTCTATATCGTTTAAGAGCGAGCCGGAAATTTTTCCTTTCTTCATGGATTTCTCAAAATCAATGTCAGCTTGAATTCTGGCTTTTAGTCGTTCTTGTAAATGAATATCGTCCATTTGATATTCCCATGCATTAAATTCTTTTTGAAATAAGCGTGATCTCCCTGAACCTGCTGAACAATAAGCATCAACAATATCCTGTGTGGCATCTATCGATTCCGCCTTCATGCCTGGCTTATAATGCATGAAATATTGATCAATACTCTTTCTCACTGCAACATTCCCCACATGTCCTGTAATGTTTTTAGAATAGAAAATGGCCATATCTTCCATTTTTTTTTGAATGTCTTTGCTACGCGGGTCGCTATCGGATAGTTGCTGAAATAGCTGTCTCATTGCCCATATCAAGCCAAATTCAGAATAGCTATCTGCCAAAACCTTCGCGGTGTCGGCGCGAAATTTATCTTGTATCTGATCGAGTTCTTTTTGCTCGTCGTCAGTCGCTCCAGGAATTTTCGCGATCGGCACTTTATCCATTATTTCCTTCTGGGCAACCCTAACTTTTTCGCGCGCGGCATGAATCATTTCACGATTTTCTGGAGTAGCGGTCAGAGGGGTTGGACATTCAGGTACAAGTGTTGGCGACCAAAATGACGCTTCTCGCGAAAAGACGTCCGCTGTATTAAAGATTGGTATAACTTTTTTATAAAAATAGTTGTCGTACTCGGGATCGAGTCCATTATGACTTACCCCAAGTATGTAGAATTTCAGGGGATTTCCATTTTTCGCCGTGCCGGTAACTTCCCACATTCGGGGCAATTCCACTTCCGAGGCAAGGCAGGTGAAAGCCATCGATATTGCCAACGCCGCAAATACCTTTGCAATTATTTTATTCACGTTATTATTTACTTTATTCAAGTGACAAAACAGGTGACTCTACCGTCGCACGATGTGGTGCTTCAGTACAAATTACCGTTGTATAGTACATTTTTTCTCTGGGTAGTCTATTTTTTTAATGTAATTAATAACGTGGTTCATTTGCTGGGTAAATGGGCCCAGTATGTGATGTTCTTTATTCGTTGCACCAGACGATGAAATTTGTAGAGTCTCAAATAATTTCGATATTCTCAATTAATGCCGATTTTTACATAAAACATTCGGATAACTTGATACAAGGGATAGTCACACTTTTATATTCTTTCAAAACCTGATGCAAGATCTAAATAAGCTATTTTAGGACTTACGCAAAATTGTCCCAGCAAGGTCTCAGCGACGAAGACAGTACTTTAGTACATGGTCTTGGTAAATGCGGGAGCCGCAACGCTTTGCGGCGATTTTGCGTAAGTCCTATTTTTCAAGCTTTGGTCAATAGCAAGGCCCTACACATTAACCCAGCACAAAATCCCGTGTCACTGCAGAATAAGCAGGAAAAGCACTGGCTCTGACGATGCAATCTTCCTTCGATTTCCATACGGTGATGGTATTAGGAAACTCTGAGTACAACAGGTAGCCATTGTCAGTAAAACCAAGAATGGTGTATTTGCCACCTCGAGAGCCATGGGTCAGGTAATGGGATGGACGGCCCTGCGTATCGATTTTACTCATCAGGGCGTAATCGTATTGATTCCAACCAGAAGTTACGTAGATATTGCCTTGAGCATCGCAAGCCATGCCATTTGATGGGCGATCCATTTTGTAAAAAACATCTCCTTCACCGCTCAGCTTGAATTTGCTGATGATGCCATCGCTTGACAAGACAATAATTTTGTCGCCCTGCAGACTCAGGCTTTCGGGTTTGGCAACGCTGACAAAATCGCGCACCCGCGCCTGCGGGTCGATCACCTTGATCGTATCCGAACCCCTGTCTGCGACGTAGATATTACCTGCACCGTCTATTGCCAACCCATTCGGATAGCGCAAACCGCTGGCAAAAGTCTTGACGCCATTGTCATCAATAATGCGTATGCTATGTGAACCAGAATCAGCAAAATACAGATTGCCTGCTGCATCAAAGGCGATGCCGCGTGGTGATTTTGCATCGGCCACGATAACCCGCAAACTGTCGCCACTGCCCAGATTGGTCTTGACGATGGCATTGAGCTCGGTGGCGCTGGTGTAGATAGCATTATTGGCATGATGATTTTCCATATGATCCTTGGGTGACGGTATTGTTGGTGAGAATATCGGTGAGGATATCGGTAAGAACAGCGGTGCAAACACATGCAGATAATATCGCAAATACTTGCTATCATGCTACGCTGCCATGCCTTTAAAATGATACCCTGCCGATTTACCAGCCATGCCTGTATTCAGGCTTCACCCAATCAAGCTATTGAAGCATGCGATAATCAATTACCGTTTCAGTCATATACGCCATGAATCCATCTGCGACAAAACCGCTCATCACCCGTCTATTTGGATTAGATATCTGCAATATGCGCTTTGCAGAAGCCAATCAGCATTTGCTGGATGTGGCCGTCAATCGTGACCACCCCAGTCGGGTAGTGGTGACGCCCAATGTGGATCATATGACCAAGCTGGAATATGAACCTGCATTCAAGACCTTGTACGCCACTTCCGATTATATTTTTGCCGATGGCATGCCCATCGTCTGGGCCAGCAAGATGTGCGCCCTGCCCCTGCCAGAACGTGTGACAGGTGCTGATCTGTTCGTGTCGCTGTGCCGTGGCTGCATAGAGAAAAATTTATCTATTTTTGTGCTGGGTGGCATGCCGGGGCAAGAAAGCCTGTTGCTGGAATCCTTCGCCAAAACTTACCCCGGACTAAAGCTTGATATTTTCTGCCCCTCCATGCAGTTTACTGCTGACGGTACGGAAAGTGATCTGGCAATTCAGCGTATCCAAGCAGCGCAAGCAAATATCCTTTTCATTTGCCTGGGCATGCCCAAGCAGGAAAAACTGGCGTTTCGCTATCGCGAGCAATTTACTAGCGGCAATGTCCCGCTGATATTGTGCGTAGGTGCTGCCATGGAATTTGCGCTGGGGCAGAAAAAACGTGCTCCGCTATGGATGCAAAAGATAGGCATGGAATGGTTCTGGCGCCTGGCCAGCGAACCACGCCGTCTGTGGCAACGTTACACGACGCAAGCCTGGCGCTTTGTCGGACTCTTGCTGCGCGAGAGAAAAATACAAAAGCAGATGCGCTGAGTTTTAAACGAAATTCATCGCCGATCCTTACAGCATCGGACAAAAAATAAAAAAACCGCACAGATAAAAATCTGTGCGGTTTTTTATTGGGAGCTTACTTAATACTGATTTTACTGTTGATCTTACTACCAATTTTACTACTGATGCTTATGCCACTTTTTTTGCATCGAAGAATTGTTCATCTTCTGTAGAACCATGCAAAGCTGTCGTGGAAGACTTGCCTTGCTGGATGGTTTGTGTGACGGCATCAAAGTAACCAGTGCCAACTTCACGCTGGTGTTTAACGGCGGTAAAGCCTTTTTCTGCCGCTGCGAATTCAGCTTCCTGCAATTCAACGAAGGCCGACATCTGGCGACGGGCATAGCCGTGGGCCAGGTTGAACATGCCGTAGTTCAATGCATGGAAACCTGCCAGTGTGATGAACTGGAATTTGTAGCCCATTGCGCCCAGTTCCTTCTGGAATTTGGCGATGGTTGCATCGTCCAGGTTTTTCTTCCAGTTGAACGATGGGGAACAGTTATAAGACAGCAATTTTCCTGGGAACTTGGCATGGATAGCATCAGCAAATGCCTTGGCGAATTCCAGGTCAGGTTTGCCGGTTTCACACCAGATCAAATCTGCATATTCTGCATAAGCCAGGCCACGGGAAATCGCTTGTTGCAGACCTGGTTTGGTTTTGTAGAAGCCTTCAACAGTACGCTCACCTGTGCAGAAAGGCTGGTCGTTGGGGTCTACATCAGAAGTCAGCAAATCAGCTGCTTCAGCATCGGTCCGGGCCAGGATCACGGTGGACGTACCCATGATATCGGCAGCCAGACGTGCTGCGTTCAATTTTTCAATTGCTTCACGTGTAGGCACCAAGACCTTGCCGCCCATGTGGCCGCATTTTTTGACGGAAGCCAGTTGATCTTCAAAGTGAACGCCAGATGCGCCTGCTTCGATCATGGCTTTCATCAATTCAAAGGCATTCAATACCCCACCGAAACCGGCTTCCGCATCCGCCACGATAGGGGCGAAGAAGTCGATGTCGTCTTTACCTTCAGACCATTGAATCTGGTCAGCGCGTGTCAGTGTGTTGTTGATGCGTTTGACAACCAGTGGTACAGAATTGGCTGGATACAGGGATTGATCAGGATACATTTCGCCAGCAACATTGGCGTCACCTGCGACTTGCCAGCCGGACAGGTAGATGGCTTTCAAGCCAGCTTTTACCTGTTGCATAGCCTGGTTACCAGTCAGTGCACCCAGAGCATTGATGAAAGGCTCGTTATTGACCAGATCCCACAGTTTGATCGCGCCGTTTTTGGCGATGGTGTGCTCAACCTTCATGGAACCACGCAGACGAACTACTTCTTCCGCCGTGTAGTTACGCTTGATACCTTTCCAGCGTGGATTGGTATCCCAGTCTTTTTGCAATTCTGCTACTTGTTGTGCGCGAGTTGTCATGTTTCTCTCCTGTGGGCAAATCAAATAAAAAAGTGAATCCGTTGAGAGAAATAATAGGGTATTTTTTGCGTAGCAACAAGGTCTTATATAAGACATATAACAAATATTTAATCGTTTAAAATCAAATACTTAAAATATGTTTTTTGCGATGTGAAATAACATCCCTTAGAATGAGAAAAATATTTTGTGCAGATACACAGTTTCATTTCACAATACGAAAAATGCTGCTCACATTATAAAATTCGGGAATTCAACTCGCTGCATAAAGAAAATTAAGTTTCAAAACGCTATTCAAAGCTGGAAATTTTCGATTCAAATTGGCTTTACTCCAGCACAATTTCGTACCAGGGCGACGGATAATCAAAATCCAGCTCGAATCCCCCCGTCTTTTGCCGGATGGCAGTAGGCGGCAGTGGTTTCATGCGGGTACCACTACCGTCGAGCGGAAACACTGTGATTTTTTTGCTGCTGGTGGCATGAAACAGTTTGACGGGAATACGCTCCAGCCAGACTGGGGCACTGCCATCCAATGCACCTGAAGGCTTGTTTGAGGTGGTGGTATCCGGCTCCAGCGTCCACCAGGCTTTTTGGCCGTCGTAATTGACTAATTGTTTGGGGCGTTGCGGTATCACACCTGGCTGGGTCGTGGCAGTAGCGCCAGACAACACCAGCAGCAGGCGTCGGGAATTTTTCAAAGGCAGCGCATCGCGGCTGGTCAGTAGCATGACCCCATACTGTCGGCCTTTTTCAGAAAACATCGGCAAAGTTTTGTCGATATCCAGGTTGACTGACAAACCAGACCGGGTACCAGCAAACATGCGTGCATAAGTGGTATCAGCAAATAGCCAGGGGCCAGACTGGTTATAGCGCAGTTGCCCGCCCGGGGCAGTCCACTGCGTATCTTCATCCATCCAGGCTTTTGCGTAATGCGCGCCAGGTGCAGGCACCGCCCCAGGTTTTGCCTGCATGTCATGCCGCATACCCAGGCGCGAGAAAAATGCATGCTTGTATTCCAACCCGTATTGCGACTGCAAATACCCGGGGAAGCCGGTACCGCTGACACCATCACGCATAGCCCCCAACAATTGCCGTGTCTCCAAAGGCAGATTAATGGTGATCTGCTCGGGCAGCGGGCGTATCTGATATTGGCGGAATAATGCCGAGGCTATCCCTGTCGTCACCAATTGCCCGGCATGTCCGCTCAGACCGAAGCTATCAGGCACTGACAACCAGCGATCACCATCGATATAGTGAAAGAGAAATAGCCCGTCCCAATCCTGGGCTGCGGCAAATGCACTCATCACCGGCAAAATTTCTGCCGACTGGCGATTCGGGTAAGCCTGGTTAAATTCACTGATCACAAAAGGCTTGCGCAAGTCACGTACGTAAGCGCGCTGCAATAGGCCTTGCCAGCCATCACGCAACACCGATTCATCACGGATGCGCCAGTCGTTCCGGTCCCAAGCTTTGTGAGGGAAATCATAGTGATCGACATAGAAATGCTCATCCACATAATCCATATGTTGCTGTGCATCTGCCATGGCGATGCCGCCAAAATACATTTGCGTTCCCGTCAATGGCACCAGGTCACCCAGTTCTTGCCGTATGGTTTTACGCATCACGGTCAGGTATTGCATATCCATGTCGGACAGATAACGGACATAATCCAGCACCCGGCGGCCATTTCCTTCTTTGTGCGGCCGGTATTGCTGTTGCAGGGCAGATGGTGTGGCATAACCCAGCCTGGTCATTACCCTGCTGGCGAAACGCTGCAGGCGGGCAAACCAGCCTTCACCATATTCCAGCACATTGGCTTCGGATGATTTGACGTTGATGATACCTTTTCTGGGCAAGGAACAACTATCCCAGATTGCGCAAGCCTGTTCAGCACTGCCGTATTGGCGCAGTACCCATTTTTGCCAGTTTTGCTGCAACTGGCGTTCATATTCACCGGTCAGGGTATCGAGTTGCTTGCGCTGCCATGCGCCCAGCAGTGATGACTCATTGTTGATTTCTATCATTGCCAGGGCTGGGTCGTCCTTTAACTCCAGCCGTCGCAATAACTGCTGCACGTATTCCGCCTGCAGGCTGATCATGCGCGGTTCGAACAAATGTATGGGGTGGCTGGCAAAGGGCATCTGTTCACCCGGCGTCAAGGGCGTCACCTGATCCACCGCGGGCCGGAACTGGTAACCCACATGCAAATTCAGGTTGACGTACAAGCCTTCGGCCTTCAGGGCATTGATGAAGACGCGCAGGCGCAGCAAGGCGGCTTCATTGAAACTGGGGAAAGCGGCTGTCGTCAAAATACCCCGTGGCTGTTCCTGGCTGTCACTGAGTACGGTATCCAGATGATGCAGGCGCACTGCATTGAATCCCAACTTGCGCAGACGCTGGGCTATTCTGACGGCATCCTTTTCTTCAGGGAAATTGGCAGCATTGGCAAGACTGATACCGAACAGGCGCACACGACTGTCATCCCGGGTACCTTGCTTACCATCATGTCCAAGGCGAAAAAAATGATTGCCCTTGACGTACAGCCGGTCCCCTGCTTCCAGTGCATGGTTCATGCCACCAAAATCGACGACGCCAGATAAACTGTCTTCATTCACTTCAAAGGGATACCAGGACAATTCCCCCGCTCTGGCAGAAGCAGCAATGACCCACCCTGCCAGCAGAAAAGCCAACAAACGCAGCATAGAATGAGCAAGAGAACGGGCAGGAAATGGAAAATACTTCATAGTTTGGGTCGCAACTGACATGGTAACCATTAGAATTAGGGCTTACGCAAAATTATCCCGGCAAGGTGTGGCGACGAAGACAGTACTTTAGTACAAGCAAGGTCTTTGTAAATCAGGGAGCAGCAACGTAGCAGGGACGACTTTGCGTAAGTCCTAAGAATATCGCACAAACACATGACATCATGTATTGAGAAATGCAAAATTTGCCTATACTGCCGTCCAGCCTGAACCAGTTGGAAACACATATCGTCAAGCTGATGATCATTCTGTTCGTCATTTTCTCTCTGCTGCCTTATGGCCTTTCCTGGGATTACACTGGTGCCTCTGCCGTCACGATGGAAGGCTCGCTCACCACCAAATTGCAATGGGGTAGCCTGTTCATTCTGGCAACCGGCATTCTTTACCGCCATTTGCCAGAGGCCCTGAAAGACATACGCGCCATGAATCCCTTCCTGGCACTGGTTCTGATATGGTGCCTGGCTTCCAGTCTGTGGTCACCTCTGTCGGCGACCACCTTCAAGCGTGCCATACAACTGTATGGCCTGGTGATGATAGGTTTCAGCGTGCAACTGGCCGCCCGCCCACTGCAACTGATGGTCAATTATGTGCTCTACACCTTGTCGGGCTTGCTGATACTATCGTTTTTCATGGCGATTGCTGTTCCCAGCATCGGTGTGGATTACGAACTGGGGGGGGCCTGGCGTGGTGCCCTGTCACAAAAAAATGAGTTGGGCCAGGTTGCAGCACTCAGCATTTTGCTGTGGCAAATCAAGTCGTGCATAGAAAAAGTCGGCATACGCAATCTGGCTTTGGGCCTGTTATTTTCTTTTTTTATGCTGGTCATGAGCAAAAGCTCCACCAGCATGATTATTACCATGCTGACCACGGGTATATTCCACCTGTTGCGCAGACGCCATATTTCATCTTCCTATTCACTGACGCGCGCCACCCTGGTTATTGTTTGCCTGTTGACTATTGCCGTCTATATTTTTTTCATGCAAGAGTCACGCATGCCTACCTGGCAAGAAGCCGCATCCCCCATTGCCGGCCTGTTTGGCAAAGGCACGGACCTGACTGGCCGCACCGATATCTGGCAACTGGTGTGGCTGGAAATCAACAAGCATTACCTCATGGGTCTGGGTTATGGCGCTTTCTGGCTGGGGCCGGACAGCCTGTCGCAATTTGTGATTGACGCACTGCACTGGATACCCTTGCAGTCACACAATGGTTATCTGGACATCCTCAATGAACAGGGTCTGATCGGTTTGATACTGGTTATACTGACACTGCTGACACAGGCAGGCTTTCTGGTGACCCTGGCCCGCCTTGACCGCCAGCAGGCAGCATTCTGGTCTGCCATGCTGACCGTGGTGGTGGTGACCAATTTCACCGAAAGCAGCCTGTTCCGTGGCTTTGTGTTCCAGAACGTGTTTTTCATCTTTAGCCTGATCGCTGTCAGTTCTGCCACACGAAGATTGAAGCAGGCCCAAGCTGAATCAGCTTAGCAGCTTGCGCCCCATCGCCTGGAAGTTCTGCTCGATATAGCGATAAGACAGATGCGACAACAACCAGGAAAATACCGTCACCACCACCAACCGTACCAGGATAGAGGCTTCAGGCATATACCAGGCCACCACGCCAATCACCAGCCAGTGGTACAAATACAGGGAATAGCTGATCCTGCCCACATACACGACCGGGGGCCATTGCAGGAAACGGTTGAAGTAATTACCTGAAAACACCAGCGTCGCAAACATCAGGAACAGGGCAATGCCTTGCAGTGAATAGCGCAGCGATTCGCGAAATTCTTCACCACGAATGGCAAGGCTGATCAACATGATGACCGCCCCCGCTGCAAAGCTGAGCCAGGTATTCAAGCGTGCAAATAGCTGGGGATAACGGGCCAACACCAATGACAGGCAGACGCCATACAGAATCGAATCGGCACGGGTATCTGTCGCTGTATAAATCCGGTAATGCAGCAGATGGTCCAGACCTATGCCATACACCAGATAGCTACGCCAGACCAGCATCGCCAGTAAAATCGCGGCGATGACACCCAGAAAACGCCTGGGCGTACCAGCAAAGATCATGAAAAGAAAGGGAAACACAAAATAGAAATGCTCTTCCACCGCCAGTGACCAGGTGATGGCCAGCGGTTGCTTGATCAGTTCACCACTGAAGGTGGAATAAATTCCGTAGTAATTCGCAAAATACAGAAACACCGCTGCCGGTTCGGTCCATGCCCAGACATCACCAACCAGCGACATCAAGCTCACCGACACAGCGACAAATAACAACAGGGCCGGTGTCAGTCGAAACAGCCTGCGCACATAGAAGCGGCGAATGCTGATACTGCCATTTGCATCCCACTCCGATAACATGAGCTTAGTGATAATGAAGCCGCTGATAAAAAAGAAAATCGTGACGCCCAGGCCACCCGGCACGACATGACCAAAGCCGGCATGTGAGAAAAAAACCATGGCAATGGAAACCGCGCGCAAACCATCGAGCGCCTGCAAGCGATGCTGGGAATGTGCACTCATGATTTGCCTGCCCCCGGCTGGCTACCATAGGCATGCGAAGACTTGCCCCAAAAATAACTTAGCTTACCCAGTTGGGACGCAGCAATTCTCAACCAGGTAAATGTTTTGAGTGGTTTGACAGGCAAATACAGTAACGCGAACAGCAATGCCAAAACAAACTGCACGCAGGCACGGCCACTCAACAGGATGGCTGCACGCAGTCTTTTCATGCCAGACAGCATCGCCAGTTCGGTACGGATAAACAATTGCCCGGTGCGATAAGAACGCTGCAGCAACCATTTTGCTGTTGCCCGTTCTGCCGGAATAGTTTCACTGGCCGGTGCTTCATCACACCACACCATGACCGCTCCCATCGCATCCAGCCGCCGGAACAGCATAGTATCTTCACCGCCAGTGGTACCAAAGGCAGGGTCGAACGGGCCCACACCTCCCTGCTGGCTGGCCGTCAATCGTTGCAGCAAGGCATGCCGTATCAGCACGTTGCCGCTGCGGGCGTCGCGGTGGTCAATACGGGTGCCGGTAGGCAAGCGCCGACGGTCAAAATAAGCACCCTGGCGTATCCAGTCTGGCGTGGTTTCTGCATAATCGGGCAATACCGGCGCAAACACCACATCGGCATTGTGCGCAAGCTGTACCGCCAGCAATTGCTGCAACCAGGTGGGCACTGGCACTTCATCATCGTCTATCATGACGATCCAGTCGCCCTTTGCTGCGGCAAGGGCTGCATTGCGGGCCAGGGAAATATTGGGATTGGCGAGATTCACGATGGTCAGGCTGTTGCCAAACAGCAGACCCATTTCTGCCAGTACGGCCGATGCAGATTGTGCAGGATCATTATCGACAACGATAACTTCAACACGGTGTCCTGCCGCCTGTTCCCAGATCGCCTGCAGCAAACGGCGCAGCAAAACTGGTCGCTTGTAGGTGCAAATACAAATACTCAGATCAGTCATGAGATTTACTGTTTGCGTCGGAACATACGGGATACAAGGCGATACATCCAGGAAAAAGGTGCCAGGCGAGATGCACCATCATCCTCATGCTGATTGTAGATCGTACCCAATACTTCGACGCCAGCCGCCAGCATATCTGCCTTGGTCTGGCGCAGTTCATCGATATAGGTATGGTCTGCGCGCGCCAGCAGCAAGACACTGCCGGTCTGGTGGGCGACCATCTGGGCATCAGAAGCTTTTGACGCTGCATGGGTATCAATCACAAAGGCGTCAAACTGATCGCTGCAAGATTCCAGCAATTCACGGATGCGCGGTGCCCGCAAAATCTCCAGCGGATTGGGCGGTTGCGGCCCGGCTGGCAGCAAATGCAGGCTGGGCATGAGTTGAATCAATGCATCGGCGAGACTGATGCGGCCCGCCAGCACGGATGAAAGACCATCTGGCTTGCCCAGCGAAAAACATTCGTGCAGGCTGCCACCGCGCAAATCGGCATCGATCAGCAAAGTACGTTTGCCTACTTGTGACAGGGCAATCGCCAGGCTGGCAGCCATATAGCTTTTACCATCCCCTTTGGCGGCGCTGACCATGGCCAGTTTGATTTTTTCCTGGCCGCTGAATTTCAACAGCAATTCACTGCGTAGGCGCCGGATTTCTTCGGCTTCTTTGCTGAAGGGAAAATAAAAGAATTTCAGCGAAGGGTCGGCACTGCCGTTCATCAGGCTTTTGGTCGAATAGCCAAATTGCTCGCCCAGTGCCTGGTCCAGTTGCGCCTGGGTCAGATAACCCAGCGCCAGGGCAGCATCGCCAAAGCGCAGCTTTTTTTCTTTTTGCAGTTGCGCGACCTGGTCGATCTGCTCAGGTGTGAGCAAGCCTTTTTGCAAAAAAAGTTCGCCCAGTCGTCCTATCTTGGATGCATTCTGCACCTGGGTTTCAGCTTCACGCATGCATACCTCGCCCAAGCTGTTGTCCTTGGCTGTCACTACCGCTCAATTTTTCGTCAAACCCTATTTTCGCCATCACCGGCTCGTCAAATTCACGTTCCAAATCTTCCAGGCAGCGCACGCGCCGGTTCATCAGTTCCAGCAAGAATGCCAGGCCGAAACCAAAGACCACACCAGCCAGCAAGCCGAATACCAGGTTATTACGCAGCAAAGGTTTGGCGTGTTTTTCAGGCACTTCCGCCCATTGCATGACAGAGGCATTGGAAATCGCGACGTTACTGGTCATCAGCAATTCATCAAATTTTTGTATCGCGGCATTGTAAATTTTTTGTACGCTGTCGAGCTGTCGCTGATATGAACTGATGACATCCCTGTGTTTTTTATTTTCAAAGGTCTTTTTCTGATAGCTGGCAATGTCAGCCTCGATGACTTTTTCCTGCTGTGCCAGACGACCTTCGGTGGCCCCCAACATCTCGAAAGCCGTAGAAGATTCTTTTTTCAGTTTATCCATCAGGGCCTGGCGCTCATCCTGGATGGCGATATATTTCGGATGACGCACACCGAGCGTGATCTTGGCATTTGCCATTTGCGCATCAAGGGAAATCAACGCTGCCTTGAGGCCGGAAATATGCCCTATGCCAGCGATTTCGGGGATATCTGATTCAGGATTGCCCTGCTTCACCAGTTTTTCCAGTGATTGCCGCTTGGCCTGCGCCTCTTCCCGCTGCAACTGTACATCGACCAGACGCACGCTGAGGGCATTCATCTGCTTCGATTCCAGGTCAGCTCTTTCATCGACATCCACGATCTGATATTGCTGCTGATAAGCCGTGAGTTTTTTTTGCAACTCATCAATCTGGCGGCTCATGGATTCCAGTTGCGCATTGTACTGATCGCGCCTGGCCCTGGCGGGCGCATTCATCATTTCCAGCGATAAATCGATGTAAGCCTTGACCACGGCATTGGCAACCTCCTTGGCATGTTTGGGGTCACTGGACGAATACTGGATTTCGATCACGCGGCTGTTTTTATGCGGGGCGACATCGGTATTCCTGACGATGGATTCAGCCAGCGCCCGCAGCCCGCGCTGCTCACCATAACGGAGGACAAGTTTCCTGCCATCGGGTGTTGCCTGCAAGCCCAGGACCTGTATCACTCTTTCGGCAACCTGCACGCTCTTGATGACATCGAACTGGGTCTGCAAATAACTTTCATCCTGCATGGGATGAAACTGGCGGCCGCTGATCGGATCATTCATGCGGTAATCAATGAAGATGTCAGCACTCGCCACATAAGTCTTGGGCAGCAACAAACTGGCAACGAACGCAGCAGCCACCGCCACCACCATGACAAACGCGATCAATAGCTGACGCGCACGCAGCATGGCCCCGATCTGGGCAAAGGACAGTACCAACTCACTGGGGGATGTTCTCATGATGCGCTTTAGAATATCCGTTCGTTGATAAACACGACATCACCCGGCAACACGCCATCCATAATACTGGCCGCCACCTCGCGCACTTCGCCACCCGGCATTTTGCGATAAATGATAATGCGCCGTACCGAGCCTCTGTCAGTCACGCCACCACCTATGGACAGGACACGCATGACGTTCAAATCTTCTTCCATCGGGTACATGCCGGGCTTGCGCACCTCGCCATACACATAAAAGTTCTTGATCTGGGGTACGAAGAGCAGGTCGTTGGGCTGGATTTTCTGTGCCAGCTCGGGGGCGAGCCTGACCGCATCCAGTTCCAGTTTGATCGATGAATATTCACGCAATTCTGACGCTGGCTTGCCGGGTTCACGGCGCAGGATGCGCAAGCTTTTCTCGGCTTTTTGCGACACGCCGCCAGCCAGGCTCAACGCTTCCAGTATGCTGATTTGTCCCTGCAAAGGGTAGCGCCCTGGGCGCAGAACTTCGCCCAACACAGAAAAAGTTCTGCTAAGCTGCTGTATCACCTTGATGGAAACCTTGGGATTTTTTATGTACTGTCCCTGCTCCAGTTTTTTGGAAAACACGGCAGCGATTTCCGTTGCGGTCCGCCCTTTTACCTCAACTGTCCCCACCAGGGGCAAGGTAATCACGCCACTTTCGCCGACTGTGACATCGGCAGTCAGATCAGGCTGGCCAAATACGGTAATCAATAACTGGTCACCTTCACCGATAACGTCACTGGCGGCTTCAGGCTGCACATCTGTGGCAGAAATCACTACCGGCGGATTTTTATCTGCCTGCGGCAACTGCAACAAACGATTTTCCAACTTCAGGCCTGTGGCAGATTCAGACACACTTTCCTGCGCCATCGCCGCTGTGGCCAAGGCAACTGTCAACACTGCGGCGACTACTCGACAGACCGTTATTTGACGAAAATCAGAAAAAATGGACCAAATTGGCATCATGCATTCAAGCTTTTACATAAAGAACTTCATTTTATATTGCAATAGTAAGAATAGATGCAAATTTTTGTCAGGACAACAAAACTCAAGCCAGGACTGGTATATCGCCTATATTGATATTGTCTTTTAATAACAAAAATTAACCTTTGTTGAATTGTGAGCAACTCAAAGCTACGTTAACATTCACTTAAAAGCCGGAAAGATAACCATGCACACACCAAGTCCCACCTCATCAAGCAATGCCGACAGGGTAGTCCCCCTGGTCATTATTGCGCCCGTACGTGATGAGGCAGACTTGATCAGACTGACCCTGGATTCCATGGTGGCGCAGACTGTCAAACCGGTGGAATGGATCATTGTCGATGATGGCTCGCAGGACGGCACCGCAGACATCGTGCGTGAGTATGCAGAAAAACACAGCTTTATCCGGCTGGTGCAGCGCCCTGACCGTGGTTTCCGCAAGGTTGGCGGTGGCGTTGTCGCTGCCTTTAAATTTGGTATCACGCAGATCCAGCATCAGGAATATGAATATATCGCCAAACTGGATGGCGACATGTCGTTTGGTCCGCGCTACCTGGAGCTGATGTTTGAACAATTTGCGCAAAACCCGAAACTGGCAGCCGTATCCGGCAAGGTCTTCCGTGAAGAAGACGGGCAAAAAATCGAAGAACACATCATAGATGAGCATGTGGCCGGGCAATTCAAACTATACCGCCGGGTCGCATTTGAAGAAATCGGCGGTTTTGTCGAAGAAGTGCTGTGGGATGGCATAGATGTCCACACTGCCCGCATGAAGGGCTGGACTACCCTCAGCTTTTTAGACAGCAATGCCATACTCATGCATCACCGCTTGATGGGCTCTTCAGACAAGAATGTGTATCGTGGCCGCCTGCGCTGGGGGCGTGGTATCTGGTTCATGGGTTACCACCCGCTGTATGCATTGGCATCCGGTGTGTTTCGCATGCGTGAAAAACCCTTTGTGATCGGCGGCCTGCTGATTGTCGCCGGCTATATCGGTGCTGCCATCAAGGGTGCGCCGCGCTACGACAATCTGGAATTCCGACAGCATCTGCATCGCTGGCAACTGGGGCAAATCAAGAACCTGTTTTTCAAGCGCAAGAGTTGATCAGGGAGTTGGCCTGATAGTCCCGATAGTCATCAGCAGTTTTACCCCCTACCGACCTTGCGACCTCGACTGAATTGATTCAATATTACCGATAACACTGACATCCATGGTTAATGCGTCATCAGCTTCAAATCCCTCCCAACCAGCGCAGCTTTTGACGGCGCTGACTGGTATTACCTTTGCTGCGACCATTTACCTGACGCTGTTTGCCATCATCATTTATTCGGAACATGCCGATCCGGACATCTTTGGCGTACGCATGCTGATCGCCACGCTGGCCAGTGTCATCGTGTTTTCCAGCCATCGGATGCTCAATACCCTGCAAGAAAAACGTCTGCTGACGATTTTCCCCAGCATTGCCGGCCGCTGGTTCGTGGTTTTCATGATCGTCGTACTGAGTGCCTATGTCGATAAAACCTCGGAACAACTATCACGCACCGTCATGCTGACCTGGTTGCTGGCCACGCCTTTCAGTCTCACCTGCACCGCCGTGTTCATGCGCAGCATCGCAGTGATTTATTATTCGAATCCAACCCGACGACGCAAGGCGGTACTGATCTGGTCCAATTCTGCCTGCGCAGACCTGGTCGATTCCTTACGCAGGACCCCTTTGGCAGCGATTGATGTGGTCGGTTTTTTTGATAACAGAAATGAATCCCGCCCCCCCAGCAACCTGAGACGGCTGGGTGACTTGAGCGAAGCCACAGACTGGATCGTAGACCCTGAAACCGGTCATGTAAATGTCGATGTCGTTTTCATAGGCATGAACACCAAGGAACCGCCAGAGCTGGCCGAAATTATCGCGGTACTGGAAGATAGCACCGTGTCCACCTATTTTGTGCCCGAATCGCTGATCTTTGGCATGCCCGGCATACAACTGCGTGAGCTGGCTGGTCGCCCGGTACTGGCATCGACCGAAACCCCTTTCATCGGGCTGGCGGCGTTGCCGAAACGCCTGCTGGATTTGTTTGGCTCGCTGGTAGGACTGATCTTGCTGTCGCCTATACTGCTGATGATAGCCATAGGCGTGAAACTGGGGTCACCTGGCCCAGCACTGTTCAAACAAAAGCGCTACGGCATAGCCGGACGCCCCATCAATGTCTATAAATTCCGCAGCATGCGCCAGACCTCGCCAGATGCGCCAGTGATACAGGCAAAAGCAGGTGATCCGCGCGTCACACCGTTTGGACGTTTCTTGCGCCGCACGTCCCTGGATGAACTGCCGCAGTTATTCAATGTCCTGCGTGGTGAAATGAGCCTGGTGGGGCCACGCCCGCACGCCATCGAGCACAATGAACTGTACCGCAAACTGGTCAGTGGTTATATGTTCCGCCATAAAATCAAACCTGGCATCACCGGCTGGGCACAGGTCAACGGCTTGCGTGGCGAAACAGAGACGCTGGAAAAAATGGAAGAACGTATCGACTATGACCTGTACTACATACAACACTGGTCAATCTGGCTGGATATCGTGATTATCTGGCGCACCTTGAAAGTGGTACTAGGCGATAAGAACGCTTATTGAGCAAGACATCACCCTGCAGCCTGGCGCAATTTGCGTAATTGCTGCCCCAGGCTGGATTGCTTCAGAAACTGCTTGCTGCGGTACACACCCGCCTGCGCCATCGCTATCATGGCCGGTGAACTGATTGCTCCTTCGCACAAGGCATTTGCCCCTGTGGCAAAGCGCAATTTATACGCCTGATCACCCCTGCCCAGGTCGATGGACGTCAAGCCCAGTTGCGCGGCATGTTTTGCACACTGCGCCAGGATGACAAGGCCAGGTGAAAATTCTGCATACGTCGTGTCGTACCAGGGGAACCAGTAATGCAATACCTTCTCTGAGCGCATGCCAAAATGTGCCGCGACCAGCCTATCCCCTGCATGCAGGGTGGACAGCATGCCGGTAAACCCGGGCTCTTTGGCGAGCCGGATTTCTTCCAGCACCTGACGCACCCAGTCCAGCCGAAAGATGTCATGCGCCGCCCCGACAGTGCGCTCAAATTGCTGGCTTTTGCCTTTCAGCAAAGCCTGGTAATCACCCAGATCACTGCTCTGCATGTCGAAACGCAATTCGCCATATTTCTTTGCCAGTTTACGCTCGTTGGTCGCCACTTTCTTCATCAGCGATGCATCTCTTTTTTCGGACAGTCGCTGTACATATGCATCATAGCCACCAGTCAAATCCAGGATATGAGACTGACTCTCTATCCAGGCATGGGATTTGAAATCAGGAAATTCAACCGGCACGTGGTTAAAACCAAAGTGGCGGCACTGCATGGCCGCCAGAACCCGGCTCATTTCCCATTCGGATGAAGGCTGGCGTATCGGGCCCTGATAATCGGATAAAAATCCGCCTATGGATACTGCACGAAACGCATTCAGCGCATGAAAAGGCCAGACACCAGTCAGTCTATTATTTTCTTCACACAGCAAGACCCTGGCATCAGCGCGTGCATGGCCGACAATGACGGTGAATGCAGGATGATAATACGGGCTGTCGTATGTCCCATTAGTTACACTAGTCACATTACTGTGACGTAGCGCCAGCCATTGCCGCAACACTTCCGGATCCAGTTCACTAGCCTGTATCAGGCTGAACTTCATTGCGCCGGCTCCACAGTCGCAAAATAGTCTTGCAGATTGGTACGCAGGCCGTTCTCTATGCTTTGATCCACCAGACTGGACAAGCTGCTGCGCGCCGCATCAAACACAAACAGGCGGTATACGTCAGACAGATGCAAGCCGACCGGATTGAGCAGCAATATCCATAACTCAGCACCGGCTTCGTTCTTGCGCAACCAGAAACGGCTTCTTGATGTCGTGGTATTGGCATTCACCCGCGCCACCCAGCCAGCTTCTGACATACGTTCCAGCAAGCCTTCAATTTCATCGATACCCAGGCGGGTCTGAGTACGTATCGCATTGACATCAACGGCTGCTCCGGCATTCGCCATGCGCGCTTCGACCAGCACCTGCAAAATGCAGACTGCATCTTCAAACGCACTACCCGGAGTAGGCACATGCCACCAACGCTCAAACTTCACGATGGGCAACGCCGCTGCAATCACCGCCCCGATCAAAATAATCAACCAGGAGACATAAATCCAGACCAGAAAGATAGGTACGGCAGCCAGTGCCCCATACACCACGGTATAGGTGGGAAACTGAATGACAAAACTGGCGAATATGCGTTTGGCAATCTCGAAGGCAATACCGGCAAACAAACCACCCCAGGCCGCATCACGCCATTCCAAAGACCGATTCGGCACGATCAGATACAACAGCGTGAAAGCACCTGTAGTAAATAAAATCGAGGCCGTGGTGTACAACACACCGCCAATGAAAGGTACGGACCCCACCACCCCGGTCGTGGCAGTGAACAGGTAAGAAGTAGAAGTCAGCGACACGCCGACCAGCAAAGGCCCCAGCGTTACAATGGCCCAATACACCAGCAATCTTTGCAAAATCGGACGGGAACGCTTGACCTGCCAGATCTGGTTAAAGGACTTGTCTATGGTTGCCATGGTGGTAATGGCAGTCACCATCAGGGCGACACCACTGATGGCAGAAACACGGGTTGCCTTGGTAGCAAATTGTGTCAGATAGCCAAGAATGGTGTTGGAAATCCCCTTAGGCATCAGACTTTGAATAAAATACGCTTCCAGCGACGTACGGAAGGTGTTAAACAAGGGAAAAGCAGTAAAAATGGCCAATGCGACAGTCAGAATCGGTACCAGTGCCAGCACGGTGGTAAAGGTAAGACTACCGGCAACTTGCGGCAAGCGCCCTTCTTGCAGGCGTTGCAGGGCGAATTTGAACAGGTTGAGTATTTGTTTCCACGACAGACCACGCATAGTTTTTTGCAGCTTGAAATAAAAGTACCCTCTATTTTACTGAGGGTCAAAGAATAAAGACTCATATAATACAAGCATGACTACACAAGAACTCACGATTTTGGTTTTATTTTATTCCCGCCATGGCAATACCAGGAAAATGGCAGAGCTGATTGCCCAGGGCATAGAAAGCGTACCGGGCTGCAATGCACGCCTGCGCACCGTGCCTGCCGTGTCCACCGTGGCCGAAGCCACAGCACCAGATGTACCGGCAGCAGGCGCACCGTATGTAGAATTGTCTGACCTCAGGGAATGTGCAGGACTGGCATTAGGCTCCCCTACCCGCTTCGGCAACATGGCCGCTGCCATGAAATACTTTCTTGACGGCACTGCCGCCGACTGGTTGTCCGGCACCCTCAGCGGCAAACCGGCCTGCGTATTCACCTCTACCGGCAGCCTGCATGGCGGGCAAGAATCCACCCTGCTCAGCATGATGCTACCCCTGATGCACCATGGCATGCTGCTGCTTGGCCTGCCGTACAGCCATCCCGAATTGATGACCACCTCCACCGGTGGCAGCCCCTATGGGGCAACCCACTGGTCCGGCAAGGATGGCACACTGCCACTGTCAGAAGACAGCCGCAAGCTGGCCATTGCACTGGGCAAACGACTGGCCGAAACCAGCCGCAAATTGCAGGCCGCAACATGAATACGACACCCACTACACCCCGCACCGCCCCCTACTACTGGGTAGCATCCGCCAGCCTGATTGCCCTGTTCATACTCTGTCTGCTATGGGAATGGATGATTGCGCCTTTGCGTCCCGGTGGTTCGTGGATGGTGATCAAGGCGTTTTTTCTGTTGATACCATTGCGCGGCGTACTGAAAAAAGACAACTACACCATGCAATGGTCGTCCATGCTGATCTGGCTGTATTTTACCGAGGGTATCGTCAGGGCCAACAGTGACAAGCTGGCGCTGTCTGCCATGCTGGCCTGGGGCGAAGTGGTACTGTCACTGATTTTTTTCTTCAGCACGATTTTTTATTTGCGTCCGCTAAAAAAAGCCGCGAAGGCATTGGCCAAAACCAAGGCAGCCGAGCAATGATGCCGCCATGCCTGCATCAACAATCCGAAACCTGTGTTTACTGACACCATGAACCCTGAATTTCTTGCCTCCTGCGCACAGATCATCGGTCAGGATCACGTGCTGACCTATGAACCTGATCAGCAAGCCTACCTGACCGACTGGCGCCAGCGTTATACCGGCAAGGCAATGGCGGTATTGCTGCCCACATCCACGGAAGAAGTGGCGGCATTGCTCACCTTGTGCGCCCGCTATCACATCCCCTGCGTGCCGCAAGGCGGTAATACGGGCCTGGTGCTGGGCAGTGTGCCGGACCAGACCGGTCAGGCAGTCATCCTTTCGCTCAAGCGCATGAACCGCGTGCTGGCAGTGGATGTCAGCAACAATACGATGACAGTGCAAGCGGGCTGCCTGCTAGAAAATGTGCAGACGGCGGCAGAAACGCATCAACGATTATTTCCTTTATCACTGGCATCCGAAGGCAGTTGCACCATAGGCGGCAACCTGGCAACCAATGCCGGTGGCACGGCAGTACTACGCTATGGCAATGCCAGGGAATTGTGCCTGGGGCTGGAAGTGGTGACGGCAACAGGCGAAATCTGGAATGGCTTGCGCGGCCTGCGCAAAGACAATACCGGCTATGACTTGCGGGATTTGTATATCGGTGCCGAAGGTACCCTGGGCATCATCACCACTGCAGTACTTAAACTGTTTCCGCAACCGCGCGCCAGCCTGACTGCGCTGGCTGCGGTGCCTTCAGCAGAGGCTGCATTGCAATTGCTGAATCTGGCACGCAGTGAACTCGGGCCGACACTGACAGGTTTCGAATTGATTTCCGACTTCAGCCTGCAACTGGTGCTGAAACATTTTCCCCTGCTGAAGAAACCACTGGACAGCAATTGTCCGTATTACACCCTGCTAGAAATTTCTGACCATGAATCGGAAGAACATGCAAATGGCCTGATGGAAAGCATGCTGGCAACAGCGCTGGAGCAAGGCCATGCGACAGATGCCGTCTGTGCCACGTCCATCAGTCAGTCGAAAACCCTATGGCAATTGCGCGAACACATCTCTGCTGCGCAGGCAATGGAAGGCAAGAATATCAAGCATGACATTTCCCTGCCAATTTCAGACATACCCGCCTTTATCGATATGACCGATGCGGCGCTGCATGCCGCCTTCCCGGGATGTCAGGTAGTGTGCTTTGGCCACCTGGGCGACGGCAATCTGCATTACAACGTATCGGCACCGGTGACCATGCGCGATACGGATTTCATTCAACAACAGCAAGCCGTCAATCGCATAGTACATGACAGGGTGCATGGCCTGAACGGTTCCATTTCCGCCGAACATGGCCTGGGCATGTTGAAACGGGAAGAAATCACCCGGTATAAATCGGCACTGGAATTATCTTTGATGCGCAGCATCAAGGCAGCACTGGACCCGGATAATCTGATGAACCCGGGTAAACTACTTTAGCGCCGCTGTCACGCTTGCCTATCGATGCTCCAGACGTCGCATATTTTGCTGACGTCCGCCATTATTTCTCTGGGGTGCTGCACTTTCTATTTTCATTTCCCTTGGCAACTGAAAAACGCTGACCGCCTTCGTCAGTTCTCCGGCCTGTTCCTCCATGCTTTCTGCTGCCGCCGCTGCCTGCTCTACCAGAGCGGCATTCTGTTGTGTCATTTCATCCATCTGGGTAATCGCCAGGTTCACCTGTTCTATGCCTGAACTTTGTTCCTGGCTGGCTGCCGTGATCTCGCTCATGATGTCGGCCACATGCTGGACGCTGGTGACGATTTCATCCATGGTCTTGCCGGCTTCATCCACCAGCCTGCTACCCTGATCCACTTTGTCGACCGAATCACTGATGAGGGATTTGATTTCCTTGGCGGCGCTGGCACTGCGTTGTGCCAGATTGCGTACTTCAGCCGCCACCACGGCAAAACCACGACCCTGTTCACCTGCCCTGGCGGCTTCCACCGCTGCATTCAGGGCCAGGATGTTGGTCTGGAAGGCAATCCCGTCGATGACACCAATAATGTCGACAATCTTGCGTGAACTTTCCTTGATGGAACCCATGGTGCTGACCACCTGCCCCACCACGGCACCGCCTTTGACTGCAACACCAGATGCCGATACCACCAGTTGATTGGCCTGCCGTGCATTGTCGGCATTTTGCCTGACGGTGCTGGTCAGCTCTTCCATGGAACTGGCGGTTTCTTCCAGCGAGCTGGCTTGCGATTCGGTGCGACTCGACAGATCAGCATTGCCAGAGGCAATTTCTCGCGACGCCACGGTAATGGTTTCAGTACCGACCTTGATTTTAGAGATGGTCGCGAGCAGGTTTTCCTGCATCGTGCTCAGGGAGCGCAGCAAATCACTGATCTCATCCGTGCCTGTTACGATAACTGTATTGGTCAAATCACCGTGCGCAATCTGGTCAGCAATGACAGCAGACGATTTGATAGGACCGGAAATGGTTCTGGCAATCAGCCATGCAGCGATCGAACCAACCACGATAATCAAAATACCAATAATCAACATGCCAGTTCTGGCACTTTTATAATTATCAAGCGAACCATCATAGGCGGATTTCATGGCCTTATGCTGTTGCTGCGCCAAGTCCCCCAGGGACGCCATCCATTTTTCGTTCGGGACATTGAATTCGGTCTGCAAGGCTGACGCCGCATCAAAATAATTACCTTCGCCGACCAGACCTTTGATCTTGTTGGCAATCACCATCACCTGTTGTTTTTGCTCAATCGAATTTTGCAGCGTGCTTTTTCCTTCATTGTCGTCTATCAGTTTTTTGGCAGCGTTTTCTGAAGCAGTATAATTTTCCAGTATTTTCGCCAGTCGCTTGGTTTCTCGTTCTGCTTCTGCCAAATCACTGGGGGAAGTCATCTTGCGCAATACCAGTGCCAGCGCCCTGCCCTGTTCGCGCATATCAGTTGCGGCATCCAGGCTGGCGACCTTGGTGTTAAAAATGTAGTCGGTTGAACCTTGCAATTGGCTCATACGAAACAGCCCCAGCACCAACAAGCCGGAAGCAAACAAAATCACAAGACCAAAACCCAGCGCCAGACGGCCACTGATTTTTAAACGTAATAATTGGTTCATACATTTCCCTGAATATCTGACACTAGAACGGCAGAAGGTATTAGTACGTCAAGCACAAGCCATCGCAACAAGCCCGGCACTGACAGCGGCCACGTGCTCCTCATTTCTGCCTTACCTTGATAACGACAAGAACAAAATATGACAGAAAAAATCTCTTCAAAAAGCCATGAGCAAAAGCAGTTTGACCGAACTGGCAAGATGAGGAAGAACTGACTCGAAAGCGATCGATGTTTAAATGGTTTAAATGATTTGAATGCTTGTTGTGCGGGCGCTGCCGTTCAATACCAGTGGCAAACAGGCTTGCCCAGCGTACCCACAAAATCAAACATAGTCGAATAGACCCGGATAGGCCCGAATAAACCATTCATGCCGACATGAATCAATGTCCCCTGTAATTATTATGTAATTCTCTGCGCAACAAATGAAAGTGCTTTAGTAAAGTATAGCTGAAACACCAAGGGCGCAAATGAAGAGAACATGACGAATTGCAACATCAGAGACATAAACAACAACTCAAACATGAAAAACAGATCGGACATCCGATGACTGCTTATGCCTGATGCATTGATTACGAATGCACATGCGTCAATGGCGCCGCCCTTTCAATGGACCAAGTATTTGGTTTGCAGGCAATACAATAGCATTGAAACGCGAAACGCCACGCTATACAATATGATCATGATTAAATCATTCCTCCACAAAGGACTAAAGGCCTTTTTTGACAATGGCAGCAAGGCTGGTATTCAGCCACATCATGCAAGCCGGCTCCACCGTCAGTTGCTTAGGCTGGATATAGCCAAAGCTGCCAATGATATGAATTTGCCGGGCTGGAATTTGCATACACTGTCAGGAGAACTTGCAGGACATTATTCAATCACTGTCAATGGCAATTGGCGTCTGACTTTCACTTTTGAAGGCCAAGACGCGATTCTGGTCAATTTTCAGGATTATCACTAAGGAGAATTAAAAATGAGCAAAATCTTTAACCCGCCGCATCCCGGCGAAACCCTGCGAGAAGATATATTGCCCGCTTTGGGTTTGAATGTGACCGAAGCTGCCGAACAATTAGGCATTACCCGCGCCGCATTGTCACGCGTGCTGAATGGCCGCGCCGCGATTTCCCCTGTCATGGCGCTCAGGTTGGAAGCTTGGCTAGGGGTAGACAATGGTGGACGTGCTGACGTATGGATAGCAGAACAAGCCGCTTATGACCTGTGGCAAGCAAGGAAAGCAGGCGCGCCCAAAGTAAAACCTTTCAAACCTTTGGCAACAGCCTGAGAAAAGAAACGCCAGACTATCCTGATGGATAGCGCAGGAAACCCTGCATGTGCTTGTCAGGCATCCCGACATTTGAGGATTAGCGCTGGAAGGAGCATTAATGATTGTCCCCACCTACTTAACACTTCATGACGCAGTGCAATTTTTGAGCAACCAAACCGCTCAACCTGTAACAACAAACTGGCTACTACAACACGCCAGCGAAGAAAAATTGCAAATTTTCTTTCATCCTCAACGACTGGTCGTTACGGGTAAGCGTCTGTCAGTTTATGTGCATCCTGATTTAGTTGCACTCATCAAGCAGGAAAAGAAGCCTTACGAATGCGGCGGCAGAACCTTGGAGCACCTATTGCTGGGTACGGCATTAAAACGCCCCAAGCATCGTTAGCCAGAAATAACCGAGCGATACGCGCGCGCGTGATGGTGGAAATATGTCTGTCCAAAAGGATAAAAAAACTGAGGTTTTCTGAGGTCAGGGCATTAAGTTTTGTTAAGCTCTTAACGTCACAAATCCAACAAGCAATTTCAATGTCCTGCTACCCAACGAAGAAGCGGGCTCCTGGCAACGATGATATTGCCAAATCTACTGGGCTCGGGCAATAAAGATGATTGTCAGGAGAACTAGCAGGATTGTTACCCACACCGGAGCGGTGATTATTAGGGCAATAATTAACGAGATTACGACGATGACAATTACTGCATTCCAGAAAGCCCAATTAGGTTCTCGATGGGTATACCCACCAAGCACTGCCGCTGCGCTCTCACGTAGGCGTTTCAGAAAGTACCAAATGGCTGGGATAATAATACCGAATGCCAATAGAATCAAAGCTCCGGTGTATGACTTGTCAATGTCTTTTCTTTTGCTATCTGCAAAGTACACTTCGTTCGCTTGGAATAGTTCTTCTTGCGCGGCTGATTTTTTCATAGTATTAACGTTGCTATGTAGACGCCATAAGTCACACCATGAATCTGTCCCAAAAAATGGGCGAAACGTTGAAATCAAAGTATTGCGAGTCGCTCCGAGAGGGCCTTCAAGAGTGTAGTTAATACCGTTCACATCAAATATTTCATAGATTGACTTCAATTCCCCTTGTTTGCGAAGCAATCTAAATGCAATAGCCTTTTCCTCGGCACTGATTGCCGTACTTATAGGAAAAAAATTCCAATTCTCATTCGAGGATCGAGTATTTGCTGTGGAACCTTCGCTAAGAAGAAGGCTATCGCGAATTGCCGACCAAATTTCATCGGGGTGCATGCCTATTGGAAAAACAAATTTCCCTACATCCTTCACAACGATTGTTTGAGTAATTTTTCCTGATTTACCAACAAGCTCAAGTGAGGCAATATTTTGCGCACTCTCCTGATGACAAGCAGCAACAGCGGAAGACAGTCTATTTTCTAGGTTGCTAGACTCTATAAATCCCCTTGCCGCAGCTATAGCGGCCAGTCCAGCAAACAACAAAAAGAATCTTTTGGAAAATGACATTGGTGTCTTGATTTTATTCTCTGACTCAAGTCCTGTCGTTGGTAAATTGAATTGCTTCTCTGGTGCCAATTCTATTTTTTCCGGGTTGTACTTTTGAATCAAGCCATAGCAAAAGAAGATTCCAAGACCATTTGTGCAAATCAATGGCCCCCATACCCAAATTATTTGACTTTTGCCTAACTGTTTGACGATTCTTGATAATTTAGCAAAAACCATCAAGTAAGCGATTATGGCTATTAGCAGAACCAAATGAAAAATTGTCAAACGTGTCCCTGATATCTTCCAACCAACAGTGGACTGGAATTGCAAAGATAGAATAAGTAAAATAAAAAAAATCCCTACAGACCAGCACATAACCTTAAACCATCTCCTCATTTTTCTAAAATGGTCTTTCAATGGTTGTCTTATATGCATGGTTGCTTGCTCGTCTACCACTCCTTGAGCATCATTCCTTCTTTTAAGTTCCGGCTCTCTGATATTTCTCAATTTACCTTTCTCAGTAAATGAGCCATCCAATAAATTTCCGACCACATACAGAACGACTAAAGAAAAGATGAAGGAAGCTAGTCCTATAATCAGCCCTGCGGTATCTTGCAAGTCATCCCCGATGATGAGATTGGCTATTTTTAAAAGAAGCCACATACTGCAAAACCATGAAAGTAGGTGCGAAGCTATCAAGATGAGAAACTTTATGGCACTCATATTTTTACCTCTCAATCATTTACAGACAAATACTCAAGGTAGAAATTGAGTTTCAAAAGACAAAGTGGACAAATCAACCTCAATTTAATTATACGACTAAAGAAAGTTGGCTTTACTGAACTAGCAGCAATTACCATTCGGAACGCGGAACCTAGAAATATGATTTCTCAAATCGGGTTACATGGTGGTTACATGGCGTCAAAAACGAAAAAGCCCAGAATTTTAATCTGGGCTAAGTCTTTGAATCTATTGGCCTGCCCAGCAGGAATCGAACCTGCGACCCCGAGCTTAGAAGGCTCGTGCTCTATCCAACTGAGCTATGGACAGTCTGTGAATTGACCAATGCGTGGTACTGCACAATGACTGCGCAATTACTGCAAATAAGCGGCATGATTAGCTGCCGCTTATGCCGCATATACTGATTTTACATCAGCCTACAGCTAAAACCAGATGGTCAAAAACTGAAGGCTGAATAGTACATGGTATCGCAGTCAGATTCAAGAATGAATACCTGTCATCGCCTGAATTTCTCTATGATTTTGTACCGAATGCCCTAGATGGCGACAGAAATGCAATCGGCCAGGCGACGGGCGGTGCTTGCTGCCATATCACCGTCGGCTGCTTCCACCATGACGCGCACCAGGGGCTCGGTGCCGGATGCGCGTATCAGCACGCGGCCGGTGTTGCCCAATTCGGCTTCGACTTTCTGTTTTTCAGCCACTAGTTTGTCATTCTTTTGCCAATCAAAGCCGGCCGGCACCTTGATGTTCAGCAATGTCTGGGGGAACAGGGTCAGCTCATCAAAGCATTGATCCAGGCTTTTGCCATTACGTCTTAACGCTGACAGAACTTGCAATGCCGAAACAATACCGTCACCGGTCGTATGTTTGTCCAGACACAAGAGATGGCCAGAACCTTCACCGCCCAGCAGCCAGCCACGTTCCTGCATTTGTTCCAGCACGTAACGGTCGCCGACTTTGGCGCGCACAAAACCCACGCCCATTTTCTGGAAGGCGACTTCTACTGCCATATTGGTCATCAACGTGCCTACCACACCCTGCACACTGCCTATCGCCATGCGATCCTGCACCATCAGGTATAGCAGTTGATCGCCATTGTAGATCTTGCCATGCTGATCTACCATCAACAAGCGGTCAGCATCACCATCCAGTGCAATGCCCAGGTCAGCATGGTTGGCCCGCACTGCCAGCGCCAGTGCATCGGGGGCCGTGGCACCAACACCATCATTGATATTCAGGCCATTGGGCTGATTGCCGATGGCTATCACTTCGGCACCCAGTTCATGGAATACATGTGGTGCAATGTCATAGGCGGCGCCATGGGCACAATCGACCACGATTTTCAGGCCGCGCAAATCCAGCTCGTTCGGGAAGGTGCTTTTGCAAAATTCTATATACCGGCCATTTGCATCGCTCAGCCGGCGCGCCTTGCCCAGGCGGTCTGAACTCACGCATTGCATGGGGCGTTCCAGCTCTTGTTCTATCGCCAGTTCCACTTCATCCGGCAGCTTGTTGCCCGTAGCGGAAAAAAACTTGATGCCATTGTCGTCAAAAGGATTGTGCGAAGCGGATATGACTACACCAGCCGATAAGCGCAATGCACGTGTCAGGTAAGCAACCGCCGGTGTCGGTGCCGGGCCGGACAGCATGACATCTACCCCGGCAGCGGCAAAACCTGCTTCCAGCGAGGCTTCCAGCAAGTAGCCGGAAATGCGCGTGTCCTTGCCTATCAACACGGTGGGGCGGGTATCACCGCTGGCGTCTGCCTGTGCCAGCACTTTGCCAGCAGCAAAACCCAGCCGCATGACGAAATCTGGCGTGATCGGTGCCTGCCCTACTTTGCCGCGTATGCCATCTGTACCAAAATATTTTCTGCTCATTGTATTTTTTCTTTTTTAATTGGACAAAGCGTCCCAGACTTTGAACGCATCTACGGTTTCTGCCACATCATGTACCCGCACTATGCAGGCACCACGCTGTTTTGCCGCCAGCGCTGCCGCCAGGCTGCCAGCCAATCGGCCTGGCGCTTCACGCCCGGTCAAGGCGCCCAGCATGGATTTGCGTGACACACCCACCAGCAAAGGCAAATCCATGTCCGCCTGCAAGGCCTGGAGTTGCTTGAACATGGATACATTATGATCCAAAGTTTTACCAAAACCAAAACCTGGATCAAGACAGATACGCTGCCGTTCAACCTGGGCCTGTTCCAGCGCTTCCACCCTGGCTTTCAGGAACTGCAAGACTTCCTGATTGACATCCTCGTAGTCTGGCTTCAACTGCATGTCAGCCGGTTGATTCTGCATATGCATGACGCACAGACCGGCATCGCTTTCAGCCACGGCGGCAAGCGCTTCTGCGCTACGAAATCCCTGTATATCGTTGATCATATCGGCCCCTGCCAGCAGGGCTTCGCGCATGACTTGCGGTTTATAGGTATCGATGGACAAGGGCTTGCCGCAATCACGCAGGGCATAGATGACGGGCATGACACGGCTCAGTTCTTCGTCCAGAGACAGTGGCACAGAGCCGGGACGGCTGGATTCTCCACCGATATCGAGGATATCCACACCATCTTCTATCATCTGTTCAGCACGAATAATCGCGCTTTCCAGATCCATGTATTTACCGCCGTCAGAAAATGAATCTGGCGTGATATTGAGGATGCCCATCACCAGGGTCCGGGATTGCGCTCCCGCTAAAGGGAAGCGATAACGCCCACATTGGAAATATTTCATTTTTTAAAAAACTAAGGGTGAGGATTTACCCCACCCTTACTTAATTTATTACTTATTCTATTGATTCAAAACCTGATCAGGCTGGTGCTGCTGCATTTGCTGAAATGCCACCAGACGAGTTATCGGACGATGAACGTGCATTCGTCTGCCCCTGTTTTGGAGGGCGCGGATCAACACCGTTCATAATGTCATTCACCTGGTCTGCATCAATGGTTTCCCATTCCAGCAAGGCCTTGGTCATGGCTTCCACTTTATCGCGGTTTTCTTCCAGCATCTTACGCGCCAGTGCATATTGTGTATCCAGGATATTACGGATTTCAGCATCCACTTTTTGCTGTGTCGCTTCGGAAATGGTTTTCGATGGACCGCCAAAATACCCTTCGCTCTGACTATCCTCATACACCATAACACCCATGCTGTCAGACATGCCGAAGCGTGTCACCATGGAACGTGCCAGTTTGGTCGCACGGGAAAAGTCATTCGATGCACCCGTAGACATTTGGCCTACAAAGATTTCTTCCGCAATGCGGCCACCGAACAGAATGGAAATTTCTTCCAACATTTTGTCTTTGTAACCACTGAGATGATCATGTTCCGGCAACTGCCAGGTCAACCCCAAGGCAAAACCGCGTGGCATGATGGTGACTTTATGCACAGGGTCAGCCTTGGGCAGCAACTTGGCTACCACTGCATGACCAGATTCGTGATAGGCAGTGTTCCTGCGTTCATCTTCACGCATGACCATGGATTTGCGTTCCGGACCCATGAAGATTTTGTCTTTGGCATCTTCAAAATCTATCATTTCGACCAGACGCTTGTTACGTCTCGCGGCAAACAAAGCTGACTCATTGACCAGATTGGCCAGATCGGCACCAGAAAAACCAGGCGTACCACGTGCCAGGATATCTGCCTTGACGTCAGCAGAAATAGGCACTTTACGCATATGCACATTCAAGATCTGTTCGCGGCCACGGATATCCGGCAAGCCGACAGATACCTGACGGTCAAAACGGCCCGGACGCAACAGCGCTTTATCCAGTACGTCGGCACGGTTGGTTGCGGCGATGACGATGACACCAGAATTCGCTTCAAAACCATCCATCTCAACCAGCATCTGGTTCAAAGTCTGTTCACGCTCATCATTACCACCGCCCATACCGGCACCGCGATGACGACCAACAGCATCAATCTCATCAATAAAGATAATGCAAGGCGCGTGTTTTTTGGCGTTTTCAAACATGTCGCGAACGCGGGAAGCACCCACGCCGACAAACATTTCAACGAAATCAGAACCTGAGATCGTGAAAAACGGCACTTTCGCTTCACCGGCAATCGCACGTGCCAGCAAGGTTTTACCAGTACCTGGAGGACCAACCATCAGCACACCGCGAGGAATACGGCCACCCAGTTTCTGGAACTTGGTAGGATCGCGCAGGAAATCAACGATTTCCGACACTTCTTCTTTGGCTTCATCGCAACCGGCAACATCACCAAACGTGACATTGTTGTTGGTATCGTCCAGCATTCTTGCCTTGGACTTGCCAAAGGAGAAAGCGCCGCCTTTACCGCCGCCCTGCATCTGGCGCATGAAGAATATCCAGATACCGATCAACAACAGCATCGGGAACCAGGAAATGAAAATCTGCTGCAGGAAGGATTGTTCTTCCGGCGGTTTATTGTCAAATTTAATACCATTATTAACCAGATCACCCACCAGGCCACGATCAAAAATGGTCAGCTGTGATTTGATTTTTTTACCGTCATTGGTGGTTGCCACCACGGTACGGTTGGCATCATCAATCGTCGCTTCTTTAATGTGCTTGGATTTAACTTCGTCCAAGAACTCAGAATACGGTATCAAGGTCACACCGGCACCGATACTTTTTCCATCAAACTGCTTGAAAAGCGTGAAAAGCACCAGGGCAACCACAACCCATATAGCAGCTTTTGAAAACATATTATTCACGAGAACTCCTTGAACGCAGGTGCGCCATTTGATACTGTAAACAGTCATTCTACCCGTAATGGATAGAGCTTGCTAGCCAACATATGTTGGCGGTATTGATGATTATCAAGAGGTAAATGCATTAATCCGGGTTCTTCAGGCCCCGTCCGAGCAAAAATATCTCGGAAGACTTGTCTTTACTGGCTTTCGGCTTCTTGTTAACAACGGTCTTAAACTCATCTTTAAATAGCGTGACGATGTTGTTATAGCTGGGACCATGGAAGCATTTCACCAACAAAGCCCCGCCCGGTTTCAGGTGTGCTTTGGCAAAAGTGACTGCCAATTCGATAATATATTCGACCCGCGCTGCATCCACAGTCGAATTACCAGACAGATTTGGGGCCATATCCGACAATACCAAGTCCACTTTGCGGCCGACCAGCTTCGATTCCAGCAAATTTAACACTTCATCTTCACGGAAATCGCCTTGCATGAACTGCACATCGGCGATAGGTTCCATGGGCAGCAGGTCCAGGGCGAAAATTTCACCGACGATGCCACCGCCCTCTTTGCCAGCCAGTTTGTTGCGTGCATACTGTGACCAACTGCCTGGCGTCGCGCCCAGATCGACGATAATCTGGCCCGGACGTATCAATTTTTCTGATTCATCTATTTCTTTTAGCTTATAAACTGCGCGCGCGCGGTAGCCTTCCTTTTGTGCAAGTTTCACATAAGGGTCGTTAATATGGTCGTGAACCCAATTTTGATTGAATTTATTCTTTGCCATTCGCGTAAAATACTGCTTTTAAAGGAATTACTATGTTAAAACTTACGCCCGCCGAAAGAAGCGAACTCCGGTCTGAAGCACACGCACTGAAACCTATCGTTATCGTAGGCGAAGCTGGATTGACTCCTGCCGTCATCAAGGAAATCGATTCCGGCCTGAATTCTCATGGCTTGATCAAGGTACGCGTGTTTGGCGATGATCGTGAAGCACGTGTAGGCATGTACGATACCATCTGCACCGAGCTGAAAGCTGCTCAAGTACAGCATATCGGAAAACTTTTGGTGATTTACCGTCCAAAACTGGAAGGTACGAAAGAAACCAAATTAGTCAAAAAAGGCAAAGGCATGCGCGAAGTCACGATCGTCAAGCCTAGCCCCAGCGGTACGAAAAAACCTACCGTTTCAAAAGTGATGGTCAAGGGTAACGAACGCGTCACCCAGGGCGGCAATGTCAAACGTGCGAAACCACGTCAGTCCAGTGCCAAAAAAGCATCTCTTGGAAACAACTAAATTTCCGCTGGCTGTCTTGCCGGTCATGCGCACCACAGCCATGTAGAGGTTTTCAACCCGGCCCTGTCTTTGTCAGGCCGGGTGACAGACACACCGCAGTGATAAACAAATAGCAGTGATAAACAAATCGCAGCAACAGCCTGTCATTATTTAAACAGCCGCACCAGTCTTGCCAGTGCAACCATTCTGTACCTGTATTACACGTACATCACATCCAGTACTTCATATTCACGCACACCAGCCGGTGCCTGCACACCGACGACATCGCCAGCATATTTACCGATCAGCGCACGCGCTATTGGTGATGTGATGGATACTTTACTCAATTTCAAATCGGCTTCATCTTCACCAACGATCTGGTAACTGACCTTTTGCGAAGTTTCCAGGTCTTCCAGGTGCACGGTAGAGCCAAATACCACACGGCCTTCTGCATCCAGTGTAGTTGGGTCGATAATCTGTGCAGAACCCAATTTCCCTTCCAGTTCAGCAATGCGGCCTTCGATGAAAGACTGGCGCTCTTTGGCGGCGTCGTATTCAGCATTTTCAGACAAATCGCCCTGGGCACGTGCTTCGGCAATCGCATTGATCACTTCCGGACGTTCTTTGGTTTTCAGCTTATGCAATTCTTGCTTCAGCAATTCTGCGCCGAACTTGGTGATAGGTACTGTACTCATGGCATTCACGCTTATAAAAGTAAAATACAGAGGCCACATCAGACACCAGCATTGCCGATGCCATTTGTGACCTCTGTATCGAAGTTCAAGTAGCTCTGCCCCTGGGCCAGAGCTACTGTTATTTCTATCAGTTTAAGGTTTTATGCAGACCTTGTAAATCATAAACATGCATTTCATTGAGGTGACGCATCCCCTCCACCGCAGCTTCTGCGCCAGCGATAGTCGTGAATGTTGTTGCACGAGCAATCAATGCCGAGGTACGAATAGCGCGCGAATCAGTAATGGCATTGCGCTTTTCTTCCACCGTATTGATCACCAGGGCGATTTCATTGTTTTTGATCATATCCACGACATGGGGACGACCTTCAACAACCTTGTTCACGATGGATACCGGAATGCCTTCAGCCGCTATCGCCGTTGCCGTACCGCGTGTCGCAACGATGGAGAAGCCCATTTCCACCAGGTCACGGGCCACTTTCACGCCACGTGGTTTGTCGCTGTTCTTGATGCTCAAGAAAACCTTACCGGAAGTCGGCAATTTTACGCCGGCACCCAGTTGTGATTTCACGAAGGCTTCACCAAAGGTCTTGCCCACGCCCATGACTTCACCAGTCGATTTCATTTCAGGACCAAGAATGGTATCAACGCCCGGGAACTTCACAAACGGGAATACTGCTTCCTTGACACTGAAGTAAGGCGGCACCACTTCTGCGCCTATACCTTGTGAATCAAGCGACTGGCCGACCATGCAACGGGCGGCAATTTTCGCCAGTTGCAAACCGGTGGCCTTGGATACATACGGCACGGTACGCGACGCACGCGGGTTCACTTCCAGCACAAACACGACATCCTTGCCATCTTGCTGCTGAATCGCAAACTGCACATTCATCAGGCCAACGACATTCAAACCTTTTGCCATCAGCGCAGTCTGGCGCTTGAGTTCAGCAATGGTTTCTTGCGACAGGGAATAAGGCGGCAAGGAACATGCAGAGTCACCCGAGTGCACACCAGCCTGTTCGATATGCTCCATGACGCCACCGATGAAGGTACGCTTGCCATCAGACAGGCAATCGACGTCAACTTCAATCGCATCATTCAGGAAGCGATCCAGCAAGACTGGTGAATCATGCGACACCTTGACGGCTTCACGCATGTAACGCTCCAGGTCACGCTGTTCATGCACGATTTCCATCGCACGGCCACCCAGAACATACGATGGACGTACCACCAGCGGATAACCAATCTCTTGTGCCAGTGCCAGCGCATCAGTTTCAGTACGTGCAGTACGGTTAGGCGGCTGACGCAAACCCAGTTCTTGCAGCATCTTCTGGAAACGTTCGCGATCTTCCGCAGCATCGATCATGTCTGGCGACGTACCAATGATAGGCACGCCATTCGCTTCCAGGTCCAGTGCCAGTTTCAAAGGTGTCTGCCCACCATATTGCACGATGACGCCGACTGGTTTTTCTTTATCGACGATTTCCAGCACATCTTCCAGCGTCAGCGGTTCAAAATACAGACGGTCGGACGTATCGTAATCGGTAGAAACGGTTTCAGGATTGCAGTTGACCATGATGGTTTCATAGCCATCTTCGCGCATCGCAAATGCCGCGTGTACGCAGCAATAATCAAATTCAATACCCTGGCCGATACGGTTAGGGCCACCGCCCAATACCATGATTTTTTTCTTGTCGGTGGGGTTCGATTCGCACTCTTCTTCATAGGTCGAATACATATAGGCGGTATTCGTGGCGAATTCACCGGCACAGGTATCTACACGTTTGTAGACAGGGCGCACATTCAAAGCCTTACGCTTTTCGCGGATGGCCGTGTCAGTGGTTTTCAATAATTTTGCCAGGCGACGGTCCGAGAAACCTTTTTGCTTCAGTTGCAGCATCAGCGCTTTATCGACGCTGTCGAGTGACTGCTCGTCCAGCCACAATTCGATATCCACGATGTCCTTGATCTGCACCAGGAACCATGGATCGATATGTGTCAGTTGATGCACTTCTTCCAGCGTAAAGCCCTGGGCAAAAGCATCACCAACATACCAGATACGATCCGGGCCAGGCTCACCCAGTTCTTTTTCCAGGATCTCTCTATCCTGGGTTTTTTCATTCATGCCGTCGACGCCAACTTCCAGGCCACGCAGGGCTTTCTGGAAAGATTCCTGGAAGGTGCGGCCAATCGCCATCACTTCACCAACAGATTTCATCTGTGTCGTCAGGCGATTATCTGCCTGCGGGAATTTTTCGAATGCGAAACGCGGTATCTTGGTGACGACGTAATCAATCGAAGGCTCGAAAGAAGCAGGCGTAGCGCCGCCAGTAATTTCATTGCGCAATTCATCCAGCGTAAAGCCAACCGCCAGCTTGGCAGCGATCTTGGCGATAGGGAAACCGGTCGCTTTCGATGCCAGTGCGGATGAACGCGATACCCGCGGATTCATCTCGATGACGATCATGCGGCCATCCGCAGGGTTGATGGAAAACTGGACGTTGGAACCACCCGTATCCACACCAATTTCACGCAGCACTGCCAACGAGGCATTACGCATGATCTGGTATTCTTTATCGGTCAGTGTCTGTGCCGGTGCCACCGTGATGGAGTCACCGGTGTGCACACCCATAGGGTCCAGATTTTCGATGGAGCAGACGATGATGCAGTTGTCGGCCTTGTCGCGCACGACTTCCATCTCATATTCTTTCCAGCCTATCAGCGATTCTTCAATCAGCAGTTCATTGGTAGGTGATGCTTCCAGACCGCGTTTGCAAATCGTCTCAAACTCTTCCGGGTTGTAGGCAATACCGCCGCCTGTACCACCCATCGTGAAAGAGGGGCGAATGATGACCGGGAAGCCGACATCCTTTTGCACAACCCAGGCTTCGTCCATAGTATGGGCAACACCAGAGCGCGCCGAACCCAGACCGATCTTGGTCATGGCATTCTTGAATTTCAAACGGTCTTCGGCCTTGTCGATGGCTTCGGGTGAAGCGCCGATCAATTCGCAATTGTATTTGGTCAGCACGCCATTGCGATGCAGATCGAGAGCGCAGTTCAAGGCAGTCTGGCCACCCATGGTTGGCAAGATTGCATCCGGTTTTTCTTTATCGATAATGCGTTCGACGACTTGCCAGGTGATAGGTTCGATGTAAGTCACATCGGCCATTTCTGGATCAGTCATGATGGTGGCCGGATTGCTATTGACCAGAATCACGCGGTAACCTTCTTCACGCAAGGCCTTGCACGCCTGTGCGCCGGAATAATCGAATTCGCAAGCCTGGCCAATGATGATGGGACCAGCGCCGATAATCAAAATACTTTTTATGTCGTTACGTTTTGGCATTCTATTATTCTCCTGTCTTTGCCTTGGCCATCATCGCGGTGAAGCGATCAAACAGGTAAGCAATATCATGCGGCCCTGGTGAGGCTTCAGGGTGACCCTGGAAGCAGAAAGCTGGTTTATCAGTACGGGCAAAGCCTTGCAGCGAGCCATCAAACAAAGACACATGGGTGACGCGGCAGTTGGCTGGCAAGGTCGCCGCATCGACTGCAAAACCGTGGTTTTGGGAGGTGATCAATACCTGCCTGGTATCCAGATCCTGTACCGGATGATTGGCACCGTGGTGACCGAATTTCATCTTGAGGGTTTTGGCACCGGATGCCAGCGCCATGATCTGATGACCTAGGCAGATACCAAAGGTAGGAACACCCTTCTCTATCAATTCCCTGGCAGCCGCAATCGCGTAATCGCAAGGCTCAGGGTCACCAGGACCATTCGACAAAAACACGCCATCAGGGTTCAGCGCCAGCACATCGGCAGCACTGGATTGCGCTGGCAATACGGTGACCTTGCAGCCGCGCTCTGCCAGCATGCGCAGGATATTGCGTTTGACACCAAAGTCAAAAGCAACGACGTGGAATTGGGGATTTTGTAACTGACCGTAACCTTGGCCCAGCACCCATTCAGCTTCAGTCCAGTTGTAAGCCTGCTTGACAGACACCACCTTGGCCAGGTCCATGCCAGACAGGCCAGGGAAAGACTTGGCCAGCGCAATGGCTTTTTCAGCATCAGCACCAACCAGGATGGCACCGCCCTGCGCGCCTTTTTCACGCAAAATACGTGTCAGCTTGCGGGTATCAATACCGGCAATAGCAACAATGTTTTGGGATTTTAGGTAATCAGAGAGGGTTTGTTCAGAACGGAAATTCGATACCAGCAAAGGCAGGTCTTTAATGATCAAACCGGCTGCATGGATTTTATCGGACTCTACATCTTCGGCATTGACACCCGTATTACCAATATGCGGATACGTCAGGGTAACGATTTGGGAACTATAACTTGGATCAGTCAAAATTTCCTGATAGCCGGTCATGGAAGTATTGAAGACAACTTCACCAATAGTTTGACCGGCAGCGCCAATCGAATATCCAGTGAAAATGCTTCCATCGGCAAGAGCAAGTATAGCGATGTCCTGGCCGGAACGAAGAAGGGACTGCGGAATGGGCAGCAAGGGCAACTCCTGTATTGTTACCGCCGCTGCGACGCACCAAGCTGTCGTTTCCCTGGCCGCGCAAGAATTGCCGCGCAGCCTGGAAAGATGATGGAGCGATGTGAATTTGGGTAGGCGCTACGGCGAGATTTCGGATTAGTTAAACCCTCGAATTATAGCGCGAAACGGCGCATCAGGCAAATGAGAAATGCCTGATGCGCCGTTAATTGTCTGCCATATGCAGGCCAGAGACTGGCCAGATTTACTTCTTCACCATCTGAATCCAGCAAAAAAATGCCAAAAACAGAATGCCCGCAATATGAATTACAGGCCCAGCGCAGCGATACCAGCCTTGGCAATCTGCGCATCTTCTGCCGATTTCACGCCAGAAACACCGACGGCACCTACGCAGTGTCCATCAGCAAAAATAGGTACGCCGCCTTCCAGCATGCCATCCAGATTCGGTGCGCGCATGAAAGAAAAACGTCCGTTATTGATAATATCTTCATAGATTTTTGATTCACGTTTGCCCAGGGCTGCGGTAGTCGCCTTGGCGGGGGCAATGTGTGAAGAAATAGGTGCGACGCCATCCAGACGCTGCAACCACATCAGGTGGCCGCCATCATCCACAATCGCAATGACCACTGGCCAGTTATTCGCCTTGGCTTCCGCTTCTGCTGCTGCCGCGATCTTTTTGACATCATCCAGTGTCAACACAGGTTTTGTTTGCATAATTGCCTCTCAAATAAAGTCAGCGGATTGTACGCCAAGCAATTGCGCTTAGGTATACAAACAGTTTTAACCATTTTCTGACTAAGCAAGCAAAACAAACCCATAAGCAATCAAGAAGCAAATCAGCCGCATTTACATTTGGTAATAATTGCAAGCCGGAAATCTTCGTGAACGGTTTACATTTTTTAAGAGTTCGCTTAAAGTTGAACGGTTTTTCCAACCAGGTGTAAAGATGCTAACAAACGTTTCCAGACATGCAAGGAAAGCCAAATTAGTGCTTATCTCGACATTGCTGCTCACAGCAGCGGTCAACCCTGCCTGGAGCGCCGACAATCCTTTCCCCGAATCTTCTACTGCCTATTTAAAACTGCAAGAAATCAAACAGCGCGCTTCTGACCTGACTGTCAAAGCGATGGACTTGATGGGCATACGTTATAAACGCGGTGGCAACACCCCGGAAAACGGCCTTGATTGCAGCGGCTTTGTACGCTATGTTTTCAAGGATGTACTGGGTGCCAATCTACCCCGCACTTCAGCAGAAATCAGCCGTGTTGGTGAACAGATAGAACAAAAAGATTTACAGCCGGGTGACCTGGTTTTTTATAACACACTCAAGCGCGGCTTTTCACATGTAGGTATTTACCTGGGTGACAATAAGTTCATTCACTCCCCTTCAGCCGGTGGCCAGATTCGTGTAGAAAGCATGGACATCGCTTACTGGAAAAAACGTTTCAATGGTGCACGCCGCATCAATGAAAACGAAACGAAATAATCCTCCACAATTCTGAATTCTGAACTGCATCTGCTGCGCATCATCCGGCTTGCACCAATCGCGTTCACAAACCGCCCGCACAAATAACAAGGGCAGAGCAATTGCTCCGCCCTATCAAAAAAACCAACAAAATCCAACGAAGTCGCACAACCCCGTCTGTAATCAACGTTCCTGCATCGCCTTAATTTTCTGCTTTATCTCTGGCATGATCGCCATCGCTGCCTTCTCACCTGCCAGTATCGCCAGGTTTCTGCCGGCAAAATCACTTCCCTTCATGCCTGGCAATTCTGGCCGGATGACGATTTCTGCCTGCTTCAATTCAAACTGATTGATGCTCTGCCCCATGATGGCGACGGTTTGCAACAACACATCCAGCGTATTGTTGGACACCAGCGCTTCCGGTTGTGCTGAAATATTCACGGCGATCACAAAATCGGCGCCCATTTCGCGGGCAAAACGCACCGGCACCGGCGACACCAGGCCACCATCCACATACAGGCGATCATTGATTTTTACTGGCTGGAATACACCCGGCACAGCCGACGACGCACGCACCGCAGCGCCGGTGTTACCGCGCTGGAAAAGAACCGCATGCCCGGTCGCCAGATCGGTTGCCACCGCACCAAAAGGCTTGCGCAGCTTTTCTATCGGTGCCTGCACGACCAGGCGATTAACATAGGTCTGCAAGGCATCGCCCTTCAACACGCCGCTGGATTTGGAAAACAGCGGTAAGGACCAGTCAGAAATCGTCGCCTCATCCATATCCAGCGCCATTTTTTGCATGGCAAAGCCGTTATTGCCAGCCGCATACATGGCACCGACCACGCTACCGGCGCTGGTACCAACGATCACATCAGCATAGATGCCTTGTGATTCCAGCGCCTTGATCACGCCGATATGGGCAAAACCGCGTGCAGCACCACCACCCAGCGCCAGGCCTATGCGTATAGGCTTGAGTGTCCTGGCAACGGGAATCGCCGGTGCCACCACAGGAGCAGGCTGCTGGGGTGCAGTATTACAGGCACTGATGCCAGCCACCAGCAACGACAAAAACAGACGCTTCCATACAGGCTTGTTTGCAGGCTTTGCAGAAGTGCTTGCCGATACCAAAGTACAGGGAAAAGAAAAAGATGAAAGCGACATGAGTTTGCTTTGTAAATGAAATCCGAAAACACGGCACGGAATTGAAAATGCATGACAGGTGCGAGATTATATTTGCAAAAGGCCGCTGCCCACTGTCCACTCAGTAAAAATTAGTAAGAACGTAAACAGGTTCTACGGAAATAATTCATCAATCACCTGCCCTTCACAATACAGTTAGCTTGTTACAGCCGGACTTACAGTTACATATATAGACAAAAGAAAAACTAGTGAATTTTCAATAAATATCATTATTTCATGATACCCAGTATTACGTTAACAGTATGTCATGCTATCGACATAATTTGTCATGATAATCGCGCACTTGTCGTACATGGATTGTCGGCCTTGCCTGTATCAAATTAAGCCCTTCAGCTCTGGCGACTTTCCTATTGATGATTCAATGCGATGCTTATTAAATGCAATGCTTATTCAATGCAATGCCTACTCAGAAAGAATGTATGAAAAAATTTGCCTGGCTGCCACCCCTTGCAGCGATAGCACTGGCCGGTTGCAGCAGCAATAATCCTGTGGCTGACCCGAATGCCGTCCCAGAAGGAACCATACTCAAGGTCGCCCTGCTGGAAACGACTGATATCCACCAGAACATACTCAGCTATGACTACTACGGCCTGAAGGCAGATACCAGCCTCGGCCTGGAAAGAACCGCAGCACTGATCAATGGCGCACGTGCCGAAAACCCGAATAACGTCTTGCTGGATGATGGCGACGTTATCCAGGGCACCTTGCTGGGCGATTACCAGGCATTGGCTGCGCCGGTAACCTGTAGCGGCACGATGGCCGTGTACAAGGTCATGAATGCGCTGAAATATGATGGTGCCAGCATGGGCAATCATGAATTCAACTATGGTTTGAATTTCCTCAGCCAGATTACCAATACCGATTTCGGCCTGCCCGACGTCAGCAAAGCCGGCACTTGCGGCTCACCCAGCTTCCCGCTGGTCTTATCCAACGTGGTGGGTGCCGTCAATCAGAAACCCATCTTCAATCCCTACTCTATCGTCGGCAAGCAATTTACCGCCACCAAACCGGATGGCAGCAGCATGAGCGTCAAGCTCAATGTCGGCATCATCGGCTTTGTCCCGCCACAAATCATGGACTGGGACCAGAAATACCTGGCAGGCAAGGTCATGGTGAATGGCTTGCAAGAATCTGCCAACAAATATGTGCCTGAAATGCGCAGCAAAGGGGCTGATCTGGTGGTCGCCTTGTCACATGGTGGCCTGGATGCTTCACCGTATAGCCCTAAAATGGAAAACGGCAGCCTGTACCTGACATCCACCGGCATCGATGCGCTGATGCTGGGTCACGCGCATTTGATTTTCCCCAAAGGCAAAGAGGTCGGTGCACCTGCCGTTGACGCTTCACTGGCTGCATTGCCAACTGCGCAGGTTGATACTGTAAAAGGTTTGGTCAACGGCGTGCCGGCAGTCATGGCGCAAAGCTGGGGCCGCCGCCTGGGTATCATACAGATGGTACTTAAATACCAGGGTGGTAAGTGGGTCGTGCAAAAAGACCTGACCAATGTGGAAGCACGCGGCTTTAAATACAAGGATGGCACCACCATCGTTGACGCCGACGCTTCCATTGCCCCGCTGGTGGATACCGAACACAAAGCCACCATCAACTATGCTACCCAGCCATTGGGCACGACCACCGATTTCCAGATGTCGGCCTATTTTTCGCTGGTGGGTGATGTGACTGCGATCCAGATCGTTAACCAGGCACAAATCGATTACGTGAAAAACTTCATCAGCAATTCGACCGATGCCACGATAGCCAGTTATAAATCAATCCCGGTCATCTCATGCAGCGCGCCGTTCAAGGCGGGCCGCAACGGCCCTACCGACTTTACGGATGTCGCCCCAAATGCCACGCCCGCTGCGCCATTTGGCCTGCAAGTACGTAATCCGGGTGACCTTTACCTGTACGGCAACAACAATTTGCAGGCAGTCAAAATCAAGGGCCTGGATTTGAAAAACTGGCTGGAAACCGCTGCCAAACAATTTGCCCAGATCGACCCCGCAATGACAACCGAGCAAGACCTGGTGCCATCGTATTCAACCATCTTTAACTACGATGTCTTCTATGCCGACAACAATGCACTGAAGTACCAGATCGACGTCACCCAGCCCGGCGGCAAGCGTATCGTCAACCTGACTTATGCCGGCAAGGCTGTCGCAGATACCGATGACTTCATCGTCGCAACAAATGATTATCGTGCGGGTGGTGGTGGTAATTTCCCTGGTATTGATGGCAGCAAAACCATCATCAAATCGCCGGATGCCAATCAGGCCGTGGTCAGTGATTTCCTGAAAAAACAGGGCAAAGTCACCAGCACCGGCAATGGCCTGGGCCAAAGCTGGAGCTTTGTTAAAGTCGATACCAAAGGCCCGGTGATCTTGCGTTCTGCCCCTGGCAAACTGACAGTTGCACAAAACCTGGGGCTGAGCCGCGTCAAGGCAGAAGGTGGGCTGGATGCCAGCGGCTTTGCCAAATACACGATAGATTTGAGCAAATAAAATAAATCGTTCAGTTGTTTTTATTTTACTTTGTTTCGCCCTATGCACCTCCCTCACGGGAGGTGCTGTTTTCAGCATGCACTACACCTTATGTATACCACTATGCACAAGCCAAATAAAACCGGATATGTAGAATATGCACTGGCAGTCGCCGCCCTGATTCTTTTGAATGCCTGCACCCCGGCGGCAACCATGCCAGGCAATGCAGAAATCGAATCTGCCGGCATACAGGCCCTGCATGCGCAATCACCATCCGCACTGCAAGCCCTGACTCAATGGGCACAAGCGGGCAACCCGGTCGCCCAGCGTGAACTGGGGCTGGCCTATTCCATCGCGCCCACACATTACAATGACGCCCTGCTGTGGCTGGAAAAAGCGGCACAAGGCGGCGATGACCAGGCCCAGTTTCAACTGGCAGAAGCACATTACAAAGCACACCTGGGTTTGAAACAGGATTATGTGCAGGCGTGGAAATGGTATGAAGCCGCAGCAAAAAACAAAAATGGCAAAGCCAGTCTCATGCTGGCACGCATGGCTAAATACGGACAAGGTGTAAGGCAGGATGTGGCAGGCTCGGTCCAGTGGTTAACAATCGCCAGCCAGCAAGGCAATGCCCAGGCCATGTTCTTGCTGTCGAATGCGTATGCAGCCGGTGAAGGCGTGACACAAGACCCGCTGCAAGCCAGAAAATGGCTGGAAGAATCTGCCGAACTGGAATACCCGGTCGCCATCCAGGCGCTGGCCATGGAACTGGAAACCGGCAGCCAGCATGTTGAAAAAGACAGCCTGAAAGCCAGGCACCTGATCAAGGAAGCGTCCGACGAACGCCTGATGCGCTGGAACAGGTACCAATAGATTTCTGATATAGGCACCTTGCTGAATATTTCCGTCCCCAGCCAGGTGTTACAACATGGTGGCAAACATGGCGACGACGGCAATGGCCATCATCAGGCTGGCCAGCCAGCCCAATATCTTCAACCTGCTGGTAATCACAAACTGCCCCATGATGTCGGATCTTGCCGCCATCAGCATCATCACTACCATGATGGGGACGGAGATAACACCATTGATCACCGCACTCCAGTACAGTGCCTTGATGGGGTCGATGGCCGTAAAGCCCAGTACGATGCCTATCACTGTCGATAGCGCAATAATGGCGTAAAACTGCTTCGCGTTCATGGGTGAACGTTCCAGGCTGTTTTTCCATTTGAATGCGCCTGCCATCGCATACGCCGATGAGCCTGCCAGCACGGGTATGGCCAGCAAGCCGGTACCTATGATGCCGGCACTAAACAGCATGAATGCAAATTCACCTGCAATGGGGCGCAAGGCCATCGCGGCCTGGGCGGATGTCTGTATCTCGCTGATGCCATGCAAATTCAGTGTCACCGCCGTCGTTAAAATAATAAAGAAGGCCACCAGGTTGGAAAACGCCATGCCGATATAGGTATCGATTTTGATGCGTTTCATATTGGCGGCTGCCTGCTCCGGGGCCTGCAATAAGGGTCGCGCAACGGGATCGCCTTCCATCTCTTCCACTTCCTGAGAAGCTTGCCAGAAAAAGAGATACGGGCTGATGGTCGTACCAAATACTGCTACCACGGTGGTCACATATTCCGGCTTCCAGGACAGTTGCGGCATCAGGGCTTTTTGTATAACCTGGGACCAGGGAATCTGCACCACAAAGACGGTGGCCACATAGGCCAGCAGAGCCAGCGTCAGCCATTTCAACAGCCGCACATAGCGCCGGTAAGGCACAAACACCTGCAGCAGCAAAGAGATAATGCCAAAGCCCACCGCATACCAGTGTGCCCTGCCACCGATCAACAGTTTCAGCGCTTCGCCCATGGCAGAAACATCTGCCGCGATATTAATGGTATTGGCAACCAGCAGCAGGCTGACAATGGCATACAGTAGCCAGGCAGGATAATGGCGACGGATATTGGTCGCCAGGCCATGGCCGCTGACCCGCCCTATACGCGCACTGACGACCTGTATGCCTACCATTAGTGGATAAGTGAACAGCACCGTCCACAACATATTGAAACCAAACTGCGCCCCGGCCTGGGAATACGTGGCAATGCCGCTGGGGTCATCGTCCGCCGCGCCGGTAATCAGGCCCGGTCCCAGTTTTTTCAGCCAGGATGATTCAGTTGTCTGCGTTGCTTTGATAGGGCTTGAAACAGTCATGAACAGAAGTAAAATTACGACAGAAAAATGACAGCAGCAAAGCTGCTGGCGCTATAGTTTCATAGTATGCTTGGGCATATTAACTGGTAGTGGAATATGCCAAACCGTGTAACTTGATTTATATCAACGCTGCTTCAGCGTAATATCCACACCGATTCCGCGGTAGCCAGTAAAACGGCTGGCCGAATCGAATATCGGTTCACCACTGACCTGCAGGTATTGCATGCTGGCATCTGCCCTTTTGCGGCTATAAATAAAATCCAGAAAAGGACGGCGGTTTTTGATGTTGGCATCCAGTTGCGCATGTTCTTCCACATTCCAGCCAGGCAAGCCAGCGGGCGATATGCCCTGCATCTGGTCGTCTACAATGCCCAGCATTTCAAACACCGGGCCAGACACACTGGTAAAATTGCCCTGGGCATCTTGTTCCCAATAACAGTCGGTAGACAATTGGGTAAAACTTTTGAACCGGGCTTCGCTTGCACGTAATTCTGCAGTGCGCTCCAGAACCAGTTCTTCCAGACGCAGATTATTGGCTTCCAGCTTTTGATATAGCAGTCTGACTTCCAGCATATTGCGTATGCGTGTCTGCACCACAATCAAGTCAAAAGGCACGCTGACAAAATCCCTGACGCCAGCGAGCAAGGCCCGCATTTGCTGGCTGGGTTCAGCAGTCACGACCAGGACCGGCAAATAGGGTTCCTGTTCCAGCTCCCTTAGCAAATCGATGACTTCAAAACCATCCATGGATGGCATTTGCAGATTCAGCAAAATCAGATCATAGCGGTGTGCCCCATGTAAAACAGCGACGCCTTGCGGGTCCAGAGTCGAGCTGACGGCGGTATAGCCAGCCATGAGCAACATCTGCTCCAGCAATACCACATTGGCTTCCTGGTCATCCACAATCAAGATTTTGGCACTCAGTATTTCAACCGCATCCAGCATACATTCTTTCAAAAAATTATCATTTAGAACTCAACTCTATAGCCATGAGATGCGCCCCATGAATTTTCTGAAAGAAAAAGTAAGATCGCTATGTTGATTCCGGTAAAAATCCAGCCACCATCTCATAAACCTATACGGTTCACCAATACACCCAACTTGCGCACCTGTGGCAAAGACACTACCGTACCCACCACAGACTGATCGCCCTGACGTTGCCTGACATCGCATAAAAGGCGCGCAAATTCCTTCTTGACGACGTCATAGCATTCACAAACATTTTCTTCCAGACCACCCCGATCCACCACCGTGATATGGCCACGACGGTAGCGGATATAGCCATAGGTCTGCAGCTTGCCGGCAGCCTCGGTCACACCTTCGCGTCGCACTCCCAGCATATTGGCGATCAATTCCTGCGTGATCGTCAGTTCATTGGTGGGCATGCGATCCAGGGTCAGCAACAGCCAGCGACACAATTGCTGCTCTACCGAATGATGGCGATTACACACCGCAGTCTGCGACATCTGGGTAATCAGTGCCTGCGTATAACGCAGCAACAGCCGTAATACGGGGCCGGCACGATTAAATTCATCCATCAAGACCTGTGATTTCAGGCGATACCCATATCCGCCAGTCTGTACCACCGCCCGGCTGGGTGTGGAATCCCCTCCCATAAAAAGTGAAATACCCACCACCCCTTCATTGCCGACGCCGGCAATTTCAGATGAACCACCGTTTTCGAGCAAATAATGCAGGGAAACTATGGACGTCGTCGGGAAATACACATACTGCAACTTGCCACCCGATTCATACAAGACATCTCCCAAGGGCATGGGGACCAGTTCAAGATAAGGTGACAAGCGGTTGAATTCAGCATCCAGCAAGGCTGCTAACAGGTAATTCTGGTTCGGATCATTGGCAATGACCATATCAAGCTCCTGCTTTTCATGATGAATAAGAGGAGGAACACGCACACTTTCACTCTGCGCACAATATTCCGCTTGATCAACTGTAAAACACTTATAAATGCCGTGTCTGTTCGATATCACACATATAGAAAAATAAACACCACAACTTTGCCCTGTGCCATCAGCACAAGGCAAATAACAAAACAGGACTGACCGCATTACTAAAATGCCGTCATGAATCCGCTGCAAGACAAACTATCGCAGCTTTAAAGGAATTTCTATGTGTGCCAGCGCACAGACCGACCCGATTTACTATCAAAACTAATTAAAACTGGCTTTATTCAGTTGTCAGTATGATTATTATCCGCATGGCCATTGGCTGATGAGTGGCCCGCAGGACGCGTATCGGATGATCCGAGCACGCGCAAAGGGTCACCAGGTGGAATATCGGACAGCAAACGGTCAAATTCATGCTTGACGACGGCATAACATTCACAAACCACTTTCTCCAGGCCAGGGCGATCAATGACGTCTATCCTGCCGCGACTGTAATTGATCAGCCCCATTCTTTGTATGTTACCGGCAGCAGCCGTAACACCTTCACGTCTCACACCCAGCATATTGGCGATCAGTTCCTGGGTCATGGATACTGAATCTGTCGGCAAACGATCCAGGCTCAACAATAACCAGCGACACAGTTGTTGCTCTATAGAGTGATGGCGGTTGCAGACGGCAGTCTGGGTCATCTGAGCGATCAGGGCCTGGGTATAGCGCAACAGCAAACGCAGGAAGGGTCCGGCACGATTAAATTCCTCTTTGAGGAATTGCGACTTCAAACGGTAACCATACCCACCAGACTGAACCACTGCGCGGCTGGGTGTCGTCTCACCACCCATGAACAGCGAAATGCCGAGTATGCCCTCGTTGCCGACAATGGCAATTTCAGCCGATGCGCCGTTTTCGAGCACATATAACAGGGAAACGATGGAAGTCGTCGGGAAATAGACATAACTCAGCGTAGCACCGGCCTCATACAAGGCCTCTCCCAATGGCATGGCTACCAATTCAAGATGGACGGCGATACGGTCGAATTCTGCCAGCGGCAATGCCGCCAGCAAGTGATTTTGCAAAGGATTGTGCGGGATGGTCATGGAATGGGCTTGTAACTGCCATCCGGGTGAGGAACGACATGGATTAGACTGATGGAATAAGTTCTTACAGAGTAGCAGGATTAACACCTGTGTATGTGCGCCATCGCTCACAACTTGCATCTTATATGTCAGTCTTACCATGTATTGAGATTGCCAGGCCGGGGTAAAACACCGCCGCCAGCAAAAATTTTACTGGAAAGGAATATCTGAAAGCAGACGATCAAACTCTTTTCTGATCACCAGATAACATTCGCAGGCTACCTCTTCCAGCCCAGGCCGGTTCAGCACCACGATAGCGCCACGACTGTAACTGATCAAACCTGCACGCTGCAGGCGCCCGGCAGCTTCCGCCACCCTTTCACGCCTGACACCCAGGGAATTGGCAATGCGTTGTTGGGTAATATGAACGCTGTCAGATGACAAATGGTCGAGACTTAACAAAAGCCAGCGACACAATTGTTGTTCCACCGTATGGTGCAGATTGCAAATGGCGGTCTGCGTCATCTGCGTAATCAGGGCCTGGGTATAACGCAGCAACACCCGCAAGAGCGGGCCAGCACGGTCAAATTCGATTTTTAGAATCGGCCCACGCAAGCGATAGGCGTGGCCTTCACTTTGCACCACGGCACGATTAGGGGTGGTATCACCGCCCATAAACAAGGAAATACCGACCACGCCTTCTTTACCGACAGCGGCGATGTCGGCTGCCACCCCATCTTCCAGCACATACAGCAAAGATACAATGGCCGTAGTCGGGAAATAAACGAATTGCTGCTTCACGCCTGATTCATACAGCACATCGCCAGCGGCCATCAATACCAATTCCAGCCCGGCCGCCAGAGCACTAAACTCAGCAGCAGGCAAAGCAGCAAGCAGATGATTTTGCAAAGGGCTGTGAGGTTGAAGCATTCGTGTTTTTAAGCCCTTGGTTCTGATAATATTTCTGCGTTGCATGAGTGCATGCAGATTTCTGCGTAGAGGCTATCATGTGAAGTAAATTTTCTATGCGCGCTTGCGCACACAAGTCATTCCATAAACGTAATTAAATTGAAATAAATCACGCTGATATTCAATTCGCTTCGCAAAGAGTGCAGAACAGGCATGATTCGCTGTTTTCACTGCAGGGTCGGACAGAAAGGTAAAAGTCCCGGAGCAGAGTACAAAGGTTACAATAGCGGATTGTGAATCGCTGTTTCGTTTTATCGTGAATAAACTTGCAATACCTTCGCGCCGCGTCTCTGTTGCCCCCATGCTGGACTGGACTGACAGACATTGCCGCCAATTCCATCGCCATATCACCCGCCATACCTGGCTCTATACCGAGATGGTCACCACCGGAGCCCTGCTGCGCGGTGATGCACAACGTCATCTGGAATTTAATCCGGACGAACACCCTGTTGCCCTGCAACTGGGCGGCAGTGAAACCGCTGACCTGGCACAATGCGCCAAAATGGCTGGTGAATGGGGTTACGACGAAGTCAATCTGAATTGCGGCTGCCCTTCTGAACGCGTGCAAAAAGGGGCCTTTGGTGCCTGCCTGATGTCTGAACCAGAGTTGGTGGCAGACTGCGTCAAGGCCATGAAAGATGCCGCATCCATCGATGTGACGGTGAAGCACAGAATAGGTGTCAATGATGTCGATTCCTACGAATTCATGCGTGACTTCGTCGGCACGGTGGCAGAAGCAGGTTGCCAGACTTTTGTCGTGCACGCCAGAAATGCCATCCTCAAGGGTCTGACCCCGAAAGAAAACCGCGAAATCCCACCGCTGAAATACGATTACGCCTACCGCCTGAAACAAGATTTTCCGCACCTGGAAATCATCCTCAACGGCGGCATCAAAACGACCGAAGACATGGACCTGCATCTGCAACATGTGGATGGTGTCATGATAGGTCGCGAGGCTTATCAAAACCCGTATTTCATGGCCAGTTTTGACTCCCGCTTTTATGGCGACCACAGCCCGGTCAAAACACGCGAAGAAATCATCACCTGCATGGTGCCTTACATACACCGCCAGTTGGAACTGTATGGCAATGACGGCAAAGGCCTGCGCCTGAACACCATCGTGCGCCATATGCTGGGCCTGATGACAGGCCTGACAGGCGCACGCAGCTTCAGGCAAATTCTGTCTGACAGCAAAAAACTCGCACTCGGCAATCCAGAATTATTGCTGGAAGCAGTCGCACGCATGCAGCAAGTTGCCTTGCAAGAAAAAAGCCGCGAAGAGCAGTTTTCAGAATAAACCCCAGTCACCGTCCGGCATCACTCCTGATCCAAAAGATTCAGGAGAGATGCCCGTTTTGTCTGTATCAAACTGTAGAGAAACGTATAAATTGTAAAGATTCATGTAACGCTAAGCCCCTGTTTTATGTCCTTATCAGTACATACGTAAGAATTTGTAATAGCTTGTCAGCAGGGGCAAACGCAGGAATATATTGACCCTGTTTTCTCGCACGATCCTTCAACTCACTACGACAGTGAGGTTGCCTACGCAATCACTTGCGTAGGCTTTTTTATTTCAACACCTCTATGTCGATATACAGGAATCCAGATATGCTGCACAAAACCTCCATTAAATTCGTTTTTGCTTTGGGTATGGTTTTTTCACCCTTACTTGCTCAACAGGCGCATGCCACGCCCATCATGGATTTGCGTTTCGATGGCCTGCTGGCAAAAGCAAATGAACTGAAGAAAGAACTGAACCTGAATGCCAACCAGCAAGTGCTGTGGCAACAGACAGAAAACAAACTGCAAGCCATGCGCCGCCAGCGCGATATCCGCCGTGAACGCATGCAGGTAGAGCTGGAACAACGCCTGGAACAAAACAATGTCGAATTGCGTGAGCTGACACCGCAAATCGAACAAGAAGAACAAACCACCGCGCAAGAAAATAAACAGATGCGTGAACTGGTGCTGAACATCAACGACGCACTGGACGACAAACAGCGACAAATGCTGCAAATGTTCATGTTATCGTCGTTGAGAGCAACGCAGGACCCAGACAAAATGAAACGCCCTGAATCCGGCGGCGACGGCAAGCAAAAAGGCGGCATGGGACGCCAGCGTGGCGGTGGCATGGGTGGCGGAATGGGCGGTGGTGGCATGGGCGGCGGAGGCTAAAGCAAGTCCAGGGCAGCCTGTCAATAAAGAAAGCATTGCCAAAAAGCCCGTTTCCTCGTATAATGCGGAGCTCTCTTGCGCTACAAATGCAAGGTTGTAACACAGTGGTGGCCGTAGCTCAGTTGGTAGAGTCCAGGATTGTGATTCCTGTTGTCGTGGGTTCGAACCCCATCGGTCACCCCAAGAATTTGCTAATTAAATCAATTGGTTAGCGTAAAAAGCCCAGTTTAAAGACTGGGCTTTTTTGTTTTTTGCTTAAGTCCTGCTAGGTCAACAATACAGTAGCTGTTTACAACATGACAATAATGGCAGCAAGTACCGCCAGATTAAGAATGACCGTAGCAAAAAAGGCATGTCTGAAAGAGGTCTTCTGTGTTTTATGCCGGAAAATGCTTTGTGCCACGATGGCACCCGGCCAGCCACCTGCCAGCCCGCATAGCAGCAAGCTGCGTTCGGAAATTCTGGGGCCACGCTTGGCGGCAGCAGATTTGTCGATGGCGTACATGCATAGCGTGACCAGGCTCATGACGGCATACACCATGAGCAGCAGGCCGGGCAACAGGAAACGGGGATCAACAGCAGGCATAAGCGACATACATGAGCAGCCATTCGCCCCATCAGGGCGCAGCGTGGAAAGCGCAGATTATTACACGCCAAACATGACAGCCATCACAACATCCTGGCCAGCAATGCTTTTTCATATTTGGCATCCAGCGGAATGCGTACCTTATGCCCTGCCCCGCCGATGATGTTGAGGGATTGATTATCGCTATTACGCATCTCTGCCAGCCGGATAATTTCATTGCCATTTGGCGAGATGATTTCTATCTCATCACCGACGGCAAAACGGTTTTTGACTTCGACTTCTGCCCAGCCATCTGCCACGTGCAAAACCTGGCCTACATACTGGCTGCGATGCGCCTTCGATACACCCTCCATATAGTTTTGATGTTCTTGCGTATGGTGGCGCTGATAAAAACCGTCGGTATAACCGCGATTGGCGAGGCCATTCAATTGGCCCAACAGGTCGGTATTAAACGGACGACCGGCCACTGCATCATCAATCGCACGCCTATAGGTTTGGGCGGTACGGGCGACATAGTACAAGGACTTGGTGCGGCCTTCGACCTTCAATGAATCGATACCGATTTTAGCCAGGCGTTCTACATGTTCTACGGCGCGCAAGTCTTTTGAATTCATGATGTAGGTACCATGCTCGTCTTCGAGTATGGGCATGAACTGGCCAGGTTTGCCGCCTTCTTCTATCAGGTAAGGGCGATCTGCCAGGGGATGGCGCGGCAGGTCGCCCATGGCGGAAAAAGATTGATTGGCTTCTTCCAGCGCTTGCTGGTAATTGAATTTGATACTCTCGACCGGGATACGTGCCAGGTCACCGGTTTCATTTTCGGTGGCGTTTTCTACCTTGTAATCCCAGCGGCAGGAATTGGTGCAGGTGCCCTGATTGGGGTCGCGGTGATTGAAATAGCCGGACAGCAGACAGCGGCCAGAATAGGCGATGCACAAGGCACCGTGGACGAACACTTCCAGTTCCATATCCGGACATTGCTGGCGGATTTCTTCTATTTCATCGAGCGATAATTCACGCGACAGGATGACACGGGTCAGGCCCATCTTTTTCCAGAATCTGACATCGGCCCAGTTGACGGCATTCGCCTGCACTGAAAGATGCACTGGCACTTCTGGCCATTTTTCGCGCACCATCATGATCAGGCCGGGATCAGCCATGATGAGGGCATCTGGCTTCATGTTGATGACGGGTTCCATATCGCGCAGATAGGTTTTCAGTTTGCTATTGTGCGGGAAGATATTGCTGGCGACAAAAAACAGCTTGCCACGTGCATGGGCACCATCTATACCTTGCTGCAATACATCAAGGGTAGAAAATTCATTATTGCGTGCACGCAGGCTATAGCGTGGCTGCCCTGCATAGACCGCATCGGCACCAAAGTCGAAAGCGGCATGCATTTTTTCCAGCGAACCGGCGGGCAAGAGAAGTTCAGGGGCTTTGACGGGAGTAGCAATCATGGCGGGTCATCCGAAAAGAAAAATGTCCGCGATTGTATAACCGCGCCCTGCCCCTGCAAAATTTACCTTCCCGCTATTTGATGCAGATCAATCATCGCGCATGGCCGTCAGCTCATTGAAAACCAGGGCAACCAGCACTACAGCACCGCCATAGATGCTGGCAGTGGCAGGCACTTCACCGGCCCCCAGCCAGGCCCAGATGGGGGCCAGCAAGACTTCCAGCAAAGACAGCAAGGCGATTTCTGGCGCAGTCAGGCTGCCCGATGCTTTGACCATCAGCATGCAAGGAAAACCCAGCTGAAAAAAACCCAGGATGGCCAGGATAATAATGTCATGCAGCGAGGCATGAAACGGCCAGGCGAATGGCAGCATCAGCAGTGCAGAAATGCTGCCGCCCATGAACACGGCAGGCACCAGGTCAACTGCATGCCCACCTTTTTTCAGAATGATGACATTGGCCGATGCTGCCAGCGGTATGCCAAAGGCGATCAGCATGCCCAGCAGGCCACGGCTATCAACTTCTGAAATACTGCCGATAAACATCCAGCCCATGCCGACGCAGGCCGCAGCAATCGCCCACCAGGTACGGGCGGGGATTTTCTGGCGCAATACCAGCCAGGCCAGCAAGGCAGTAAATAAGGGCGAGAGACTTTCCATGACCGAGGTATTTGCCACTGTGGTCATGGTCAGCGCAATCATGAAGCAGCTATACATGGTGGCCCACATAAAGCCCGACAAGATGCCCAACTTGCCCAGCAGGCGCAGACGCGGGATAAAGGCCCACTTGTATTGCCTGAGCATGACGCCGGCAATGAACAGGGCAGCAAAAAAACTGCGCCAGAAAGTCACTTCAAAACCACGTGCCACTTCCAGGTGACGGGTAAATACACCGGCGATACTCCACAAGGTCGCGGCGCAGATCATCAGTATCACCGCTTTGCGATGCGTCATTTTATGTTGCATTTTGATCCAAATAAAAAAACCCGTTTGGCTCTGGCATACAGCAAGAGCGAAACGGGTTGATATTGACGCGGCACTGCCGCGTCAATAAGCAGGGATTACGCTACCTCGCGTGATGCCTTTTTACGTTCGTGCTCTTTCAGGAAGCGCTTGCGCAGACGAATGCTCTTAGGTGTGACTTCAACCAGTTCATCATCGTCAATAAATTCAACCGCATATTCCAGGTTCATCTGGATAGGTGGAACCAGACGCACCGCTTCATCTGTACCGGAAGAACGAACGTTGGTCAATTGCTTGCCTTTGATCGGGTTCACTACCAGGTCATTGTCACGGGAATGGATACCGATGATCATGCCTTCGTATACTGGGTCATTGTGGCTGACGAACATACGGCCGCGATCTTGCAATTTCCAGATAGCGTAGGCAACTGCTGCGCCATCATCTTGCGAGATCAGTACGCCATTGCGACGGCCACCGAGTTCACCTTTGGAATTGTCGACGGGTGCGTATTCATCAAACACGTGGCTCATCAAGCCTGTACCGCGTGTCAGTGTCATGAATTCGCCCTGGAAGCCGATCAGGCCACGCGCAGGAATACGGTATTCCAGACGAACACGACCTTTGCCATCCGGTTCCATGTTTTGCAGGTCACCACGACGACGACCCAACTCTTCCATGACGCCACCCTGGTTGGCTTCTTCTACGTCTACAGTCAGGTTTTCATAGGGTTCGTGACGTTCGCCATCGACCATTTTGAAGACCACGCGTGGACGGGATACAGCCAGCTCGAAACCTTCACGACGCATGTTTTCGATCAGGATGGTCAGATGCAACTCACCACGACCGGACACTTCGTAGGTGGAATCATCACCTTCAGCCTGCACCACGCGCAAGGCCATGTTGGATTTCAATTCGCGGTCCAGACGATCACGGATCTGACGTGTGGTCACGAATTTGCCTTCACGACCAGCCAGTGGGGAACTATTCACCATGAAGTTCATGGTCAGTGTAGGTTCATCGATTTTCAGCATAGGCAGGCCATCTGGTACATCAGGGGCGCAAATGGTGGAGCCGATACCGATTTCTTCAATACCGTTGATCAGCACGATGTCGCCAGCCAAGGCTTCGTCAACCAGTACGCGATCCAGACCCTGGAAAGTCAGTACCTGATTGATACGTGCCTTGGTTGGCTTGTCGTCAGGACCGTTCATCCAGACGACGTCTTGCAATGCCTTGACGCGACCGCGCAGGATACGGCCAACGCCGATTTTACCAACGTAGGAAGAGTATTCCAGAGAAGTGATCTGCAATTGCAGCGGGCCATTCGGGTCATCTTCACGCGCAGGAACGTGTTTCAGGATAGCGTCGAACAAGGGTTCCATGTTGCCTTCGCGCACGGAATCTTCCAGACCTGCATAGCCTTTGAAACCGGATGCATACACGATAGGGAAATCGAGTTGCTCATCGGTTGCGCCGAGTTTGTCGAACAGTTCAAAAGTCGCGTTGACGGCTTTTTGTGGGTCGGCGTTTTCACGATCGACTTTGTTGACGACAACGATAGGTTTCAAACCCAGTGCCAGCGCTTTGCGCGTCACAAAACGCGTTTGCGGCATTGGGCCTTCTTGTGCATCCACCAGCAGCAAAACGCTGTCCACCATGGACAAAACACGCTCTACTTCACCACCAAAGTCAGCATGGCCGGGGGTATCGACGATGTTGATGTGTGTGCCCTTGTATTCAACAGCACAGTTCTTGGACAAAATGGTGATACCGCGCTCTTTTTCGATATCATTCGAATCCATCACACGGGCATCAACCTGCTGGTTGTCACGGAAAGTACCGGACTGACGCAATAACTGGTCAACCAGAGTGGTTTTGCCGTGATCGACGTGGGCGATAATGGCGATGTTACGAATAGCGCGTTTTGTAGTAGACATGATAGCGTTCTTATTGGGTAAATCTATGAGGTAAATCGGATAACCTGCGATTATAACATGTTGCATCGCAAAAGCAGAAAAACTCCTATTATTTCAAGGAGTTGCTACCGTGCGATGACAAATTCAATGTTCAGTGACAATCAGGCGCTCTGGCGCAAGGATGCCGTATTCCTGCAACTGGGCAGAACCCAGTAGTTGTCTGTCCGTTTCACGATAGACGCGAACGCGGCCAGTTTCAATGGGTAATGTGACTTCTTCTTTGTTTAATGCCAGGCGTTGGCCATGCAAAAACCGGCGCGACAGTTCGTCGTTCAGGTAGACAGGGGCAAAACTGGACAATAAGGCATCGACCGGGTCCAGCAAGGCCAGGCGCTCTGCTTCGGGCAGGCTTTCAAGATGCGCCAGGGTAATGGATTTCTCCAAAACAAGATGGCCGACGCCTATGCGTCGCAATTCTTTCAGATGGGCACCACAGCCCAGCGTGGCGCCTATGTCTTCACCCAGCACCCGCACATAGGTGCCTTTGCTGCATTTGACTTTCAGGCTCAGGAAAGGTGCCTCATAGGCCAGCAATTCCAGCTCATGAATGACGACGCTGCGCGCTTCACGTTCCAGCGTGATACCGGCACGCGCATATTCATACAGGGGCTTGCCGTCGCGCTTGAGCGCTGAATACATGGGTGGCACTTGCTGTATGGGGCCGGTAAATTGCTGCAATGCCTGCTGGATTTGTTCCAGGCTGACATTCACCGGTTTTTCTTCCAGCACCTCACCTTCGGTATCGCCGGTTGTGGTGGTGACGCCAAGGTGTACCAAGGTGGTATAGGTTTTATCTGCTTCCAGCAAATCCTGGGAAAACTTGGTGGCTTCACCAAAGCACAAAGGCAGCAAGCCGGTGGCGAATGGGTCCAGCGTGCCGGTATGCCCGGCTTTGGCGGCATTCAAAAAACGCTTGGCCTTGATCAGGGCATCATTGCTGGAAAAACCAACCGGTTTATCCAATAGCAATACACCGTGCACGGGCACGCGCTTTCTTTTTATCTGCGGAGTCGTCATGTTGTCAGCAGCCCGTTGCCGGGCCGCGTGCTGATATCAAGTCTTTGGTCAATCTTCGCCGTCGTCTTTGGCGCGGGTGGCGTTGGCTTCATCGATCAGTTTTGACATGGCCATGCCACGGATGGTGGATGTGTCATGCACAAAATGCAGTTGCGGCAAGGTATGGATGTGCAGACGCAGACCGAGTTGATTGCGCAGGAAACCGGATGCCTTGAGCAGGGCTTCAATGGTGTTCTTGATCGCAACAGGGTCGTCTACCAGCGTGGTGAAATACACTTTTGCATGCGCGTAATCGGGGGTCAGTTGCACTTCTGTCAGCGTGATCATGCCTACACGCGGGTCTTTCAGTTCAGACCAGATGATTTCTGCCAGGTCACGTTGAATCTGGTCTGCTACACGCAGGCCACGACCGGGGATATTTTTGCTATGTTTTGCCATAATTTTCTTACATCTCCATAAACCACAACCCCGGAACTGGTCCGGGGTTATCTTGAGTTACAGAGTACGTGCTATCTCTTGTACTTCAAATATTTCAAGCTGATCGCCAACCTGAATCTCGTTGTAGCCTTTCAGTGAAAGACCGCATTCCAGACCGGCTTTGACTTCTTTGGCATCGTCTTTGTAACGCTTGAGCGAATCCAGCTCGCCTGTCCAGGTAACCACGTTGTTGCGCAGCAAACGGACAGAAGAGGTGCGTCTGACCATGCCGTCGGTAACCAGACAGCCGGCAATCGCGCCAACCTTGCTGACCACGAACACCTGACGAATCTCGACCATACCAATGATCTGTTCGCGTTTTTCTGGTGCCAGCATGCCGGACAAGGCTGCTTTGACTTCATCTACTGCATCGTAAATGATGTTGTAGTAGCGGATGTCAACGCCGTTCGATTCTGCCAATTTACGGGCAGATGCATCGGCACGGGTATTAAAGCCGATGATGACTGCCTTGGAAGCGACTGCCAGGTTGACGTCGGATTCGGAAATGCCGCCAACTGCTGCATGCACCACCTGTACACGTACTTCGCTGGTCGACAACTTGACCAGGGATTGCACCAGTGCTTCTTGCGAACCCTGTACGTCGGTCTTGACGATGATAGGCAGGTTCTTGACTTCGCCTTCGCCCATGTTTTCGAACATGTTTTCAAGCTTGGCTGCCTGCTGTTTCGCCAGTTTGACGTCACGGAATTTACCTTGACGGAACAAGGCGATTTCACGCGCTTTGCGTTCGTCAGCCATGACCATCACTTCTTCACCGGCGGACGGTACTTCTGTCAGACCTTGAATCTCTACCGGGATGGATGGACCAGCCTCGGCAATATTCGCGCCATTTTCATCCAGCATCGCACGGACACGGCCATAAGCAGAACCGGCCAATACCACGTCACCACGTTTCAAGGTACCGGACTGCACCAGGATAGTGGCAACAGTACCGCGACCTTTATCCAGGCGCGCTTCCACGACCAGACCTTTGGCAGGTGCATCTTTCGGTGCTTTCAGTTCCAGCACTTCAGCTTGCAGCAAGACGTGTTCCAGCAGGGAATCAATACCCAGGCCAGTTTTTGCCGATACCTGTACGAATGGTGAATCACCACCGTATTCTTCAGGCACGACGCTTTCAGCGATCAACTCTTGTGTCACGCGATCTGCATTGGCACCTGGCTTGTCTATTTTATTGATAGCCACCACCAGAGGCACGCCAGCTGCTTTCGCATGGGCAATCGCTTCTTTGGTTTGCGGCATGACGCCATCGTCAGCAGCCACTACCAGAATAACAATATCGGTCGCCTTGGCACCACGAGCACGCATCGCGGTAAACGCTTCATGGCCTGGTGTATCAAGGAAGGTGATCATGCCACGCGGTGTTTCAACGTGGTAAGCACCAATATGCTGGGTAATGCCGCCAGCTTCACCAGACGCGACTTTGGCGCGACGGATGTAATCCAGCAAGGAAGTTTTACCATGGTCAACGTGACCCATGACAGTCACTACCGGTGCGCGCGGGAAGGATTCATATTCACCGTGCTCAGTGGTATCCGTCAGCATGGCTTCAGGATCATCCAGTTTTGCAGCAAAGGCTTTATGACCCATCTCTTCCACCAGGATCATTGCTGTTTCCTGATCAAGTACCTGGTTGATGGTGCACATCTGGCCCAGTTTCATCAAATGCTTGATGACTTCGGATGCCTTGACCGCCATTTTGTGTGCCAGTTCAGCCACTGTCAGGGTTTCTGGTACAAACACATCTTTGACGATGGCTTCTACCGGCACCTGGAAGTTGGATTCACGGTCATCATGGTGATTGTTGCGACGGCCTTTAGGACCACCTTTCCAGCCATCACGGCCACCGGAAGTATCACCACGGGTTTTCAGGCCACCACCGCGTTTTTTCGCAGCATCGTCCTGCCAGGTGGAAGACACGTTGGCAGATTTGATCGCCTTCTTGTCAGCAACGGCTGGTTTCTTCTCGTCTTTTTTCTCTGCAGGTGCGCCCGGCTTTTTCTCTGCGACTTTTTTGTCAGCAGGTTTGTGCAAGGTGCCTTCAGCAACTTTAGGTGCGGCAGCAACAACCGGTTCCGGTGCTTTCGCCGGACGGCGTGCTGCATTCATCATTTCTTTAATTTGCGCAACTTCATCCGCCACTGCTTTGCGGGCTTTTTCAGTTGCCGCAGCGCGCTCAACCGCTTCTTTGACGCCGGTCGCTGCTTTTTTCTTTGCGTCTTCTGCATCCAGACGTTTTTTATCTTCGTCCACCGCAGCTTGCACTGGCTTCACATCCGCAGACTTGGCATCTGGCGATTTGACGTCAACGGTCTTGGCAGCCACAGCAGCCTGTTCCGCTTTCACTCGTTCAGCTTCTGCCTTGGCGGCTTCTGCCAATTCAGCTTCACGCATGGCTTGCGCCTGGGCTTCTTTTTCAGCTTCCAGCTTGGCCAGACGCTCTTGCTTTTCAAGCAGTTCTGCTTCCTGACGTGCAATCAGCTCTGCTTCGCGACGCGCTTCTTCTTCATTGCGTGCCTGTTCTGCAGCATCAACTACCGGTGCTACGCCCGGTGTTTCATCAGCAGGGGCATCATCACGTTTGACGAAGGTACGTTTTTTACGCACTTCAACCTGAATGGTACGAGATTTCCCAGTAGCATCCGCCTGCTTGATCTCGGTCGTTTCCTTACGAGTCAAGGTGATTTTTTTCTTTTCTGTGTCCGCAGATACGCCGTGGGAACGACGCAGATGCTCAAGGAGCTTATCTTTGTCTTCCTTTGTCAGCGAATCTGAGGTCGAGCTCTTACTGACGCCCGCCGCACGCAATTGCGTGAGCAGCAAATCTGCTGACATCTTCAGCTCGGTGGCAAATTGGGCTACATTGTTACTCGCCATTCAGTCCTCTTTTTCTATGTGCGCGTTATGAGATTCAAACCCGTGAATTACTTAGCTTCTACGAGTTTCCAGGCTTTGGCTAACAACGCCTTGGCCTGATCATCATATTTAGCGTCGATGAGTTTCATCTCATCATCAGTCACATCTTCAAATGCTTCTTTAATCAATTGACGGGCGCGGTCGGCAGACAATGCCAGGATCGCGCCAAATTCGTCATATGCCAAACCGGCAAAAGCTGCCAGTGTCTTGATACCAACCAGACCCAGCTTACCTGCGGTGACACGGGTCATGCCTTCGAGGTTGACCAGTTCATCATCCATGCCTTCCAGACCTTCTTCGGAAGCAATCGCTTCTGTCAGCAGGGCATCGCGGGCACGATTACGCAACTCATTGACGGTATCTTCGTCAAAGGCTTCGATTTCCAGCATTTCGCTGATCGGTACGTAAGCAATTTCTTCCAGGCTGGAGAAACCTTCATCTACCAGGATGTCAGCGACTTCCTGATCGACGTCGAGTTTTTCCATGAACAGGCTGCGGATACCGGCGGTTTCCTGCTCGGCTTTATTGGCAGACTCTTCAGCTGTCATGATGTTGATTTGCCAGCCCGTCAATTCAGCAGCCAGACGAACGTTTTGTCCGCTGCGGCCAATCGCGATTGCCAGGTTTTCTTCATCGACAACTACGTCCATGCCGTGTTTTTCTTCATCGACCATGATGGACGAGACATTCGCCGGGGCCAGTGCACCGATGACGAATTGCGCCGGGTCTTCAGACCACAAGACGATATCCACACGTTCGCCACCCAGTTCGCCAGTCACGGCCTGCACGCGTGAACCACGCATGCCGACACAAGTGCCGATAGGGTCTATGCGTTTGTCGCTGGTGTACACGGCAATTTTTGCACGCACACCAGGGTCACGCGCGGCGGACTTGATGATCAAGGAACCCTGTTCGATTTCTGGCACTTCCAGCTCGAACAGTTTCATGATGAATTCTGGCGCAGTACGGGACAAGATAACTTGCGGGCCACGTGCATTGCGGTCTATGCGCAGGATGTAGGCACGAACACGGTCACCAACGCGCAGATTTTCTTTAGGGATCATCTGGTCACGCGGCAGACGGGCTTCGATCTTGCCGGATTCAACCACGGCTTCGCCACGTTCCATACGCTTGATGGTACCGGTTACCAGTGAATCACCACGTTCCAGGAAATCCGCCAGGATCTGTTCACGTTCCGCATCGCGGATACGCTGCAAGACAACCTGTTTGGTATCCTGGGCAAAACGGCGACCAAAGTCTACCGATTCAATTTCTTCTTCGATGTAGTCATCGACCTGGATTTCAGGATCATCTTCGACTGCTTCAAAATGCAGGATTTCCTGATCCGGTAATTGCAGGCCTGCTTCATCAGGCACTACATGCCAACGACGGAAAGAGCGAAATTCACCAGTATCTCGGTCGATTTCTACGCGAATATCAACCTCACCGGGAAAACGTTTTTTTGTCGCTTGCGCCAAAGCATGCTCCAGCGATCCGAAAACAACCTCTTCATCGACGTTCTTTTCACGCGCCAGCACATCCACCAATAACAACAAATCACGACTCATGCTTTGCGACTCCTAAAATCCACTTGCGGCACGAGGCGTGCCTTATCCACATCGGCGAGCGTAAACTCCAGCATGGCCGACCCATCTTTTACTTCAAATTCGAGCTTCAGATTTTCACCTTCGGGCTCGTGCAAGACGCCTTCGAAAGTTTTGCGATTTGGCGTGCCCGGCATGGGCATACGCAATTTCACATTGGCTTTCTCACCAGCAAAGCGCACATAGTCAGCGGCTTTTTTGAGCGGCCTATCGAGACCGGGAGAAGAAGTCTCCAGGCGACTGTAATTGACGTTTTCAACCGTCAGCACATGCGATAACTGGTGACTGACTTTTTCGCAGTCTTCCACCGTGATATTGCCGCGCTCAAGGTCTTCCGGTAAAAAATCAATATAAACCCGGAACAGACCGCGCTCGGCCTGCTCAAAATCCACCAGATCGTATCCGGTACCATTGACGGTTTTCTCTATCAAATCCAACAAAGCCAAACTTATTCTCCGAAAAACACTGCTTCACATTTCACAAACCAGGTCAGCATGCACCACCAAAAAACCGGCAAAACTCACGCAACGGGCGTCGCTCCGCGACTGCCACATCAAACCGATAATCGGGAAAACCAAAAAAAAATGGGCTACTGCCCATCTTTTTTGTAGCGCCAAGATTTGAAATCAATAAAGGCAAATTCTGCTAACTACAAGATTATAAACGATAAATTACCTCGTCGCAATGGAAAACGAGGTAATTTCAACACGACCATCTGCCACAAAACAGGGCAAAAGCAGGTGCTCAGGCACCGCGAGAACGCCTGCGCGCCGCGATCCCCTGCCCTATGGCCTGGCCACTTCCGCGCGAGGTCGGGCCACGACGTTGCTGCCCGGCATCAGGGAAACCCAATGCAGTCTGCATCGGGTCTGGCTGACGGCTGCGTTTTTTGCCATTGGCATTGTTACCGGCATTATTACCGGCGTTATTACCAGCATTGCCGCCCGCCTTGTTGCCATTGGCACCGCTACCGCCACGACCTGCACCGTATTCGCCACGGCCACCTTCGCCACGTCCACTTTCACCACGCCCACTGGACATAGGGAAGCCGACTTGCTTTTGGCTAAATGGGCCAGAACCAAAGCCCGGCGTTTTATTGCCAAACGGCTTGCCGGTTTTTGGTGCCGGCTTGTCGCCACCCACTTTTTCCAGGCCACTGATTTTCAGCAGACTGCGTACTGCATCTTCTTCCAGCTCTTCCCAGCGGCCACGTTTCAGATTCGCGGGCAAAGTCATGGCACCATAACGTGTACGTATCAGGCGCGACACCGTCAGACCAACTGCTTCGAACATGCGGCGGACTTCACGGTTACGGCCTTCGCCAATAATGACGCGGTACCATTTGTTGACGCCTTCGCCACCACCATCGGTAATTTTGGAGAATTGCGCCAGACCATCTTCCAGCTCGACACCTGCCAGCAAACGCTGACGCATGCCTTCTTCCAGTTCGCCCAGGGTACGTACGGCGTATTCACGCTCGATACCATAACGTGGGTGCATCAGACGGTTAGCCAGATCACCAGATGTGGTGAACAGCAGCAAACCTTCGGTGTTGTAATCCAGGCGCCCTACTGCCAGCCACTTGCCTACCTTCATGGTCGGCAGGCTTTCAAATACCGAAGCACGGCCTTCAGGGTCACTGTTACTGACAATCTCGCCAGCCGGTTTGTGATAAATCAGCACGCGTGGCGGTTTTTTACTGACTTTGCGCATGATGGGCTTGCCATTGATACGCACCTGGTCAGTCGGCAGAATTCTTTGGCCGATATGGGCCGGCTCACCATTCACGGATACACGACCAGCGACGATCAGTTCTTCCATGTCACGGCGCGAACCCAGGCCAGCTTCGGCCAATACTTTATGCAATTTAGGTGCGTCATCATCCGCAGTCAGGTCACGGCGCACTGGCTTGGCACGGCCTTTAGCTTTGGCATCATCCAGCGACGAGACATCAAACGCTTCAGACGTCACAAAAGAAAACACATCATCGGCATTATTACCTGTAGGTCGGCCACCGCGTGCCTGCTGTTGCGGGCGCTTGGATTTGCTGGCGGCGTGGGCCGCATTTGGGCGTGGGCCACGTTCGGTCGGGCCGCGTTCGGCGCGGTCACCACGCTCTGCCCTGTCGCCACGGGCCGGACGTTCGCCGCGCTCTGCGCGATCGCCACGTGGCGGACGTTCTGTGCGTTCTGCACGTTCACTACGCTCTGTCTGCTGGCCTGCTTCCACAGGCACTGCCTGCTCAGCCACGGGCTGTTTGTCTTCGCCTGCTTCTGCGCTGACGGCACGCGGGGCGCGCGGCGCTCTTGGGGCGCGGGGGGCACGTGCCTTCTTTACCGGTGCCTCGCCTGAAGCTGCTTCTGCGGATGCAGGCACTTCATCACCGGCGGCTTCTACTGCTGCCTCTGCGCCTTCGGTCTTCGGTCGGGAACGACGCATATTGCGCGGACCACGTACACCGCGCTTGGCAGGCTTCGCTTCATCGGCACCAGCCGGGCCATTATCATTTGCGCCCGCACCACTATCTGCTTGGTCAGCATTCACATCTTCAGGATTCATTGGATTCATTCTTTGGTTCTCATGGAGGCAACTGGCTGTCTGCCGCGCCTGGTAAACTATCCGGCGCTGCTACATCAGCCACCTGATCACGCAATTCTGTGACGTTTTGAGCTTCACCCCCAACATCACTCAATTCTTCGCCGGGCTCCATGACGGATGCCTCGACCACTACTTCTGCCACCTCTTGTGCAGGGGCAGCTTGCTCTACTGCTTGTTCTTGTACAACTGGACCTGATTCTGCCGCTGGTGCGGATATCGCTTCTGCCGCACTATCGACAGCATCGGTGACCACTTCCTGCGCGGCCAATGTTTGCTGGCTTTGCGCAGCATCGGCATCGGTATCCGCAGCGTCATCAACAACCGCAGCTGATACCCTCTCTGATGCTGTCTCCACCTGTTCAGGCACGGCTTCATCGGGTGCAAGCTCGCTTGATACCACGTCAGCGCCAGCCACCATATCGGCAACGGTGGTTTCAACGATGGCCGCTCCTGCACTATCAGCCGCGTTTTCAGCAACCGCCTCATTCACTGCGGCAAACATGCCTTCATCCAGCGCTGTCAGTTCAGGTACCACTTCCTCCGCCGCATCTTTGGTCACTTGCTGCAAAGGCGGCAGTTGATCCAGCGACGACAGACCCAGATCATCCAGAAACTGCTTGGTGGTGGCAAACAGGGATGGACGTCCCGGCACATCACGATGGCCTATGGTTTCTATCCAGCCGCGGTCTTCCAGCGTCTTGATCATTTGCGAAGCCACGGTCACACCACGGATTTCTTCAATATCACCACGGGTAACCGGTTGCCTGTAGGCAATAATAGCCAGGGTTTCCAGCGTAGCCCTTGAATACTTCGGTGGTTTTTCCGGGTTCAGCCTGTCGATATAGGCACGCATTTCCGGCTTGCTTTGAAAGCGCCAGCCGGTAGACAGTGCCACCAGTTCTATGCCCTTATCCGACCAGTCGTTACGCAAACCTTCCAGCATCAGTTTGATGGTATCTGCGCCGACCACATCACCTTGATCGTCCGCATCCTGGAACAGCTTTTTCATGGTGTTGACCGTTAGCGGCTCAGGCGCGCATAACAAGGCTGTTTCGAGGACTCGTTTTGCCTCAGCAGTATTCATGCAAATAATTACACGGGTTTAGTTGATGTTATGCAGCAAAGCAACTGAAAACAGCTGCTTCGACCCACACCAGTTTTGTATTAAATAAATTATGTTGCCACCAACCTGGCAGCAACGCCCTTCATGCGGGCGAGTAGGGACTGATCGGTCGCGCACTGAATCAAACGGCGCGCAATCCCTAAAATTAGTAGACACTGGATTGTAGTCCAGAAATTCACAGACAATCAAAAATATCGTCATCAAATAATAAAAAAGCCACGATGTGACGTGGCTTTTTAATGAATTCCAGATCAGCAGCGGTAAATTAGCTGCTCCCGGCAATGGCGCGATAAACCTGACACCTGTCTGCCTGAACACTCCCCACCACCAAAGAGCCAACCACAAGCCCTCTTGCAACCCCACGCCAAAACGTGAGGCGCGAGATTAACACGCATTGGGAAAATTTGCACGACAGGATTTAGATAGCACCCTCACTATCGGTTGAGCCACATCAAATAAAAGTGTATTTATTACAACACATCAGGCGACCACCAATTCATATCCACTTCAACCCGGCTGGCGCGCATAACTGACCGTCAGCATTTCCCACTGATGTCCATCAGGCTCATTCCAGTAAATCATGCTGCCACCATATTCTGTATTGATTTGTCTATCCATAGGGCCACGCACCGAACTGCGGTAGGCAATACCCGCCGCCTGTATGCGCCCCAGTATTTCGTCAAAGTCTTGCGGGCTGACACGAAAGCAAAAGTGATATATAGGGAAGTCTTCCTCGGTATCCATAAAATCCAGGGTCAGGCCATCGCTGACAAACACCGGAGCAAACGGCCCCAGAGAGCTCGGTGCCCAGGGTACGCCAAGCAATTCCGCCAGCAGTTTGGCAGAAGCCAGCTTATTCCGCGTTGGGACTATCGCATGGTCAAGCTCTATGGACATGGTATTCCTCCTTGGCAAGCCGAAGATGAAAACCCAGGGCAATCATTTCATTTTACTAATTTTTTGCCTATCGAGGGCAACTATAAAATTGCGCCCTGTAATTAAGCGGGTTAAATAAGCGGGTTAAACGCTTGTCCACGCAAAAAAAAAGTGATTGATTATTCGCTTTCATAAGGCGATTTACGAGGATCACGCTGAAAGCGATCATCTTTCACCGACAATGCGCAACGTCCTTTATCCACACCCGATAAAGTCACCACGTCTTGCTCAAAACGCAGCGTGCGCGCGCAGCCGGCATCTTCAAAACGCAGTTCACCGTTGGGATTCACTTTGCCAGCGGTTTGCAAGAGCACATTGCCCGCCAGCTTAGGGCAAACATACAACAAGATCCCTACTCCATCTTCGGGATAGCTGGGAATCACATCAAGATACATGCCGTTGGCCGGACAAGCCCCGGCAACATAACGGCCCATATATTTCAGGTGCGGATGACGGAAAAACGTCAAACGGCGCTCATAATTCCTCTTCAGGCAAGCCAAGTCAGACTTGCATTCGGCATCACGGGTCTTCAACCATTCACGCTGCTCTGCCCGCAAAAAATCCTTCCAGTTTCCCGCAGGCCACAAAGCCTGCGCCGCCTTGAATGCCTGCCCCACTTCGGTATCAAGACTGGATAGGGATGGCTCAGCACAAATAGCTTTTTCAGTGGGCGTCCTGGCCTTGGCGCAATCAAAGCTGGCCGCAAGAGCGGATGAACTGATCGCAAGACTTGCCTGCACCAGCAAGCTCGTGCAAAAAACAAGGCTGACGCGGTATCGACAAAAAATCATGAGGCACCTCACAAAAACACGGCCAGGGAAACTGCCAGCATATTCAAAAATACGATAATTACAAGTGTCAAACTTGATGCGGTCCATGCATACCAGCAAGCTGGCGCAGGGAATATAAAGCGCAATTTTTGATCAAATCCTCTTAAAATGCTGGACGGCATTATCAATTTTTATAAGATCAATCATCAGCAGCAAAAAAAGGAACGCGTAATATGTGGAGCAAAAAAACTTCTGGTTTGATAGGCATGATCGTAGGCGCAATCTTATTCCTGCTAAATGTTCAGCATTTCAGTAAAGAGGGCTTTGTCGCTATCGGCATGCCCATTATCCTTTTTGTTCTTGGCGTCATTTATTATCGCAAAGGTAGCAAAGAGAAAAAGTAAGCCACAAGGTGCGAATATACTAATCGCACCGCGGGCTGACCACCCACTCCACATAAATCTCTCCAGACAAGTATGAAAAGTGGGCTCGGTAGTAAGCATGGTTTATTGGGTCGGTCTTGAGTTGATCACCAATCAAGGATTCGATGATTTCATGTCGGTCACGCTCTGCCGGAAGTGCCGGGTGAGTTTCCAGTGATACTTCACCGCGCTGGTATGCAGCATTCCATCGAAGCCAAATTTGCCAATCTTCAAGAACCAGAGCGAGCAGATCAGGGCGGATAGGTGAAAGGAAAAAGTGCTCCCCGTGTGCTTCAGTGCGGTGGTCGTGTTCCGCTTGGTAGATGTGAGGGACACCATTTAACTCGGCGACACCTAAACGGGGTCCATCGTAGTAATCATTGACGGTGAGTATGCGATCAAGAATCATGACGTCCAATTATAGTCATCATAGATACATGCTAGCGTCATACCTTGCCCCGACCACCTTTGCACGCCTTTTTATACAAGATGGGATGCCATATCCACCTCAATATCCTGCTCAGCGCTGACACATGGAAGCAATTGCCGGTGACCAGTTTGCAGCAGGATTACCGTAGCCCATGATCTTGTCCGATCCAGCTTTAGAACCACCACCCAGGTTAATCGCAACCACCTCACCTGCTTCATTGACCACGGGCGCACCACTGGTCGCACGAATGACAAAACCTGGCTCTGAATAAAGATATGTCCAGTAACCAGAGTTCATTCCCTCCACCACGGCAGCATGACTCAGGCGCTTTACCCCGGGACTGGCGACGGAACTAAGGACAAAGACTTTATCGCCCTTTTTCATCAGCCTTGTAGAAATAGGCAAGGCCAGATCCCGCATGGCTTCCGGCGCGGCAAAGGCGACGACGTCTCCGACAGCAGTATCTGCCTTGTTGGAGCAACAAGCAGCATTGGCCGGTGTCAAGCTTCGTGCCTTGAACTGACTTATTTTTGTCTTGCCGCTGATATCAATCAACGAGATGTGCTTAACCAAATCCGCAATTTGATTACCGGTACTCTGTTTGCTCATTCCGCCCGCAGGGCCAAACAAATGCAGTGCTGACACCAGCAATGCTTCTTTACAGGTCGGTAAAGTCGCAACAAACACTTTACCGGCTTCCAAGTCACCTTCGGTCGTCACAAAAGTCGGCTCAAATACAGAAGCAGGTAACTGATTCATATCAGCAGCACTTGTATTGTGATGACATGTGATGCTTAAAACAAACAAAGTGATGACAGGGATTATTTTAGTCAGGCGGCCAGGTGCTTTTTTGTTCAGATTATTATGATTGCGCATTGCCAGCCTTATTCCATTAGTGAGAGAAATCGATAAGTGAGGTGTTGAGTTCCCGTGGGTACAACGGCAACTACTTTCGTTCTATTAATAGTTACCGATTTTACTTTACTCTGAATGAAGCAAAGCAAAAAGCCCTTGATCATTTCTGATCAAGGGCTTGAATACTTGGTTGCGGGGGCAGGATTTGAACCTACGACCTTCGGGTTATGAGCCCGACGAGCTGCCAGACTGCTCCACCCCGCGTCTGAAGAATGAAACTATACATTGTTTTGCTGCTCTGCGCAATCCTTTTATGGGATTCGGACTATTGCGGTAGTTGGGTGGACAGGTGTTACACTCTGAGGATTCGCCAATTTCCACTCTTTTTCTCATGAAATTCTGTTCTGAATGTGCGTCCCCAGTCGTCTTGCAAATTCCTGCTGATGACACCCGTGAACGTTTTGTCTGTCCGGCTTGCGGCACTATCCACTATCAAAACCCGAAGATGGTGGTTGGCTCTATTCCGGTATGGGAAGAAGACGGTGTGACCAAGGTCTTGCTGTGCAGGCGTGCAATTGAGCCGCGCCTGGGTTTCTGGACCTTGCCTGCCGGTTTTATGGAAAACAATGAAACCACGTCACAGGCTGCGCAGCGCGAAACCGAGGAAGAAGCTGGTGCCCATATCAAGTTGCATGAACTGTTTTCGATTCTGAACGTGCCACATGTACATCAGGTGCATCTGTTTTATCGCGCCACCCTGCTTGACCTGGATTATGCGGCAGGCGTGGAAAGCCTGGAAGTGGCGCTATTTTCTGAAGAGCAGATCCCCTGGGAAGACATCGCCTTTCCTACCACGACGCATACGTTAAAATTTTTCTTTGCCAACCTGGCGCAGGTGAAACAGGGTGGGCAATATGAGGTGCATGCGCATGATATTTTTAAGCCGATACGGCATGGCTGATCATGGCTAATCGGGGCTAATGGTGACTGATATGCGCAACTGAACCGGGCGCAGGCATAAAAATGGGCGAATTGATCGCCCATTTTTTTCGTCGTCACCAACTGGTTTCGCGTTCGGCAGTGGAAGAGATTTTGTGTATCGATAAATCTGCGCCTTCAAACTCTTCTTCCGGGTCCAGGCGTATGCCTATCAGCTGCTTCAGGCTGGCATAGATGACATAGCCACCGACAAAAGCAATCGCCACACCCATCAACGTGCCCAGCAGTTGCGACATGAGGCTGACGCCACCCAGGCCGCCCAAAGACTTCATGCCAAAGATGCCGGCAGCGATACCGCCCCAGGCACCGCACAAGCCATGCAGGGGCCAGACACCCAATACATCATCGACCTTCCATTTATTCTGGGTCCAGGTAAACATCCAGACAAAGATGGCACCGGCAATGCCGCCGGTGACCAGCGCGCCCAGCGGATGCATAAGATCAGAACCCGCGCAGACCGCCACCAGGCCGGCCAGCGGGCCGTTATAGACGAAACCAGGGTCATTCTTGCCCATCAAGAATGCCACCAGGGTGCCGCCGACCATGGCCATCAGGGAATTGATGGCCACCAGGCCATTCATTTTGTCCAGAGTTTGTGCGCTCATGACGTTGAAGCCGAACCAGCCTACTGTCAGTATCCATGCGCCCAGCGCCAGGAAAGGGATGCTCGATGGCGGGTGGGCGGCAATGGCACCGTTTTTCATGTAGCGGCCCCGACGTGCGCCCAGCAACAAGACGGCGGGCAAGGCAACCCAGCCGCCAAAAGCGTGCACGACGACAGAACCGGCAAAGTCATGGAATTCTTCAGAAAATGCCATTTTCAGCCAGGCCTGTATGCCAAAACGCTGGTTCCAGGCGATACCTTCAAAGAAAGGGTACAAGACACCTACCAGCAAGGCTGTGGCAATCAGTTGTGGGTGAAATTTTGCCCGTTCTGCAATACCACCTGAGATAATGGCGGGTATGGCGGCGGCAAAGGTCAGCAAGAAAAAGAACTTGACCAGTTCAAAACCGTTTTTGGCAACCAGCACTTCGGCCCCGGAATAAAACTGTACGCCATAGGCGACGGTATAGCCCACGAAGAAATAGGCAATGGTGGATACGGCAAAATCAACAAGAATCTTGACCAGGGCATTGACCTGGTTTTTCTTGCGTACTGTACCTAATTCTAAAAACGCAAAACCGGCGTGCATTGCTAGAATCATGATGGCGCCCAACAAGATAAACAATGCATCGGCGCTACTATTTTGTGCAGTCATGCAAAAATTCTCCCAATAAAAGTGCAGATTTATATAAATGGCGCACCAATAAAGCAAAATACGTTCCAATTTAGTGCAAATTGATAAGTGATTGATTTAATGAAGAATTTAAGTTTGGATGAGTTAGCGGGGCATCACCCCGCACTAAAAAATGGCGTTTTTTTGGTGCATCACGATGGAATGGCAACGTGATACCCTGGCTGGAAGCAGATAGTCCCTTCCCTCACCCCAGCACGGCGCTGACAGAAAAAGACGGGGCGGCAGGCTTGCTGGCAGCCGGAGCCGATTTATCGGCCAGCCGCCTGTTGTATGCCTACAGGAATGGCATTTTCCCCTGGTTTTCTGAGGGGCAGCCGATACTCTGGTGGTCTACCGATCCACGCATGGTGTTACAAGTGCAAGACTTCAAGGTATCCGCCAGCCTGAAAAAGCGCCTGCGCCAGATCAGTAAAGATGACCGCTGGCAGCTACGCTTTGACACTGCCTTTGAACAGGTAATGCGCGCCTGTGCCGCGCCACGCAAGGACCGGGAAGGCACCTGGATTTCTGAAGACATCGTGGCCGGTTATTGTGATTTGCACAAAGCGGGTTATGCCCATTCGGCAGAGGTGTGGCTGGACGGGGAACTGGTGGGTGGGGCTTACGGCGTTTGCATAGGGCGCATGTTCTATGGTGAATCCATGTTTGCCAGGGTCACGGATGCCTCTAAAATTGCCCTGAGCCACCTGGTATTTTTCTTGCGTGAACATGACGTGAAAATGATAGACTGCCAGCAAGAGACAGGACATTTGGCATCTCTGGGCGCAAAACCGATTGCACGCAGCGAGTTTTTGCGCCGACTGGAACATGCCACTGCCCTGCCAGCCATTACCGATTGGACCATCACCAACAAGATCAGTCTGTGACCCAACTTAACGAACTACCTTTCGCCAGCATACAATTTTATGCGACAGCGCCCTACCCTTGCAGTTATCTGGAAGGCTTGCAGGCGCGTTCGCAGGTGGCAACGCCTGCGCATCTGATCAATGCAGATGCGTATTCAGAACTGGTGAAGAGTGGTTTCCGGCGTAGCGGCATCTTTATCTACCGACCGCATTGCGATAACTGCCAGGCCTGCACGCCCGTGCGTATACGGGTGCAGGAATTTGAAACCAATCGCAGCCAGCGGCGCGCCTGGAAAAAACACGGCAAGCTGACGGCACGCGTCACCAGCCTTAGCTATGCACAAGAACACTATGAGCTCTATCAGCGCTATCAGGGCGAGCGCCATGCCGGTGGTGGCATGGACCATGACAGCCGCGACCAGTATGCCCAATTTTTACTGCAAAGCCGGGTCAATACCCGCCTGGTGGAGTTCAGGGATGAACAGCAGGTCTTGCGCATGGTCAGCATTATCGATGTGCTGACTGATGGCCTGTCATCGGTATATACCTTTTATGATCCGGACGATGTATCTGCATCTTACGGCACCTACAATGTGCTGTGGCAGATAGAGCAAACCCGCTTGTTAAAGCTGCCGTATGTGTATCTGGGTTACTGGATTGCGGCCAGCCCCAAGATGGCTTACAAAACCAATTTCCGTCCACTAGATGCCTTGATGCAGGGGCGCTGGCAGACATTGCGCGAAGCATGATGCTGTATTGATCGTCTCGTGCAGGCCACTGCATCCTCCACGTTCGTCACCACTATTTTTTCACTTCTTCTTCCCTTCATAATTTCATGTCCGCGAAACTTCTTTATTCCCTGGTCCGCCCTGCCCTGTTTGCAATGGATCCGGAAAATGCGCATCACCTGACTTTACCCGCGCTGCAAGGTGCCAGCAAACTGGGCCTGGCTGGCATGTTTGGTCGCAAACCCGCTGATGACGCACGCACGGTCATGGGTGTACGCTTTCCCAATCCTGTAGGCCTGGCTGCCGGTCTGGACAAGGATGGTGCCTGCATTGATGGTCTGGCAGCACTGGGTTTTGGATCGATTGAAATCGGTACGGTAACGCCGCGCGCACAAGCGGGTAACCCCAGGCCGCGCATGTTTCGCCTGCCCCAGGCAGAAGCCATCATCAACCGCATGGGTTTCAATAACGGCGGGGTGGATGCCTTTGTCAGTAACGTGCAGGCATCACGCTTTTATCAAGATAAACAAGGTGTACTGGGTTTAAACATAGGCAAGAATGCCGACACGCCGATAGAACGCGCAGCCGATGATTACCTGCATTGCCTGGCCAGGGTCTACCCCTATGCCAGTTATGTGACGGTGAACATCTCTTCGCCCAACACCAAGAACCTACGTCAATTGCAGGGTGCCAACGAGCTGGACGCTTTGCTGTCACAATTAAAGGAAGCCCAGTTGCAACTGGCAGACGAGCACAAGCGCTATGTGCCGGTTACGCTTAAAATTGCACCTGACATCGATGCAGAACAGATCAAGACCATAGCCGAAGCCCTGTTGCGCCACAAGCTTGATGGGGTCATCGCCACCAACACCACGATTACCCGTGACGCGGTGCAAGGTTTGCCACATGCAGAAGAAGCGGGTGGCCTGTCGGGCAAACCGGTGTTTGAAGCATCGAATCGCGTGATACGCGCCTTGAAGGCAGAATTGGGAAATGAATTACCCATTATCGGTGTGGGCGGGATTTTTTCTGGCGCTGATGCGGTGACAAAAATGCAGGCAGGTGCGGCACTGGTTCAATTGTATTCTGGCCTGATTTACCAGGGGCCGGCGCTGGTTAAAGAATGTGCCGACGCTATACGATTAAGCAAATAAGCTAAGCAAATAAACCAAGAAAATAAGTTCAGATAAAAGCAAACATGAAAAAAGTATTGTTAGGCGACAGCCAATTAAATGTCAGCACGATTTGCCTGGGTAGCATGACCTTTGGCGAACAGAATACCGAAGCACAGGCACATGAGCAGTTGGATTATGCGCTGGAACGTGGCATCAATTTTATCGATACGGCAGAAATGTATCCCGTCATGCCACGCGCCGCGACTCAGGGCAGGACAGAACAATACATCGGCACCTGGCTGAAAAAATCCGGCAAGCGCAGTGATGTCATACTGGCGACCAAAGCCGCCGGCCCTTCCCGTGGCATGAACTGGATGCGCAATGGCGAGACCGATCTCGACGAAAAAAACTTGCGTGCAGCGGTAGAAACCAGCCTGCAACGCCTGCAGACTGACTATATCGATCTGTATCAATTGCACTGGCCCAGCCGCAATGTTCCCATCTTTGGTCAAAAGCAGTTTAACCCTGAACTGGAACGTCCCTGCACTGCGATTGCCGATACCGTGGCCGCCTTGCATGCGCTGGTGAAGGAAGGCAAGATTCGCGCTTTTGGTGTGTCGAATGAGAGTGCCTGGGGTGTCAACGAATTTGTCAAACAGGCAGACCTGCAGGGCGCACCGCGTATCGCCAGCATACAAAATGCCTACAACCTGGTGAATCGCTCTTTTGAACAGGGCCTGGATGAAACCTGTTATCGTGAAAAAGTCGGTTTGCTGGCGTATAGCCCGCTGGCCTTTGGTCAACTCAGCGCCAAATACATAGACAATGTCCAGGCGCCTGGCCGCCTGACCCTGTTTCCACCTACCTGGAGCCCACGCTACCTGCGTGCCAGCGTATTCGCTGCCAGCAAGCGCTATGCAGAACTGGCACGTGCCAACGGCCTGACACCCAGCCAGTTGGCGCTGGCCTGGTGCTATTCGCGCTGGTTCGTCGCCAGCACCATTATCGGTGCGACGAATCTGGTGCAGTTGAAAGAAAACATTGACGCCCTCGAAGCCAGTCTCAATGATGAACTGATAGCGGAAATCAACCAGATCCATGAAGAGTTTCACAATCCTGGGCAATAAATAATGCAGAGGTAAACGGTAATCTGCCGGACAGTGCGACAGGCGGTTGTCGATTGTCCGGCAAATTCGATGAATATGGCGTAGAATCAAGTTGCAATTGCAACAAACGCCTATTGATCCTTTTACCGGAGAACCGAGATGTCCCAATTGCGTATCACCATCATCAAGCTTGCCGTCTGCATCTTGGCCATTATGGGCTTGTTGATGGCATTTTCATACAGCGCCTTTCCTGGCGCTTCGCTGTTCAAGATGGCGTCTTTCTCTGCCACTGTCATTGTTGCTGTTCTTGCCCTGGGGTTTGTCAGTGTGTATATCACTGGCGAGTTCAAGCAATGGAGTATCAACAACGGTGCAACCGATACCGGCTGGCTTTGGTTTAACGCCGAACCACCGGGACTGGAAGCACTGAGAAACGGTGTTGATGTCACGACCCTGTCTGCCAAAGCAAAACCGGCAGCTGCGCCAGACCAAACTGCCTGATCAAGCTCATGGTGGCAAAGTAAAAATGCAGGCCAGAAATTTTTCTGTGCCTGCATTCTTGTTTGTTTTTTTAGCTTGCCAGGCTCACCGAAGACAGCTTATTTTTGTGCGCGTACCGGCACGGGTACATTGCACAGATCGATATAGCCTGCTGGTACCTTATACCAGTCACCGCCACGATTTCTTTGTGCTTCGACGATGGATTTGAACGTTGCGGTATCGGTGCGTATGATTTCCAGCTTGCTGCGTTCTGCTTCGGGTACGTCAGCCGCGATCTTGATGGATTTGATCGGCGTGCGCTCTTCGGCTTTTTCATAAAAGCCCAGATTACCTTTGCCACGTGGCAGTGTCGTCAATAATTCCATGCCCTGCATGACACGGCCGACCACGGTAATATTTCTGTCCAGCTGTCTTGGTGCATGGCCGGTGACGACATATAACGAAGTACCATCGCCACTATTCGATTCAGCACCCCGTGCAACGCCGACGCTGGCATAGCAATGTGCGAGCCAGGCGGTGCCCGCCTTGGGATCACGCCCAGCGGGAAAGCCATTCGCATGGCCCACTTGCGGGGCAAACCCATCGACATCAGGCAAACGGGTGAAAGGCAGGCTGGATGCATATTTGACGGTAAATTCACCTGCCAGTTGACGCTTGGCAGTTTTCACTTCCCGCTTTTCATCCGGGTCTGCCCATTGTACGACATAGTTTTCTTGTGAACGCACGATGGCCAGGCCATCGAAATAGCCTTCACGCACCAGAGCCTTGATGTTTTGGGCGTGATTGGGTGCAAAATCTGGTGCCAGTTCAATCACGACACGACCTTTTTCCAGTTCCATATACAGGGTATTATCTGGATTCAAAGGGCGCCAGTCAGTGGCGCTGGAAGCCTTGATCAAATCCGCCATCGTCTGTTTTGATTTAAGCGGTGCTGCCTTGGCAACTACAGGAGCAGCCTGGGCCAGGCCAGATACCATGAACCCGGCAAGCAGATGGGCAATCATTAATTTTCGGGCATGCGGAACAGTAAAACGTAAAGGCATTGTTTGACTCCAGGTAAGATGCGGAAAATAAGAAATAAGCGCAACGTTCAGGATTTGAGACCATACGCGAAGGAAATAGTTTTGTCCATATACCAAAAATATAGCGGGAATGCGAAATCACTGACTTGAAACCGCGGCTCCTGCAAGCAGGCTGCGCCTTTATCGACCACTTAACAACACTGCAAATGATGAATAATGACACTCCAGATAATGGGGACTTTGCTGCCTACCTGAAAAATTTAGATAATCCCGGCAAAACAAAAGTTCCGCCAGATCCGGTAACAAGCAGCACTCTGCCCGTCTTTCAAAATTCCTCTATTGTGGCTATTGAGACTATTGAAGATTCAACAGATCAGGAACTGGCTGAACTTCCGCCCATATCAGATGACGACTTGTTGCAGCAAGCGCTGGCATGCGAAGGAATGAGTAATGAGTATGATCTGGATGACCGTGTGGAAGACCTGTCACATGACGACGGCGTGACTGCAAAGGCCGGTCCGCCGGATGAAGCAGAAACAGCGCAGGCCGCTCTGGGATTTCTTGGTGAGCATGCACTAGTGGACTGTAACAGTTGAAAACAGAGTGCCTTCCGCTTGCGCGACGACCATGGCTGCGTTGCAAATGCTCGCGATAGTTCACTATCGCTCTGCTTTGCGTCTTGCCCTGATCGCCGGGCAAGCGTCTTTCACTTCTGTTTCAACTGTTACAGTCCACTAAAATTAGCAGATCAGCCCACGCCGGAAGAACTCAATGAAATGCCACCGATTACCGATGAAGAATTGATACAACAGGCGCTGGCACATCCAGAAAACAGTGAGGATAAGTCCTCAGAATAAGCTTTGTCATCAAACAAAAAGAGTCTGCATCTGAATAAACAAAAATGAGAAAAATGCAGGCTCTTTTATAGGACTTACGCAAACAGGTTCTAAGTCCTGTTTTATATCCCGAAACTATTCAACCATAGGCCAGCGACAAATGCCGGGCACGTGCCGATGCGGTGGATTTGACTTCCACACGCATGGAATTCTGCAGGGATGCGATAGAACCACCAGCACGATACTGGAAGCTGACTTGCAGAATATCGCCCTCTTTGACCGCTACCGGCTGTGCCACCGGCAAGGCCATATAATTATTCAGCCAGTCTATGGTGGATGAAGTTTCCATCAACACCGCCAGGATATTCTTGGTGACAAAACGCAAGGCGCTGACTGTGCCCGCACGCTCTATGGTGAAATGACCTTCCCAGCGAATTTGCAGCTCATTGTCCTGGTTGAAATCGATGATGCTATACAAAGCAGGCTGTGCCAGTTCCACAGTGTCAGTTGAAAATACACCCGCTTGCTGGAATTGAATAATGGGTGCCTGGTAACCAGAAAAATCATAGGCCTGCTGCAAGGGCTGCACCGCCATGACCACGGCTTCAGGAATGAACACGGGCAAGGGGCCGCCAAACCTGGCGGCATACCGCTTTTTAAAATTCTCTATGACTTCCACCTGCTTTTCACGCAGCATGGCCACATGTATCATCTCGCAAATAACAACATCGACTGGCTCTGGCGGCAGGTATTCAAATGCGTCGGCATGAATGACTTCAACTTTTTCGCCATAGCGGTTCATGGCCAGCAAACGACGTGCTTCATCCACCATGTCGGGGTTGAATTCGACGCAATACACCTTGGACGCAGCCTGCGCGGCAAACCAGGACAGCACGCCTGTGCCGCCACCCAGTTCCAGCACCTTGGCACCTTCAAACACCTGGCGTCGTATCGCCGCTTTGAAGTTGTCCATACGGTTTAAATCCATCAACATATTGTGATGGTATTGCAGGGGAATAAACTGACCGAGGTAGCAGCTCTCTGCCTCACGTTCGTTCAACATGGTAACTCCTTCGTTTCCTGGTTTCATGATGTGGCTGCCATCTGGGAAGTGCTGCAGGACAGTCAATTTTCGCTGGCTACAAGCAATTTTGAAGATCATTTTGCGTGCGGCTTGAGAGACTGATTATCCTTGGCTTATGAAGAAGCGAATCGTGGAGTTGAACGCAGAATCAGCATCAATTCTTGCTTATGGTAAAGATATAAGCATGCCATTTGCCGATGAATTAACTTTATGCAAAGAAGCCGCGATGTGCAAGAAGAATTGCAGAAACACGCCATCAGTTTTTCTTTGGCTTTTCGCAGCGGGCATCACGATACGCGGTAGTCATTTGTTCCCAGCCCTCGCCAGGCCAGGTTTGGGAACAGACTACATGGGTATTCAGTTTGCTGCGCCATTTGTACCAGGCTGCCGGTTCGGCATGCATGTCGACAGGCGTCAACGTGACGGTCAACAAAATTGCCAGCAAGCACACTTTCCTTGGCATAGGCATGACCGTCACTCCTGAGATGAACTTAATGGTGGTTACACCCCCGATTTTACACCCCGGCTTGCTCCCGGTAGCGTGCCAATTCATCGATCGTCAACACCACCATATCATGGGTGACTGCATATTCGATGATTTGCTCGCCCTTGGCCATACTGCCATCGGCATTCATCAATTCACACAAGACAGCCGCGGGAGACAAACCCGCCATCTGTGCCAGATCGACCGAACCTTCTGTATGGCCACGCCGGCTGAGAACACCGCCGGGTGCGGCCCGTAAAGGGAAGACATGGCCGGGTCGGGCCAGATGTTCAGGTTTGGCATCAGGTGCAATGGCAGTCAGTATAGTGGTGACACGGTCAGCAGCAGAAACACCCGTGGTCACGCCCTGTCTGGCTTCTATTGACACGGTAAAAGCCGTGCCATAGCGACTTTCATTATTGCTGACCATGGGAGGCAGATCGAGTTGCTGCAATTTGTCGTCAGTCAGACATAAACAGACGATGCCACTGCAATCACGTATCAGCCTGCCCATGGATTCAAGCGTGATTTTTTCGGCTGCAACGATAAGATCGGCCTCGTTTTCGCGGTCAAAGTCATCCATGAGCAAGACCGGACGACCGTTGCGCAGGTCTTCCAGCGCTCTGGGCAGGCGTTGTTCAAATGGACTAAGGGAAAGCATTTCCGGTTCAGCAGAACTGGAAGAAGGACGGGTAATGATGGTATTCAACATAATGAAACGCTCCGGCAAAAGTAAATGTGCAAAAGACGTTTCAGGGAGCAAAAAACGAATAGCCAAACGCGAACGCCCATGGTCGTGACCATAGGTGCTTTATGTAAGGCGCATCTTCTCTCATCCGGACTATGACCGTCGGCCCTGGAATCACACCAGATCTGCTGACCTTGCATACAGTTTCAGCGAATTCCTGATTCTGCCTTTAACTGCAAGCGCTCGCGGGCTTGTCTGCAGGATAAGCAAGGCATGACCAAATCATCACCAAGAAATACCTGCAAATTTACCGCCGGTGGGGAATTACACCCCGCCCTGAAGACGTACAACCTACCGAGTTATTCGGCTTGTTGATTATACGTAAAAATCGAAACCCTTACTGATAGCCGGACAGACAACTCATTCTGCTGTCGTCATGTACAACGCTTATCCATTCAAGAGCGTCGATCAATACAATTGTTAAAAATGTTGTCTGATTTAGCTGGCATTTCCACATAGCAACATCTATGCTCATTCTTAAAGGCCATCTGCCTTCTTGTCCTGCAAGCGGTATATCAGGTCCATTTGCAGGCTTCAGTGTCATTCAGTCAAAAAAAACACGTCAAAAGCACAAGCTTTCTTGCTTATCCTGGCTTTTAAATCATTTATTTTCAGCTCATGAATTAAACTAAAGACAATATCAGGTCAGTGATTTTGTATATATCAAATACGTATATAAGCAAATGAATACTAAGTAGTTTGGAATAAAGCCTGAATTCATTACGATGCACCTACTTTGCGCGAGGCGATATGACTTTAACCTATATATTTTCGGGATTTGCTGTTGGCACCCTGGTCGGCTTGACCGGCGTGGGTGGCGGCTCGCTCATGACTCCCCTGCTTACCCTGCTGTTCGGCGTCTCGCCGACAGTCGCGGTAGGAACCGACCTCGCCTTTGCTTCGATCACCAAGGCCACTGGCACCTTTACCCATCGCCTGCGCGGCACGGTTGAATGGAATGTGGTCCGCCTGCTATGCTATGGTGCGCTGCCGGCGGCTGTGGTTGCCACCTTGTTCCTCAAGCATTTTGGCGCGCTGGACAAGGAAATTGGTCAACTCATACGCTATTCCATCGCTGTTTCCGTGCTGCTGACTGTGGTTGCCCTGCTGTTCAAGGGCAAGATGCTGAACTGGTTGAACAATCATCCTGAAAAGCAATTGCAGGGCAAAAACCTGGCCATAGCGACGATCGCCGCTGGTGCCTTGCTGGGGACGCTGGTGACCATTTCTTCCATCGGTGCCGGTGCCATTGGTGCGACCTTGCTGGTGATGCTGTATCCACGCATGTCTGCTGCGCACATCGCCGGCACTGATATTGCCTATGCCGTACCATTGACTGCCATTGCCGCCTTTGGACACTGGTGGCTGGGTTCGATAGACTGGGTCTTGCTGGGCAGCTTGCTGATCGGCTCTCTGCCGGGTATCACCCTGGGTTCGATGGCGGCCCGCGCCGTCCCTGAAAAATTTTTACGTGGCTTGCTGGCAACCACTTTGACTCTGGTTGCCGCCAAACTTGTCTTTTAACTGTGTTTGCAATTGCGTACTTACACACGTATTTTATGGGTAATTAAAGATGTATCGTTACGACCAGCACGATCACCAAATCATCAAAGAACGTATTGTACAATACCGCGATCAAGTAGCGCGTCGCCTTTCTAATGAATTGACAGAAGAAGAATTTCTGCCCTTGCGTTTGCAAAACGGTTTGTACAATCAGCGGCATGCCTACATGCTGCGCGTTGCCGTACCCTACGGCATGCTGTCGTCGAATCAGATGCGCAAATTTGCCCATATTGCCCGTGAATATGACCGGGGCTATGGTCACTTCACTACCCGTCAAAATATCCAATACAACTGGATCAATCTGGAAGATTCGCCCAAGATTCTGGAAGAATTGGCTAGTGTAGAAATGCACGCTATCCAGACCTCTGGTAATTGCATGCGTAATATCACCTCGGACGAATTTGCTGGTGTTGCGGCTGACGAGGTGATAGACCCACGTCCTTATGCCGAAATTTTGCGCCAATGGACTACCTTCCATCCTGAATTCGCGTACTTACCGCGCAAGTTCAAAATCGCCATCAATGGCGCACTGGAAGATCGCGCCGCGATCGCGGTACATGACATTGGCCTGACCGTCGTACACAACGAAGCGGGCGAAGTCGGTTTCAAGGTCATGGTTGGCGGCGGCATGGGTCGCACACCCATATTGGGAAGTGTGATTCGCGAATTTCTGCCCTGGCAGCATGTGATGACTTATCTCGAAGCCATCCTGCGTATTTATAATCAACACGGAAGACGTGACAATAAATACAAGGCACGCATCAAGATTCTCGTAAAGGCCGTCGGTGCAGATGTGTTTGCCAGGCAGGTTGAAGAAGAATGGGCCGACATCAAAGATGGCCCTGGTACGCTGACGCATGAAGAATTGCAAAGGGTAGCCTCATACTTCAGTACGCCTGCGTACTTGAGCTTGCCGGCAAGCGACGCCACCTATGAACAGCACAAGACTGATAACAAAGCATTTTCCAACTGGATTAAACGCAATGTCAAATCACATAAAGTAGCCGGTTATGCGAGTGTGGTTTTGTCATTAAAAAAACCAGGCGTCCCGCCAGGTGATGCCACAGCAGGACAAATGGATTTTATTGCTGACCTGTCTGATCGCTATAGTTTTTCTGAGTTGCGCGTCACGCATGAGCAAAATATTGTGCTGTCGGACGTGCAGCAATCGGCCCTGTTCTCACTGTGGCAAGAAGCCAAAGCGCATGGCCTGGCGACACCTAATGTAGGTTTGCTGACCGACATGATTTGCTGCCCTGGTGGTGACTTCTGCGCGCTGGCGAATGCCAAATCCATCCCTATCGCCCTGGATATCACGGACCGGTTTAGTGATCTTGATTACCTGCATGATATTGGTGACCTGGAATTGAATATGTCTGGCTGTATCAATGCCTGTGGTCATCACCATATCGGCAATATCGGCATTCTGGGTGTGGACAAAGACGGCAGCGAGTTTTACCAGGTGTCCATCGGTGGTGCACAAGGCAATAATGCTGCCATAGGCAAGATCATCGGCCCGTCTTTCGCAGCCGGCCAAATGCCGGAGGTGATAGACCGCATCATTCAAGTGTATGTGCGTGACCGCCTTGAAAATGAGCGCTTCATTGATACCGCACAACGCCTGGGCATAGCGCCATTCAAGGAATTTGTGTATGCAACACCGATACGTACCAACGAGCATCATGGTGAAGACGCCGGTACTGCTGTCAGCTACTGAAATTAAGAAAGTGCATCATGCGAGAAATTATTAAAGACCAAACCATCGTAGCCGACGACTGGACCGTATTGCGCCTGGATGAAAATGAAACACCGGATGCCGTCAGCGTACCGGCTGGCAAAGTCATCATCCCGCTGAAAGTCTGGTTGCTGCAACGTGAAAGCCTGTTGAGTCGCACTGACCTGGCTGTCTGGTTCAGCAGTGATGAGCAAGCAAAGGATTTAAAAGAAGATATCAGTCGCTTTAGCCTGCTGGCAGTGGATTTTCCTAAATTTTCAGATGGCCGCGGTTATTCCATCGCCTACAATTTGCGTTCACGCCTGAGTTTTAACGGCGAATTGCGCGCCATCGGCGATGTCTTGCGCGACCAGTTGTTTTACATGCAGCGCGTAGGTTTCAATGCCTTTGCCACACGTGAAGACAAGAATATCCACGACGCCATTAAGGGCCTGACTGATTTTTCTGAAAAATACCAGACTTCATGGGATGAAAAGAATCCCTTGTTCCGTCGTGCAGAGCGCAGTGGAGCAGCGGTATGAGTGATTTCCAGGAACGTCTTGCCGCTACCCAAGCTACGCTGGACAAGATTGCTGCCGACTACGCACCTGCCGTGTTCGCCTCCAGCCTGGCTGCCGAAGATATGGTACTGACTGACCTGATTTTGCGCAATAAGCTGAACATCGGCATTTTCTCGCTGGAAACCGGACGCCTGCATGCAGAAACCCTGGGCATGCTGGATAAAGTCAAGGAAACCTATGGTACCGAAATCAGGCTGTTCAAACCTGAAGCTGCTGCCGTCGAAGCCTATGTCAGCCAGCATGGTCTGAATGCGTTTTACGACAGCGTGGAGATGCGCAAGGAATGCTGCCGCATACGCAAGGTGGAACCACTGAAACGTGCCCTGGCAGGCAACAAGGCCTGGATTACCGGCCAGCGTCGCGCCCAGTCGGCCACCCGTACTGAACTTGCTATACAAGAAGATGATGCAACACATGGTCTGCAAAAGTTCAATCCTTTGGCGGATTGGTCAGAAGAAGACGTTTGGCACTATCTCAGAAGCAACAATGTGCCTTACAATCCTCTGCATGACAAAGGCTATCCATCCATAGGCTGTGAACCCTGTACCCGAGCCATACAGCCGGGTGAAGATGTCAGGGCTGGTCGCTGGTGGTGGGAAAACCCGGATTCAAAAGAATGCGGCCTGCATGTAGTCGATGGCAAACTGGTCCGAATTAAACAAGCTGTCTGAAGAAGAAAAATCATGAATACTGTCGTGGAAAACCATTTTATTGATGCTGCGAGTAATCGCCACCTGGATTGGCTGGAATCGGAAGCCATCCATATCATGCGTGAAGTCGCGGCCGAATGCAGCAACCCTGCCCTGCTGTTTTCCGGCGGTAAAGACTCTATCGTCTTGCTGCGCCTGGCAGAAAAGGCTTTCCGCCCGGGTAAATTCCCTTTCCCGCTGGTACATATCGATACTGGCCATAACTTCCCTGAGGTGATTGCCTTTCGCGACAAGCGCGTGGCCGAACTGGAAGAACGCCTGATCGTTGGGTCGGTCGAAGAATCGATACGCCGTGGCACGGTACGCCTGCGCAACCCGGCAACTGATTCACGCAATGCGGCACAAGCCGTAACCTTGCTGGAAACTATCGCCGCGCACAAATTTGACGCCTGCATAGGTGGTGCCCGTCGCGATGAAGAAAAAGCCCGCGCCAAGGAAAGGATTTTCTCTTTCCGTGATGAATTTGGCCAATGGAACCCGAAAGCACAACGCCCTGAACTGTGGGACCTGTATAACACCCGCGTTCATGCGGGTGAAAACATGCGCGTTTTCCCTATCTCAAACTGGACCGAGCTCGACGTCTGGCAATACATCGCCCGTGAAAAACTGGAACTGCCGCAGATTTATTTTGCCCATGAACGCCAGGTCATCCCGCGCAACGGCTTGCTGGTACCACTGACTGACCTGACACCGCCACGCGCCGGCGAAACGGTAGAAACCCAGATCGTGCGCTTCCGTACGGTTGGCGATATCTCTTGCACCTGCCCGGTATCGTCTGATGCGGCAACGGTGGAAGCCATCATCGCCGAAACCGCGATTACCCAGATTACCGAACGTGGTGCCACCCGCATGGATGACCAGACATCAGAAGCTTCGATGGAAAAACGTAAAAAAGAAGGATATTTCTAATGAACGCCGTAGAACAATTGACTGCCGCCGTTGGTAGAGAACGTGGCCTCTTGCGCTTCATCACGGCTGGTTCAGTGGATGATGGCAAAAGCACTTTGATTGGTCGCCTGCTGTTCGACAGCAAGGGTATTTTTGCCGACCAGCTCGATGCCATCTCGCGCGCCAAACACAAGCGCACCGTTGGCGACACCATAGACCTGTCGTTGCTGACAGATGGCCTGGAAGCTGAACGCGAACAAGGCATCACCATCGACGTCGCCTATCGCTATTTCGCCACGCCGAAGCGCAAGTTCATCATTGCCGATACACCTGGCCATGAGCAATACACACGCAACATGGTGACTGGTGCATCAACGGCAGATGCGGTGATCATCCTGATCGACGTCTCCAAGGTCAAACTGAATGATGACGGCAGTGTGGATTTGCTGACGCAAACCAAACGCCATTCCACCATTGCCCATCTGCTGCAAATAGAACACGTGATCGTTGCCGTCAACAAGATGGATCTGATCGACTATGACCAGACCGTGTATGACCGCATCGTCGCTGCCTATCAGGCGTTTGCCACACAACTGGGCCTGAAAGACATCCGCCCTATCCCATTGTCTGCACTGGCAGGTGACAATGTGGTGACAGCCAGTGACAAGCTGGCATGGTACAAAGGACCAACCCTGATCGAACTGCTGGAGTCATTGAGTGTGTATGACGCCTGCCATGACGAGCCTTTCCGCTTCCCGGTACAACTGGTCGCGCGTCACAATGGCCATGAAGCAAATGACTTCCGTGGTTATATGGGCCGCATCGAAGCAGGTAAAGTCAGCAAGGGCGACAAATTGCTGGTGCAACCTGGTGGCCAGACGGCCACCGTCAAAGACATCCTGACACTGGATATGTCGCTTGATACCGCAGTCGTCGGTCAGTCTGTCACCATCTTGCTGGATGAATACGTGGATATTTCGCGTGGTGACATGCTGGTAGGGGTAGATCGCCCGGCAACCCTGCTGAAAACCGTGAATGCTGATTTGTGCTGGTTGTCAGAAGATGCACTGGATATCCGTCGCAAATACTGGTTGAAACATACCACCCGACAAATCGCTGCCAGAGTGACTGCCATCGACACCCTGCTGGACATCAATACCCAGGAACGCCGTCCCGCAGACAGCCTCAAACTGAATGATATTGCGACCGTGACACTGAACGTTGCCCAGGCGCTGGCTGCGGATGATTACCGGAACCTGCGCTCCACCGGTGCTTTCATCCTCATCGATGAAGTGACACATCAGACCGTTGCTGCTGGCATGATACGTCTTGGATAAACTGGTGAATTCGGCAGTGAGCGCAGCAGTGAATACAGCAACAGGCAAGGTGTACCTGATCGGTGCCGGCCCCGGCGCTGCAGATTTGATTACCGTACGAGGTGCCCGCCTGCTGGCCGCTGCAGACGTGGTGCTGTACGACGCCTTGGTCACGGCTGAAATGCTGGACCTGTGTCCGCAGGCAGTCAAAATCCCGGTAGGCAAACGCAGCGGGCAACGCTCTGCTGCGCAAGAGCATATCAATCAACAGATGCTGGAATCTGCCGCCAGCTATCAGTTGGTGGTGCGCCTCAAGGGCGGCGACCCGATGCTGTTCGGACGGGCCGACGAAGAACTGACGGCACTGGAATCAGCCGGTATCGCCTACGAAATCGTTCCCGGCATTACCACGGCACTGGCTGCTGCCGCCAGTGTGCGGCAGCCACTGACCAAACGCGGCATCGCCCGCAGCGTGGCCCTGTTCACATCCAGCACGGCCCCCGGTGAAAGCGCCGACACCCGCATACCTGAATGTGACACCCTGGTACAGTATATGGGTGGCAAGGAAGCCATGTTGACAGCGCAACGCATGCTGGCAGCCAATTTTCCTGGCAATCTGCCGGTCATCATCATTGAAAATTGCAGCCGCCCGGACGAATGCAGTCAGGCCATGAGCCTGAATGACCTGGCCAATGGCTTGCCCGGCAGTACCGGACCTGTGCTGGTGATGATGGGTGAAGCTATGCGTGCGCGTAAGTCTTCCTGAGTAAAACTTGGCCGCTTATTTCAAGGTGGCAATCTGACACCCAGCTTGCGCGCCATTGCTTGCAAAGCGCCGCCTGACCTTAACTGTTCATACAATTCATCATAGTGATTGCGCAGTTGCTCGCAGGCTGCGTTTTTGCAATACGCTAAATACCCGTCCTGCGTGTCCATATACGGTTCCAGCATCAGTAGTTCATTGTTGATGCCCATGGCCTTCATGGTGGCTTCCGCATTGCGTATATTAGCTGCCAGAAAATCCACTCTTTTTGCCACCAGCATGTTCAAGCCATTGGTGAGCGTATTGGCAAGCACCGGCTTAATGCTGGCACGCTGACTTTCAAATTGCGAACCATATACCCAGCCATTGATAACCACCAACCTGTGACCAGGAATAGCGGTGTAATTGCCATCCCAGTGCACTTCAAAAGTTTTACGCACGTAGAGGACCATCAGGTCGCGATAAAAGGCTCTTTTTGCAAAAATGAATTTGCCTTCTCTTTCGCTTGTTTTGTATGGACCTACGAGTATTTGCGCCTGTTCATTTTCAAGCATCCATTGCGCCCTGGCCCAGGGATAGATTTCAAACCGGATATCGTCACCGTTCTGCTTCGCCAGCGCACGCAGGATGTCCACTCCCAGGCCAGTATATTCACCACTAGCACTGCGCTCAAATACGTTTGCAAATTCGGTACCTACTGCCAGTACCTGAGCGGCATGGCTGACTGGCATCGCCAGGTTCAACGCGCCAAATAAGAGCAAGCGCAGTACCAGTTTCAGCGATGTCATGTGCATAGTGTCCCTGGGTTGAGCGTAGGTGTGGCAGAAAATCGCAATCACTCATGCCAGCCAGCAGCACGAAAAACAAGGCACTATCAAGCTTTCAGACAATAATCCCGGATAGCTGACAAAACGCTTTCATCTTCACCAGCAGCATTCACGAGCTTGACCTCAAGTGCCGGGTGGCTGGCCCGCAGTTCGTCCACCAGCATCGGCAAATCGCGCAAAACGTGGCCACCCTGGCCCAAAAATATAGGCACCAATGTGACTTGGCGACATCCTTCTGTCACCAGGCTGGCCACCAACTCGGGCAGCGAGGGCTGCATAAATTCCAGAAAAGCCAGTGCCACGGTGATGTCCGGCAAACTTTCCTGCGTCATTTTTTGCAAACGCTGGAAAGGCTGCGCCCATCTGGGGTCACGTGCGCCATGGGCGAACAGGATCATTGCAGATTTCTCAGCCATCAATTTCTTTCCACGTAACGCAAACCCATGGCGGCAATCACCAAAAACAGTACGCTGGGTACCAGCGCCGTCACTGATGCCGGCCAGGTATTGAGCAAGCCCACATGTGAAAACAAGGCATTGATGAGGTAGAACACCATACCTATCATGATACCGCTGAATATCTTCAGGCTGACGCCACCGCTCCTGACATGCAGGTAAGCGAAAGGCAGGGCCAGTGCCATCATCACCAGGACTGCAAACGGATAGGTGATCTTTTTCCAAAAGGCGATTTCATAGCGTTCACCATCCTGTTTATTGTCCGCCAGGTGCTTGGTAAATGCGGCCAGGTCGGTGGCAGACATGCGGTCAGGGTCGGCAAACAATACGGATAAAATATCCGGCGTAACTTCTGACACGATGTCACGGCTATCGAGCTTCTGGCTTTTCACTGCAGCGATGTCTTCACTCGTCAGTGTCTTGGGGAACGATGTCTCTGTCACGTCAAACAGGCGCCAGGTGTTCTTGCCCAGGTATTCGGCATCAGTCGCGGTCACTTCGCGGGACAGGTGAAAATTCTTGTCGAATTCAAATATTCTGACGCCTTTCAAATGACGATTTGGCAGTATCTCTTTGACGTTCAGGAACAATGAACCGATCACGTCACCGGTCAAGCCGTTTTCCCGCACCAGGTCCTTGGTCCACAAACCGGTACGAAACTCCTGCGCCAGTGCTTCGCCGATGGCATTAAGCTTGACCTTTTCTGCAAATTTGCTGGATACCGGGGAAATCACCTCCCCAAACAAGAAGGTCAGCATGACAAACAGCATACCTATCTTCAGCAAGATGCTGCCAGCCATCATGCTCGACATGCTGGATGCACGCATGATGGTGAATTCTGAATTGGAAGCAAACTGTGCCAGCACGTAAATGGTGCCGATCAAAACCGCAATCGGCATGAACTCATAGATATAGCCCGGCCATCCCAGCAAGACATACAAGACCGCATGCTTGAGCTGGTACCCGCCCTTGTTGACAGAAGATTGCAACTCATTAACAAGATCAAAAAACGAGAACAGGGCCAGCAGTGCCAGCATGACGAATAACACGGCACGCAGGATTTCCGTACCAAAATATCTTTGTAAAATTTTCATGCTGGACACTTTTCTTTGCCGCGGAAACTCGATTTGCAGCGGGACCACAACACCAGCGGATGCCAGCGGCTATTTACTTTCAAACGCCATAAGAACAAAGCAACGACGAGCAAGGACACCACCAGATGGTGCGGCCACCACGCCATGCCAAAACTGCTGCGTTCCTGCACCACCAGCGCCTGCAATATATTCGTGATGGCCAGGTACATCACCACCAGTAGCAAGGCCACGATCAGGTTGGCTGAACGCCCGACACGGGGATTGACGTAACCCAGTGGAATCGCCAGCAACAACAATACGGAACACATCACCGGCAGCGAAATACGCCACAGCAATTCACCCATCTTGGTGCTATCGAGATTTTCCAACAAGGCCGTCAGCGGCATGGACTTGGCTGACTTGTCACTGGCCACGCTGGCATTCTGGCTAGATACCAGCACACCGTACTTTTCAAACTGCATCATCTGAAAATCAGGCGCAGTTGGCGCGCCATCATAACGACGCCCCTGGCTCATGACCAGGAACTTGTCGCCCAGCTTGTCGATTTCTATCATGCCTTCCTTGGCAACGACGATGCTGGAACGGCCATCCTTATAGGTATTGATGAAGATATTCTGGACCTTGCTGAGGTCACCGGCCACTTCTTCAACAAAGAAAATCCGGTCAGACGAGGCGGATTCCTGGAACTTGCCGGGCGCTACCTTGGCGATATCAGAGCGTTTTTCAAAGCGTTCGCGAAATTCCACACTTTGCTGGTTGGCCCAGGGGGTGACGATAAAACTCAGTAAGCCGGTCAGGATGATGAGGGGAGCCCCGAAGCGTACCACCGGCGCAATCCATTGCGTCAGGCTCAGGCCAGAGGCGAACCAGACCACCATTTCGGAATCCTGATAGCTGCGGGTCACCACCAGCAGCACGGAAATAAAGCCCGTCAGCAACAGCAGGATATGCATATTCATGAGGGCAGTAAAGGCGATCAGGGCCACTACATCGGATGACGCAACTTTGCCTCCTGCCGCCTGTCCAAGGATTTTAATGAGCATCACGGAGATCGTGATGGTGAACAATGTAGTGAAGACCGCGCCTGCGGCACTGTTTAATTCACGTCGAAGCGCGCGCTGAAAAATCATGAGTAGGATTATAATATCTGTTTTACGAGACTTACCAAGAGGAGTAATACGTGGACTTTAGCATAAAAACAATCGACGCAAAAAGTGCCTCGACTGCCCATAAGGCAATTAAAACCGGCTGTATCGTAGTCGGTGTATTCGAAAACAAGAAACTTTCCGCTGCAGCAGCAGGTCTGGACAAGGCTGGCGACATCGCCGCAGCCCTTAAATCTGGTGATATTACAGGAAAAGCGGGTACTTCCCTGTTGTTGCGTAACATCGCTGATGTTGCTGCAGAGCGCGTATTGCTGGTAGGTCTGGGTGAAGAAGCCGCCGCAGTCAGCGATAAAGCCTTCAATCAGGCAGTACAGGCTGCGGCCCGTACACTGGCGGGTCTGGGTGCCAATGACGCCGTTCTGGCCCTGCCAGCGGTCAAGGACCGTGACCTCGGCTGGTCTATTCGCAGCGCCGTGCTGGCCTTCCGCGAAAGCATTTTCCGTGCTGATGCGCTGAAAAGCAAGAAAGATACATCCACTGCTGGCGTCAAGAAAGTCGCATTTGCAGTCACTGCGGCAGAAGCAACTGCTGCCAAAAACGCCTTATCGCAAAGCGAAGCCCTGGCCAATGGCATGGACTTGACCAAGGAACTGGGTAACCTGCCACCGAATATCTGCACCCCTACTCACCTGGCCAATACTGCCAAGAAAATAGCCAGCGATTACAAAATGCTTGCTGAAGTGCTGGACCGCAAACAGATACAAGCCCTCAAAATGGGCAGTTTCCTGTCTGTCACCAATGGCACGGTAGAACCACCGAAGTTCATCGTACTCAGGCACAACGGCGGCAAAGCCAAGGATGCGCCTGTAGTTCTGGTGGGCAAAGGCATCACTTTTGACTCTGGCGGTATCTCGCTGAAAGCCGGTGCCGGCATGGATGAAATGAAATACGACATGGGTGGTGCGGCCTCGGTACTGGGTACCATGCGTGCCATCGGTGAAATGAAGCTGAAGCTGAATGTCATCGCCGTTATCCCGACTTGCGAAAACATGCCGTCCGGCAGCGCAACCCGCCCTGGCGACATCGTCACATCCATGTCTGGCCAAACCATCGAGATCCTGAATACGGATGCCGAAGGCCGCTTGATCCTGTGTGACGCCCTGACCTATGCCGAACGCTTCAAGCCAGCAGCTGTCGTTGACGTGGCAACCCTGACCGGTGCTTGCGTGACTTCCCTGGGTCACCATAATTCCGGCCTGTTCACCCGCCACGACGACGCGCACGACAAACTGGCAGCAGAATTGCTGGCAGCAGGCAAGCAAACTGGTGATACTGCATGGCGCATGCCTATCGAAGAAGCCTATAACGAGCAACTGAAATCCAATTTTGCCGATATGGCGAATATTGGCGGCCCAGCCGGTGGCAGTATCACCGCAGCCTGTTTCCTCGAACGCTACACCAGGAAATACACCTGGGCGCATCTGGATATCGCTGGCACAGCCTGGAAATCTGGCGCAGCCAAAGGTTCCACTGGTCGCCCAGTGCCTTTGCTGACCACGTTCCTGATCAACCGCGCAGGCTGATCTATACTGCATTACATGCAGACTTGGCTTTAAGAGCGGCAATATAGTTCAGAAATAAGCTTAGAAACAAACAGAAAGGCCCCTGACAGGAATTTTTCCAGTCAGGGGCCTTTCTGTTTTGTCAATAAAATACAATAACCAAGGTAATATGCTAACCAGTCCAGCATCTACGGGGTGGCCGTTCTCATTTATTCTCATTTAAATAGAAACCCACTAGTGTCCGGTTAAATTGGTAAGTAAAGCCAGCAAAGCTAATGCAGGCGCTGGTTTTGGCGGTTTTAGGGGTGTCCACGATTTGAATTTAAAATATGTCATTTGCGATAATCTCCGGTTTATT
>NZ_JBMPOX010000013.1:0-160183 GCF_049340445.1 Undibacterium sp. Ji50W | reverse complement strand
GCTGCAACCAGTGTGAAAGTAGGTTATCGTCAGGCTTGTATCCAGAAACCCCCGCTAGAGCAATTTAGCGGGGGTTTCGCTTTGCGCGAACGGAAAATACACGCGTAACACAAGATCAAAAACAACATCAACATCAATATCAAGACCTCTCACCACAGAGACACAGAGGATGCACAGAGGACACGGAGAAAGGCAAGAACAGCAAAAACAGGAGAACTTCTCTGCTTTTACTCTGTGGCCCGGCCTTCGGGGTATTCGCGGCACAGTAATGAAGATCAGCAGATTCTCTTGTTTTGCTCTGTGAACCTCTGTGCCTCCGTGTCTCTGTGGTGAGCGGTCTTGCAACATTGTTGCCACTAGGAAAATTATATATGCAGCTTGTCGCCAGTGGCATGGAGTCGTATTGTTTTTATGCCATTTTGACTTTCTTTCGCCGGGAAGTTACTCTGACAGAATTGCTTACAAATTTTACTTGCAGGCACGATTTTTGCAGTGTCTCATACTGCTGAATATCAAGTATTATTCGTCATCCGTATTGCCGAAATGTATTATTTCAATAAAAAATTATTATGAAGGCTCTAATGGGCAAGCCAGAGATCAATCACTCCAGTCACAAAGAGCGCGGATTTACTCTTATTGAGCTGATGGTCACTATTGTGATATTTGCCGTTCTATCGGCGATTGCCGTGCCAGGTCTGAAGGCCTTCATTATTGGTGCGCGCATGAGGACACAGTCAAGTGATGTTATTGGCGCAATCAATCTAGCGCGTTCTGAAGCGGTCAAAAGGAATAGCGGCGTAACCATTTGCAGAAGTGCAAACGGCACTACTTGTCAGGCTGCAGGTAGCAATTGGGCTGCAGGCTGGATAGTCTTTGCTGATCCTAATTATGATGGTGTACTTAACACTGGTGAAACGGTGATTCGCGCTTACCCGGCTTTAAGCGGCAATACCACTGCTGTAGGTTCTGGCGGTAGTGCACAAAACCTGGTTTTTACGGGCTTGGGACGGCCGTTGCCTACATTTACTGGCGGCAAAATTACCATGTGCCCACCGTCAGGAGATGATCAGTCAAATTGTCGGACCGTCTGTGTCAATTCACAGGGCAGGCCACGGGTCGATACACCGGCAGAATTGGCTGCGGACAGTTATTGTGGGAACTAGAGGATCGAGATGTTAACTAGCGCAACATTGGCTCACAAAGCTATGCATAAACGGCAATCTGGTATTGCCATGATGGAAGTATTGGTCACCATGGTTATCTTTGCCATAGGTGCATTGGGCTTGGCTGCCATGCAAATAACATCCCTGAAATACAATAAAGACTCTGCGGTACGGTCCAAGGCAACCTTGCTCTCGCTGGAGTTATCAGATCGTATGCGCGCGAATATGACCGCCGTGAAGGCGGGGCAGTACACCAGGAATTATGGCTATGCAACGGCGTCTACTACTATACCGACTGCCCCTGGCTGTGGAACCAATGCAACCGAGTGTACTCCAGCCAATATGGCCACGCTTGATCTGTCTGACTGGACCAATGACATTGCCAGGACCCTCCCTGGTGGTGCCGGTGCCCTGATACCAACAGCGAATAATGCCGCGGCCTTTAGTATTGTTGTCATGTGGAAGGAAAAGGCTTTGATTGATGCAAATTCGACTGACTCCTTGTGTCCAACGCCGGCAGTTGTTGGTGTGCGTTGCTTGAGCACGCCATTCATTCCATGATTAAAGGTTGAAGAAATGACTCGTTCTGTCATGCGCCGCGAAGACGGTTTCAGTATTTTGGAGTTGATGATTGCCATGTCGATCGGACTTGTGATGTCGGCTGCAGTGGTCAGCCTGTATATCGCGAATACCCAATCATTCAAATATCAGGACAGTGACGCCCGCCAGCAAGAGACCATGAGGGCCGCGATGGATGTGCTCGGTTATCACATTCGCCTGGCCGGATTTGTTGATGCTGTGAATAATCCTTCGACACGGCAAAATTTGTTGAGCCCGGGCAATAAGGGCTGGTTGTCAAAAACCGATCCGAACAGGACCAATACAGATTTGCTGACACAGTATTTCGGACAGTCCCCAGAGTATAGTAGTGGAACAAACAAGATACACGGTTTGATGGGGTGCAAGGGGCTTTTTACTACGTCAGGTGATCCTTTGCAATTGTCTAACTGGACTTGTGCGTCTGCTACAGCGACCAGTCCAAGCTCTCTGACGGTGGCGTATCAGGTGCTCAATAGTGATGTAGGTGCTAATGCAGGAGCGGTTCTGCCTGCAGCTGCGGCGATTGATACCATGTCGGCATATGACGCCAATACTGGTAAGGGATCGGATTGCGGCGGCAATAATGTGAACGGGGCTACGGCAAGCCCGGCTGGGCCTTTGGCAATCAATCGTTTCTATGTTGACGTGGCAAGCAAGCGTTTAATGTGTATTGGTAACGGCGATCCAAGCAAACTCAAGGCGATTGCAGAAGGTGTGGAGGATATGTATATTCTTTACGGAGTTGCCCCTGCAACTGTCAGCTTAACTGTTCCTGGCGATAGTGCTGTTGCTCAATATGTCACTGCAGATAATGTGGCAGATTGGTCACGGGTTTTGTCCGTTCGTGTTTGCCTGCAAACAGTGGCAACGGCAAAAAACGTAGCGCTTAGCGGGACAAATTACACTAATTGTAGGGGCACGAGCGTGTCTTTGGCCGACTTGCGCTATCGTCAGATTACGCGCGCCACTTTCTCTTTGCGCAATTATATTCTTACCTCTCCGGATGTGCTGCCACCATGAGATCCGCTAGCCTCAACTCACGTACACGACAAAGTCAATTCGCGATGCATCGCGAACGTGGCAATTCTCTGATATTGACAGTCGTATTGTTAATGGCCTTATCTTTGCTTGGGCTATCTGCCATGCAAAACAGTACTTTGCAAGAACGCATGTCGAATAACTTGCGTGATCGTAATATCGCCTTGCAAGCGGCTGAACTGACATTGCGCGATGCCGAACGCGATTTGGCCAGTTTGCTTGCAGACAATGTCACGTTTTGCCCAGGCGGAAGCGCCGCTGGCAGTGTGACTTGCCGCCCTGCAGCGGCGAGACCGGACGATCCTTTACTCAGAGACGGCTTTTGGGTGTGGACCAGCACCATGCGTCAGACCTGGACGCCAGATTGTGTGCGTGGCCAATGCCTGCCCTTGGATAATGCAACGGCGCCAGTACCGGTATGGGACGATACCGCTGCGAATTGGGCACCACAAACCGGATCGACCGGTACCAATCCTACCATTGCATATGGCACCTATACGGGCGCAACGGCAATACCAAAAGTCGCAGCCCAGCCGAGGTATATCATGGAAATTTTCCCCCCAGGCGGCCTGGTTGCTGATTTTGCCGGAACCTCAGGCTCTGCCCGTGTCGCGGTCCGGATTACCGTGCGCGCTGTCGGACAAAACCCCAATACAGTTGTGATGTTACAGAGCGTAGTTGCTCCTCATTGATTTAAATATTGTCTGGAATAATGATGATTACCCACTATTTGCCTGGTTCATTTCTGAAAAAATTAGTACTCGGTTGCTTTATTGGCGCTTTAGCCGCGGCTTCTGGTGCAGCGAATGTCACGCCTTCCAAGATGCCGCTGGAAAATATCGACCGCGCTCTATCCAATGTGGTGTTTGCGCTGTCGGTGGAATTTCCTACCGGTGATGCTGCCAGTTATGCAGCAGCTAATGCGGCCTCATCATCATCAACGTATGATCCTACAGCGACCTACTATGGTTACTTTGATAGTGCGAAGTGCTATTCATACAGTACCACCAACCTGTATTTTTCACCGACGGCTTGTGTAACTGGAACCTTCAAAGGCAATTTGCTGAATTGGGTGTCCATGGCCAATCTGGATCAATTCCGCCAAATTATGACGGGTGGTAACCGCATTATTGACTTGCCAGGAACGACGGTATTACAGCGCGCTTATAACGATGCGCAGAGTGGTACAGGTTATTTCCCGAACCGCTCGGCAACGACAACAGACGCAAACGTTACTACACAACAGACTTATCGCAGCGTTAACATGGGTGACAAAATGTTGGTGCAGGCGGGCGGAAGTGTGACAGTCAGCAATCTGACGACCGCACAAATGGGCACTGATACCTGCGCTCAATTGGTAACAGACTATAAGGCAGCGAATGGTAACAGTAGTCCCTCATGGACTTGTTACCATGTCAGGGTCAAAGTGTGCGACAAGGTAGCCGGACTGGAATCAAATTGTACCGATTACTCCACTACAGGTGGAACGTATAAGCCTGAAGGCTTGATGCAGCAATATAACCAAAATATGCGCTTTTCTGCATTTGGATATTTGAATGATCCGGCACAATCAAGGCAAGGTGGCGTGTTGCGCGCCCGCATGAAATCGGTCGGCCCTACGATTGCAGACCCAATTGCCTTGTCAACCACCAATCCGCGATTGGAATGGAGCGCGACTACCGGGGTGTTCACTTTCAATCCAGATAGCACCGACCAGGCTGCCACGAGTGGTGCCACCAACAGCGGGGTCATCAATTACCTGAACCAGTTTGGTTATGCCAGTGGTTACAAAGGCTATGATCCCATGGCTGAGTTGTATTATGAGTCATTACGCTACCTGAGGAAGATAAGCCCGACGCCACAGGCCATCGCGACCCCAACCACGGCAATGGTAGATGGCTTTCCAGTCATCAATTTTGATGCAACTGTTGCCGCCAATGACCCAATAACCAGTTCTTGCCAGCAGAATTTTATTATTACCATTGGTGACGTTAATAATTGGTGTGATACCAGGGTTCCGGGTGGTAGTGCCACCTGTTCTGCTTCACCACCATCAGAGAGTCCACCGAGCCCGGGTACTTCGGTCAATTTTGCTACCTGGGTCAACAATATTTCTACGATGGAAAGTAATAATAGCAATATTACTGCCTCCTCATCACCTGGACGAAATGCCGGTTGGTATCTGGGCGGCCTGGCTTATTGGGCGCACGTTAACGATATACGACCAGACAAGGCGGCACAGCGCATCACGGGTCAGAAACAGACGGTCACCAGCTTCTTTGTTGACGTCATGGAGCCTTTTAACGGTCAAAACCCGGTGCAGACAGGTGCGACAGTGACGCCTATGTTCACCGCTGCCAAATATGGTGGTTTTAATCCTGCCCTGACCCAAGCACCGTATCTAGACCCTAACCTGACAGCGACAGGCAGTTTGATCAAGTCCTGGGATAAGGATGGTAACGGCACGCCAGACAACTGGTATGCAGGTAATGATCCTCTCGGTTTAAAAAATGGCTTGAGTAATGTGTTTCAACAAATTGTTGCTGCCGGTAGTCTGGGTGATGGTGCTGCACCCGCGACATCTGGCGTGTCTATCGCTTCAGCCAAAGGAATTTACTATGCAAGTTACACTTTGACCAATGGCGGTCGCGGGGCAATAAAAGCATGCGGTTTTAATGTCGCTGTTGCTACTTGTGATGCGAGTCCAGACTGGGATACCTCTGTCTGGCTGGACCCGACTGCATCGACCACGTATTCGACCTATCAAACGGATACCGCGCGTCAGATTATTACCCGTTCCGGAAACGCAGGCGTTGCTTTTAAATATGCTAATCTGTCGGCGACGGATAAAGCTTTAATGGATATCAACCCAGCGACCGGTTTGACTGATACACCAACTTTATTAGGTGTTGACAGGGTCAACTATATACGTGGTGACTCTTCCAAAGAAACATCCAGAACTGGCGGTATATTCAGAACCCGTTTGAAAACCAAGTTAGGTGACATCGTCGGTTCAGGCCCTGTTTATGTGGCTGCCCCCAATGCCTTGTACGCAGGCGATGCCTTCCCCGGATACTCTACATTTATTGCCAACAATCTAAATAGGAAACCTGTGGTCTACGTAGGCGCGAACGACGGCATGCTGCACGCCTTTGACGCTTCTGATACGGGCAAAGGCAAGGAATTATTTGCCTATGTGCCCGGCAAGTTCATGCAGATAGATACTACTACTTCAGCCCCCAAGATTTCTGCCTTGACGACACTCACCTATTCGCATGAGTTCTATGTCGATTCGACACCGATGATAGGTGACGTCAAATTGACCAGCGGTTGGGCGACCTTGCTGGTCGGTAGTTATGGTGCCGGTGGCAAAGGCTACTTTGCGCTTGATGTTACTGATCCGACCAGATTTACAGAAACAAATGCGGCTTCGATTTCCAAATGGGAATTCTCTGACACCAATGATACGGACATGGGCTACAGCTATAATCAGCCAGCACAAAGCCCTATCTCTGGACAGGTACTACAGATTACAAAGATCCCTGATGGAACAACGAATGGCAAGTGGGCAGTTATCGTTGGCAACGGCTTTGGCAGTACCAACGGCAAAGCAGTCTTGTATATGCTTGATCCCAATGACGGTAGTGTGATCAATAAAATCGAAGTTGAAGGTTCGCTGGGAAACAATGGTCTTGCGACCCCCTTACCAGTCGCAACCCAGGGCAATGGCTGGATAGACACGGTCTGGGCTGGTGACCTGAAGGGTAATATGTGGCGTATCAGATGGGATACCGCAACCAGCACATGGAAAGTGACTAAAGCCTTTGCCGGTAGTGCAACGCAACCGATCACATCGGCACCTGCTGTAGCGCCGCATGCCTTAGTGGCTAGTGCATGGGCCGTCGTTTTTGGTACAGGAAAATATATAGAAAGGGCTGATTACAATACCACCGTGCAGCAAACAATCTTTGGGTTCGCGGATACATTCTCAGCGACACCCATTACCAAGGCGGATCTGGTGGCACAAACGATCACCTCAACAACTACAGCAAATGCGGCGGGGGATTTTTCCAGAACCACATCTTCCAATGCTGTCGACTTTACGACCAAGAAGGGCTGGTATATGGATATGCCGAATGTTAACGGTGAGCGGAGTATCGTCAATTCGATCATGCCGGCAGATACTGGTATTGTCCTGGTCAGTTCGTTCACACCTGCCACTGCGTGTTTGCCGGGTACCGGGTATGTGAATATCTTTAACGCCTACAGTGGCGCTGTGGTAACAGACAATACTTCGGGCACACCTGTCCAACTCAGTAGTTGGGGGGCAGTGGGAATGGGGATACCTTATTTCAGTTCCGTGGTATCCAGCGGCAAGAAAGCGGTGATAAAAGTTGGTGGCGTGAGGGTTGGTTTCACTCCTGGTGCTAGCGGTCCTCAAAGTCAATCAGAAATTGACTTAAATAAAAATACGGTTACAGGGGTAAGGTTTTCCTGGCGGCAAATTCGTTAAATCTTATAAATTGTGACGAGCTCCTGGATCTGCCAGGGGCATTTAAATTTGGAATAGATTATGCGCAAAACCTCAAGTGGTTTTACCCTGATAGAGCTGATGGTCGTGGTTGTCGTTATTGGCGTGATTGCTGCTGTCGGTATCCCCAGTTACCGGAGCTATATCTTGACTGGTAATCGAAATACAGCCAAAGGCGATTTGATGGAGTTGCAGCAATGGATGGAGCGTAATTATTCGCTGACAAACAGTTACGCATTGATGCCAGATGGGGCAACCGCTTTGACGAATGCGCAACTACCATTTAACACCTCACCGCGTTCATCGAAAACAAAGTACAACTTGTCTTTTACTGGTAATCCGACAGCAACCGCCTACACCTTGCAAGCAGTGCCAGCAAATGATCAAGTCGCCGATGGTACTTGTGCTACCTTGACACTGACCAGCGCCGGTGTGCGTGATGCAAGTGGTACTGGCGGTGCGGCAGCCTGTTGGAATAAATAGAGGGCGCGAACGGATGTTTTTCTGCCTGGAGGACGTAAGCAAGAGGCAGGAAAATGTCACGGCAATTCAATTTCGTGTTTTACATTATTACAAAAAATGATACTTCCCGCTCCGTCTTTGCATTAACTTTCTCTTTGGTGATGCATGGCTTACTGGTGGTGTTTGTCTTATGTAAAAACGCTCAGGATGGAAATGTAGATAGCATCGTTAAGCATGCTGATACGTCCCAAATCCTGCAAATTCACTTCGTCGCATCTGATACGACGCAGCCTGATACCCGCCAGGCTGTCTCCCGCCCGCAACCCGAAAATAATCTGCGACATAATAATCAAGCGGAAAAGTTCAGGGAAGTGCAAGTTCAACACAAGAGTCCCCCGGCTTTGTTGCAGACCGCCGATTCGCTTAGCTATTATTACCACGTTGACGAATTGACTACACCACCAGAGGTGCAGAATAACGTTGAGCCCAGCGCAACCCTCACCCTGGTCATGGATGAGGTTCCAGAAAAACCCCTGCAATTGCGCGTGCTGGTCAATGAAAATGGCGACGTTGACGACATCGAAATTGAAGAGAGCAAACTTTCAGCAGAAGCCACCCGCTTGGTGAAAGAACAATTCTTGAAAATGAAGTTTGCTCCGGGCATGATTGGTGATGTTGCCGTGAAGAGCCAGTTTGTGATCGAGGTATCACTGAGTGCTGCAGCTCACCCGCTTGAATTTATTGAAGTATCAAAGAAAGTGATTCGCTAATAAAGCAGCATGATATTCCATGTGATTTGTGCAATGGCCTTGCTTGTTTTGCAGCTTAATTCTTCCTGACTTCCTGTATTGCTTCAGCAAATTCCGATACGTCTTCAAAGCTTTTGTAGACGGAGGCAAAGCGGATGTAGGCGATTTTGTCGAGGCGTTTCAATTCGCGCATGACCAGTTCGCCGACGTGGCCGGACATGACTTCGCGTTCGCCACTGGACAGTAATTTTTCTTCTATACGCTGGATGGCGGTTTCCACAGCTTCAGCGGAGACCGGGCGCTTGCGCAGGGCCAGCATCAGGCTGGCGCGCAGTTTGGCGGTTTCGTATTCGGTACGACTGCCATTTTTCTTGACGATGACCGGCATTACCAGCTCAACCCGTTCATAGGTTGTAAATCGTTTATCGCAATCGGCGCAGCGGCGGCGGCGGCGGATCACATTGCCCTCTTCTGAAACACGGGTATCGATAACCTGGGTATCGTCATTGTGGCAAAAAGGGCATTTCATAGAGTTCGCCTAAAGTTTAAAAAACGCCACTCATGGAGTGGCGTTTTATGTCGCTGAATTATGCTTCGTAGACCGGGAAAGCATCGGTTAATGTTTTGACACCGGCTTTCACACGTTCAATGGTGGCGGCATCATGCGGATTTTCAAGTACGTCTGCAATCAGGTGTCCGACTTTCACTGCTTCGGCTTCTTTGAACCCGCGTGTCGTCATGGCCGGGCTGCCCAGACGGATACCGGAAGTGACCATCGGTTTTTGCGGATCATTCGGGATACCGTTTTTGTTGCAGGTAATATGGGCGGAACCGAGGATGGCTTCTGCTTCCTTGCCAGTCAAACCTTTAGGACGCAGATCAACCAGCATGACGTGCGATTCAGTACGGCCAGAAACAATGCGCAGACCACGTTCAGTCAGGGTATTTGCCAGGGCGGCCGCATTTTTTACGACTTGTTCCTGGTAAGCCTTGAATTCTGGCGACAGCGCTTCCTTGAATGCTACTGCCTTACCAGCGATGACATGCATCAGTGGGCCACCCTGGATACCAGGGAAGATCGCAGAGTTGATCTTTTTGGCAATGGCTTCGTCATTACTTAGGATGATGCCGCCGCGTGGGCCGCGCAGGCTCTTATGGGTGGTGGAGGTGACCACGTCCGCAAACGGTACCGGGTTAGGGTAAACGCCAGCAGCGACCAGGCCAGCATAGTGCGCCATGTCGACCATGAAGTAGGCACCAACCTCTTTGGCGATTTTCGAGAAACGTTCAAAGTCGATGCGCAGCGCAAAAGCAGAGGCCCCGGCGATGATGAGTTTTGGTTTGGTTTCGCGTGCCAGTTTTTCCATGGCGTCGTAATCGATGTCTTCTACGGCGTTCAGGCCGTAAGAGACAACATTGAACCATTTGCCGGACATGTTCAAGGGCATGCCGTGGGTCAGGTGACCACCTTCAGCCAGGCTCATGCCCATGATGGTATCGCCTGGATTCAACAGCGCAAAGAAGACACCCTGGTTGGCTTGGGAGCCAGAATTTGGTTGCACGTTGGCAAAATTGGCATTGAACAATTGCTTCAGGCGATCAATGGCCAGTTGTTCGACCACATCCACGTGCTCGCAACCACCGTAGTAGCGCTTGCCTGGATAGCCTTCGGCATATTTGTTGGTCAATTGGGAGCCCTGGGCTTCCATGACGGCCGGGGAGCAATAGTTTTCAGACGCGATCAACTCGATATGCTCTTGTTGACGGACGTTTTCTTTTTGTATCGTAGCAAACAGTTCTGGATCTACGTTGGCGAGGGTTTGATTTTTTGCAAACATGGCGGTTCCTGATTATTCCTGTTAATAAACAATTAATAAGCAATCAATAAGCAATTGCTTGATGTCAATGAGGTGTCTGAAACGGATAGGGGGCAGCCTCATTGCTTTTACCATCAGGCTACCCAGGCGCACGGCTGGAGTCAGGTTGACTCCGAAATCTCACGCTTCCCGATGGATATCCATCTTTGGCCGGTGTGATGCGTGTTCCGCATACCCTGCTGATGCAGGTTCGGCCGTTTCGCCAGTCACGTGAGACGAAATGGTGCATGGATTTTACGTGATGGCGTTTGAATGGGCAAGTGCAAGCCGGTCAAATACATGCCTGACCATCGGAAATGCTGCATGTGCATTAAAATGCCAGTATTCATCCATCACATTGAAGGAAATCAGCATGATCGTATTGATTACAGGCGCAAGCTCAGGTTTTGGCGAAGAAATGGCACGAAAATTTGTCAGCCAGGGCCATAAGGTGATTGCCGCCGCCCGTCGTGCAGAACGACTTGCCGCATTGCAATCCGAACTTGGTGCGGCCTTGTTGCCGGTGACCCTGGATGTCACCAGCAAGGATTCCATCCGCCTGGCCCTGGAAGGCCTGCCACAGGACTGGAAGCAAATCGATGTGCTGGTCAACAATGCCGGTCTTGCCCTGGGCACCGAACCTGCACATCTGGCGTCGCAGGATGAATGGGATACCATGATAGACACCAATACCAAGGGTCTGGTGACAGTGACCCGTGCCGTCTTGCCGGCCATGGTGGTCCGTGGCAGTGGCCTGGTGATCAATATCGGCTCGGTTGCTGGTTCCACGGCGTATCCAGGTGGTAATGTGTATGGAGCCACCAAGGCTTTTGTGGATCAATTTACCAAGAACCTGCGGGCTGACCTGGTCGGCACCGGGGTCAGGGCCACTAATATTGCCCCAGGCTTGTGTGGCGGCACCGAGTTTTCGAATGTCCGCTATCGTGGCAATGACGATGCGGCAGCCAAGGTGTATGAGGGCACGGTTCCGCTGACAGCCACCGATATTGCTGAAACTGCCTACTGGATTGCCACTTTGCCGCCGCATGTCAACATCAATCACATAGAAATGATGCCGACTTGCCAGGGATATGGTCCATTGACCATCAAGCGCACCACATCCTGATGGCCGGATGGCCTGGGGAAGGCTGATCATGCTGATTCGATAGCAGACCGGCATGGTTTCAGTCATTCCTGGCAGAAGCAGTTTACAATGATGATTTCTATGATAACTTTTCTAGTGAACTGTACCAGTCCATTAGTTTCCCGCAAAGTTTTACACCATGAGCAAAACGTTTGAATGGCAAGTGCGGGTCTATTATGAAGATACCGATGCGGGTGGTATCGTTTTTTATGCCAATTACCTGAAGTTTTTTGAGCGTGCACGTACCGAATGGTTGCGCGCAGCCGGGGTGAACCAGCAGCAGATGGCCGATCAGCATGGATTGATGTTTGTCGTCAAAGCCACGGCAGTCGAGTATCATGCACCTGCCAGACTGGATGATGAACTAAGGCTGACGGTTGTAGTCGAAAAGCTGGGCAGGGCGTCGGTACAGTTCGAACAGCAGGCCTGGTGCGGCGAACGCCTGTTGGCCAGCGGCAAAATCAAGGTGGGATGTGTGGACAAGGTGAATGTGCGGCCAGCAGCCATTCCTGACGATGTTCTGACAAAAATTGTCTGAATTTGTCAAAAAGTGCCTAAATTTGTCAGGATGTGCCTGAATTTGTCCGACTTTGCCCAAATTTATCGTATACCGCTGAATACTCGCCTGACTGAATGCAGTATGTCATCAGGCTTACGTTTTTTGTTTTTTATGTGATTCAATATGACTGTTACCCAAGATCTCTCATTCTTAAGCCTGATTACCAATGCCTCCATCCTGGTGCAACTGGTCATGTTGTTGCTGTTGGGCGTATCCCTGACCAGTTGGACTTATATCTTCAGTAAAATGTTTGCCATTAAAAAAGCACGTGGGCAGACAGAAGAATTCGAACGCAATTTCTGGTCTGGCGGCAATCTGGTGGATTTGTATGCCGCTGCCACCAATAACCGTCGCAATGGCCGTGACCATACCGGTGCGCTGGAGCGTATTTTTGAAGCCGGCATGAGCGAATACCACAAAGTAAAAACTGCCAACAAGGCATCGCTGGATGCCGGTGCCATGCTGGACGGTGCACGCCGTGCCATGCGTGCGTCTTACCAGCGTGAAATGGATTTGCTGGAATCCCATCTGTCCTTTCTGGCGTCGGTAGGTTCGGTGTCGCCGTATATCGGTTTGCTTGGTACGGTCTGGGGCATCATGAATTCTTTCCGTGGCCTGGCCAATGTACAGCAGGCGACGCTGGCTGCCGTGGCACCAGGTATTGCCGAAGCCTTGATCGCAACGGCAATTGGCTTGTTTGCAGCGATTCCGGCGGTGCTGGCGTATAACCGTTATTCGCATGACATAGACAGGCTGGCGATTCGTTTCGAAACCTTCATCGAGGAATTCTCGAATATCCTCCAGCGTCAGTCGCGCTAAGAGGAAAGAGGTCAGCATGAGTACCCTGCGAGGCGAACGTAAACGCAAATTCAAGGCAGAAATCAATGTCGTTCCGTATATCGACGTGATGCTGGTGTTGCTGGTGATTTTCATGGTGTGTGCACCAATGACCAATCCCAGCGTCATCAACTTGCCGACGGCGGGACAATCGACACAACCGCCATCCGACTATATAGAAATTACCCTGCGTCCGGATGCACCTTCCACCATCAGCATCAACAGCAAGGCAGGCAGCAACGGCAATAACCGCCAAGACAGCAAGGAAGAAGCCAAAGACCGCAAGCAACTGATGCAGAAACTGCGCGAGTTCCATGATGCCAAGCCGGAACTGTCGGTACTGGTTTCCGCCGACAAGGGCATGCTTTATGATGAAGTCATACAGGTGATTTCGGAAGCGAAAAAACTTGGCATCAATCGTGTTGGGCTGGCAACCAAGTGAGCGATTACTGATGCAGATAACACTGCGTACCTCTCTTGCAATAGGGTGTGCCCTTGGGTTGATCGGCACAGGGCAGGTCAGGGCGCAGCAGGTGGCAACACCGGTGCTTGCGCCCACCCCACCTGCCAAGGAAGCCAGTACTCCTACTACTGCTACGCCAGTCACGGCGCTCATTCCAGCCCCGGAAAATCCCGATATCGATCCCGACACCGTGGTCAGGGCCAGTAGTGGACGCCTGCAATTGCAAACCCCGAAAGCAAGCTGGGCGGATTTGCTGCGGCAGCATATCCCCGAATTTTCTGCCAGCGCCGATGCGCAAAATATCACCCCAGCGCTGATACGCAAATTGCGTCAGGACATTGGCAATATCCTGGCAACAGAAGGTTATTTTTCGCCACAGATACAGTTTGACAATCTCGACAATACCGACACCCCAACGGGCACTGCCAAACTGATACACGTGACAGTAGATGCCGGTGTGCGCACGGTGATAGAAAATGTCTCAATCAAAATACTAGGCCCCATGGCCGATGCCATAGATGCCGGGGACAAACCGACCTTCAAGCGCAGACGTGCTTTACAGGAAGACTGGGGCCTGGCGGTAGGGCAGCCATTTCGCGACGCCGACTGGACCGACGCCAAAACCCAATTGCTGGAAAGCCTGCGTGCCGATGCCTATGCTGCGGCAACGCTGACGTCCAGCGAAGCCAGGATCGATGCTGATGAACACCGTGGCATCTTGCAGGTGGACGTCGATAGTGGTCCGGTATTCACCCTGGGTGAGATACGCGTCACCGGCATGCAGCGTTATCCTTCGTGGCTGATAGACCGCTATCAGGCACCCAAAAAGGGGGAGCCGTATTCACGTTCACGCCTGCTGGATTTTCAACGCGCCTTGCAGAATTCACCGTATTTTGCCACTGTCACCGTGGGCATAGACCCGGACCCGGAAAAAGCCGCTGCCGTGTCGGTGGACGTGAACGTGGTTGAGCGGCAGGCACGTGACCTGAGTTTTGGCCTGGGTTACAGCACCAATACTGGCTACCGCAGTGAAGTTGCTTATCGTGACCGCGATATCCTGGGCAAAGCCTGGGATTTGCGTACTGCGGTAAGGCTGGAGCAACGTCGGCAACTGGGCTACGCCGACATCTATTTACCGCCGCGTGAAAACAATTACCTGGATTCTTTTGGCGTGCTGATAGAACGCGAAGATATATCCGGTGTGCTGACCAATCGCCAGTCTTTGGGTGTCAAGCGCACCAGCACACGCGGCCATCTTGAACAGCGCCTGGGCTTGAATATCGTCAGGGAAAAACTGACCGTCGCCGATACCCCGGATGAATTTCACCGGGCGCTGGTGGCCAGTGTGGGCTGGACCTGGCGTGATGTGGATCAACCCTTTGATCCACGCAAGGGCGAGATTTATCAACTGGATCTGGCCGCATCAGAAAAAGCCTTGTGGTCAGATCAGCGTTTCGTGCGGGTCTATGGCAAATACCAGCGCTGGATACCGGTACGCAAGAATGACAGCGTGATCGTGCGGGCTGAAGTGGGTAATGTATTTTCCACCAGCGGTGACGGCATTCCTGAAGACTATCTGTTCCGTACCGGTGGCAGCACGACCGTACGCGGCTATGCCTATCAAAGCCTGGGTATACAAAACGCCACCAGTACCCGTGGCGGGCGTGTCATGGCGACTGCCAGTGCTGAATATGTGCATTGGCTGTATCCCGAATGGGGCGCGGCTACTTTTATTGATGTAGGCAATGCAGCAGATAACTGGCGTGAATTGAATCTGCGCCAGGGTATGGGCGTGGGCGCGCGTTATAAAACACCCGCCGGGCCGATAGCCCTGGACCTGGCATATGGTCGTCAGACCAAAAAATTCAGGCTGGATTTTTCCATCGCGATCGCTTTCTGACATGACGACACCCGAAGTAAAAACGCTAGTAGCAAAGACCAAAAAAAATCGCTCGGTGCTGGCGCGTCTGCTGTTGTCGGCCTGCCTGTTTTTGCTGCTGCTAATCGTTACGCTGACCATCCTGCTTACCTGGGCCAGCAAGACCGAATCAGGTACCCGGACCCTGCTGGCGGTCACAGAAAAAATCAGTGGCGGCAGCCTGCAATTTGAAGGTGTCAAGGGTGCGGTGGGAGATGACCTGGCCATCGATAAGTTCAGTTATAAGAGCAAGACACTGGTGATTGAGGCGATTGCTGTCAGCCTGCAATGGCGTCCTGCTGCCTTGTGGCGTCAGCAGGTGGATATTCCGCGCTTGCAAGCCAGTTCATTGCGCATTGCCAGCCTGCCTGGCAAAGACCCGGCACAACTGCCGGCTACCCTCAGCCTGCCATTTACCCTGGATGCACACAAGCTGGCGCTGGGGCATTTGCATTTGGCGAACTTGTCAGCAGATGGCACCCAGCATGAAACCCTGGAGCTGAGCGCACTCAGTGGCAGCCTGCATTTTCAAGACGGGCAATACCGTCTGGTGGCGGGTGTTACCAGCCCATGGGGACGGGCAGAAATGCAATCTTCGCTGGCCAGCCTGCGCCCGTATACACTGAATGGCCAGTTCAGCCTGCAAGGCCAGGTGCAACAAGACATACCCGCGCTGGCATTGAAAGGGAGCGTGTCTGGCAGCCTGCAGGATTTGCAACTGGCATTGCAAGCACAGGCAGCAGAACAGAACCAGCACAATGCACAATTGCAGGGGCATGCGCAGGCCAGCCTGACACCTTTTACTGCACCGTATTTACGTCAGTTGAATCTGGATATCCAGCATTTTAATCCTGCGGCCTGGCAGGCAGCGGCACCGCAGGCCGACTTGCGTTTGCTGGCCACGCTGAAACCGGCGGGCGACAAAAATGCTTCCCGTTTTGTGCTGGCCGGCGATGTCAGTGCCAGCAATGCGCAGGCAGCAGCCATCAACAAACAGGGCTTGCCAGTGCAGTCGCTGACAGCCAGGCTGCAACTGGAAGCGGATCGCCTCAGCTTGCAGGGCCTGGCAGTGCAATTGAATGGCAATGGCAAATTGCAGGGGGATGCCCGTCTGAGTTGGGCTAATGCAGAGCTGGCTGCGGATGTGCAACTGATCTTGTCCAATGTTGACCTGGCACAGATAGACCAGCGCCTGCATGCCAGCCAGATCAAGGGCAAGCTTTTTGCCCAGACCGGCAAGGACAAAATCATTCAATTGCAGGCCCAACTGACAGATGCCAAGGCCAGCCTGAAGGCCGATGCCACCTACCATGGCGTGACGCAATTGCTCAGTCTCGACAAATTTGATTTGCAGGCAGAAGATGCCCATTTGCAGGGGGCGGGAGATATCGCTTTTTCTGGCAAGCAGGCGTTCAAGCTCAAGGCCAGGCTGACGAATTTTGACCCGGCGCGGTGGCTAGCCACACCCGCTGGTAATCTGCAAGCTGCCTTCAGCTTGCAGGGCGAAATCTCACCACGTCTCAACCTGCAAGTCAGCATGCCGCAACTGCAAGGTCAATATGCAGGACAGACCGTGCAATCCAGTCTTGAGCTGCAATGGCTGCAAGACCAGCAAGTACGCGTCAAACAAATGGATCTGCGTTGGGGAAAAAACACCCTGACGGGACAGGGTAACTGGGGTGCCGCAGATGACGTGCTGAAACTGAATCTGGATGCGCCGGAATTGAATAATCTCAATCCCTTGCTGAGTAACTGGCAACTGGCACTGAGTGGCGCATTGAAGGCCGATGTCAGCCTGCGTGGCCGCTTTGCCGAACCGACTGGTAGCCTGGATGCGCAGGCCCAGCAATTGCGCATTAAATATGGAAACCGGGAATGGACTATCGCCCAACTAAAATCCAGATTGAACCTGGACAATGGCAGCAAGGGGAATTTTGACGGCGACATAGTGGCAAGCCATATCGGCGGTGATTTGCCTGATTTTAGTGTCAACCCAACTGGGGCTAACTTAACACCAACGTCAACATCAGCGCCAACGCCAGCGCAGCTTAAAGCACAGGCTGCGGCCGACAAGTTAAGTGAACTGCATCTGCAATTGAAGGGCCGGCGTGACGCCCATACCATCACGCTGGAAAGCACTTTCCCGAATCGCCAGACTTTTGGTCTGGGTGCAAATGGCAGCATGCAGGCGGATTCAAAAAATGCGCAAGGCTGGAGCTGGAATGGCCAGTTGCAGGCACTCAACCTGAATGGCAAGCCGGATGTAAAACTGCAAGGCAGTGCCCCTCTGCAATTGTCATCGCAGTCGGTGCGTCTGGGGGCGTTGACATTGCATAGTGAATTGGGCAGCCTGGTGCTGGAAGAATTGGAATGGACACCCGCTGCGCTGAAAACCAAAGGCCGTATCACCGATGTCAGGGTGATAGAGATTGCCAACCTGGTGCGACCACAATATGCCGTCAGCGGCAACCTGAAACTGAATGCGCAATGGGATCTGCAATTGCATGAGCATGCACAGGGTGAGATAAAAATACAGCGTCAGAGCGGTGATTTACGTTTCAATGATCCGGATGGCACTGGCAATTCTGTCGCCCTCGGCATACGCGACTTGCAATTGCAGATGAAAGTGGGCGGCCTGGTCGCAGGTACCGATGGCGAAGACCTGGCGTTGACCATGAACGCCGAGGGCGCGCGCCTGGGTAGCTGGAAAATCAAGGCCAATACCTTATTGAGCAAACAGGGCGGTGCCTGGACCATCGCACCAACGGCTATGCTGAATGGCGAGGCCAGCGCTGTCATCCCTGACCTGCAATGGCTGGGGCCATGGATCAATCCTGGCCTGGTACTCAAAGGAAAACTGAATGTCGATGCGCGTCTGATGGGCACGGTTGGTAAACCCGGTTACCGTGCTGACCTGACAGGGCGCGAGCTGGAAGTCGCTTTCGCCTCTGAAGGTTTGTTGTTACCGAATGGCAGCCTGGATGCACAAATTGAAGATAGCCATCTGAAGGTCAGCAATCTGCAGTTTTCCAATACGATCACCAATGTACCGCGCCATGCGCTGTTGCAAGGCATGGAACTGGTGGGACAGAAAGGGGAATTCAAGGCTAGTGGTGATATCGACATGGGCAAGGAAACCGGCAGCATACAGGCGCAGTGGCAGCATTTTCCTTTATTGCAACGCAAGGACAGGTGGCTGGTGGTTTCTGGCAAGGCCGACATTGTCGAAGCCAATAATATCTGGAGTCTGAGCGGCAAGGTGGATACCGACGGTGCCTATTTCAAACTGCCAAAAATGCCACCGCCGAGTTTGTCCAGCGATGTGGTGGTGACCCGCAAAAGCGACAAGCTGGCAGTAAAAAGCAATGACAGTGAAACACCGAAAAAAGGTTTGAAAACCCGTGTCGATGTCAGCTTTGACATGGGGCCTCGCTTTGTGTTTGTCGGGCGTGGGCTCGATACCGGGCTGGAAGGCAGTTTGCGCTTGCGTTCCATCGATGGCAGTCCCTTGCAGGCGACCGGCTCCATCCGCACCGTCAGAGGCGTGTATGAAGGATACGGGCAGCAACTGGCGATAGAGCGCGGTATTTTGAACTTCCAGGGTCCACCGTCTAATCCCGGTTTGAATATCCGTGCCTTGCGCCGTGGCCTGGCGGTAGAGGCGGGGGTAGAAATTGTTGGCACGGTCGCTGCGCCCCAGGTCCGGCTGGTGTCGGAACCTGCCGTGCCGGATGCTGAAAAACTGTCATGGCTGGTATTGGGTCGCGGCGCTGATCAACTGGCGGGCAGTGATGCATCTTTGCTGATGTCGGCAGCGTCGGCCATATTCGGTGGCGATGGCAGCCGCAATGTGCCGCGCGATATCGTGCAGGGGCTGGGTTTTGATGAATTCTCCATCGGTTCATCCTCCGCCAATAATACGACCCGTTTGCCGGGGCAAACTGTGGCCGGTTCTACCGGCAATACAAGCACCAGTACAGACCAGGTGGTTAGTGTCGGCAAGCGCCTGATGCCTGGTCTGGTCCTGTCGATAGAACGTGGCCTGGCAGACGCCAGTGGCGGTATCAAGCTCAGTTGGCAACTGACACGCAGGGTCAGCATTATTGGCCGCACCGGTACCGAATCGGCGGTGGATGTGAACTATACGTTCTCGTTCCATTGATTGATCCTGCATGTGGCTGTGACCAGCAATCTGCAAGATAAATAAAGCCAGGCTGGATGATCAACCTGGCTTTATTTTTCAAGCGCGTCTATTTATCTTTTTTGTCTTTTTTATCTTCTGGATATAAGACTACCTGCACATAATTTTGCATATTGAAATAACGATTGGCTGCGTCCTTGATCTGGCTGGCGGTGACGGCCTTGATGCGTTTTTCAGTGGATAGTATGGATTCGGGATCAGTCTGGTACAGGGTTGCCGTTTGCAGATGATCGAGCCAGCTTTCATTGCTGCGCAGGTCGGCCTGATGGTCTTGCAGCCAGGCCTGTTTGACCTTGTTCACATCTTCTGCCGAAGGGCCTGCTGTTTGCAGTTTTTGTATCTCGGCAAACATGGCTGCGATGACCTTGTTCACATTGTCCGGGCTGCAGGGCAAATTGATGTCTATTCCATATTGCATCTGCGGGATTCTTTGTATGGAACCATTAATGCCGCCACTATAAATCAAACCCTGTTTTTCGCGTATGACATCGATGATCTTTAATTCCAATACATCCAGCATGGCATGAAAGCGTGTGTTTTCTTCCCGCGAATACACAGTTGGGCCGGTAAAGCTGATGGAGATAATGCTTTTCGGCTCGCTGCCGACCTTGACATCTTTTTTGACGACGCCGCGTACTGGCAAAATTTTCAGGTCCTGATAACCGGTCTTGATATCTGTGGTCGGCAGGCTGGCCAGGTAAGTGGCGATCAGCGGTTTGATTTTATCGAGATCAATACTGCCGATGAAAATGAAAGTCAGATCTTTGGCGCTGCCATACCTGTCCTGGAAAATTTCCATGCTGCGTTCCAGGTCCAGCTTGTCAAAATCCTCGACCTTGGCCTGGCGCATGACGCGTGGATGGTTTTGATACAGTGCAGTGACAATCTGATCTGAAAAAATGGCTTCTGGACGGGCCGAGGAATTGCGTGCCAGTTCTTTCTGGGTATTGATGAAAGACTGGTACAAGACCTTGTCCTTGCGCGGGCTGGTCATGCGCAGGTATAGCAGTTGCAACATGGATTCAATATCTTCATTGCTGGATGTGGCACCGAAACTTTCAGCATAATTGTCGATAGAAGTCCTGACGGTGGCATATTTGCCGGCCATGGTTTCCTGCACATCCTTGGCGCTGAAATTGCTCATGCCCATCTCCCAGACGATGGGATTGGCATACCAGGCATTGTAGAAATCCTGGTCACCATACACAGACATGCCACCGAAGCGTCGTGCACTCATCAAGATCTGGTCGCTCTTGAAGTCGGTTTTCTTCAGTATCACCTTGACGCCATTCGACAGGCCCAGCTCAGTCAGGCCCAGCAGCTTGTTTTCTTTTTCAGACACAATCTGGCCCGCCTTGGGCGGGGTGTTCATCAACGCGCTGCGGGATTCTTTTTCTTTGTAGGCCTGTATCGGGCGGTTTTCTGCCTGGCTGGCAAATTTCAGCAGCTCAGCCGTGTCGGGAACGACTTCACCGGCCTTGTTGGAGCCCATATAGAATATGAGTTTGCTGGTGTCATCCGGCGTCGCTTTTTTTGCGTACTGGTCGAGTTCTTCCAGCGTAATGCCGTCATGAAATTCCTTGAAATAGGCATATTCGTTTTTCAGTCCGGGGATAGGCTCAGCATGCAGAAAATTGCGTATGTATTCGCCGGCGAAATTGGAGGACGGTGAATTATTGCGTTCGTTGTACATAGTTTCATATTCGCGCGCCTCGATTTTCTTGGCCCTTTCAAATTCGGCAACGGTGAAACCGAAGCGACGGATATTGTTTTTTTCCTGCACCAGCGCATTGATCGCTGCTGGTATGCCTGACTGTGACAGTACAGCGGCAGACATGAAGGATTCATAGCCTTCCACGACCTGTTCGGTACCGGCAGATGCACCCAGGAAAGGCGGTTGCGCCTGTTCTGTCAGCGCGCTCAGGCGCTTGTTCATCATGGACTTGTAAACGCTCTTGATAATATCCTGGCGGTAATCGCCTATGGTCAGGCGCGGGGCGATGGGCTGCAGGGGGTAACGTATCATCAGCAAGTTGTTGGTGGCTTCCTTGTCGGTAATGACCAGGGCCTTGGACTCAAGGTTTTTAGCGATGGCGACGGTCGGGCGGGGGCGCGACGGCAAGGGGTTTTTCAGCCTGGAGAAATACTCGCGCACCATTTGTTCGCCTTCTGCCGGATCGATGTCACCCACCACGACGACCGCCATCAGGTCTGGGCGATACCAGTCGCGGTAAAAACGGCGCAGCGCATCGTATTTGAAGGTTTTGATGATGTCTTCCTTGCCTATGGGCAAGCGATCGGCATATTTGGAGCCATTGAAGACTTCGGGCAGCAATTGCTTGCTCATGCGGTCATCGGCACCTTTACCCAGGCGGGCTTCTTCCAGGATGATGTCGCGTTCCTTGTCGATATCGGCATCCTTCATCTTGACACCCTGGGCCCAGTCGGCCAGCACCTGGAAGCCGGTTTTCAGGTAGGCTTTTTTGTCGGTCGGTATTGGCAGCACATAGACGGTTTCATCAAAGCTGGTAAAAGCATTCAGGTCGGCACCAAATTTCACACCGATAGATTGCAGATAGGAAATAAGCTGGTTTTTCTTGAAATGGGTGGACCCATTAAAAGCCATGTGTTCGGTGAAATGCGCAAGACCCTGCTGATCATCATCTTCCAGCACCGAACCTGCTTTCACGACCAGGCGCAGTTCCACCTTTTTGCGTGGCGTGTCATTCTTTTGGATATAGTAGGTCAGGCCATTATCCAGTTTGCCCAGGGTCAGGGCTGGATTGACAGGAATCGGGTCATTGAGGTTGATAGCTGCCAGTGCTGGCAGAGTGGCAATACCAAAAATCAGGCAGACCGTCAGTCTGGAGGAACGATGGAATAAAGCAGTGAAATAGGACGGCATGTGGTCGATAGTGCAAAAAAATACCAGTGTACCTTGCGCCATGATTTCAAGTGAAATTTCGTTTTGAAATTGTGCGACTGCGTCTGTTTCGCTCATGAAGATGATTGTGTTTTGACTGAGCAGTGATTTGATTGGTATTCCCTGTGGTGTAGTCGCAGCCTCACCTGCTTTGCATGGCCGCCATCCGCAGCCATGCAATCCGCATCATCAACATGGAGCATGTTTCAGTCTTTGCACGACTTAGCTACCACCGCCGCAGCCACCACCACAGCTGCTACCGCAACTGCTGCCACAGCTTGAACCGCCGCTATCGCAGCCACCGCTGCTGGCATCGCAGCTTGCGCTGCTACCACTACCGCTGCTGCCACAGCTACTACCGCAAGATGCGCCGGTGCTGGCAGCCTTTGCTTGCTTCTTCATCATTTCTTCATACGCCAGGTTGGAAATCAGCCCGTTTGCCAGCAGTTGGGTGGCGTCAAAGCTTTCCGGATAGATGGCCTTGCCGGTATCGGCACCACGCGTATTCATGTGCCGGAAACCTATACGCAAGGATGTGGCAAAGTAGGAATACCCTTGCGGCATGTGTAGTGTTCGGTCCAGTGCAAACAGGCGCGGCAGGGATGAGCTGCCGGGTAGGCGGCCTTCTGCCCGCTGTGCCGTGACCAGGCAGTTGGCCAATGCTGCATCCATCTCGTTGCTCATTTGTGCTGCTTCAACGTGTGGTATGGTGCGGCCAAAGTGCTTGAGACAGAAGTTATCCAGATGGATCGATGACCAGCTATTCCAGGCATGCCAGACCGAGTCGACTGCCTTGGAGGGCAGGGCGCAGGGGCGATTGCTGCGGCGGACATAGTCGAAGAACATCATCAGTCCTTCAGTGGCGCGGGCAAAAAAAATGGCATCACTGGGGATGCCGGGGAATTCATATTTTGCTTTTGCCTGCCATTGCAAAAACACTGCGTTAGGAACTTCAATCAACTGACGCTTGTAGCCTGAAAATTCGGTGATATTTCTGGCACGCATCATTTGATATTTTTGTTTTAATGTACTTAACATAGTCTTTATTTTCCTCTTCTCTGTTGTTTTGATGATTTCATCTTAGAAGAGATTTATGACAAATGCGTGACAAAACAGATGGTGGAAAATACGTATATGATTTAGCCGTTGTTTCAGAGATGATGGAAGCTTATGCTCTGGATAATACTGCTGGCGCAATCACCTTGTGCGCCGGGCCGACAAACAGCATATAGGCACGCCCCAGGTTATTGTGTACATGCACAATAGTGGTAACGGCAATGCTGGGCAGGCCATCCCTGACTTGTTTGGATACCGAGACTTTGACATCCAGATGCTTGTCAGAATCGCAGAATATGACCTCTTCGTCTGACTTGTACACCAGCGAGAATATCCCCGCCCTGTCCCCTACCTGATACGCCTGGGCTGGCTTGTTTTTATCCAGCGACTTCATCCCGCCCAGGTTCTTCAAGCCAAACAGGCCGACGACGCGATTGCGTGCACCCATCAGGCAATTGACCCACGCCGGTGTCCTGGCAAAGGTATTCATGTAGATTTGCATGGCGCTCAGTTCTGCATGATGGAATGGCATTTGATAGCAATCATAAAAATAGGCACCGGGCAGGTCTTCCGCAATTTTGGTGTTGCCTGGGACTGCAGTTTCCGTGATCTTGTTTCTCATAGTGCTGGCCTTTGATTTGAACGCCTGTTCATCAATGCAATTGCCGCTGGTATGACCAGCCAAAAGCCTGACACTGGCATCAACACCAGGCCGAACAGGCAGCAGATCAATATGCCCAGACCCATGGTGCCGGCTTCTGTAAAATCGCGTTTGCGTTCCATGTTGTTGATGTTCATTCCCAGCAGTAAAAGTGGCCCACCAAACAGCAAGAACCAGATCGCTGCCGACCGCAAAGGGTCACGATTGACGGTGTTGAATACGCCGCGTTCCAGCATGCCCATAAAGACGGGGCCGTAAAGCAGCAAGGCGACGATGGTATGCAGCGCGGCAATGACCATCAGATAACGACCTATCCAGATTTTCCGGGTTTTAATTGGTGCTGACATGGGGCACTCCTTGTTTGGTCCAGGCGATATCCGTGTTGACTATAGAACCCATTTTCTTGAGCATATTCATCAGGCCCAGATAGGCACGGTCAAAATACGGCACGTCTTCATGCCAGCCGGCCAGGATGCTTGCCAGCACCTTGCTGTGCTGGACGTTGATGGTTTTGGGGTAGGGCGATTTGTTGCTGAAATCAAAGTGCGTACTTTGAAAGGCTTCTATCTTCCAGGCATGTAATTCTGCCAGCGCAGGGATGACGCCGGTATCAAATTCAGCTTGTGTGACCGCATCAGAAAACAAGCCCAGATCAATATAGGCCAGGCGCAAAACACGATTGCGTTCGGTTTCGTCCGTCATCAGCAAGGCGCGCCAACTGCTGGCCATGGCATTGCTACAGGTGCTGGAGATTTTGTTGGTGCAACCAAAATCCAATACTGCCAGGCGCCCGTCAGGCATGAATAAAAAATTGCCAGGATGCGGGTCTGCGTGCACCCGGCCCAGCTGGCAAACACTGAACCAGAACCAGTCAAACAGCAATTGCCCAAAATGATTGCGCTGTGCCTGATCAGGTGCCGTCGCTAGCCAGGCATCCAGGTGCAGGCCGTCGAGTTTTTCCATGGTCAATATGCGTTTGCTGGACATGGCGTCTATGCATCTGGGGATGACAATGCCGGGCAAATTTACATGCTGGCCAAACCAGTGTAGCTGCGTCGCTTCATGTTCATAATCCAGCTCTTCGCCCAGCTTGACTTCCAGTTCATTCATGAAGCGGTCTATGACTTCTTTGCGTGGCAAGATGGTGGTGCCCATGGCCATGGTTTGAAAGATGCCGCGCAACATACGCAAATCACTGCCTATGGCAGATGCTATGCCAGGGTATTGCACCTTGACGGCCAGTTGCTGGCCATCTGCCGATTGCGCATGATGCACTTGCCCCAGGCTGGCCGCAGCAAAGGCATGCGCATCGAATTGTGCATACAGATGTTCTGGGGCCTGCCCGAATTCGCGTTGAAAGACTTTATGGATCAGCGCGCGATTCAAAGGCGTGACCTGGTGGCAGCCCTTGGCCAGTTCACGGCGTATACCTTCCGGCAAGAAATCGGCTTCCATGCTCAGCAATTGCGATACCTTGAGCGCACTGCCTTTTAACTGATTGAGGGCCTTAAAAAGTATGCGCCCCAGTTCTGCTTCATGCTGTTCTTGCGCAGCCTGTTTGTCATCATCGCTACGCAGCATTTGTCGCGCCTTGTGACCCAGCTTGCTGGCACCAGCCTGCGCCAGTGCCAGGCCAGTGATGGCAGTTCTGCCGAGTTTGCTGGCAGGTGGCGCCTTGTTCATCGTCTATCCCCCAAACCGTTACGCACGAGTTTGACCATTTCCAGCAAGCCGGAACCATTTTGCATGATGCGTGACAACTGGTTGCGCAGCATGAAGCTGGCCAGCTCTGACACTTTATTGACGATGCCACTCTTCAAAGCCATGACCAGTATCGCCAGCGTCATATCCACCAACTGCGTGGTGTTAGAGAATTCTTCCGACTCATCCTTGAGCCAATATGCGATGACGGCGAACAGATAGTCACCAAACAAGCCACCGATCAGGTTCTTGAAATCGCAAGGTGAAATATCGCCACGCTGCTCAGCCTCTTCCAGCAGGCTGACGATTTCTTGCTTCAGGGTTTGCTGACCCGGCATATTGTCGCGCATCATCAGCAAGGGTGATTTACCAAAGATATCACGCGTGATTTCTACAAATTCACGGTCACCCAGCAAGAGTTCCAGCAAAGCATCCACCAGCCTTTGCAGTTTTTCTTGCAGGGTAAATTCTTCCCAGCCAGGTGTTTCTTGCGCTGTTTCGAGGGTGATGTCTATGCACAATTCATAGTACGCCAGCAGGATTTTCTCCTTGCTGGGAAAGTACTTATAAATCGTCGCATCACCGATGCCGGCATCACGGGCAATCTGCTTCATGGTGGTGGCGTCATACCCTTTTTCGGTAATCAGGTCGACGGCCGCACGGATAAGATTACGCCGGGTTTGCTCTTGCTGGGATTTGGAAGTTTTCATAATCGAGACGAACTTCTATAAAAATGGTGTTTGAGTTCCATTAATATATACATTGTTTCGTTAAATAACAAGGTTTACTTGTTTAAATGAGGGTTTGTATTGATTGAGGGGTGCTTGTTTTGCACTCCTTCACCTTCAAGGGGAAGGTTGGGATGGGTTTCTTTTGAGATTTGATTGCAGGTATTGATCAACCGAAACCCATCCCCACCCTAGCCCTCTCCCTTGAAGGGGAGGGGATTTAAACACTAGGGCTTCACCCACCACCACCCCGGCAACAAAGCCCGTACATCCCCACGCCCGAAGCGGTCATCAATCAAATACACCACGCCCTTATCATCCGTCTGCCGTATCACCCGCCCCGCAGCCTGCACCACTTTTTGCAAGCCTGGGTAAAGATAGGCATAGTCATACCCCGACCCAAATATTTTATCCATGCGCAGTTTGATTTGTTCATTGATGGGGTTAAGCTGTGGCAGACCCAGGGTGGCGATGAAGGCACCGATCAGGCGGGTGCCGGGCAGGTCTATGCCTTCACCAAAAGAACCACCCAGCACGGCAAAGGCGATGCCCTGGCTGTCTTCGGTAAATTGCGCCAGAAAATCGTCACGATCTGCCTCATTCATACGCCGGGTTTGCAAGCGTACCGGGATATCGGGGTAGTGCTGGATGAAGCTGCTGCTGACCTGGGCCAGATAATCAAAGCTGCTGAAAAACGCCAGATAATTGCCTGGCTGTGCATGGTACTGCTGCGCCATCAATGCCATGATGGGCGCGACAGAATTGCTGCGGTCGGCATAGCGGGTGGATACCTTGTCCACGATATGCACGGTCAGTTGATCTGCAGAGAAGGGTGATTCCACATCCACCCAGGCGGTAGTTTCGGGTAAGCCTAAAGTATCGCAATAATAATTCCAGGGGCTGAGCGTGGCCGAGAATAAGGCTGTCGTATGGCTGGCTGCAAAGCGCGGCGTTAAAAATGCAGCTGGTACGATATTGCGTATGCACAGCGTCGATGTGCCCTGTTCTTTACTGATATCAAACAGCGAATGATCAGCAAAGCTTTCTGCCAGGCGGTTGAACAGCAGGGCATCCAGATAAAATTGCTGCAAATCAGGTGCCAGCTGGCTGGGGTTGTCGGCAAAGTAAAGGCCAATTTCAGTGCACAGGCGCGTTAATGCAGCCAGCAATTTTTCTGGTATCTCTGCATAGGCTTGATAGTCTGGCGTTTGTTCATTTTCCAGTTGCAGCCATGCGCGATATAGTCTGTCCAATGGTTTCTTGAGTACTAATGGGGGTGTCTTGCGCAGTTGCTTCAGGCTATCGCGCTGCAACTCTGCCGTGTACATCTGGCGTGCGCGCGTCACCATATTGTGCGCCTCATCCACCAGCACGGCCACACGCCAGTCATTCACCACGCTTAAGCCATATAGCAAAGCGTGGATGTCAAAATAATAGTTATAGTCACCAATGATGACATCGGCCCAGCGTGCCATTTCTATGCCCAGGTAATAGGGGCAAACCTGATGCGCCAGGGCGACGTTGCGCAAGCCTTCCTTATCCAGCAATTGCTGATTAACGGCAGCGGCGGCGGCACGGGCCGCAGGAAGTCGATCATAAAAGCCTTTGGCCAGCGGGCAGGCATCGCCATGACAGGCGGCTTCCGGGTATTCGCAGGCTTTGGTTTTTGCCACCAGTTCCAGCGTGCGCAGGTTCAAAGATGGTGTACTGTTTTGTATGTTGGTCAGAGCATGCAAAGCCAGTTGCCGGCCTGATGTCTTGGCTGCCAGATAAAAAATCTTGTTCAGCTTGTGTTCTGCGGTGGCCTTTAACAACGGAAACAAACTGCCTATGGTCTTGCCTATGCCAGTGGGCGCCTGCGCCAGCAGACAACAACTGCGCTTGCTGGCCTTGTACATGGCTTCAGCCAGTTGTCGTTGCCCCGGCCTGAATGTTGCATGGGGAAAAACCATGTCTGCCAAAGCCACGTCACGCGCAGCACGGTGACTCACTTCCTGTTCTGCCCACGCAATAAAGCGGCCACACAGCAAGGCAAAAAAATCTGCCAGCTCAGCAGCACCAAGTTCTTGCTGCAATACTGTTTCTTTCTGGCTTTGTATATTGAAATACACCAGCGCCACGCTGATTTTTTGCAAGCCCAGCTGCTGGCATAACAAATGTCCATATACCTTGGCCTGTGCCCAATGCAAATGCCGGTGGTTGTCTGGCATGGTGTGCAGGTCACCCAGATAGGTCTTGATTTCTTCTACCTGTTGCAGATCAGGGTCATAGCCGTCGGCACGGCCACGCACCTGCAAGCGGCCATGTTGGCCTTCGAGTTTAACTTCACGCTGGTAACTGCCGTTTCTGCGCAAGGCCACCGTCGTATGCCCGGCCATGCCTTGCTCGGCAGTGGGGGAGGGCGTGAAGCGCAAATCAAGATCACCCTGCTTTGCTGTGAATTCACACAGCGCCCGCACGGCTACGGTATAACCTTCAGCACTCACTGATCAGCCTCTTGCCATTCCAGATAACATACGGTGACCGGCATGCCATGCGTGGCGCAAAAATCCAGCCAGCGTTTCTGGTTGTCTTGCAGCTTATCGCCAGGGCCCTTGACCTCTATCATCTGGTAACGCTGTTCTTGCGGCCAAAACTGTATCAGGTCAGGGAAGCCATTGCGGTTGGCCCTGATGTCGAGCAAGATGCGCTCAAAACTATGTTTCAGGTGTTGCGCGGGTATACATGTCAGCGCCATCTCCAGCAAGTCTTCAGACAAGGCACTCCAAAACACAAAGGGCGATTGCAAGCCAAATTTGGCGGTATAAGTGTCGCGTATGGTCTGGCGATAAGCACCTGACTCCAGCTGCGCAAAACAGGCAGCAAAATCATTTGCCCGTCGCGCCTGAAAATCGGCACTCAATAAATCCGCAGGTCCGCGATGAAAGGGATGAAAAAACGCCCCCGGTATCGCCTTAAAAATAGCTGGCCAGCACAACAAGCCAAACAAAGAATTGATGAGCGCATTCTCTACATAAAACACCGGCGCCTCATCACAGCTTAAATGATCACGTACCACATATTCGACCACATAATCTTCTTGCGGAAACGGCAGGCGCAAGGCCAGTTCTGTGGGTGGCGTACTGGTCGCCGCAGCCACTTTAGCCAGGCCCAGCTTGCGACAAAGGCGTGGGGCAATGCGCAACATCTGCTGGTGTTCTGCCTCACTCTCTGGTGCCTGTTGTGCCAGCACCAGCAAATCAAAAGCCGCCAGGGGTTGCCCGCTTTTTTCCAGCACACGTATGGCACGCAAACGCGCACCAGGGTAAGTGCAGCCCGCATACACCTGCTGCGCCAGCGCCCAGTCTTTTTGCTTTTCCAGGTGTTCACCAATCTGATACAGCAAGCGGTTGCGACGGCTGGCCAGCCAGGCATTGTCCAGCGCATGCAGGCCAGTGGCAGCCAGTTGCGCCAACACCTCAGGCACAGGCTGCTCCGCATGAAAGGCTTCGCGGCAGGCATGCAAGGCCAGGTAAGCATCAATATCCGCACGGCTGCCAAAGCCACGCGACGCCGCAGAAAATTCCACCTTTTCATACTGAAAAATACCCAGGTCAGACAACACAAATTCTGACCAATCCTGATACAGATTGCCAAAAAACAGCAGCCGCAGCCGGTCGCACAAATCCTTGTTCAGCACCTGATAAGCGACATCATCCAAGCTTGCACACCAGCCAGAAAATGCCTTGCTGCCCGTATGCTGCAAGCCCAGCAACGCCAGTTGATCTGCCTTTTGCAATTTTTTCTCAGCAGGTGACATGGCAAAAGCCAGCGCCAGTTCCGGTTTTTGCAGTAAATCAAACAAGCCCGCAATATCAACCACAGCATCAGCCTGCACCCAGCCCACGTCCACCAGGGCCTGCATGGCCGCACGGGTATCGCCAATCTCGGCATAGTTGAGCTTACTTACTCTGAACACGCAGCCCTTGCGCATCACCATACGCACATACAAGGCACGTGAAGCCTGCGGCAAGCGGGGAAACTGAGTAATAAAGTCCTGCTCATCCGCCACCAGCAAATCCGCATAGCGCCCAGCCACCCAATCCAGCACAGTCTGGAAGTTTTCAAGGTAGTAGAAGGGGTAGGCCAGATTGGCAAGCATGCGGGGGAGGGTAAATAGCGTTTAAATAACTGTATATGCATACAGTTTAACGCAATCTGCTATGAAGGGTAAACGAGAACCGCGAGCATTTCCGTCTGTGTTGAAGGCCTAGCGGTTAAAATGCTGCTATGACTCCTTCCCCTTCAAGGGGAAGGTAAGGATGGGGATGGGTTTCCGTCGAGCACCCAAACAGCCATTCTGCTAATCGCCCCGCCCAAAACACCCACATAAGACAAAAATGAACAAAGCTGAAGCCATCCAGATCGCCAACGATTCCCTGCAAGCCAACGTCCTGAACGACGGCAACACCCAATTCTCACAAGTCGTGCGCTATGGCAATGACGAAGGCTGGTGGCTTAACATCCCCCTGACCAACTTCAGAAAAGAAAACCACTTCCTCATCTGTAGCGAAAAAGCCAAAATCATCCGTCACCTGATGATCAAAGCCAACAACATCCTCAGCCCCGCCACAAAGTTCCGCGTCAAGGACGGCATCGCCGACATCTTCATCTCAGCCGGCAACCCCAAACGCCTGACCGATGTGCTGCAAGGCGGCAGCAAGTACAGCTTTAATAAGCATTTGGTGGATGAGCATAGGTACTGAGATTAGTGTGACGGATTCCCCAAAGGGTTTTTGTTTTTCTAATTCACATGTTCGATTTTATGGTTTCGGTTAATAAATTATTAAATTTTGAGGTGGTTTGGCTTTGCAACGTTCTACTACCCCGGATGAACTGGAAAAACTCTGTCTGACCAATACCGCCAGCTAGTGGCCCGCATGAACCGCATCATTTGTGAAACGTGGCAAGACACGGTGTATCGTTTGGGTACCTTGAGGAAAGGCTATTTAACGAATTAAGTTTTGCCAGCGTTTAGGTATCGTTAGCTTTCGCTCGGATCTGTGGGTCCTAGAGTAAGTTCAGTTTGAACCTGTATATCCTGATTGGCGCGCCAGGCAGCCTTATTCCCTAAGCGATTTGGAACTTGTTCCAGTTTGTTTCTATCGCGAAGACGATAGAAAACTTCCTTCATTGTATTTTCCGATTTTATGCCGGTAATTTCTCTGCCGGTGGAATTGGAAATTTCATCGTGCTTCTCTAGGTATTCCATCACAAGCTGTTCTGGTGAGCCGAGGCTCTCATGGCGCAATATTACAAGTACTGAGTCATCTTTCTCGGAAATAATTGGTTTTTTAAGACGTAATTTATCCATTGCCTCAAAGGTTGTACGCAAGCCTTCGCCTACATCCTTATTTGGTGGATTTTTGAATTTGTTTACCAGCCTAACCAGCTTAGGGTTTCTAGCGAACTGTGTCTTTGTGATTTTTTCAATTGTTACATGACCCGGCAATCTACCCGGGCTTTCAACTTCAATTCGATTGTCAAATATCCTGATTTGCACATCTGCGGGTATGCTGTAATCTCGGTGCAAAACCGCGTTTGTAACGACTTCATGAAGCGCCTCTTCCGGATATTCGATGGGTTCCATACCGTCAGGGCCAAGTTTTTTAATATCCTCAATTAATTTTTTGCAGTGATCGACTGCGTCGAAAATTAATGAGTAAATTGGGCCCTCCACTGTCATTGGATCAAATGCAAGGAAGTCGCGTTCCCCCTCATTTTTTGTTTGGTAACGGAGAATTTTGATGGCTGATCGTTTTGGAAGTATTGTCTGGGGCTGGTCTGAATACAATAACACTCCAGCGACCGTAACTTTTCCATCCAGGTAAACTCGCTGTTTTGTAAGCCACTGGTCTGGCTCACTTGACGGTATAATTTCTAGGAGAAATTCAAGAGTTATCATCGAATTGCCGACTTCTTCGATTGATGCTGGAGTTAGTTGGTCTTCAAATGTTTTTATTCCTTTGTCATACTTCAACCTCTCTAATGCGGCTTCACCGTCTACTGGAAGGTTTTGCGCCCCTCGCCGAACATAAGTTTTCCCGTTGGAGGCTTGCAAAATTTCCTGGGTTTTGAATGTAGTCAAACTCAGCACTAGTCCGTTAGCCCCCTCAGCCTCCAGAAAAACTGCTTCGTAATGATTAGCAAGGGGAGTCATTTTCTCCAGTACTTGGAAAACAGCATTAGCCGCCTCTTGATTTGGGAATCCTGACCAAATGCGAATAGCTCCTTCATCGCTTTCTGCCTCCTCAATACCGACATAGATTTCACCTCCGCTGGTGTTGCAGAAGGCAGCTATCGTCTTTGTGAGGCTAGCTGGTGAAATTTCTGAGCTTTTCAGATCTACAAAGTGGGATTCTTCTATTCTCAAGAGATCTGAATATTGTGCCTGGGTGATTTTCTTAAGCGGAATGGCCATGATATGGTTTGTCTGATTTTCCGTCGTTGGAGATTGTAGTGTAATCGAGAGTTACTCATTAGGCAATAAAGCAATGTGTTCATGAATTGATTAAGTTGCATTAGCGTAGGTTTAGAATTGACTCATAAATCTCTCGGATATTGATCGGGGCTGTAGTCGCTTTTCACCAAGGTTGAGCTAATACAACAGTTCCGCAAAGTTAGAGTCGTTCAGCATCCAGCCGAGCAATTCCAGTTGGCATGATGTAGGTACCGTACACAGCCAATTTCGTTGGTATGCGGTAACGCACGGGCATTTGCGCAATGACTCCGGCGGCGTCCTGCGCGCCTTGATGTATGGAGTTTTGGATATCGATTTCATTGTTTCTGTCTCATCCGCTTAAATTCTTCATAGCGTTTATTGGCTTCGGCGTCGCTGTTCTTATAAACGATATTTGGGATTGCATTGCTATTTCCATCCAGGCCGGGAATTGCCTTTATTGATTCTGCCCAATGTTGCGTGGTTTGGAGTGTGCGCACAAATGGTTTTAGGTATGCATCAAGTATGCCTTTGTCTGGTGTTTCGATTTCGCGCGTAAGGGATTGCAGGTAGTTGCCTTTGACGGACGATTGCCAGTCAATCGAAAAATCGGCGCGAGAACACAATTCGGTATGAACAAGCAGCATAGTTCTTCCATTACCATCAAGAAATGGATGGCCCCAAGCGAACATGCCCATAACAGTACCGGGTTTTGTCTGCATGGTCTTTGCGTCATTTCCCAATTCAAGCCCCCATTCAACTGCGCGGCGGCATAACTCGGCTGCTTCAAATTGAATGTGTTGGCCTTTGCTAATTAAGCGCCCAACTCCGAGCATGTGACGGTCCTGGCCAGACCACGGGTAAAACTCGCCGAAGAGTATTTGATGGACCTTGAGGAAGTGATCGTATGCTATCGGCCCATTGATAGCTTTTAGGTAGGCAATTGCGTCTTCGAGATTTGCTTCAAAGAAGACATGCTCTTGAATTTTGATGATCTCTGAATTTTTAAGTTTTTCAATGTTGCGAAGGTATCCGGCTGTTTCATAGTCGCCGAAGGGATCAAACATTTGCTGTTTCTTTCAGATGATTGGTAATTAGCCTGGCCAGTTGCTGGCCATCGATCAAATGTTGCTTTTTCAGGGTGATTAATAGTTTGCTGATTTGATCTAATTGAACGCTGTCGCCTGATGCTTGAGTCACTGCTTCTGCCCAATCGTCCAGTCCTGAACGAGCATAGGCTACGTTATGTGCATTGGCGAAACGTTGGACAAATTCTGATACGCCGGTTGTCGGGAGCTTATCCAGCTCTTTCGGCATGGATGTAGGCGAGGCATTCTTGGCATGGTGTGAGGTATTGGTATACTTCAGTATGTATGGGGCAATGTTCAGTTTTCGCGAGATGCTACGCTGCTCGGTATTGACGTGGCAAATCTGTTGCGCGCCATTGGATTCGATGCGGATAACTTTGGCTTTTATGCCTAATTTTTTAAATGCTGCTTCTACAATTTTCTCGATAGTATCTAGCAATTGAGGAATGCCCTGAGAGTCTTGTCTGGACTTGGCATACATGCCTGAACCAATGCGTATCAAATGGCCATTGCTTATCAGCGTTTTAAGAGACTTGCTTAATTGAGATGCGCTGCCTAAAGAGCTAAGCTCAGAGCGCAACACTATTGGACTTGAGCTGTGATCAATTGATGTCTGAACTCGTTCTAATAGTTTCATTTTCTGGCCTTAATCTGATCAATCAAGTGAGTCCATTCTTTCATGAAAGCCCTTTTAAGTCAAACACTTACGGGTTTTCAAGCGCTGCTTTTGGGTGCTTGTTTGTTGTCAAATAGCGGGTCTTGGATAATGCTTGAATGGAATTTATTGAAGGGTTTAGATACACTAATCTTTTGCATATACGCATGAAAGAAAAGCGCTTTGAAAAGCAAAAAGGCCCTCACATGGAGAGCCTTACGAATGCTTTTGGTGCCGAGAGCCGGAATCGAACCGGCACGCCTTGCGGCGCGGGATTTTGAGTCCCGTGCGTCTACCTATTCCGCCATCTCGGCAACGCAGACCGAAATTATGACAGAGCTGTCAAATTTTTGCAAGCGGCGGCTGATTCTGCTGCTTTAGGTTCCTGTTCAGGGGGTCATGTCGGGGCGTTCAAATTTGACGTTCCGGCGCCACATGGCGGGTGTGGGGAAGCGTTTTTGTACGATGCGCAGGTAGTACCACAGGCTGAAGGCGACGATGGCCAGGCTGGTGCTGTTGGCCATCCAGAAACCGGCAGCGCCGTGCAGGAAGGCGGGGCTGATGTGATAGGGGTCCAGACCGAGGATAAAGCCGCCGCCCAGGCCGCAGCCCCACAGGGCAAAGGCGTACAAAATAGTGGGGACGATGGCGATTTTATAGGCCCGCAGGATGAAGGCGGTGGTGACCTGTATCGCATCAAAAATCTGGTACACCGATATAAAGGTGAACAGGGGCAGGGCGGCGGCAATGATCAGTGGGTTGGATGTATAGGCGTGCAGGATCAGGTCGCGGCTGAACCAGATGATGACACCTATCGGCACGGCCAGCATGGCCGCCAGGATGATGCCGGCATTGCCGGTGACGCGGGCTACCTGCATTTGTTTGGCGCCAATGGCTTGTGCTACCAGGGTGCCGGTGGCGCTGGCGATGGATAGCGGCAGCATGTACAAAATGGTGCCGAAGTTGGCGGTCAATTGGTGGCCAGATACGGCCACTTCGCCCAGCCTGGCGATAAACAGGGCCATGAAGGCAAAGGCGGTGACTTCGATCAGGTAGCTTAAACCCATGGGGATGCCAAGCTTAAGCAGGCTGCGCAGGGCTTTCCAGTTGGGTTTGACAAAGCCACTGCCAAACAGGGCAAACACATCGTAATATTTAACGTGCTTGAGCATGAGCCAGCCGGTCAGCAGCATCAGCCAGGCATTGACGGCGGTGGCTGCGGCACAGCCGGGGCCGCCCATGGCAGGTATGCCGAGGCCACCAAAAATGAACAGGGTATTGAGCGGAATCTTGATCGCCAGTGCTGCCAGTTGTATCGCCATGACCATTTTGGGGCGACCCACTGCATTATTGAGCGCACCATAGATGCGAAAACCCAGTGTGGCGGGCAGGGCGATGGCCAATATCTGCAGGTATTGCGCGGCCTTGTCATTCAGTGTTGGCGAGGCTTTGGCGATGGATAGCAAGCCATTTGGAAAGAGCAGTATCAGGCAGCCTATGCAGGCCAGGAAAAGGCCCAGCCACACGCCTTGTTTGATTTCTGCGCCTATCTGTTTGAACTTGCGTGCGCCAAACAATTGGCCGACGACGGGGGAGATGGATTGCAGTATGCCGTTGAGCCCAACAAAGATGCTGACGTAAATCGAGATGCCTATGGATAGTGCCGCCAGGTCAGTCGCTGAAAAGCGCGAGGTCATGGCGGTGTCGATCACCCCGTTGCCCACCACGGCCATCTGGCCCACCATCATGGGCCATGACAGTGAGGCGATGCGTTTGATATTGCCGCTGAGGGTGCTGGGGTGTTCGAATTTCATGACTATTTACGCTGGTACAGGGTAAATACTTCATCGTTGTCGGCGGCGCGGTGACCGAACCAGATGGCAGTCCATTCTTCGGGTTTGTATTCGGCTGGCAGCGCCAGTTCCTGATCCTGGCCTTGAGTCTGGGCTTGGGCCTGAGCCTGATGGTCACGTTTACTGTTTTGTATCAGCAGCAAGCGGCAGTTGGTGTCAGAGAAGCCGGAAAATTTTACTTTGCCAAAATACGCAAATGAAGCGCGTTGTGAGGGACCTATCTGCGCCTGTATGCAGCCGTAGTTGGCTGGCAGATTTTTAGCCAGTTCTTGCGACAGCGGCGCATAACTGATTTTCTGATTGGCCCATGGTAGCCATAAGCTCAGCAACAGCAACCAGCACAAAATCACCCCACCACTGGACAGCACGACGGCGCGCCACAAGACGGCAGGTTGGCGTGATATACGCCAGTACACCAGGCGGAACCAGGCCACGGTGGCGACCATGGCGATCAGCATGACAAAGAAGTTGAAGCTGGTCTTGTAACCAGGGGCCAATATGCTGGCTCTGCCAGCCCAGTTGGCTGGCCAGCCTGTCTGGTCGGCTATCCAGGCAAACCAGATGAAGCCGGCCACGGTGGTAAATACAATGACGGAAAACCAGTCCACCGCATTAATCGCGCTGCGCTTCATGGTCGGCAAGCCAAATGCAGCCAGTATGGCCAGCGGTGGCAATATGGGTAACAGCAGGGCTTCTTCTGATTGGGTGTTGATGACGGTCAGTATGACAAAGCAGACCAGGAAGCTGACAGGTAGTGAAATGTGCAGGGCTTTTTCTTGTTTGCGCCAGGCATAAATGGCCCATGCAGCAAAAGGCCAGGCGGGCCAGCTAAACCAGATGCCATTGCGGAACAGGTAAGCGACACTGTCTGCATTGGGTATATTGAACTGGCGATAATTCCATAACATCCAGGCCTGGTACGGCGAGCTGTCATACGGATGCAGAACGTTGATGGCCGTCAGCCAGATAGCGGCCACCATGCAGGCAACTGGCAGACTGATCAGGGCCAGGTATTGTAGGGGTTGGCGTTGCCGACGGTAAGCGCAGGCAGCCAGCAGGCTGATCAATAAAGCGATGGGCAGCACCCAGCCCCTGGTCAGTACCAGCAAACCGAGGATGACGCCGATTTTGATGGCGGTGCGTTTGCCGGGTTCATCCAGCAGGCGTACACAAAAATACAGGGTGCAGGCGATCAGGGAAATTTGCAGGGTTTCTGCGCTGGTTTCGTGGCTGCGCACCAGCAGGCCCAGGCAGCCCAGATAGATGAGCAGGGCACCGTCAGCCAGGGTGCGGCCAAAGTCTTTGGGTTCGGGCTGGCCACCAAACGCCAGTTTCAGCGGTTGGGCTTCTGGCCTGCGGCCCAGCAAATAGGTGGCATACCAGACCGACAGGCAACCCAGCAGGAAAAAGAAGCCGGTACTAAGGCGGGCAGCCATGGGTTCACCCACCAGCCAGCCAAATAATTTGATGCAGATGGCACCCAGCCAGAATGCCAGCGGGCCTTCTTCGGGCATGGGCAGGCCGACGATGTGTGGCCACAGCCAGTCGGCCAGGGTGCCATGGACCATGGTCCACATGATGCCAAAGCCGGCGGCATCGTCCCCTTTCCACGGGTCGCGGCCTATCAGGCCGGGCAAGATATACAAGAGACACAGGGCGAAGATTCCCCAGCGCGGTAGCGCAACTGTTGCGGCAGCAGGAAGTCGGACTGGCTTCATATCTTAATGATGGAAGGAAAGGATGCTTATTGTAGGGTAAAGCGTTAGTAAAAAAGGCAGCCAGGGCTGCCTTTTTTAATTTAAATCGTGGGGAAACACAGTTAAGCACACATTAACGTACTGTATGGAACATATCAGGCCCCTATGAGGGACTGTAATGCTCGCAAGCTTGCAGACATGCTGTGCCACAAAAAATGTTGGCGGCGCGCTGCCATGTATGCGTGAGTGCGCGGTGTTCCCCCTGCGCCGATTAGCCTTCTGCGATAGAAGTCTTGGAACCGACTTTGCCGAACTTTTGGCGGAATTTTTCAACGCGGCCAGCGGTATCAACGATTTTATGTTTGCCAGTGTAGAAAGGGTGAGATTCTGCAGAAACCTCGATCTTTACCATTGGATATTCTTTACCTTCAAACTCACCTTTGTCACGGGTGTTGATAGTTGAACGTGTGATGAATTTGAAATCGCAAGAAACGTCGTGGAACAACACTTCGCGATAATTTGGGTGGATGCCATCTCTCATGTTTGCCTCAAAATAAGTTAGGTAGCCAATAAGCACTTCGTCGGTCGCCCTGCTTCTTGACCCGATTGCATTATCACTTGCCAAAGGTTAATTAATAGTCTGGATTCTGGATGCCCAAAATGCCAAGCCCATGATTATACAATGAAATTTGGGGATTTTGCGATGGGATGTTGTGGGGGATAGGGGCTTATCGTAGATAAATGTGAGTTGGATAGGTGAGTTTTTACTGAAACAATGTTGTTTATTGTGCATGTTTTTCTCTTTTGCGCCGACAGAATCGAAACAGCTTGCAAGCTGCGCAGTGGACAGGTTGGGATGGGGATGGGTTTCCGACGTAAATTCATCTATCGTTAATCGGCCGAAACCCATCCCCACCCTAACCCTCCCCTTGAAAGGGAGGGGATTTTCTGGTCATTTTTTGTCAGGCACATTATTCCGGACAGCAGTGTGCCTGCGCAGGAGCGACGAATTTGAAGCTACTTTCTTTGCTTGAGCTTCCAGATTCCCTTTGATTTTCCTTGTCGTTCTCTGTGCTGACTCTGTGTCTCTGTGACTCTGTGGTGAGCGGTCTTGAATTTCGTTGATAAACATATTCCAAGCACAAACCTAGGCCTAATTGCTAAAATCCCACCTTATAAACCAAGTCCTGAAGGATAACCATGACGACGAGCTATCTGGGTATGAGTTCGATGTTGCATAGCATTGAAGTCGCCGGGATACTGGCTTTTGCCAGTTCGGGGTTTATTGAAGCCAGGCGCAAGCGCATGGATGTGGTGGGGGTGTTTACGGTGGCCTTCATTACTGCCTTTGGCGGGGGCACACTGCGTGATTTGCTGCTCGACAGACGGCCATTGTTTTGGGTCGAGAATCAGGAATACCCTATTCTCATCTTTGTGATGTCGATTATTGCTATTCCCTTTTTGCGGCATTTACGCAATGCCGTGACAGAAAGCGCGATTGTGCTGGCGGATGCGCTGGGACTGGGTTTGTTCAGTGTGACCGGAGCTTCGCTGGCGCAAGAGGCAGATATGCCGATGTTTGTCTGCGTCATGATGGGGGTCATTACCGGTATTTTTGGCGGGGTCTTGCGCGATATTATCTGTAATGAGATACCACTGGTGTTCCGGCGCAGCCATTTGTATGCGACCTGCGCTTTTGCCGGTTGCTGGGCTTACCTGCTGTTGAACTGGTTGCAGGTCAGCGAGGCAGTGGCGCTGGGGTTTGGGGTAGGCATATGCTTCGTACTGCGTATGCTGGCAGTACGTTTTGACTGGAAGTTACCGGTCTAGTTTTGATTGACCACCAGCCGCATATTGCATGTCTTTTCCGCAGGACGCGGTTTTTTTAATGGTGGGCGGGCGACCAGACCAGCCATGAACATATCTATCATGTCTTCGCCGTGTTGCATCAGGCAATAGGCAAGCGTATCGTACAACCATTCGTTGACGATGCCCATGACATAGGCGTGTAACGCCTGCATGGCGATCCAGGTATCGGTATCGGCATGCAGGGTGCCCTGGTCGACGGCTTTCTGCATCAGTACCTGGATTTTGGCAAGGCATTCGATGCGTTTTTCATTTTCTGCGGAAAAGAAGATCAGTTCACTGTTTTTTTCGCAGCGATGAAAAATGATATTGAATACTTTTTGCTGGCGTTCATTGCTAGTCACCAATTGCAGGAAATGCAAATTCAGTTGTTTGATGCCTGCCAGCGGATCCTGGTGCGGTGCCGATGCAATTTCATTGAGCAGTGCTTCCATGGGCAGGAAGGCGCGGTCACACATGGCTTGGAAGAGGGCGTTTTTGTCTTTGAAGTGCCAGTAAATAGCGCCACGCGTCATGCCTGCTGCCAGGGCAACATCATTGAGGGTTGTGCTGGTCACGCCTTTTTCGGCGAATACTTTTTCAGCAGCGTCGATCAGCGTATTATAAGTTTCCTGCGCTTCTTCTTTGGTCTTTCTGGCCATCTTGTTTCCTTTGCGTGCGTCGCGGATTAATTCACTGATTGATTCGTGGATTAATGATCACTGCGCACAATTTTTTTACATCGTCTCTTCGTTATTGTAAGTGAACTTTACTGTTGCTACGGTAGCCTGGGTCCGAGAGTTCCCACTACTATTAGTGAAATAAGTGCTTATATCTTTTTTCTGCTTTTAAAGCCTGCTTTGTTACGCATTGATACTGGTACAAATAGTAAAAACGGCTCTGTTCTACATCAAATTTGTTGTCTTGCAGCAGAAATTTCTTGTCTGCTTTATACTTGTTTTATTGCTTCGGTATCAAGCGTATCAAACCTGTGGCAGCCCATGAGATCAGGTTGTCATTTTGCGTCTCTAAAATAGATATCGCACTCCCAGTCATGCCGGTGATGCTAATTGCTCTGAATACAGTAGAAATATCTATTTGCTAATTTTCTGACGAACTCTATCGGTGTTTGTTAGAGCCAGATCTTCCCAAAATCCCTGTATTCCTGTAGGGCTGTTAAAAAACCTTATTTACAAACATTCGTGAATGTATATAATAGCACACCGCCTTTCAATTTAGAAGAAAGAATCTCCCATGCGCTCCCCTGCACAATTATCTACTCCGTTTTTTAAGCTTTCATCGATTACCAGCCACATGACTCAGGCCTTGCCTGCCTTGCGTATTGCTGCCGTCAGCCTGCCTTTGCTGGTATTGGCTGCTTGCGGCAAGCAGGGTGCGAATGCAGCGCCACCCGGTGGCATGCCGCCACCTGAAGTGAATGTGGTGACCGTACAGCCACGTAACCTGGGCCTGGATTTTGAATATGCGGCACAAACCGCAGGTTCACGCGAAACGGAAGTGCGTGCGCGTGTTGCCGGCATTTTGGAAAACCGTTTGTATGAAGAAGGTTCCCGCGTCAAAGCAGGCACAGTCCTGTTCCAGATTGACCAGGGTGCTTACCGCACACAACTGGCTTCCGCAGAAGCTGCCGCTGGTGTCGCCGAAGCCAAGCTGAACCAGTCCAAGCGCGAATTTGCGCGCCTGGCACCGCTGGTAGCAGAAAAAGCCATTAGCCAGAAAGAATTTGACGATGCCAAGTCTGCGCTGGAAACAGCAGAAGCCAGCTACAAGCAAGTGCAGGCACAAGTTAATGAAGCCAAACTGAATCTGGGTTATACCCGGGTAGTGGCTCCTATTGATGGTGTCACCGGCATTGCTGCCAAATCCAATGGCAGCCTGGTAACCGCAGCAGATAGTTTGCTGACCACCATCGTCCAGACTGACCCTGTGTATGTCAACTTCAGCGTGCCAGAAGCGGATTACCTGAAATTGAGCAAGGAGGTCGGCGCCGGCAAGATTGCCTTGCCAGGCAAGAAAACCAATAACGGTAGCCTGGCTTTTGATGTGCAATTGAAACTGGCTGATGGCAGCATGTCCCCGGCCACAGGCAAAATGAATTTTGTCAGTGAAAAAGTGAATCCTGCCACCGGTGGTTTTGATGCGCGCGCCCAGGTGCCAAATGCTGACGGTACGTTGCGCCCAGGCCAGTTCGTGCGCGTGATACTCAGCGGTGCTACGCGCAGCGCTGCCATTGCGATACCACAACGTGCGGTGATTGATAGCCCCATGGGTAAAATTGTGTTCACGGTGTCACCAGACAACAAGCTGGTACCAAAACCGATTGAACTGGATGGCTGGTCCCATGGTGAATGGATAGTGACCAAAGGCTTGCAAGGTGGTGACCGTGTATTGGTGGATGGTTTCATCAAGGCGCATGACCCAGGCATGACGGTGACCCCGATAGCGATTACTGCCAAGGCAGCGACGACGCCTGCAGCGGGTGCCCCAGGCGGAGCACAAGGCGGAGCACCTGCCGGCAAGCCAGAAGGCAAACCGGAAGCATCTGCTGGTGCTGCATCCAGTGCAGTGGCTTCTGCACCGGCTGCCAGCGCTGCCAAGTAATAATAAGCTATAACAAGCCAGCAATATGCTCACATCAAGCTGATCTATCCGCTGCATAACGAAGCTAAGGCTACAAGGAATTATTCATGTTCTCAAAATTTTTTATTAACCGGCCGATCTTCGCGACAGTCTTGTCGCTGATCATCGTGCTGGCCGGTTTGGCCGCCTTGCGCGTCCTGCCGATTTCGCGCTACCCGGAGATTTCTCCGCCGGTAGTGAATGTGACTGCAGTATATCCAGGCGCGTCTGCCGAGGTGGTTGAACGTACCGTCGCCGGCCCTATCGAAGAACAGATCAACGGTGTGGAACACATGCTGTATATGGATTCGGTTTCTTCTGCTGACGGTCGGGTATCGATCAACGTCACATTTGAAGTCGGTACCGATCTTGATATTGCTGCGGTTAACGTCAACAACCGCGTACGTCAGGCAGATGCCAAGTTGCCGCAAGAGGTAAGACGCCAGGGTGTGACGGTGTCCAAGAGCTCGTCCAACTTCCTGGTCGTAGCTGCCTTGTTCTCGCCAGATAACCGCTATGACGCGCTGTATCTGTCCAACTATGCAACCCAGAATGTGCTGGATGCATTGAAGCGTGTGCCGGGTACCACCAATATCCAGATTTTCGGTGCCAAGGATTATGCTATGCGTATCTGGATGCGTCCTGACCGCATGGCGCAACTGGGTGTGACGGTTGCCGATATTGCCACTGCGATTACCGAGCAAAATGCGCAGTACGCAGCCGGTAAAGTTGGTGCACCACCAAATAATACCGAAGAACTGACGATGACAGTCACGGCCAAAGGTCGTTTGCTGGAACCGTCTGAATTTGCCAATATCATCGTCAAGTCAGCCAAGGGTGGTTCTGCCATCCGCATTTCTGACGTGGCGCGGGTAGAACTGGGTTCCAAGGATTACAACCTGTATGGTCGCGTCAATGGCCACCCATCCGCGAATATTGGTGTGTTCTTGCAGACTGGCGCGAATGCGCTGGAAACCCGCAAGGCAGTAGAACAAACCCTGAAAGACCTGAAAGCCAAATTCCCTGAAGGCATGGAATATGCCACGCCGTATGACACCACACCTTTCGTGACAGAGTCCATCTCTGAGGTCTTGAAAACCCTGGCAGAGGCCATGGTGCTGGTGTTTATCGTGGTGTACCTGTTCCTGCAAAGCTGGCGTGCGACCATCATCCCGACACTGGCGGTGCCGGTATCGTTGATTGGTACCATGGCCGGTCTGCATTTGCTGGGTTACAGCATCAATACCCTGACTCTGTTCGGTATGGTGCTGGCGATTGGTATTGTGGTTGATGATGCGATCGTGGTACTGGAAAACGTCGAACGTCTGATCAATGAAGAAGGTATGACGCCGAAAGATGCGGCGATTGAAGCGATGCATGAAGTGACTGGCCCGGTGATCGCGATTGTGCTGGTGCTGGTAGCGGCGTTTGGTCCTATCGCTTTCCTTGGTGGTCTGGCGGGCGAATTGTATCGTCAGTTCTCGGTCACGATTTCCATCGCCGTGGTTTTGTCTGGTATCGTTGCGTTGACCTTGACACCGGCCTTGTGCGCGATCTTGCTCAAACCTGGTTCAGAAAATCACAACCGTTTCTTCACCTGGTTTAACGCAGCCTTCCTGCGTCTGACCAAGCGTTATACCGATGGCGTCACCTTCTTCATGAAGCGTGCTGTGCTGGGTGTGGCACTGGTGCTGGGCATGGTCGCATTGACTGGCCTGTTGTGGAAAAACGTACCAGGCGGTCTGGTGCCGGATGAAGATCAGGGTTATTTCATCGGTGCAGCCATCATGCCGGACGGTGCGTCGCTGGATCGTACCGATGCCATGGTGCGTCAGGTTGAATCCATCATGAAAACCAACAAGAACATCGATACCACCTTTGCCCTGGTCGGTCTGGATTTCCTCGGTGGTGGTGGTTTGAAATCTTCTGCTGCAACCATGTTCTTCCCCTTGAAGCCATGGGAAGAGCGCACCCAGTCTGCCCAGCAGATGGTGGGCGAAAGTTATATGAAAACTGGCCGTATCAAGGAAGGCCTGCCTTTGTTCTTTGCCCCGCCTGCGATTCAGGGCTTGGGTCAGACGGGTGGCTTTGAGTTCTATATGCAAAATGCGGGCGAAGGCGGTGTCAAGCGCCTGGCACAACTGTTGCCTTTGCTGATCGCTGAAGCCAACAAGCAGCCTGAACTGGCTGGTGTCAAAACCTTGTGGCAAGCCAATTCACCACAACTGTATGTAGACGTGGACAATGAAAAAGCACGCTCCATGGGCGTGGCCTTGTCGGACGTGTATAACACCCTGGCCGCGACCATGGGTAGCTATTACGTCAATGACTTCAACAAGAACGGTCGTATCTATACCGTGCAGTTGCAGGCAGAAGGCCAGTATCGTGCCAAACCGGACGATATCGGCAGCATGTATGTACGTTCATCCACTGGCCAGATGATACCGGTGCGTGCCTTCACGACAGTGAAGTTCATTACCGGCCCTGATTCTGTACAGCGCTTTAATGCCTTGCCTGCGATTAAATTGCTGGGCAATGCCGGACCAGGCTTTAGCTCTGGCCAGGCGATTGCGGCGATGGAACGTGCTGCGAAGAATGTCCTGCCAGCCGATGTCGTGTACGACTGGGGTGGCGCATCCTTCCAGGAAAAACGTAGCAGCAATGCGGCTGGCCTGGCACTGGGTGCCGGCGTGCTGATGATTTTCCTGATCCTGGCTGCCCAGTATGAAAAATGGTCTCTGCCATTCTCGGTCTTGCTGGCCATGCCTTTCGGTATCTTCGGTGCCTTGCTGGCGGTGTACTTGCGTCACTTTAACAATGACGTGTACTTCCAGATTGGTCTGGTGACCTTGTTGGGGCTGTCGGCGAAGAATGCGATTCTGATTGTTGAATTCGCGGTCATGAAAGTGCATGAAGGCTATGCACCGGTGGCGGCGGCGCTGGAAGCGGCCCGCTTGCGCTTCCGTCCGATTCTGATGACTTCGCTGGCCTTTATTTTAGGTGTGGTGCCACTGGCTTTCTCGCACGGTGCAGGTGCTGCTGCGCGTCAATCTCTGGGTACTGGTGTATTGGGCGGTATGTTGGCAGCGACTTTCCTGGCGATCTTCTTCGTGCCTTTGTTCTTCAAGCTGATCAATGACAGGCGCTTGAAAACCACTGAGCAGGATTTTGAACACCCTGTCCATATTTTGCACAATGCACCTCAAGCAGATGTGAAGGAATAATGATGTCTGGAACAAAATTAGTATTAACGACGCTGGTTGCCAGCCTGGTGCTGGCAGGATGCGCATCGGTCGGGCCTAACTATCAACGTCCGGCCCTGGACACCCCGGCCAGCCTGGGTAACATCGCTACGCAAAACAAGCTGGCTGCGGCTGACTATATCTCCTGGTGGAAAAGCTTCCAGGACCCGACCCTGAACAGCTTGCTGGATGAAGCCGCTGCCAATAACCAGGATCTGGTGCTGGCAGCAGGCCGTATCGAAGAAGCACGCGCCGTGGCGGTGGGTACCAATTCCAACCGCTATCCCTCAGTGGATGCGAATTTGAGTGCTTCCCGCAGCCGCACCAGCGAAAATGCTGGCAAGCTGGGTGCGGGTGCCAACCCGGTCAGCAAGGATTTTCAGATCGGTTTGACAGCTTCCTATGAAGTCGATTTCTGGGGCAAGCTGGCACGTGCCGATGAAGCAGCCCGCGCCCGTTTGCTGGCGCAGGAAGCCAATCGTGGTCTGGTACAAAGCAGTTTGTATGCGAATGTAGCCCAGACTTATTTTAGCCTGCGTGCCGGTGATGCCCAACTCGCATTGGCCGATTCGACACTGAAAACCCGGCAAGAGAATTTGCGCCTGCAACAGAAACGGTATACCGCAGGTGCGGTTGGTGAGCTGGATTTGCATGTGGCTGAATCAGAAACTGCTGCTGCCGAAATCAGTTACGCCCAGGCCAAACAGGCTGTGTCGAATACCGAATCAGCACTGGCTGTGTTGCTGGGACGTTCTGCCACGGCGATTACCCAACCGGTGATTGCCCGCGGTAATTCGATTGATGGCTTGTACCAGCAATTGACTGTACCGTCTGACCTGCCTTCTGATCTGCTGAATCGCCGTCCGGATATTCTGGTGGCAGAGCAGAACCTGGTGGCTGCCAATGCCGATATCGGCCAGGCGAAATCCCAGTATTTCCCTAGCGTGAAACTGACCACCACGGCTGGATATGAATCCCGCGTGTTCCAGGATTTGTTGAATCCGGCTTCACTGTTGTGGAACCTGGGTGCCAGTCTGGCGCAGCCAGTGTTCCGTGCCGGTGCCATCGGTGCGGTAGTGGCCGGTGCGGAAGCACGCAAGACCCAGGCGCTGGCGCAATATGTGCAGGCCGTGCAGGGCGCTTTCCATGATGTCCATGATGCGCTGAACAATACAGCGGCTAACGAGCAGGTGAATGCCGCCAGCGAGCGCCGTGTCGTGGCATTGAAGGATTCGCTGCGTCTGGCCGATCTGCGCTACAAGAACGGCTATAGCAGTTTTCTGGAAGTCTTGAACGCACAAAGGGATTTGTTCCAGGCACAATCCAGCCTGATCGATACCAAGCGCGCGCACCTGTCTTCCATCGTCAGTATCTACAAGGCAGTCGGTGGTGGTTGGACCAAGCCTGAAAGCCTGGCCAGCAAATAAAATATGTGGGTCAAGAACTGCTAGTCTAAGTAAGCAAAGAAAGGACCGATTGCAAGATCGGTCTTTTTTTACGTCTGAATTTTTAATGCACTTACATTTTGAAACTTACGCTTGTTACGCTCTCTTACAGGTTTCTTGTCATCGCCCATTTTTGTTTGTTCGTTATAGGCTTGTGACTAGCACGAAAATTCTCTCAATACCTTACAAGGACATCATCATGAAAACGAAATTTATTCCTTTATTAGTGGCTGGCTTGCTGACTGCTCCCGTATTTGCACAAGGCGTGAGCAGCGATGTACAGCGCAATGTCAGTCAGCAAACACGGATAGAAGATGGCTTGAAAACAGGTCAGTTGACGACCAAAGAAGCGGGCAAACTGGAGCGCGAACAGGCTGCGATATCGCGGGAAGAACATAAAGCCCTGAAAGATGGCAAGTTAAGTGCCGGCGAAAAAGCAAAAATTGACAGGATGCAAAACAAGGCCAGCACCGATATTCATGCCGAAAAACATGATGGGCAGGTTGGCAACCCAAATTCTGTATCAAGCAAACGCATGCAGGCCGACGTGCAAAGAAATGTGAGCCAACAACAGCGTATAGAAAACGGTGTCAAGAGCGGCGCTCTGACCAATCACGAAGTCGCCAGGCTCGAAAAAGGGCAGGCGAAAGTGGAGCATAAAGAGGCGGTCGTTGCCAAAAATGGGCACGTCAGCGCTGCTGAACAACATGTCGTACAGCATGCAGAAAATCACCAGTCAAAAATAATTCACAAAGAAAAAACGGATGACCAGGTACGTAGTTGATACCTCAGTGCTATTCATCTAAAAAGCCTGGCTACCAATCAGTAGCCCGGCTTTTTTTCGGTGCTTATGAAGTAGCAATTTACTGAGTGGAATTGGCATCCTGGTTCTTGAGTGCCGATTTTATCGTCTTTAAAAATTCATCGTCCACTGTTCCCAAGGTGCTGCTACGGGCGAGAATGCGGCCATTTGTATCCAGTAAAATCAGGGCGCTGGTATGGTTGAATTCACCGTTTTCCATTTGACGATACTGGATATTCAATACAGCCGCCAATTGCCGCACGGATTTTTCAGAGGTGCGTGCCAGCAGCCAGTGCTGCGTATCCAGCTCCCTGGTTTTTGCAATTGATTGCAAGGTGGCGATATCATCCCTGGCTGGATCGAGTGTCACCAGCAAGATGGATAGATGGGATTTTTCTTTTTCATCCAGTTTTTTCTCCAGCATTCTTATGGTGTCTATCAGCATCGGGCATACATATTCACATGAGTTATAGAACATGCTGGTGATCACGATATGTCCTGCCTGGCTCGCCAGCTTGAACTTATTGCCTTGCTGATTTTCAAGTGTGATCGGTAATTGGTAAACCGAATCACCGGGAAACGCCTGCGCTGGTTTTGCAGGTTGTAGTGGTTCGACTGTGCCTGCATGCGCAGTTAGCGCAAACAGGCAGACGGCAGAAGCTGCAGCAATTGCTTTGCATGTATTCAGCCTTAGCTTTAGCGCCAGGTTCAGTATCATTTTCATTTTCTTTCTTCCACTCCATCCCGGGCGCACCGGAATCCAAGATTGTCGGTGGTGCTGGCACCAGTCAGTGATGACAGCAATGCGACCCGCATCAAGATGGCATAGTTGTCTTTGTTTTGCAGACTGATGGCCCCGGCACCACAGAATTGCAACTTGTCCGGATCACCCTGAGTACGGCTGTCAGGGCTGATCAGCAAGGCATTAAAGTCGCTGACCCATTCCCATATCATGCCGTGCATATCTTTGACGCCATAATAATTGGGCCTATGGCTGATTTTAGTTGATGACTGATCCGACGATTCTGAATACCAGGAAAGTATGCGCGCACGCCAAGCCGGGTCACTGCGGGCGTCGGCATGTTGCTCATCTGCTGCGGCCACCAGTTCCCATTCATACCAACTGGGCAATCGCGCATTTTCCGACTCGCAATAGGCTTGGGCTGCATGCCAGCTGACACTGGTGACTGCCTGTGTCAATTTTTGCACATCGCCGGTTTCACTTGGCGATGTCCATGCATGCAGGTAACTGGCATCAGCAAAAATAGAAGGCACCTGGTCTCTCTGCCATTCTGGATGCGTTTGCAGAAATTCCTGGTATTCGCCATTCGTTACCGGGCTGGCACGCATGGAAAAGGGTTTGACCTTTGCCTTGTCTTTGGCATCCGGCCCCGACAATACGCTGGCCAACTGATTACCGGGAATAGAAAGGTAATCAGCAGCATTGGTGGCAGGTGAAAATAGCAAAAAAATTGCACTTAACAAAACCAGCCTGTGTTTTGATTTGCTATCGTACCTGCACCAATTCGTCATGAATTTATCGCTCGGTTGATTAGGTGATTAATGTGCTGCAGCTTTCACCGGTACTGCTTTGGCGCGTTCTGCCTTGACTTCACTGGCTTGTACGCGTCCACCTTTGTTGCCCCAGCTGTTCAAGACATACGTCAGGATATTGGCGACCTCATCGTCATTCAATTGGTTCATGGCCGGCATGACAGAATCAAACTCTTTGCCATTCACGCTAACCTTGCCAGTCAGTCCGTGTAACAGTACGCTGATTGCCCTTTGGGGATCAGCATTCAGATAATCAGACTGGGCCAGGGGAGGGAATACACCGGGCAGACCGGCACCATTTGCCTGGTGGCAGACAGAACAAGTACCTGCAAACAATTGCCCACCCGCATTCACCTGATCCTGCACCGTCAGGGTGCCACTTTCTGCCGCCTTGGTCGCGGTACTGACTGCTGCCAGATTGGCTTGTGCGCGGTCACCCAGATAGACTGAATCCAGTTCTTTACCGGAATAGATGTCTTTCTTGGCAGGACCATCCACTTTCATGATGGCCAGGGCACCTTTATTGAATGCGCGGAAAATCGAATGATCGACCAGTACATAACTACCGGGTACTTTGGTCTGGTATTCAACCACAGCGGCACCACCCGCCGGGATGAGTGTAGTTTGTACATTTTTTTGGAAGTTGCTGCCGCCCTCAAAACGTACTTTATCGAAGATAGCACCAATCACGTGGAAACTTGACACCAGGTTAGGGCCACCGTTGCCGACGAATAAACGAATTTTTTCATCCGTTTTTGCCGTCAATGCCTTGTCACCTGTCATGGAACCTTCGGCACCGTTGAACAAGACATAGGTCGGTTTTTCATCAATGGCTTTTTCCATGTCGAAAGGCTGGTAACCTTTTTCACGGTATTTCCCCGTGGTGTAGAAGTCGCCTTGCATGACATAGTATTCATGGTCTACAGGTGTCAAACCTTGTGGCGGTTCAACCAGGATCAGGCCATACATCCCGTTGGCAACATGCATGCCGACAGGTGCAGTGGCGCAGTGATAGACGTAGATACCTTCATTCAGCGCCTTGAAGGTAAATTGCGATTCGTGGCCAGGTGCGGTGAAACTGGATGATGCACCACCGCCAGGACCAGTCACGCCATGCAAGTCGATGTTATGCGGCATCTTGCTGCTGGGATGGTTTTTCAAGTGAAATTCAACCGTGTCACCCTGGCGCACGCGGATGAAGCTACCGGGAACAGTGCCACCAAAGGTCCAGAACATGTACTTCACACCTTCAGAAATTGCCATTTCCTTTTCCACGACTTCCAGTTCGACAATCACCTTTGCTGGATAGCTACGGTGTATCGGTGGTGGCACATTGGGTGGACTGGTCAGTACTGCGTGGATGGGCTGCCCCTGTGGAGGGCCAAAATCACTGGCGCTTTTGCTGCTTTTAGTTTCTGCAGCATGCGCTGACAAAGCCAGGAATAGGGAAGCGAATAGTATCCGTGAGGCTACGGAAGCAGAGAATCCTCTGAGCATGTCTTTCATATGAGCACCTTTTTTATGTGAAGTAGGAAGCTTTGGGGGACAAAATATCGTCGATACTCACAATACTGGTGTATTTCTCAAAAATCCTTGATATGCAATAAGAAGCAGGCAGTTTTCCCCGGAAGTGATCATTTTTCTCGCATGCACTGGTGTATGAGCAAGAAATGAGTACGATGAAATGAGTACTAAATGAGTACTATGCAGGCTATTTCCGTTTTACCTTATTGGTGGGGAAAATCTGTATTTTCCCAGCGCCATTTTTTTGTGTGACCAAATCTGCCAGCGTTACTGCGTCAAGCACCGCCAGATAGGAGGCGGTCGCTTTGCTGAGCACGCCTTTTAAATTGCATGCACCAGCATAGGTGCAAGTGTTGCTGTCGCGGTCAAAGCACTCTGCCATATAAAAATCAGATTCGGTATCGCGTACCACCTCACCAATATTGATTTTTTCTGGCGGCAGATTCAGTTTCAAACCGCCATGGCGGCCGCGTATGGTTTCCACTTTGTTTGACATTCCCAGTTGATGCACAACCTTGGTCAAATGGCTTTTTGAAATGCTGTGCAGCTCAGCAATTTCCTGAATGGTCACCAGTCTGTCTTTATGTTGTGCCAGATAAATCAGGGTGCGCAATGTGTAGTCGGTAAATGCAGTTAATCTCATGTTGATTCCAAATTCAAATTATGCAATTGAGAAAGCATGTGCAAAGGACATTGCATTTCATCGCTGCTGCGAGATCAAGACGATTTCTCTTCGATTTCTCTTGATAGGTTGAGGTAAAACGCAAGCCTGATTTCGCAAGAGCCTATTAAGATACATATAGTATAGATGTTTATGGGTTTTGGCCCAAATAAGACCCAGGCTTGATCTTTATCAAGGGATTGGAATTAAACATTCATTTTGTTTGTATCTTTAAATGCCTCTATATAAAATGAATCTTCAATGACATCAGGAATGTTTTATACGGGGTTTCATCGTCAATGAAACGCCCAAAAAAAAACCTGATTCAGCAAATTTTTTCAATTCACCAATAAGGAAACACGCCATGCATGCCACGCGTAAACTCTGGACTTGGCTCGCCGTCATCTGTGTCTTATCTTTTGCCGTCCTCGGCTGGGTAGGCACAGAAATTTATCTGACCGCGCCGCCTATCCCTAAACAAGTCGTCAGTACCGAAGGTACTGTCTTATTTTCAGAAGGTCAGGTCCAGCGTGGTCAGGAAAGCTGGCTATCGGCTGGTGGGCAGCAATTGGGTACGGTGTGGGGGCACGGCAGTTATGTCGCTCCTGACTGGTCTGCCGATTGGCTGCATCGCGAATCGCTGGCTTTACTGGAAATATGGGCGCAAAAAGAATCGCAGACATCGTTTGAGCAACTTAGCCCGGGACGTCAGGCAGAACTGAAAGCGCGCCTGAAGGAAGAGATGCGGCGCAATACATACAACGCTGCCAGTGATGCGATTATCGTCAGTGCAGAACGTGCAAAGGCTATACAGCAGGTTGCGCAGCATTATATTGCCCTGTTTGGTAATGACCCTTCATTGGAAAAATTGCGCGAACAATATGCGATGAATAGCGGAACCTTGCCAGACCCCAAGGATTTGCAAGCCTTGCCTGCATTCTTCTTTTGGTCAGCATGGTCTGCTGCCACCGACAGACCTGGTGCTGCTGATCTCAGTTATACCAGCAATTGGCCGCATGAACCGCTGGTAGATAATACGCCGACTGCCGGCGCAGGTATCTGGTCTGTCGCCAGTATCATACTGATGATCGCTGCCATTGCAGGCATGATCTTTTATCATTCCATCAGCAAGGAAGAGGGTGACCCGGTGCCACCCAAAGCCGATCCTTTGTTTGATCTGAAGCCTACGCCTTCGATGCGGGCAACCAGGAAATATTTTTATGTCGTCATCGGCCTGATGCTGGCACAAGTCGGCATGGGGGTGATTACGGCTCACTATGCCGTGGAAGGGCATAGTTTCTTTGGTTTCCCTCTGGCAGACATTCTTCCATTCACGGTCAGTCGCACGATACATACACAATTTGCCGTGTTGTGGATTGCCACTGCCTGGCTGGCGACTGGCCTGTATATAGCACCTGCAATTTCAGGTCATGAGCCGAAATTTCAAAAGCTTGGTGTGAATGTCCTGTTTTATGCCTTGTTGTTTATCGTTGTGGGTTCTACCGCATTTGGCTGGCTGGGTAGTCTGCAACACAAAGGCAATGAATTCAGCTTCTGGATTGGTAATCAGGGACTGGAATTCACCAGCATGGGCCGGGTCTGGCAAATATTGTTATTCATCGGTTTGCTGTTTTGGGTGACCTTGCTGGGACGTGGTTTATTGCCCGCACTGAAAAAACCGTCTGAGAGTCGTGGCCTGATTGCGATGGTATTTCTGGCCGCGATGTGTATAGGTGCTTTCTATGCCACATCCCTGACCTGGGGACCACATACGCATTATTCGATGATTGAGTACTGGCGCTGGTGGTTGGTGCATCTGTGGGTAGAAGGCTTCTTTGAAGTGTTCGCTACGGCAGTCATCGCTCTGTTGTTCACTCGCCTTGGCTTGATACGTGCGGCAACGGCAAATAGTGCGATTATTCTGGAAACCATAGTCTTCCTGTTCGGCGGTATTCTGGGGACGCTGCATCATCTATATTTCACAGGCACGCCCACTTTTGTGATCGCGATTGGTGCCATGTTCTCTGCGCTGGAGGTGGTACCACTGGCAATGATAGGTGTCGAAGCTTTCCGTAACTATCAACGTTCGAAAGCTGCACCCTGGGTGCAGGCATACAAGTGGTCGATACTGTGCTTTATTGCTGTCGGGTTTTGGAATACCGTTGGTGCAGGCCTGCTTGGCTTTTCCATCAATACGCCGATTGCCCTGTATTACATGCAAGGTTTGAACATGACTGCTGCACATGGTCACGCTGCACTGTTTGGCGTCTATGGCATGCTTGGTATCGGGCTGCTGCTGTTCTGTTTGCGAGGCTTGTCTGATCGTGCCGTCTGGTCAGACAAATTATTGCAGGCGATGTTCTGGCTGCTCAATATAGGCCTGGCAATGATGGTGTTTATGTCGCTGGTACCAGCTGGTATTTATCAGGCGGTGGCAAGCATCACCAAAGGCATGTGGTATGCACGTTCGCCTGAGGTAATACATTCACATTTCATGGAAACCCTGGTCTGGATGCGGGTTCCCGGTGATGTCGTATTCTCGATCGGTGTCGTTTGCCTGGCTGTATTTGCATTGCGTCTGCTGACCGGCAAGAAGCGCTCACAAACAAGTGTGGCCGACATCGCTTACGCCAAAGCCTCTAACAAAGCTTAGTCGTTTATCTTAGTAGTTTATTCAGGTGAGGGCAGGAATAGCCTTCCCTGTGTTTTTTATCAAATTGATCTATATTGAAAGGAGTCCTATCATGGCTCACGATTGTTCCATTCCTGTTATTGCCGAAGGTGTCTATGAATTTGATGCGCGTGGCGTTGCCAAGCGGTTTCGCCATGCGGCAATCTTTGGTGCCTTGTCTGCGTTAAAACCAGGCGAGACCATGCGTTTTTGCAATGACCATAATCCTTTGCCATTGCTCGCGCAAATCGAGCATCATTATGGCAATGGCGTAAAGATGGCTTATGTGTCCAATGAGCCAGGAGAAGTTATTATTGATTTTCATGTGACAACTTAAGCTGCATTGAGCTGCAAAAAAAGAGGCAGGTTGATGTTGAACGCAGGCGACATGACTAGTGGAATGGACGCCCCCTTTCAATATGTAACCTGCCCAGCACTGCAATGTCGCAATGCCTGAATGCAATGCAAGGAGAAATGAAATGGCCACACCACATTTACGCTCAGGGGAAATGATTAACTTGATTGCTGCTGACGAGCAATCCCTGACGGTGCCAGCTCATGCCTTGTTTAAAGATGCGCATCTTGAAGTGATACACATGAATCTGGTTGCGGGAAAGAGTTTGCCTTCACACCATGTCAATGGCCCCATCACCATACAATGCCTGTCCGGTGACCTGCAAATTACAGTGGAAACGGGGAAAAAGACACTGCGTGCTGGTGACCTGCTGTATCTTGCCGCCGATGTACCGCATGCAGTGCTGGCAATCACCAATACTTCTTTTCTGGTGACGATGGTATTGCTGAAAACTGCCATGCAGTAAGCCGGTGGAAGTTTCTTAAATCAGTTTGGAGTAAGTTGCCGTCGTTACTTTTTTAAGGTATTTGTCAAATACCATGGCGATGGCACGGACGAATAAGCGACCTTTGGGTGTTACGCTGATCGTTGCTGGTGTGATGGTGAGGAAGCCAACCTCTTCATATTGGCGCAATTGCGTGATTTCTTCGGCAAAATAAGCGGGAAATTCAATCTGGTGGCTTTGCTCAATATCGGCAATATGCAGGGGCATGCTGCACATCAGGCGCATGATGATCTCGCGACGCAAAAGATCATCTTTATCCACTTCTATGCCTCTGTCTACTGGCAGGCAGTCTTGATCCAGCAGGTGATAATATTCCTTGATAGTACGCACTGCCTGGCAATAGGAATTGCCGACTTTACTGATCGCGGATACACCAAAGCCAATCAGGTCACAATCAGCACGGGTTGTATAACCCTGGAAATTTCTATGCAAACTTTGGTCCAGCTGTGCCTTGTTTAATTCGTCATCCGGTTTGGCGAAATGATCCAGGCCGATATAGACGTAACCTGCATCAAGCAAGCGCCTGGTTGACATCATAAAGATTTGCAGGCGATCTTCAGCCGATGGCAAATCACTTGCAATGATCTGCCGTTGCGCCTTAAAGCGGCTGGGAAGATGGGCATAATTGTAGAGTGCAATCCGGTCTGGTGCCAAAGCGATCAGGCTATCCAGGGTACGTCCAAAACTGGCCAGGTTTTGCTTGGGCAAACCATAGATGAGATCCGCGTTGACGGACTTGAAATGGGTTTTCCGGCTTTCTGTTATCGCTGCCTCTACCATTTCGAATGGTTGTATCCGGTTTACCGCCTGTTGCACAGCCGGGTCAAAATCCTGCACACCAAAACTATTCCGGTTAAAGCCCAATTCCACCAACAATGCCAGGGTTGCTGGCTTGACAGTGCGCGGATCAATTTCGACGCCCAGTTCTGCATCATCAGTGAACTGGAAGTGTTTGCGTATGATGGACATCAATTGACGCAATTCGTCGCCACTGAAGAAAGTAGGGGTTCCGCCACCCAGATGCAATTGCCCGGTCTTGCGGTCAGGGCCGATTCTGGCGGCTACCAGTTCTATTTCTTTTTCCAGATAACGCAGATATTCTGTGGTCCGGCTATGGTCTTTGGTGATGATTTTATTGCATGCGCAAAAATAGCAGAGCGACTCACAGAACGGCAGATGCAAATACAACGACAGCAGTGGATTGTCAGTACCTGTCTTGCGTTCTTCCAGATAGTGGATATAGCTCGGTTCATTAAAACTGCTATTGAAACGGTCCGCGGTAGGATACGAGGTGTAGCGTGGGCCTGCTTTGTCAAAGCGGCGTATCAATTCTTCAGAAAGTTCAATCTCGCCGGTCGGTGCTGGTGTGGTCATCTTTTTTCTTTCTATTGCTGGCAGCCAGTTACTTGGGGCGCTTGCACCCGCTTGCATCATAGGGCTTTTGTGAAAAGATTCAATGCAATGCAGGTACGTTTTGCTGGTATGACTTCAAGGCATCTGCCGAGCCTATATGTATGGTCGAGCCACACACACGGATCAGGTTTTCATCCCTTAGCTGGTGCAGGACGCGTGACAAGGTTTCTGGCGTCAGGTTGAGCAGGGATGCGACCAGGTGTTTTTTTAATTCCAGCCGGACCTCATTCGTGCTTTGCATGGCCGATGTCTGCAACAGGTAATCGATCACTCTTTGTGATGCATTCTGCAGGGAATAGCGCTCAACATTGCGGATAAACCCGAGCAGGCGGAAAGACAGGCCTGCCATCATCTGGCGCGAAATTGCGGGGGATTTGTCCAGCAATTGCAGTAGTGCTTTTCTTGGTATCTTGAGTAGCAATGTGCTTTCCAGGGCTTCTGCGTGGAACGGATAAGGCTCATCCAGGAACATCATGGCTTCACCGAAACTCTGGCCGGGACGGATTAGCTCCAGAACTTTGTCGTTCCCCTGCGGGGACGGGATGCTGAGTTTGATCAGGCCGAATACGACGATATAAGTATTTTCGGCGCTATCGCCCTTGCGAAACAAGGTCAGGCCCTTGCCGAGCTCGATCTTGCCAACCTCTTTTTGCAACTCGCTTAGTTCAATGGCGGTAATATTGTGGAATAAGGCATGGTTTTCCAGTAAGCCAAGTACATTTAATTTTGCCATCACTGATCTCCGACAAACTGATTATGATCAAGTGTAGAAGCGATCAGAGGCGATGCCTATCCGCCAAGTGGACTAGTGCTGGAAGGCAAATGGACGGGGTCCCCATGCCAGAACGGGCAAGGTGTATGATTGCCCGTTGCCAAATAAATAATTCCATAAAAAAAACCGCCACAAAAGTGGCGGCTTGCAAGCCGGAAAACAGGAGGAGATTTATCCGCCTCTGCGCATCATTTCAAAGAACTCTGCGTTGTTTTTCGTGGCTTTCATCTTGTCGAGGATGAACTCCATCGCTTCGATTTCGTCCATGCTATACAGTAATTTGCGCAAGATCCAGATCTTCTGCAACTGATCTGGCTTGATCAGCAATTCTTCACGACGGGTGCCAGATTTGTTGAGGTTGATGGCTGGGTAGACGCGTTTTTCGGCAAGGCGGCGTTCCAGATGGACTTCCATATTGCCAGTGCCTTTGAATTCTTCATAGATGACGTCATCCATGCGGCTGCCGGTTTCGATCAGGGCAGTGGCGATGATGGTCAGGGAGCCACCTTCTTCGATATTACGTGCTGCACCGAAGAAGCGTTTTGGGCGTTGCAGCGCATTGGCGTCCACACCACCGGTCAGTACCTTGCCGGAAGCAGGGATGACGGTATTGTATGCACGCGCCAGACGGGTGATGGAATCCAGCAGGATGACCACGTCTTTTTTCATTTCTACCAGGCGCTTGGCTTTTTCCAGCACCATTTCAGCAACTTGTACGTGACGGGTAGCAGGTTCATCGAAAGTCGATGCAACCACTTCACCGCGTACCGAGCGCTGCATTTCTGTTACTTCTTCCGGACGTTCATCGATCAGCAAAACGATCAGGGTAACGTCGGGGTGGTTGGTGGTGATCGCGTGTGCCACGTGTTGCAGCATGACGGATTTACCGGATTTGGGGGATGCCACCAGCAAACCACGCTGACCACGACCAATGGGGGCAATCATGTCGATGATGCGGCCAGTGGTATTTTCTTCGCCGCGCATTTCGCGTTCCAGCGTCAGAACTTTATTCGGGTGCAGCGGCGTCAGATTTTCAAACAGGATGCGGTGCTTGGACGCTTCCGGCGATTCGCCGTTGACCTTGTCCACCTTCACCAATGCAAAATAGCGCTCACCATCTTTGGGAGTGCGTACTTCACCTTCTATCGAATCGCCAGTGTGCAGGTTGAAACGGCGGATTTGCGAAGGGGAAATATAGATATCGTCAGTGGATGCCATATAGCTGGCATCGGGCGAGCGCAGGAAGCCAAAGCCGTCGGGCAATACTTCAAGGGCGCCATCGCCAAAAATTTGTTCGCCTGATTTTGCACGTTTTTTCAGGATCGCAAACATCAATTCCTGCTTGCGCATACGCGCAGCGTTATCGATGTCGAGTCCGATGGCCATCTCCAGCAAAGCGGATACGTGTAAGGCCTTTAATTCAGATAGATGCATGGTGAGTGTCCCGGGATGGGATTATGAGGTGGGGGAGTGAACGGAGGAACTGCAGAATAAACAGGATAGAAAGAAGTTCTGTCGTGATTTAAATTTTAGTTTGAACTCGGGTCTGAATCAGTCGCAACCGGGTAATGGGTAATTCTCGTGTAGCCGTATTTCACATGCAAGCGCCGTAAGTAAAGTTCTTTTAGTTCTTTTACTTACGGAGTTTGCTTCAGACCGTGATAATACCTTAAATATTACTGTCAATGAAAGTGATTAATTGCCCTTTTGCCAGCGCGCCAACTTTTTGCGCTGCAGCAGTGCCATTTTTAAACAAAATCAGGGTAGGGATGCCACGAATACCGAACTTGGCTGGGACAGCCTGGTTGGCATCCACGTCCATCTTGGCTATCACGATTTTGCCATTGTATTCTTTGGCAACTTCTTCCAGGATAGGCGCGATCATCTTGCAAGGGCCACACCATTCGGCCCAGAAGTCAACCAGGACTGGTACATTGGAATTGATTACGTCAGCTTCGAATGAAGCATCGCTTACATATTTGATGTTTTCGCTCATGAAATCCTCAACGAGAGGGAAAAATTAAGGGGTAACAGCGCCACTGAATGTCGGTGTGATCGGACAGCGCCGCATTCTGGTATGAATCTGGGGGTGATAATCACGAATTCAATGGTATTGAACAGTGTATCAGCATGACTACAACCAGAGCCGGGCGTGGCTGACTATGAAGCGATAATAACCTATTTTTAAATAAAGTGTGATGCCCATAGCTAAATTGCGGATGCTGTCGCATAGTATACTTGCTCTACAGACAAAATTCATCTTTGCTTATTACCGCTCTTATTACTGTCCTTATTACGTTCTTATTATCGTCCCCCTATGCTGCGTCCACCCGAACTGATTCCCGCTTCACCTGATTTCTGGCCCCGGCTGGCGCAAGCTTTCTTGCGGATGGCCAGGGCCGAGGGCTGGGGGCTGGAGCAGGGGCGCGACTATTCTGCGGTGCGGGTGGTGGTGCCCACCTACCAGCATGCCAATTTGCTGCTACGGGCGCTGGGTGCCAGTCTGCAGGGTAATTTTATCCCGCCGCGCATCCATACCCTGTTTGCCCTGCTGGAAATGCAGGCACCAGATACACAGGGCCAGCCAGGCACAGATGCCAGTGAGCGTTTGATGGGCTTATATGCCGAATTGCGGCAACACCCATGGTTGAAGAAATTATTCGGTGCACGCAGTAATACCGATTTATTGCCGCTGGCGCAGACTTTGTTGACGCTGTCTGATGAACTGACCGCCGCCTTGTTACCGCTGGCAGTCAAGGGTAGTGGTAGCAATAAAGATGGCACCGGCAGAACCACTGCCAACCAGGCGAAGCTGGAACGCGAGTGGCAGGCTGCACTGGCGCAGTTACCGGCACCGGCGCAGGCCATGTTGTCGGAAGAGTCGCAACTGGTGTGGTCTGTCTGGCAGGGGCAACTGGATGGCAATGACCCCATGTTGCAACGCTATGGCCGTCTGATGCAACTGGCCGGGCAGGCCGCAGAACCCTTGTTATGGATCAGCCCGACCGCACCGGATGCAATGGAAGCGGCGTTTTTACAAGCCTGGGCAAAAAAACAGACGGTCATGCAATGCACGCTGGACTGGCGCGCCGAAACCCTGCCGCAACCGTATTACCATGCCTGGCCGGGTTTGCAGGATGCCGGCGGCCCCAGCCATCAGCAAGCCCTGACTGAATATGTGGATACCTCGTCGATACGCCTGTGCTGTGCCGCTTCGCTGGAAGATGAAGCCGTACAGGGTGCACAAACCATCATCAACTGGCTGCAGGCAGGCAAGCAAAATGTGGCCGTGGTGGCGCAGGACAGGGTGGTGTCACGTCGCATGCGGGCATTGCTGGAAAGAGCTCAGATCATGGTCGCCGATGAAACTGGCTGGAAGCTGTCGACCACGCGCGCCGCTGCTGCCATCGCTGCCTGGCTGGAAGTGGTGGCGACCCGCGCCGATACCATGACCTTGCTGGATTTTTTGAAATCGCCTTACGTCATCTGGAAAGACAGCGAACAAGATACAGAATTAGCAGATGATGGCATCAGTAGCCGCGACAAGGCTGACATCGTCATGCGTATAGAAGCCGTGTTGCGGCGGGCGAATATCCTGGGAGGATGGGACGCGGTGCTATCTGCGCTGGATGCTGCACAGGACACCGTGGCAGCAAGGCGCTGGCTGCGGGCGATTGCCAGGCAGGCGAATCAGTTTACTGGTCGTCGCAGTTTGCCGGAATGGTGCGCCCTCAGCCTGCAGTCTTTTTTTGATCTGTCGATGTTCAATGCCTTTCAGGCTGACCCGGCGGGGGCACAGATTATCCAGCTACTACAGAAAATGCAGATGTCTTGCGAAGACATGAAGGCCGGGTTTACGTTTGCAGAATGGCGTTCATTGATAAGCCTGCAAATGGAGAGTACACCGTTTGTGGTTGCCCATGCCGACAAGCGGGTGGTGATGCTGCCTTTGAACGGTGCCCGCCTGCGTTCTTTTGATGCGGTATTGCTGGTCGGTGCCGATGCCCGGCATCTGCCCTCGCAGGCTAGCGAGGTCTTGTTCTTTGCCAATGCCGTCAGGCGTGAATGTGGACTGGAAACCCGCGAATCCCGCCAGCAACAACAGTTGCGTGATTTTGCCGAACTGTTGCTGAGCAATACCGAGGTAGTGCTGTCCTGGCAGGGTAGTTTGAACGGTGAACATAATCCCGTCAGCCCCTGGCTGGAACAACTGGGCCTGACTTTGGAAAGAACCCAGCAGGCTGGACTGGATCGCCAGCCCCTGGATTTACCTGTCACGCACTTGCCGGTCTTGCCGCAGCAAATGCCAGCACCATCCGCCGCCCAGCTATTGCCAGCCAGCCTGTCTGCCAGTGGCTATACCAGCCTGATCGTTTGTCCTTATCAGTTTTTTGCCGGGCGCATGCTGGGACTAAGTGCCATGGATGAACTGTCCGACATGCCTGAAAAACGGGATTATGGCGACTGGCTGCATGCGATATTGAAACGCTTTCATGAACAACTTAAAACCGCCATGCAAGAGCAGAAACAGGAGCCGGAGTCGGTGGACAAGGAAGCCTTGCTAAGAGCGGTGTCGTCTGACTTCTTTGCTGGTGTCTTGCAAAAAAGCCCGGCAGCGCTGGCTTACAGCGTGCGTTGGGAAAAAGTGATCCCCGCCTACGTGGCCTGGGTACAGGCGCGTGAAGACGATGGCTGGCAATTTGATATGGGTGAAATCAAGGCTGAAAAAACACTGGAATGGCCGGGTGGAAGTCTGAACCTGAAAGGGCGCATAGACCGTATCGACAAACATCAGGATGGTGAATTGGCCGTGCTGGATTACAAAACCAGGAATGTCAATGATTTGCGCAAGCGTTTGAAAGATGGTGAAGACCATCAATTACCATTTTATGGCTTGTTGACGGAATTGCCGGTCAGTTCTGCCAGCTATGTCGCGCTGGAACTAAGCCAGGGTAAAACCGGGCAGACCGATGCCGACGATTTTGAGCGCTGGGTGTCGGAGCTGGCGCGGTCGATCAGGAACAGCATGGCGGCCCTGCAGCAGGGTGCAGTCCTGCCTGCCCATGGCATAGAACAGGCGTGCCAGTATTGCGAGATGCGTGGCTTGTGCCGCAAGGGAGCATGGTAATGACGGATATGACATCTGCCATGCTGGCTACCCATGCGTATGAAATTGATGGCGCTGAGGTCAGTCATGAGCAGTTCACCGGAGCGGCCTGTGACCCGCGCCATAGCGTGGTGGTAGAAGCCTGTGCTGGCAGTGGCAAGACCTGGCTGCTGGTAGCGCGCATGTTGCGCCTGTTACTGGCGGGTGCAGAACCGGCCGAGCTGCTGGCCATTACCTTTACCCGCAAAGCCGCGCAGGAAATGCGTGAGCGCCTGCTGAGCCTGTTGCATGAACTGGCATTGGCAGATATCACCCAGGTCCGTCAATTGCTGGCCGAGCGCGGTGTACAGGAAGCTGAAATGCCGCAACTGATACCGCTGGCACGCAGCCTGTATGAAAAGGTATTGTCCAGCCCGCAATCCCTGTCCATGGATACCTTTCACAGCTGGTTCGGGCGTTTGCTGCAACTGGCACCGCTGGCGTCCGGCGTGCCGCATGGCTTCAGCCTGGTTGAAGCCAGTGGTGACATACAGCGCGAAGCCTATGGCCAGTTGATGCAGATGATCGCGCAGGAAGAGCATGGCGAGATCAGGGAAGCGCTGCTGTTCCTGTATCAGGAAATCGGTGATTTCACTGCCCGTGAAATGCTGGAAGCATTCCTGGACAAGCGGGCAGAATGGTGGGCATCGAACCAGTCATCCGACGCTGGCGACCCGCTGCAATGGTTGCAGGATTTATGCGGGGCCGATGCGTATCGCGATGCCCGTCTCAGCCTGTGGGAAGATGCCGGTCTGTATGACCGCATTCGTACGCTGGCACTGATCCTGGGGCAAGGCTCAAAACAGAATCAGGGGAATGCAGTCAAGATTGAGCAAGGCCTGAGCGAGGGCCCGTCGCTGCCTGCGTTTGAATTATTATGTACCGGGTTTTTTGATAGTCGCGGTTCTGCCCGCTCGCATAATACCAAGGGCAAGGCATTGCTGGCTTCCATAGACAAACATCTGGGGCCAGACCATGTGTTGGCATTTGAAGATGAATGCCAGGCCATTATGGCGGCGCTGAATTCCCTGCAAAAGCGCAGCGCTGAAAAAATGGTGTTGCAACTCAATGAAGCCTTGTTCAAAGTGGGTGCTGCTTATCTGGATTGTTATCAGGGTTTGAAGTCGGACCAGCGGGTTTTTGATTTTGCCGACCTGGAATGGCAGGCCTATCGCTTATTAAGCAATGACGAATATGCTGCCTATCTGCATAGCCGCCTGGATTCACGCTACAGACATATCTTGCTGGATGAATTCCAGGATACCAATCCCCTGCAATGGGATATCGTGCAGGCATGGCTGTATGCCTATGGTGATGATGCATCACGGCCTACGGTATTTATTGTGGGTGACCCCAAGCAATCGATTTATCGCTTTCGCCGTGCCGAACCACGGGTGTTTACAGCGGCCCGCACTATGCTGGCGCAACAGGGTGCCAGGGTCTTGCGCACCAACCAGACCCGCAGGAATGCACCGGCCATAGTCGACATACTGAACCTGAGCATGCGCGGCAACCCCTTGTTTGCAGCGCAGACCACGGCGTCTGCGCAAAGCGGTGGTGTCTGGCGTCTGCCACTGATAGGGGTAGATACTTCTGCCATTGAAGACACGCCCCCCGATGATGCAGAAGCCGATATGGTGGCGGTGACCAAAGGACGTTTCCCTTTGCGTAATTCGCTGACGACGCCATTGGAAGAAGCAGAAAATCAGCAACGCTATGAAGAAGGGCGGCAACTTGCGCAAGCCTTGCTGGACCTGCGTGCGCAGCAGGGGGCAGATATTTTTCTGTGGTCGGAAGTGATGTTGCTAGTCAAGCGTCGCACCCATCTTTCTGCCTATGAAAAAGCATTGCGGGAAGCAGGTATCCCGTTTGTATCGAGCCGTCGTGGCGGTTTGCTTGATGCGCTGGAAGTGCTGGACCTGATTGCCCTGCTGGGCTTTTTGATGACACCGGGGGATAACCGGGCACTGGCCCATGTCTTGAAATCCCCCATCATGGGTGCCAGTGACGCTGACCTGATGCTGATCGCGCAGGCAGGCGGTGCCACCTGGTGGAAGCGTCTGCAAGCCTGGCATGCAGACGATGGCAATCCGTGTTTGCAGCGTGCCTGCCGTCTGCTGCAACAATGGATGGAAGCGTCCTGCTATCTGCCTGTACATGATTTGCTGGACCGCATCCTGCATCAGGGCGACGTGCTGCAACGCTATGCCCAGTGTGTGCCAGCAGCGCAGCGTTCACAGGTGACAGGTAATATCCATAGCTTTACTGAACTGTCCTTGAATCTGGATGGCGGGCGTTACCCCAGCCTGCCGAAATTCATCGCGGCCCTGCATGCCTTGCGCCGTGCTGGCGACAGTGATGCGCCGGATGAATCAGCAGTGGACAGCGCGATCGATGCCTTGCGCATTTTGACCATACATAGCGCCAAGGGCCTGGAAGCAAACATCGTGGCGATGCTTGATGCCAATCATAGCGAATCGCTGAAAGACAAGATCGGTGTCTTATGCCAGTGGCCCTTGCAGGCAGGCGAGAAGCGTCATTTCTCGGTGTTTGGCAAGAAAGACCAGCGCGGTGCTGCGCGTGACCAGCTGTTTTTGCAGGAAGAGCATCAGGCCATGCAAGAAAACTGGAACCTGCTTTATGTCGCCATGACCAGGGCCAGGCAATTGCTGATCATCAGTGGCGTGGTCAGTGGTAAGAAACAAGCCAACCCCAGCTGGTATGGGTATCTTGAAGGTGCAGAACTGAAAGCTCCTGCTGGTAAGCTGCAGACTTCAGGTATGCAGGCTCATACAGAATTCGGCCTGGCTGTGTTTGACCCGCCCGCCCTGCCGCTTGCCGACATGGAGGTGGAAACGGTCACTGACGAGCAGATTGAGGGCATTGCCCTGCATACCCTGATGGAACGCCTGAGCAATCCGGGCCAGCCCTGGCCAGTGGTCTTGCCGGTAGCGGAGACGATAGCCGCCTGGTTGCCCTGTGCGACCAGTGTGGCCCAGACCATACGTCAGCAGGCAGAGCGTATTTTTGCGAATGAACAGTTGCAGAAATTTTATGATCCGGCCAGATTTGACTATGCGCGCAATGAAATGGACGTATTGGTGGACCAAAAATTGATGCGGTTGGACCGCGTTGTGGTTTTTTCTGATACGGTATGGGTACTGGATTACAAACGTCAGTTATTGGCTTTAGAGGAAACTGCCTACCGTAACCAGTTACAGGCCTATGTCAGTGCCTTAAAGCCGGTATTTTTCAATAAAAGTGTCTACGCTGCACTTATTTTAAGCGATGGCAGCATGCGAGAGCTGCTCTGAAGGAAAATTTACTCGTATAATTAAAGGCTGAGTTCCAGATCCTTACTACCGAGACATGATGATTTCCGATTTCGAATTGCTTGCAGAAAAAGTAGCGCGGCTTGCCGAGCTGGCTCATGCTTTACGCAGTGAAAATGCGGGGCTGAGGAATGATGTGACATCCCTGGCGACGCAGAATGCAGATCTGCAACAACGCATGCATCAGGCACATGATCGTGTTGCTGCCTTGCTTGGCCAATTGCCGGCCGAGGTATTGAATAACAAGGAAGCGGCATGAGCGAAGCCAAACTGATACGCGTTGATGTCACCATCATGGGGCAAAGCTATAAGCTGAGTTGCAAGGAAGGTGAAGACCGCGCCTTGCGTGAAGCCGCAGCCTATCTTGACGCCAAGATGTCGGCTCTGCGCGATGCGGCCAAGGTCAAAGGTAATGACAGGATCGCCGTCATGGCCGCGCTGAGCATGACAACCGAGTTGCTGGCGACCAAGTCGCCTGAAGGCCCACTCTCTGGCATGTCATTGGCAGAAGTCAAGCAAAAAATTCATGGCATGCACGAGACCATGGATCAAGCACTGACTCCACAAGAAAAACTATTTTGATTGCATCCATTATTATTTAATTTAATCAAAATAGCTGGCAGCGAATAGGCATTTGGGGTTACACTTTAGATCCCTACCGTGTTCGCCAATGCCATATATTCCTTGAACCATTTATGTGCATAGGCCGTGGAAATTGTTTGATTGGTGTGAGCGTCGCTAGTCCGATGAACCCGAAATTGAACTGACTGTGGCCAACTTGAACCGCCAGGTTCAGGATGCCGGCATAGCGGCATCGGTGGGGACTTATACCAGAACGGTTGTCTATTAAAGACAGCCGTTTTTTTTTGCTTGTTACATCGCTGCGTGACATTCGTCATCTGCTTCTTATGTGCACGGCAGCACATAAGCTGGTCAGTTCCAGGCATGAATTTGACCGGCAGAATTCATGCATCCCGTCACAATGGTCACTCTCTATATGCATACATGTATTTGCCTGCGATGGATGATGCTGTTGCGGCTTGCTGCAAGTAATCCACGATGAAGAAGCTGACCGGTGATGCGATGGCCGTGGCTTATTTCTGCCCATCCTGGTGCCTTGAATGAAAAATCATTCAGAAATGTGCGACAATTTCCTTTTGATTTTTCAACTATTCTGCCATGGCCTATTGGTTAATGAAGTCTGAGCCGGATGAGATCAGCATCGACGACGTGCTTGCGCTGCCCAGCATTCCCTGGTTTGGCGTGCGCAATTATCAGGCGCGCAATTTCATGCGTGATGGCATGCGTGTCGGTGACGGCGTGCTGTTCTATCATTCCAGTTGCCCCGAACCTGGTATCGCCGGGTTGGCCGAAGTGGCCAGCACGGCTTATCCGGATCACACCCAGTTTGAAAAAGACAGCAAATACTTTGATCCCAAGGCCACCCAGGAAACCCCGCGCTGGATGATGGTAGATGTCAAGGCCAAACGTAAAACCCGTTTGCTGAGCCTGGCTGAACTCAGGACTTATCCGCAATTGGAAAACATGACGGTGCTGCAAAAAGGTAGCCGTTTGTCGATTACCCCGGTGACGGCGGATGAATGGCGTTTCATCCAAAAGCTTTTGGAGAAAAAACTTTGAAGTTCTTGCCATTTAGCACGACGGCTACAGCAGGCCTGACCAACCTGACCGAACCCCTGGCTGCTGCCAAATTTATCAAAGAGATAGGGCGTGGCAAGGATGGTGCGCGCAGTATGACGCAGACCGATGCTGCCACCTTGTACAGTGCCATGCTGGCGGGCCGGGTGTCTGACCTGGAAATGGGCGGGATCTTGCTGGCCATGCGCATCAAGGGGGAATCGATAGAAGAAATTGCAGGTTTTTTGCAGGCAGCGCAACCGTATATATTGCCCATGCAGGCACCGGCTGGCAGCGCGTATGCGCCGGTCATTATTCCCACCTATAACGGGGCACGTAAAAAAGCCAATCTGACGCCTTTGCTGGCCTTGCTGCTGGCAAAGCGCGGGGTGCCGGTATTGGTGCATGGGGTCCGTACGGACGCGGGCCGTGTGGCCACGGCTGAAATATTCCAGGCTTTGGGTTTGCCCCTGGTGACGACAGCAGAACAGGCGCTGCAGCAAATGCAGCAGATGCAGCCTGCCTTCATGCCGGTTGATGTCTTGTCACCAGCCATGGCGCATTTGCTGAGCCTGCGGCGTATTCTGGGGGTACGCAATTCCACCCATACGCTGGTGAAAATATTGCAGCCTTTTGCTGCGCCCGCCCTGCGCTTGAGTTCTTACACGCATCCGGAATACCTGATCATGCTGAAAGATTATTTTTCAGCTTGTGCACCTGTCGAAGCGGGCGATGTCTTTTTGATGCGCGGTACCGAAGGCGAGACTGTTGCCAGTACCGGACGTGCACAACAGATAGACTGGTTCCATCAAAGGCAACTGACTACACTGGTACCCGTGCAGCAAGAACCCCTGGCTGAAGTACCGGCGGTGCCAGATAGCATTGATGCCGCCGCCACAGCCACCTGGATCAGGGCGGTACTGGCAGGTGACATCGCCATACCAGAAAATATCGCGGCCCAGGTCGAGCATTGCGTGACGGTGGCGCAATCACTGCAAAAACATGCTTAGCATTTGACCGAAGACCTGACACATCATGGAACTGGATTTGGCAGATACCAATAGCAATATCGTCAGGGATGACCCACGTCTGAAAACTGTCCTGCGTTTCCTGGATCAGATCGGTGTCGAGGTCGTAGAACGCGAGTTATTGCACACCACCTTTCTGCTTGGCCTTGATCTGGGGCCTGGCTGTATTTATGTCGATTATGGCAGGCTGAAATATCCCGGTGATATGGTGCATGAAGCGGGGCATCTGGCGGTGACACCTTCAGCCCAGCGTGCCTTGATCGGCAGTGCGCAGCAGGACAAGGACTGGCCGCCACAGGGTGAAGAAATTGCAGCCATTCTGTGGTCGTTTGCCGTTGCGCGTGAACTGGATTTGCCGCTGGATTTTGTGTTTCACGGCGATGGCTATAAAGATGATTCGGCCTGGTTGATAGAGACGTTTGAATCGGGGACATATATCGGCTTGCCGTTTTTGGAATGGGCGGGCTTGAGTTTGGGGGCGGTGCGGGCGGAGAAGGAGGGGAAGCTGGCGTTTCCGAAGATGTTGAGGTGGATGCGGGAGTAGCCCGGGGCTACTCATTTTTCTTTTCTTCGGCGTGTGTCAAGGTACTTGTCGCCTCAATGTAAATCAGTAGCTGTGGGTTGGGCCGGACCTCTGAATAACGTATTTGTTAAATAACGTCGAACCCAAGACCTCTCACCACAGAGACACAGAGAAAAACGGAGTAGTGCCAGTCGATTAACCGCAATCATAAAGACGTCGCTCCAGCGAAGGCTGGAGCCCAGTGACGTTCGTTGTATGCCGTACTTTGGTTACAACTATTGCCCTTCGTGGATACAAACCGGGTCTCGGCCCGGCGGTCGAATTCCTTTCTTTGCTTCGCCAAAGAACGGAATCAAAGAAAGGCGACCGCAGACTCGCCCTTCGGGTGCTTACGCTGCGCTTCAGCATAATTTGTGCATCACAAAAAATGGGAAGATCCGAAACTCGCTACGCTCAAACATCGGCTCTTCTGATTCCATTTTCTGTGAAGCACAAATTACATCGTCCCAAGCGGATTAAGGTCAACAGCAAAGTCAAAACCAACGTCAACACAACCGCATTCACATTTATTTGAATGCCATCGATTAACCATGAGGTTGTAGTTGTTTTTGACGTTGGGGTTGTTGTTGACTCTAATCCGCTTGGGCTCTGTGTCTCTAAAGGGAGATACATCGCCTTGCAGGGCGATGTCGTTACGCAGGCGGATTGCATGCAATCCCAATTCCCTGCTACACCGGAGCCATTTGTGTGCCGCAAAACAGCATCATCACAGCGGAACTGCAGAAAGTCAAAACCAACAGCAACCCCAAAAACCGTCACGACCATCGATCATATTGCGACGCCCTCTTGAGTAATCCCAAACACGTCACCCATAAAAAAACGCCGGATCACTCCGGCGTTTTTATCAGCTTAACAGACGATCAGAAGTTGGCCTTGAATTGCACGCCGTAGTTGCGTGGTTCGTTCAGGATACCTGTGAGGTTGTTGAAGTCAATGGCGGCGATGACCTGTTGCTTGTTGGTGATGTTGCGACCGTAGGCTGCCAGTTCATATTTGCCGTCTGCCCATATATAGCCCAGGCGCAAGCCGCCTTCCAGCAGGGACTTGGCTTTGTATTCCTTGGCTTCATACAGGAACATGTTGTAGCTGTCCTTGTAAGACCAGTCGGTGCTGGCGTACAGCGTGCCTTCGCCGATTTGTGTGGAATAGCGCAGCGAGAAGTTACCTACCCACTTAGGTGCGCGTGGCAGGGGGTTGCCGCCGACCAGTACCGTGCCTTTGACCGGGCCGGCAGGATTGGTGACTGTACAGCCGTTACCGCACGGGGCGACGAATAGTTTGTCATCCTTGATTTCAGTGTCGTTATAGCTGACACCAACGGTAGTTTTCCAGTTGCGGTTCAGGTTGGCTTGCAAATCCATTTCAAAGCCTTGACCAACGGCTTTGTCTGCATTCACCAGCTTGTTCTGATTGACTGCACCGCTACCGGCTGTCAACTGCAAATCTTTGGCGGTGTACTGGAATACCGTAGCGCTGACACGTGCAGTGTTATCCAGGATGTCTTTCTTGATACCGGCTTCGAAAGACAGGGTTTTTTCCGAGTTGGCTACAGAAATGCTGTCACCAAACAGAACGCGGCCCTGGATACTTGGGGCGCGATAGCCGGTGGCAATACGGGCAAAGACGGAAGTGGCCTTGTCCAGTGTGTAGTTGGCACCGATGTCCCAACTGATGTTGGTAGCCGATGGGTTGGCTCTGAGTACCGGTGTGCCCGGTGTACCGAAGGCTGTGCCTGGTGTCCAGGTACGTTGCGCATCAAAATCCTTCTTATCGCTGGTATAACGCAAGCCACCGCGCAGTTTGAACTGGTCCGTCACCGCATAGTTCAAGGTACCGAAGGCTGCCCAGGATTTGGCATTTTGATGTTGTACTGCATAACCATCTTGTGGATTGCCTGGTGCGAAGGAGTTATAGTCAAAACTGTCGACCTGCAGCTCTTCGCTGAAATAGTACAGACCGGCGATCCATTGCAGTGGGTCTTTGGTATTGGATTCAACACGGAACTCTTGCGTGACCTGTTTCAGGTTAGGCAAGCCATCAGCTGTTTCTGCCGGGAAGGGAATAAAGCCAGGACCCATGGTTGGCATGAAGGATGCGCCATAGCCACCATCAACGTCGGCGCGGCTGTAGAACTTCGCTTTGTCATAGGCGGTGATGGAATGCAGGCTGATACCTGGCAAATCCCAGCGCAGGCGCAGGCTGCCGCCAGAAGATTTCAGGGACTGGTTGTTCAGGCCATCAGTCGGGTAGCTGCCATAGTCAAAACCAGGGACCAGTTCATTCGTGCCTTTTTGTATGATATTGGCGCGGAACAGCGTGGCGTTGCCGGACATGTCGCGACCATGCAGATTGACCAGGGCGCTGAAGTCACCATTTTTATACGCGAATTGCAGGCGGGCTGCGTTATCACGATAGCCTTCGAGGTTTTTCTCGCCAGTGGGACGTGGATTGGTCACGCGGTCATCACGGGTTTGTGACTGACCAGAGAAGCGCATTGCCCAGTCCGGGCTCAGCGGAACGTTGACTGCACCTTCAAGATTGACGGCCTTGTAGTTACCAAAGCCGACGTTGGCATAGCCTTCAAAGCGGCGGGTTGGTTTGGTAGAGTCAAACTTCAATACACCGGCAGGGGAGTTGCGGCCAAACAGTGTGCCTTGTGGGCCACGCAGAATTTCAACCTGATCCACGTCAAATACCGGGAAGCCTTTCAGCATCGGGCTTTCCTGCACGACGTCATCATAGACCAGACCTACTGGCTGGGATGCGTTCAAATCGAAATCGGTATTGCCCAGACCGCGGATATAGAAACGCGGGAAAGAACGGCCGAAATCGGATTCCACGTTCAGGCTTGGTACGCGGGCTGCGAGGAAGCGAATATCCTGACCACTGGCATTATACGTATCCAGCGCTTCGCCTTTGATGGCGGAAATGGACATCGGTACTTCCTTGATGTTTTCTGCGCGGCGGTTGGCTGTCACGATTACCGTATCGAGCTGCGTGCCATCGTTTTTTGCGTCGGGCTTGGCGTCCTGGGCCCAGGCAGCTTGCATAGGGAAGGCGGCGGCAACGGCCAAAGCGATGACGCTCAGTCCGACCCCCTTGTGTAGTTGCTGAGAAATAGTTTTGCGCATAGGTATGTTCCCAAAATGATGTTGATCGAGGGTGTTCCGGCATGGTGCATATGCACCATCCCTGAAATGGGGCGTGGTGAAATCAAAATTTCACTACGGGAACCATCGCAATCGTTTGCGTAATCGTTTGCGTGGCCGCGTTGCTGTTATCTCTCTTGGCCAGAAACAAGTCAAGAATTACTTATTTGGTTAGAACTAAATAGTCTGTTTGGTTGAAATATGTTGTGTATTTCAAACAGGGATGTGCATGAATTGTCACAAAATTGAGTTGCCTTTTTATGGTGCGGCAAGCGGGCGCTTTGGTGCATCACATTTGACGTGTGGACAAAACGATAGGACAGTTTTCAAACCAATTATGACATTGGAAAAATGAGCAGCATTTGTGTATCAAGATGTTACAGCGCTTGAAATTATTTTTGAATACATGAATGAAGCAGATGCGGGAAAAAATCAGGCCATGGGCTACAATCTCGCCTGATTTTTGTGAAAGTAAAAACCCATGAGCAAACAGTTCGATCTTGCCGTTATCGGCGCCGGTGCTGCCGGTTTGATGTGTGCAGCAGTCGCCGGCCAGCGCGGCAAGCGCGTGGTATTGATAGATCACGCGGATCGCCTGGCAGAAAAAATCCGTATCTCTGGTGGTGGTCGCTGCAATTTTACCAACCTGCATGCGACGCCGAATAATTTCCTGTCCGAGAATCCGCATTTTTGTAAAAGTGCACTCTCGCGTTATACGCCGCAAGATTTTCTGGCGCTGATGAAGCGTTATCACATAGCCTGGCATGAAAAGCACAAAGGCCAGTTATTTTGTGATGACAGTGCAGAAGATGTCATACGCATGCTGAAAGCCGAATGTGATACTGGCAAAGTGGAATGGCGCATGGGCTGCAAGGTGGACCAGGTGCAGCAAGATAGCCATGGATTTATCCTGCATACCGACGCTGGTGAAATGCGGGCCGGGCAAGTGGTGATGGCGACTGGTGGCTTGTCCATACCCAAAATAGGCGCAACTGATTTTGCCCATAAAATCGCACGTCAGTTTGGCCTGAAAATCATAGAGCCACGTCCTGCTCTGGTGCCTCTGACTTTTGATGCCAAGGCATGGGAACCGTTTGTGCCGCTGTCTGGTATTTCATTGGAAGTAGATATAGAAACCGGTGAGAAAAAAGCCCGTACTGTATTCAGGGAAGATTTATTGTTTACTCACCGTGGTTTGTCTGGCCCGGCAGTCTTGCAGATATCCAGCTTCTGGGAGCCGGGCAAAGCCTTGCGTATCAATCTCTTGCCAGAAGTCGATGTGGCGCAGGATCTGGTGGACAACAAAACCACGATCAAAAAAAACCTGGCCAATCATTTGTCACAATACCTGCCAGCCCGGCTGGTGGATGGCTTGCTGCTGGCGCACGGGTTTGCCGGCGATGCAAGGGTGGCCGATATGCCAGACAAGCGCCTGCGCCTGATAGGTGAAAAGCTGAATCGCTGGGAACTTGTGCCGAATGGCTCTGAAGGTTATCGCAAGGCCGAAGTAACGCGGGGTGGCGTTGATACCCGTGAGCTGTCACAGCAAAGCATGATGAGCAATAAAGTGCCTGGCCTGTATTTTATTGGGGAGGCGGTCGATGTGACCGGCTGGCTGGGGGGATACAACTTCCAGTGGGCCTGGGCATCGGGAACAGCTGCTGGCCTCTCTGTTTAATGAGGGCCAGTCTGGCGTTGTGTTTTTGCATAAGAACCTGCTTACGATCTTACTGCGCGAGCGTGATCGGGGCTCATGCGCTGCTCAAAATGCTCATGTACTGAAGTACATTCCGCTTTTTGCGCTGCTCTTCACTCCCGCTGACGCTCGCTCGCTACAGATCGTAAACATGTTCTACGGTCTTGATGATATTTATACTCATGGGGAGTATAAATATCAGTTTATTGCGGTAGCTGGGGGAGTTGATGGATATTTCGATATACTCCCGTGAGTTTTGGGAAAATAAGAATGGCGGCGGGGCCTTGTGTAGGCTTTTGCTTAAGGGCGCGGCAAGTATTTGGACAAGATTTAATCAAGCTCCTTCCATTAATCTAATTTTCCTGTTAATATCTCGGTCTTCCTATAAATCTTTCCATGGTTTGAACTTACATGACCACAATTCGCCTTAAAGAAAACGAGCCGTTCGAAGTCGCCATGCGCCGCTTCAAGCGCACTATCGAAAAGACCGGTCTGTTGACCGAATTGCGCGCTCGCGAGTTCTACGAGAAGCCAACAGCAGAACGCAAGCGTAAGCTGGCTGCCGCTGTTAAGCGTCACTACAAACGTATTCGTAGTCAGCAATTGCCTAAGAAGATGTACTAATCCTGCTGTTGTGTTCGGCGGTTTGTTTGCCGGGTGCATCGCGGTTATCTGCTTAGGTTTGCATGCCCGCTCCGGTCAGCCGCAGCGGGCTTTGTTGTTTTTGTCGAATTATTTTTGACTGCTATTTGATTAATTAACATCAGGGGTTGGCCATGACTTTAAAAGAACAGATCACCGACGACATGAAGGCTGCGATGCGCGCCAAAGAAACAGTCAAGCTGGGTACTATTCGCCTGTTGACCGCCGCCATGAAGCAAAAAGAAGTGGATGAGCGCATAGAGCTGGACGATGCCATGGTATTGGTGATCATAGATAAAATGCTCAAGCAGCGCAAAGATTCCATCACCCAGTTTGAAGCTGGTGGTCGCCAGGATCTGGCTGACATAGAAAAAGCCGAGCTGGAAATTTTGTCGAAGTACATGCCTGCTTCGCTGTCGGATGAAGAAGTGCAGGCCGCCGTGGTTGCCGCTGTGGCTGAAACCGGTGCCGCTGGTCCGCAAGACATGCGCAAAGTCATCGATGTATTGAAAGCTAAGCTGGCTGGTCGTGCCGATATGGGCAAGGTGTCTGGTCTGGTCAAGGCAGCACTGGCGAAATAATTTGCCTGCGCTGCGCGTGTTGAATTCATTTGCTGGCATCCTGCTTTGATACCTCAAAGTTTTATTCAGGATTTACTGGCCCGCGTTGACATTGTTGACGTGGTGGGTAAATACGTACAGTTGAAAAAAGGTGGCGCAAACTACATGGGTTTGTGCCCCTTTCATAATGAAAAATCCCCCAGTTTTACAGTAAGTCCGACCAAACAGTTTTATCACTGTTTTGGTTGTGGTGCGCATGGTAGTTCCATCGGGTTTTTGATGGAATATTCCGGCCTCAGCTATGTTGATGCGATTCGCGATCTGGCGCAAAGCAATGGCATGATCGTGCCGGAAGAAGATCGTATGTTGCCGGCGCAAAGGGCTGAGGTGCAGGCAAAAAGCCTGGCCTTGTCCGAGGTCATGACCAAGGCCGGTGAATATTACAAGCAGCAATTGCGTACCGCGCCACAAGCCATTGCCTATCTGAAAAAACGTGGTTTGACCGGTGAAGTGGCGGCGCGTTTCGGGCTTGGGTTTGCGCCCGATGCCTGGGATGGTCTGCGTTCTGTGTTCAATGATTATAGCGATCCCTCGCTGGTCGAGGCCGGTCTGGTCATAGACAAGAGCGAAGAAGAAGGTGGCGGACGCAAACGCTATGACCGTTTTCGTGATCGCGTCATGTTCCCAATTCGCAATACCAAGGGCCAGGTGATCGGTTTTGGTGGACGCATCATGGAGCAGGGCGAGCCTAAATACCTGAACTCGCCAGAAACCCCTTTATTTCAAAAAGGCTTTGAACTGTATGGCCTGTTTGAGGCGCGTCAACCGATACGTGAAGCCGGTTATGTGCTGGTGACAGAAGGTTATATGGATGTGGTGGCATTGGCGCAAATGGGTTTTCCGCAAGCCGTGGCTACCTTGGGAACGGCGTGTACGCCGACCCATGTGCAAAAACTCTTGCGTCAGACGGATCACGTGATTTTCAGTTTTGATGGTGACAGTGCCGGGCGGCGTGCCGCAAGACGGGCGCTGGATGCCTGTCTGCCACATGCGAATGACGACAAGATCATCAAGTTTTTGTTTTTGCCCACTGAGCATGATCCGGACAGTTTCATTCGTGAATTTGGCGCTGAAGCCTTTGAGCAGGAAGTGCATGATGCCATGCCACTGTCGCAATTCTTCATGCGTGAAACCATAAGCGACAATGACCTGACGACGGCGGAAGGGCGGGCCAGGACGCAGTTTGATGCCAAGCCTTTGTTGCAGGCGATGCAGCCTTCCGGCCTGCGTTTGCAACTGGTGCGTAATCTGGCGCAGGTGACACAGACCAGCCCGGCAGAAATTGAAACCATGTTTGAATTGAGCCAGCCGGTGGCACGCCAGAAGCTGGCACCTGCCAGATCCAAGCGCAGCGCGCCGGTGGGGCTGGAGCGACAAATTATCCGCATTCTGGTGGCGCATCCTTCACTGGCGATGATGTTGGACGACAGCATGTTGTCCGATGCAGCCATGCTGGCACCGGATGGTGCCGCCATGCTGGGGCAATTGGTGGCAATTGCACAAAGCATGGGCGAGCATGCCCAGTTTGCCGCCCTGGCGGAACAGTTGCGCGCAAGTGGATCGGATTTTGATGGCTTGATTGCAGAAGTGGCAGAGCAGACCGAAACCGATATCGACATGGTCAGGCAGGAGTTGTTGGGTGCCATACGCCAGGTGCGCTTTCAGGTGTTGCGTTCGGAACTGGATGCGCTGGCGGCACGCGGCTTGCGTGAAGAGGCGGATATTGTGCGTTATCGCGAAATTATGTTGTTGCAAGCACAATTACGCAAAGAAGCAGAGGCTGAAGCGGCCAATCGATGATGTGGCGTTTTAAACGCGTTTATCCTGCCTTTGTATTGTCTTTAAGGTAAGCGCCAGAGATTTTTCGTTGCTGGCCTGATGATTGCTTAACTTGACCCTTGTTATTGCGGCTTTTGCCATCAATTGCTGTACATACTTGAAGAATTGTCGCGTTGATTGCCCATTTTGCTAAATCATTTGGCAATTTTTGGTGGGCAAGATTGTATGGAAATGCCTGTAATTGCCTTGATATTGCCTAAATTTTGTTCAGGAAACAGCTATAGGGCATAGTCTTGGGCTGGAGTAAAGTACGCTCGCGTGTTATAATTAAAGGCTTTCGATTCAAGGTCTTAGGTTGTTTCATTCTGGGCAAAGCTCTTGGCATTTGCGTGGAATGTGTTGTTTAGGTGAGTGTAATGCTCCTCCGAGTAACCCAAAACACTGGCGCTGAGACTCGGGAAGTCTGAAACAAACAAGAGTTTGCTCTGCAATGCAGGTCGCAAGATCTGATGGCAGCGCATTTTCTTTTTTGTGAAATCCACACAGGCGACTTCCTCAGTTCCGGATGGTTTGATTCAATGGCTAACGCAATGAAGAAACCCGCGAAAACCCTGACATCCACTACGGTTAAAAAAACCGTGACGACCGCGCCGAAAAAAGCGCAGGCCACGGCCGTAACAAAAACGGTCAAGACCGTTGCCAGCACCGCGAAAGCGGCAAGTGCAGGCAGTAATGCTGCTGCGAAGGCATCTGTGAAGGTGGTTGTCGGCAAGCCGGGTAAAACCGCTGCTGCCACACCATCAGCATCAAAGTCCGGTAGCAAACCGGTGAAGACTGCAGGAAAAGCGCCTGAGAAAAAAGGGGTTGCGAAAGACGTTAAAGCGCCTAAAGTAATAAAGAATGCTGTTGCAGCGAAACCGCTGGCAACGAAACAGGTAGCAAGTAAAGCAGTATTGAAGGCGGCAACAAAAGCCAAAGACGTGGATGTTGAAACGTCCAGGTCTGCGACAAAAACGGCTGGTAAGGACGTGAGCGGCAAGAATGCGAAACCCCCGGCAAAAAAAGAGAATTTGCCTGCAGAGGCGGCCAGTTCTCAGGCAAGTGGAAAAGCCAAGAGTGCAGCACTAGCCAGGCCTCAGCCAGAACCAGTATCCGTATCATCGAAAGCTTCTGTGACAATTAACAAAACCGATTCAAAGACAGTGACTAAGCCAACCAAGAATTCAGCAAAAGCTGCACCAGAGGTGCAGGAAATCAAGACCGGTTCTGCGCCTACCGTAAGCCAGACTACCGATGCTGCGGTGCTTGCCGCCATTGACACTTCAGGCTATGTATTGCCGGGAGTGAAGGTGCCTGGTCGTCGTGGTCGCAAGCCTAAGGAATATCAGCCTGAGAATGAAGAAATTGCTGCATTGAACGCGGTAGAACGCGCCGAGATGAAAGCGATAGACAAGGCCAAGGCAAAAGATCGCAAAGCCAAGGAAAAAGCCTTGTTGAAAGATGCGTTCTCATCTGATCCGGAAGCCACAGAAGAAGAACTCGAGCGTCGTCGTCAGAAACTGAAAACCCTGATCAAACTGGGTAAGGACCGTGGCTACCTGACGTTTGCTGAAATCAACGATCACTTGCCGGAAAACGTGGTTGATCCGGAAGCGATCGAAGGCATCATCGGTACCTTCAATGACATGGGTGTGGCTGTGTACGAACAGGCCCCCGATGCAGAAACCCTGCTGTTGTCGGATAACGTCGTCACCGTCACGACTGATGATGATGAAGTGGAAGCTGCTGCTGAAGCGGCGTTGTCTACCGTGGATTCCGATTTTGGTCGCACCACTGATCCTGTGCGCATGTATATGCGTGAAATGGGTTCGGTCGAGTTGCTGACGCGTGAAGGCGAGATCGTCATCGCGAAGAAAATCGAAGAAGGTCTGAAAGACATGATACAGGCGATTTCTGCCTGTCCCACCACGATTGCTGAAATCCTGGCGGCGGCTGACCGTATTGCTGCCGATGAAATCAAGATTGACGAAATCGTCGATGGCCTGGTTGATCCGAATGCGAGTGAAGAGTCTGCGGCTGTTGCCGCTGCGGTAGTCGTCGAAGAAGAGTCAGAAGAAGACGAAGAAGAAGACGAAGAAGAAGACGAGGAAGATGATGATGGCGGTGCCGCTGGTGCTGCTGCCATCTCTGCCGAACAGCTGGAACAATTGAAACGTGATTCCTTGGCAAAATTCGAAATCATTGCGACGAATTTTGAAAAGATGCGCAGGTCCTTCGAAAAAGAAGGCTATAACTCCAAGTCTTACATCAAGGCACAGGAAGCGATTTCCGGCGAATTGCTGGGCATACGCTTTACTGCCAAAGTGGTTGAAAAGCTGTGCGATACCTTGCGTGGTCAGGTAGATGAAGTACGCCACGTGGAAAAACAGATACTGGAAGTGGTCGTCAACCGTTGCGGCATGCCGCGTTCGCATTTCATCAAGGTCTTCCCTGGCAATGAAACCAATCTGAGCTGGGTTGAAGGCGAAGTGAATTCAGGTCATTCGTATAGTGCCGTGTTGGGTCGTAATATTCCTTCGGTCCAGCAATTGCAGCAAAAACTGATCGACTTGCAGGCCCGTGTTGTATTGCCTTTGCCTGATCTGCGCAACATCAATAAAAAGATGTCTGCCGGTGAAATGAAGGCCCGCAAGGCCAAGCGTGAAATGACCGAGGCCAACTTGCGCCTGGTAATTTCCATCGCCAAGAAATACACGAACCGCGGCTTGCAATTCCTGGACCTGATCCAGGAAGGCAATATCGGCTTGATGAAGGCTGTGGACAAGTTTGAATATCGCCGTGGTTACAAGTTTTCGACCTATGCCACCTGGTGGATACGTCAGGCGATTACCCGTTCCATCGCTGATCAGGCACGTACTATCCGTATCCCTGTGCACATGATAGAGACGATCAATAAAATGAATCGTATCTCGCGTCAGATTTTGCAGGAAACTGGTGTAGAGCCTGATCCGGCTACCCTGGCGATCAAGATGGAAATGCCGGAAGATAAGATTCGCAAGATCATGAAGATTGCGAAAGAACCGATTTCCATGGAAACACCTATCGGTGACGATGATGATTCGCACCTGGGTGATTTCATTGAAGATAATCACACACTGGCACCGGCCGATGCAGCCCTGCATGCATCCATGCGTAATGTCGTCAAGGATGTACTGGATTCGCTGACGCCGCGTGAAGCAAAAGTACTGCGCATGCGCTTTGGTGTGGAGATGTCTACCGACCATACCCTGGAAGAAGTAGGTAAGCAATTTGACGTGACCAGGGAGCGTATTCGCCAGATAGAAGCCAAGGCTTTGCGTAAATTACGCCATCCTTCGCGTTCTGATAAACTGAAGAGCTTCCTAGAAGGTAATTAATGTTGTACAATGGGCGTCGGTTTTTTCGGTGCCCATTCAATTGATATTGTGCAGAGTTGCGTAGTTTGTCGGCACAGTATTTTTGCAGGTGGCAGCATCGGGCTTTTCCTGCAAACCTGAAGTATTTTTCCAATCCTGGATTATCCTCAGATTAAAGCAGGCAGAGCTTGCAGAAAGAATTGGGCCTCTAGCTCATGTTGGTTAGAGCAGCGGACTCATAATCCGTTGGTACCGTGTTCGACTCACGGGAGGCCCACCAAATACCATGACTGATATCAAGTCCCCAGCTATACCTGTCCCCGAGCAAACTACACCAGACGTGAAGTTTGCTGATTTCGGCCTGTCGCCGGAAATCTTGCGTGCCCTGACTGATCAGGGTTATGTCCATCCCACACCCATACAAGAACAGGCAATTCCGGTTGTTCTGCAAGGGCGTGATGTCATGGGTGCGGCACAAACCGGCACTGGCAAGACCGCTGGCTTTTCCTTACCCATTATCCAGTTGCTGCTGGCCCATGCGAGTACCAGTGCTTCACCGGCACGTCACCCCGTGCGTGCGCTGATACTGACACCTACCCGTGAGCTGGCTGATCAGGTGGCTGACAATGTGAAAGCCTATTCACGTCACACGCCGCTGCGTTCTACCGTGGTGTTTGGCGGCATGGACATGGCGCCGCAAGTTGCGGCCCTGCGTTCCGGCGTTGAAATCGTGATCGCTACCCCAGGGCGTTTGCTGGATCACGTACAGCAAAAAACCATCAACCTGTCGCAGACCCAGATTCTGGTCATGGATGAGGCTGATCGCATGCTGGACATGGGCTTTTTGCCTGACCTGCAACGCATCATCAATCTGCTGCCTAAACAGCGCCAGAACCTGATGTTCTCTGCCACCTTCTCGCAAGAAATCAAGAAACTCGCAGCCAGCTTTTTGACCAATCCGCTGACCATAGAAGTGGCGCGCAGCAATGCCACGGCTGACAATGTCACGCAGATTCTGTACAAGGTGTCCACCGAAGAAAAACGCGATGCTGTTTCCTTCATCATCCGCGAGCGCGGTTTGAAACAGGTGATCGTCTTTTCCAATACCAAGATAGGGGCGTCGCGCCTGGCCGTGCATCTGGTCAAGCAAGGCGTCAAGGCATCGGCGATTCATGGTGACAAGTCACAGCAAGAACGCATGGCTGCACTGGAAGCCTTCAAGCAGGGTGAAGTCGAAGTGCTGGTGGCGACTGACGTGGCTGCGCGTGGGCTGGATATCGCTGAGCTGCCGTGCGTTATTAATTTCGATTTGCCGTATAACGCCGAAGATTATGTACATCGCATAGGCCGTACTGGTCGTGCCGGTGCCAAAGGGGATGCGATTTCCCTGCACACTGATCAGGATGAGCGTCTGCTGATCGATATCGAAAAAATGATCAAGCAAAAGATCGTGCGCCTGAACCTGGCAGGTTTTGTTGCTACCTCCGTGCATAAGGCAGAACACCGTGCGCCGCGTGAACGTACTGACCGCGGTAGCGAAAGAACGGCCGATCGTACCAATGAGCGGACTGAACGCACGGAACGGCCTGATCGTGCCGACAGAAGCGAGCGGCCAACGCGCAGTTTTCAGCCTCCAAGAGAAAAAATTGATCCCTGGTTCCTGAAGCCTTACGAACCTAGCGCATCTGCCGTCACACCATTGACATCTGCAAGCGATAGCAAGGCTGGCACAAGTGCCAAGCCACAAAGAAAAGCAGCTTTGCTGGGTGGCTTTTCCAAGGGTTAAGGGTTAAGGCTTAAGGGTTAAGACTCAGCGCGAGCCTGCAACCATGCCGGCTGGCTTGACAGGAAAATGGCTGCATGACGCATCAGGCGTTGGCAGCCAGACTTTCCCAGGCCAGGTTGGCAGCACATAAATCTTCTATTGCCGTTCCCACCGATTTAAACACACTGATGTCTGCTGCTTGCGTCCGTCCCGGATGCTGGCCTGCGCATAGCTCGGCCAGTTCAGCAACGATGGCTGATCTGACCAGGCTGCCATTCGCCAGGGTTTGCGTCAGGTCCCCCGCCTCTACCAGTGCACCCGCATAAGTGTCCACGTAGACAGTGGCCTTGCGCATCAGGGCATCGTCCACTTCGCGCATATCGGGCCGGAATCCACCAACCAGATCCAGATGGGTACCTGCTCGCACATGTTCTCCCAGCACGATAGGGGTCTTGCTGGTGGTTACACAACTGATGATGTCTGCCTGGGCGCAGGCGGCAACCAGATCGGTGACCACTTCAATATCCACAGATGCAGGCAGTTCGGCATGTTCACGCAGCGTCCTCGCGGCCAGTGCAGATTTGTCGCCTGATCGCCCCCAGATGCTGATATGCCTGATGGGCCGCGTGTGGCAATGGGCAACCGCAATATGGGGTGCCAGGTTGCCATTGCCGACCAGCAGCAGGCGCTGGCTATCAGTTCTTGAGACAAATGACGATGCCAGTGCCGACGCCGCAGCGGTGCGCCGCAAAGTCAGTTCTTCACCGTCCATCAGGGTCAGTGGTACACCGGTTTGCGTATCAAACAAAACAAAAATCGCATGCACCGAGGGCAGGTCGGTATTGTGCGGGGCAACCGTCACCAGCTTGACCCCCAGGTGTCCATGGCTTTGCCAGACCGGCATCAGCAAGAGGCTGGAACTGTCTGCTTCCGACAGGGTATGCGCATGTCGCCTGGGGGCGATCATGTCTTCGGTGAAGGCCCCGCGCAAGGCAGGAATCAGCCTGGCATATTGCAAAGCGGCACGAACTTGTGCTTGATTGAAATGAGGGATCATTGTCGTAGTCTATCAGGTCTATCAGGTCTATCAGGTCTATCGGGTCTATCGGGTCTATCAGGTCTATCAGGTGAGCCAGCAGCAAGTGACTTACTTGCTGGATGCTGTGTCGGCTTCCACATCCTTGCTTTCCACAGGCACTTCTTCAAACTGATTCAGTTTCTTTAAAAAACGCTGCGTCTGCTTATAGTCTTCACCCGCCAATGAATCAGTCATCGCCTGGAAGCTCGCCGAGCGATTCAGCCGCCCTGACAGCAGTTTGGAAATGCCTATCGCCACCGGGATGAATAGCACACTGACCATCAGGCTGGGGAAGATGAAGTTCTGGGTTTTTTGATACAAGTCCACACCAAACACGCCCTTGAACAGCACCAGCAAAAAGGGGATGAACCAGATAATTTGTCCCAGCAAGAATGCCCATTTGAACAAGTTTAGCCGCCGGGCTTTCAGTTCTGCCAGTTGTCTTTGCACGGTAGTGACGGGTTGAGAAAAATCCAGGTCTTGCAAGGCATGCCGCTGTCTGTGGTTGAGCAGGGGCAAGGCGATGGTCCATGCCAGTATGGCCAGCGCAGGCAGGGCAAATTTGATATCCATGATGTAATGCGACAGGAACCAGATCAGGTAAATGAACACCGGGGTGCCGGCAATGATTTCGTATTTGTCCGCCCAGCCCCATTTGCTGATTTCGCGTCTGTGCTGTTCCAGTACGGATAATCTTAGCATCTGCGTATTCAGCCTGACAGCCTGTTCCAGGCCCTGATCCCTGGCTTGCCATTCGGTCTTTAAAAGGTCGAGATTCATCTTAATTTCCTTCTGCAAAACGGGTTTGCAATTTTTGTTTGATACGGCTCATGCGGGTAGCGACATTGCTGGCAGTCAGCCCCATGATGGCGGCAATTTCATCATTGTTGTAACCATCCATGAAGAGCAGGATAAGGGCGCGATTGAGTTCATCGAGTTCGCTGATGAGCTTATCCAGGGTGCGCATATTGTCGCTTTGCGTGCTAAAGAGCTGATCTGCTTCGGCAATGTCCAGTCCAAATTCTTCCAGCGGCAAGGTATCGCGCAATTGCCGGGTTTCACTGCGGTAGTGCGAGATGGCGACATTCATGGCGATGCGGTACATCCAGGTAGAAAACAGGACGCGCTGATCAAAACTGCGAAATGAACGCCACAACTGCATCACCATGTCCTGCACCAGATCGCGCCGGTCTTCTGCATGGCGGCAATAGCTATAGGCAATCTTGTACAACAGGCGCTTGTGCGCCGCCAGTTGCTGCAGGAAGAGTGCTTCATCCATGTTGTCGGGCCCGGGTTTGTCGCTGGGCGCGTTTGCCATTCAACACTGCACCCAGCCAGGTGTATCTTACCAGCCAGTGATAGCTGAGCAGGGTCAGCAATAAGGTGCTGCACAGGACCACCATCAGCTTGAGCAGCCAGTGCCAATCGCTGCGTGATACGCCTGCCTGGGCCGCCATGATCAGCGGCAGATGGATCAGGTAAATCCAGTAGGATGCGTCAGCAACATAGCGCAGCGTCGGACTGGCCTGGTTCATATAGCGCAAGCCCAGACCTGTCAAGCCAAAGCAGAAATGCCATGCGGCAGCGGCATACAGGAAGGCGTATAGCAACTTGTCTGCGTCGTGGGGAGCTGGCATCAGTCGCGGCACCATACCCACAAGCAGCAGACAATAACTGCTCAGGGCGAATGCCATCAGCAGATGCCATGGCCAGCGTTTTTTCCATCTGTCAAAAACATCCTGGCAAGACTGTAGTAACCAGCCGAAGCCGAACGCCATGCCAAAACTGACCCAGGCAGCCAGACTTGGGTACAGTGACTGATCTGGTGTGGGCACGCCAAACCAGTTGGTCCAGTAGGGGATATAAAACAAAGCCAGGGCAACCGGCACCGCCAGCAAGAAGGGGGCAGCCCAGCCAGTCAGGCTGGCCGTGATCAGCTTGCCGACCTGGTCCAGTTGCTTGCTTAACTGCTTACTCAGTTGCTTGCTCAACTGCTTATTCAGTTGCATACTCAAGCGATTGGCCAGGCCGCTGGCCTGCGCGCTGGTCCACAGTGCCCACAGTGCCACAGACGGTATGTACAAAAGCAAGAGCATATACAGAAACCACAGATGGGCCAGCGGGAAGTCGCCCGGCGTGAAACTGGGTATCGGTGGCGATTGCTTGGGCAAGTTACCACCCAGTCTTATCCGGGTCGCCAGTACCACTGCCGCAACGATGATGCCGAAGATCAATGGCCAACCGATAAGCAAGGGCAGGGCGATGCGCCGTGCCCTGTCCCTGATGAAACCGGACACACCTTTTTTCTGTAAGCCCATATGCGCAAAGAAACCGGCAAGCATGAAAAACAAAGGCATCCTGAAAACATGAATCATGAAAAACACTGGCCCCAGCAGTATGCTTTTTTCATGATCATTGACTACCCAGAAAAATCGTGCGCCGGGCAGGAAAGACATGCTGGCATGCAAGAGCACACCCAGCAATAGGGCAAATGCACGCAGGGCATCCAGCCCGTGCAAGCGGTCTTCGCGCCTGCCAGCTAATGGGGCATTCAGTGTGTGCGGATCGGTGGCAGTGTGCATGACAGTTTCCAAAGTTGAAGTAAGCTCTGTGGCAAATCAATTACCCGCCGGACGTTGAAAACGGGAAGTGGCAATCACAGGATTGCTCTCTAGCTGGTCGATGATCATGCGCATGCGCTGGCTGGCACCCCTGCTGCCGATTTCTATGCGAAACGGTAGTTGCAGGCCATCTTGTTTGCGGTAGTCCATGCTGAAAATTTCCAGGTCGGTCAGCTGCCCCATTATCCGTCGTCTTTGCAGGCGTTTTACTTCGAGAAAATTATCGGCATCCAGATAAATGCTTGATTCCCCCGTCCCCGGCACGCTGACTTTAATGACATGGACAGGCCGGCCATCGAGTTTTTCTTGCCCCTGATAGTGCAGCGGGAAACCGAATTTTTGCGCCGCTACCAGGATACCGTCAAAATAAGCTTCTTCGATCAGGGCAGGCAGCTCATCCGCGCTGATGTCTACGGCTTGTTTGCCGCTGGAAAGGAAAGGGTCTATTTTCCAGGCATCCTTGCCATCATAGCTACTGCTTTGCACCTGCCCTTGCAGAAAGACATCCCGGCGTAACAGATTGGGGCGTTTCGATTCTACCGTGGTTGGTATTTCAAACGGTGCCATACCGACGATGCGCAATTTGACACGTCTGGACTGTATTCTGGAAAAATCGCCGATCGCTGCATAGTGCTGTTGCAGGATATAGTTCAGGTTTGCTGGGACAGTATTGGCAGCTTGTCCGTAGGTATGGACGGCATGCAGGCAAAGAAGGGTGAAAAATAAAATACGGCATATAGCAGACATGACATCTCCCGCCGCATTTGATCGTGATCAAATGCGTATCAAATAAGAAAATAAATGTTCAGCGGCTGACGTAATAACTGCAATAGCTGCAATCGCTGAACCCATATACTTTTATTCGCTAGTCGACAGAAAAATTCACAACTGCTTGAAAATATTTGTTTGATCTTTCAGGCCAAGCCACCCTAATCTGCCAGCTTGGTTATAATCCTGCTATGCGTATTTCTCACCGATTCCGGCACTACACCATCTGGCTTGCATGTTTTGCATTGCTGTTCAGTGGGCTGTTGCCATCCCTGGCAACGGCTATGGAGTCAAAACCTGTCGTTGCCGGACAGGTATCTGGCCTGGTGGAACTGTGCAGTGCCAGTGGTAAGAAGCTGCTGGATACGGCTACCGGTAAAATCGTCCAGCTTGCTGAAGGAAAAACTGGCCAGCCAAACGGACATGCTGTTAGTCACTGCGCGTTGTGTGTGCCGTTCAATGATCATTCCGTGTTCCTGCCAGCTTCTTTTCCTGAGCCTACTGACAGTCAACTCAGCGAATTTTTCCCGCCCCTGTTTTATCATGCACCTGTCACGCTTGCCGCCTGGACGCATGTGCAAGCCCGCGCCCCGCCGCAATCCACTTTTCATCGCTGATTTTCCTAGGCGCATGCCGATGGCATGTGCATAGCTTGTGTTTGTTAAAGTAATAATAATGCAATTTCACAGCCATGGGGCATGCTTTTTTTGAGCAAGTATGCAGGGCTGGATATTGCAGGAATTTTGGAATAATTGAAAAGGAATACATACATGAAAAACTTCAACAAACTGCTCATGTCAGCTGTTTTGTTTTCTGGTTTTTCCACCGCGGCGCAGGCGCAGGTAACGGTGAAAGAAGCCTGGGTGCGGGCAACGGTGCCCCAGCAAAAAGCCAGCGGGGCATTCATGCAGATCAGTTCTGTCAAAGATGTAAAATTGGTGGAAGTACGTTCACCAGTCGCCGGTATTGCCGAACTGCATAAAATGGAGATGAATAACAACATCATGAAAATGCGCCCGGTAGACAGCATGGATTTGCCTGCCGGTAAAATTGTGGATCTGAAACCAGGTGCATATCATGTCATGCTGATGGATTTGAAATCCCAGATCAAGGATGGCGACATCGTGCCTTTGACGCTAGTGCTTGAAAACAAAGACAAGAAACGTGAAACCGTAGAGGTCAAGGCAATAGCCAAGCCTTTGAACCAGGCAGTTCATCATTGATTGGCGATTAGCATGCACAAATCCACCCTGGCTGTCTGGCATGCCTATGCATTTTATTCGCATCAGGCTATATCGCCAGTACATGGGTTACCACACGAGTTGCATTCGTTGCCTGAGCAGGCAACACCTACAGATTTCAGGAGAACAGTATGAAAAAACAGATTTTCATTTTACTTGCCGCCTTGTGTGCCCAGGCTGCTTCTGCACACATTACTCTGGACCAGACAAAAGCAGTTGCCGGCAGCTATCAGAAACTGACATTCAAGGTCGGGCATGGTTGTGATGGCAGTGCCACGCACACGCTGAAAGTCATCTTGCCGGAAACTGTGAGCGGTGCCAAGCCCATGCCCAAAGCAGGCTGGAAAATTGACACGGTGATTGAAAATCTCAGCACACCTTATACCTCGCATGGCAAGACCATCAGCCGTGATGTACGCGAAATCAGCTGGACTGGTGGCCCTTTGCCTGATGCTTACTATGATGAATTTTCTGTGCAGGTGAAATTGCCTGAGACTGCCGGCAAGCTGGCTTTCAAGGTGGTGCAATTATGTGAGAAGGGCAGGCTGGATTGGGTGGAAATCCCGACAGGTGACCAGGCTGCCAAGGGCTTGAAGACACCAGCACCGGTGTTGGAGATATTGGAAAAAACAGAAGCAACACATCAGCATTGATGCAATTGTGTGTATAAATAAAACCCCCCGCGCTTTGATGAAAGCACGGGGGATTTTTTTATTAACAAGAATCACACAAATGCCTTGGTTTTTTCCATCAATGGGCCTGCAATGGGCCTTCATTGGCGGGCTGGCCATTAAATCCGGCAAGGGTGACTACATACTGGCTATGATCTTTTTTTCAGAATGCATCCGGCTTGTTTGTAATAGTTGTTTTAAAGAGTTGTTTTACTGGGCCTGGAATATTTTTTCGATAGGCAGTTGAAACAGTTTGGCTATGCTGAAAGCCAATGGCAGGCTGGGGTCATAACGTCCTGTTTCTATCGCATTCACCGTCTGGCGAGATACTTCCAGCAGGTCTGCCAAATGGGCCTGGCTCCATTCACGCTGGGTACGTAATTCCCTGACGATGTTCTTCATTGCGACCTCTCTTTCCACCTGCGCAGACAAGTGATCAAGCCCCAACTGCCCATCACCAGAGACCAGGTCACAAACATGCTGAGCTTGGGGAAGCCTGCGCTTTCCATGAAGCCATAGCTAAGTCCGGAAGCAGCGGTCACTGCTGCTGCCATACCCAGATTTTCCAGTGACCAGATGCGCAGATATTCATCCATGCGCTGAAATTGCCTGACTATGGTCCAGACCGTCAGCAAGGCGGGTAAGATGGGACTGGCAATCAGCAGGCTGCGCAGTGATCCTGCAGGCATCGGCCCGGCAAATAAATTGCTGCCGAATACGAACAGGCAATACATTGCCAGTGCCGCAAAAAGCTCACGGAAATAAAGAGCCCTGGCTTGTTTCTCACGCATCATCGTCTCCTTCTTTAAAAGTAAGTAAAGTTTGCTTTACACCCCAAGTCAAAAAATTAGCGCCAGGACTTTGCCTGCACGCTTTAGCTTCAGCATTTTTATTCAAGTGATGTAAAGCATACTTGTCATCATATATCAAAGAACAAGTATGTCAAGTACACTTTACATAGATAGTGGAATTTTGTTTGAATAGAGAAGAATGAAGGAACGGTAGAAATTAAAAAGGCTTGCAGAAGAATGATTCTGCAAGCCTGATTTCCGATTCCTGATTTCATGTGGGCTGACAGCCCTGGCATTTACAGGATGTTCAAAGTCACTTCGATATTGCCGCGGGTGGCGTTGGAATAAGGGCAGACTTCATGTGCCTTGTGGACCAATGCTTCAGCTGCTGCACGGTCCAGGCCAGGCAGCTTGACATTCAGTGTCACGGCCAGGCCAAAACCGCCTTTGCCGTTCGGGCCTATGCCCACCAGGCCATTCACGGAAGTCTCTGCTGGCAGCGCGGTCTTCTGGGCTGCTGCGACAAATTTCATGGCGCCAATGAAGCAGGCTGAATAGCCGGCAGCAAACATTTGTTCAGGATTGGTGCCTGCACCGCCTGCGCCACCCAGTTCTTTTGGGGTCGTCAGCTTGACTTCCAGTTGATTGTCGCTGGAAACGGCACGGCCATCACGACCACCAGTTGCTGTTGCATTTGCTGTGTAGAGTACTTGCATCGTCTTGCTCCTTGTTGGGCTTGGTTGATTGAGTGGCAGTTGTTGATGCCATGGGTGAACTATATCGCGCAATTAAATTGCGCGCAATCTAATTTCTCATCATTTTTTTCTATGAACATCATAGGTGTCATGCGCGTTTATTCAAGGACTTGTTACAAAATCAATATAAAGGTGCATGTTGAATGTATGTCGTGTCTGCAAGTGCTTCAGGGTTTGAGTAATTCCGCGCGCAAGGCGGTCAAGCTGGTGCGTAGGTCGATCAGGGTTTCTTTGCTTTGGCCGCTGGCGCAGAGTATTTTATGCGGTATGTCCATGGCGGCTTTCTTCAGTTCCCTGCCGGCAGCCGTCAGGGTGATTCTGACCTGACGCTCATCGGCCTCATCCCGATGGCGTTGCAACAGGCCATTTGTTTCCAGGCGCTTCAGCAAGGGGGTCAGGGTGCCTGAATCCAGGAACAGGGCATTGCCGATATCCTTGACCAGTACCTTGTCCTGCTCCCACAAGACCAGCATGACCAGATATTGCGGATAGGTAAGTCCCAATTCATCCAGCAGCGGCTTATAGGCCTTGGTCAGGGCCAGGGATGAAGAATACAGGGCGAAGCAGAATTGGTTTTCCAGTGCCAGCATATTGATGGGGGGGGTAGCAGGTTTTTTCATCATGGCACTCTTGGTGGTAGGGCAGCTACAGAACGGGCTGCAAAATATCTTCGTCGCTGGTCATGATAAACAGTTTTTTGAACCTGTTGCAAACTTGCTGCGTGATCTTTGTCAGGAGCGCTCGCTCGGTTTGAAGTCGACCATGGGTGGCAAGGTATAATGTCAGCCATTGCGTGTGGCCTGGCCGCCGCTTACCGTAAGAGGACAATGTGCGCTTTATCGAGAAACTTTCTGCCGCCTGGACGGCAAACAATTCCCTGCTGTGTGTGGGCCTGGACCCGGATGTCAGCCGCTTTCCAGCAGAATTGGCAGGCAAACCGGATGCCATATTTACATTTTGTAAAACCGTGATTGATGCAACGGCCGACCTGGCCTGTTCATTCAAGCCGCAGATCGCCTATTTTGCAGCGCTGCGGGCAGAAGATCAGTTGGAAGCAATTTGTCGTTATATCAAAACCACGTATCCACATATTCCCGTCATTCTGGATGCCAAGCGTGGTGATATCGGTGCCACTGCCGGTCAATATGCACGCGAGGCATTTGAACGTTATGCAGCCGATGCCGTGACCGTCAACCCCTACATGGGTTTTGATTCTGTCGCCCCGTATCTGGAATGGAAAGACCGTGGCGTCATCATACTGTGTCGTACATCGAATGCCGGTGGCTCTGATCTGCAATTCCTGGATGTCGGTGGCAAGCCTTTGTACCAGCATGTGGCGCAACTGGTGGCTGATAAATGGAATGCCAATGGCCAGTGTGCCCTGGTGGTAGGTGCGACTTTCCCGAATGAACTGGCGCAGGTGCGTGCCCTTACAAGGGATATGCCTTTGCTGGTGCCAGGCATTGGTGCGCAGGGCGGTGATATTGCGGCGACGGTGCAGGCCGGCAAGACTGCCAACGGTACCGGCATGATGATCAATTCTTCACGCGCCATTTTGTATCCGACAGCTCTGGCGGGTGAAAGCAATGTCGCGGCGATTCGCCGGGTTGCCCTGGAAACCCGCGACACGATCAATACTTACCGTTAAGCTGCACGGAAAATACAAAAGCCCATCCAAGGCAGATCAGCACGCATGCAATCCTTCCACGTACATCCTCGTGGAATTTTTGCAGAGCGTGCATCACGGCCTGGCGTTCTTTTAGAAACTGTGACGTATACCCACATGCAGGGCTTTGTCACCTGAGCCGGCTTCAATGGCACTACCTACGGTGTAGCCAGCACCATTCTTGTTATCTATCCTGGCGTAAGCCGCATACAGGTCGGTACGCTTGGACAGGGAATACAGATAAGCCACAGCCAACTGGCTGGCATCCTGATTTTTCACTGTCTTGTCGTCTTTGCGGATATACGAAGCCAGTATCTTGTTGTTACCGAATGGTACAGTCACACCCAGCAAAAAATCAGTGGAGTCTGTGGATGCCGTCGGTGCCACCAGGCTACCGAAGGGGTTGGCAGTATTGCGCAAGGGTGAACTGTTCAGGCCCTTGTTGACGCCATACGCCAGATGCGCTTTTGCTACACCAAAATCATAGGTTGCTGCCAGCAGGGTGGTTTTGCCGTCATCTGTATTCTTCAGCGTGGCAGTGTCATTGTTACGGTTGTGGTAACCCAGGCGTACTGCAAATGGGCCGGATGTATAGGCAATGGCTGCACCAAGCTGGCGACCGGCAGAAGTATCACCGGCTGTCTCGCCAAAGCCATAGGCGAGTTCAGCAGTCAGGCCATCAAAGGAAGGCGTGACGTATTTCAAGGTGTTGTCCATGCGGCTGGAACCAGCGCCAGAGTTAGGCATGATATTGGCGGCATCACCAGCAAAGCCGGTACCGAAGGGATCTGCAAAAGCCAGTGTCAGGTATTCAGGTGTGTACTGACGACCTGCAGTCAATGTACCAAAATCCCCCTTGATGCCGAGATAGGCCTGACGTCCAAACATCAAGCCACCCTGGCCCGATGAACCTGCATCGACGTTGATACCACTTTCCAGCAGGAAGAAGGCAGACAGGCCACCACCGAGGTCTTCAGTGCCCTTGAAACCCAGACGCGAACCGGAACCAATACCGCTGGTCAGTTTACTGACAGAACCGGCGCTGCCGCCGTTTTCTATCGCAATGCCGGTATCCACGATACCGTAAATGGTGACGGAAGATTGGGCCGAAGCAGTGCCGGCAAAAGCGCCAAGTATGGCCAGTGCAAGAAACGTCTTTTTCATTTAGTTCTCTCAAAAATAGGTAAGGAAATAATTCACAGTCAAAACAATCGCCTATTGCCGGGATGCAGTACCACATGCTGTGACCTGCTGGCTATGCGGGCAATAAAAACGATAAGGAACGATAAAAACGATAAGGCTGATGTAAGGCTAATTACCGGTCGGATTGCCTGTCAATGCGGTCGGTAATTTATTATCGATGAAAAGTAAGATGTTTACATATATATTATTTATAAATCGTTTATAAATAATTGATGAAACGTTGTTAAAAAGTTGAAATTGAATTTGGGGAAATAAATGGATGCCGACGATGGGCGGGAATTATTTTGTTGTGCATGGTGAAAATAAAAATGGCCGGTGATCACTTCATCACCGGCCATTTCTGCGGGCACGCTCAGTCGCTGTCAATGGTGCTCCATGTTGCTGGCAGCGTGACCGACAGCGCGCATCATGCCTTACCGTAACCGCCACCGCCCGGTGTTTCAATCACGAAAAGATCGCCTGGCTGCATAGTGGTACTGGCGACAAAACCCAGCGCCTCGGTCGTACCGTCATGTCTGATGACATAATTTTTACCGCAAGCGCCATCGGCACCACCTGCTGTGCCAAACGGCGCATACACGCGATTATTCGACAGAATGGAAGCCGTCATGTTTTCCAGGAAGCGTATCTTTCTGACGCCGCCATTGCCACCATGCCAGCGACCTGCACCACCTGATCCCGGTTTGATCTCGTAGCTTTCCAGTCGGACCGGGTAACGCCATTCAAGAATTTCTGGATCGGTCAGGCGTGAATTCGTCATATGCGTCTGTACCACGTCCGTACCATTGAAACCTTCGCCCGCACCTGATCCGCCAGAGATGGTTTCATAGTATTGATAATCATCGTTGCCGAAGGTGAAATTGTTCATGGTGCCGGGTGACGATGCGACTACCCCCAGCGCACCATACAAGGCATTGGTAATGCAACTTGAGGTTTCCACATTGCCCGATACTACCGCTGCAGGGTAGCGCGGATTCAGCATGGAACCTTCAGGAATGATGACCTTCAAGGGTTTCAGGCAACCGGCGTTGAGTGGGATATCGTCATCGATCAATGTCCGGAATACGTACAACACGGCAGCCATGCAAATCGCGCTGGGCGCATTGAAATTATTATTCAGTTGTGGTGAGGTGCCGGTGAAATCTACTTCGGCAGAACGTGAAGCATGGTCAACCCGGATAGCAACCTTGATGATGGCACCGTTATCGAGCTTGTATTCATAACTGCTGTCTTGCAGTGCCGTGATGACGCGCCTGACGGCTTCTTCGGCATTGTCTTGCACATGGCCCATATACGCCTGCACCACGTCCAGGCCATAGTGCTGTACCATTTTCAGCAGCTCATCGACGCCTTTCTGGTTGGCAGCAATCTGGGCCTGTAAGTCGGCCAGGTTTTGATGGATATTGCGGCAAGGGTATTTGCCGGAAGAGAGCAGGGTGATGGTTTCTTTTTCCAGGAACTTGCCGGCACTGACCAGTTTGAAATTATTGATCAGCACACCTTCTTCTTCCACTACCGTGCTGTCTGCCGGCATTGAGCCCGGTGTGATACCGCCGATGTCGGCATGATGACCGCGTGAACCGACATAGAACAGCACCTCGCTTCCTTCGACATTGAAGGCGGGTGTGATGACTGTGACGTCGGGCAAGTGCGTGCCGCCGTTATACGGGTCGTTGAGCATGTAGACATCACCGGGCCGCATGCTGCCAGCGTTGGCACGGATGATGGTCTTGATACTGTCGCCCATGGAACCCAGATGCACAGGAATATGCGGCGCATTTGCAATCAGGTTGCCTTCGGCATCAAACAGTGCACAAGAAAAATCCAGGCGCTCTTTGATGTTGACCGAGAAGGCTGTATTTTGCAGGCGCAAGCCCATCTGTTCGGCGATACTCATGAACAGGTTGTTGAACACTTCCAGCATGACAGGGTCTGCCCTGGTGCCTATGGCCTGGCGTTTCGGACGTGCCTCCAGACGGGTAAACACCAGGTGATTCAATGCCGTGACTTCAGCACCCCAGCCTGGTTCTATGATGTTGGTAGCATTTTTTTCGGCAATGATGGCCGGCCCCTTGATATGATCACCCGGGCGCATGTCTTCACGTGCATATAGGCCAGTATCGTGCCATTTTCCACCAGAAAAAAGCTGGACGATTTCCACCGGCTTCAACGCCTGAATATTTTCCCGGGGTGGCAGATAGTCGACGCTTTCATTGCCTTCACCCGAATTGCCTATGGCTTCTACCGAAATTGCTTCGATCACCAGCGGCTTGTTCGGCATCAGGAAGGAATAGCGCTTTTTATATGCAGATTCAAACTGGTAAATCATGCCGGCGATATCCTGCATGCCTACCACGATAACCGAATCCGTCCCCTCGTAGCGCAAATGTGCACGCTGTTTGACACTCAGGTTTTCTATTAACACACCTTGCTCAAGCAAATCATTTTTTGCTGATGCAGACAGGCGCGCCAGTTGTTTTTCCAGCGCGGGGAGGGAAGTTGGTGCCAGTGGCAATTCCATGGCTTGCTCACGCATGGCGGTCTGGTCCGCCAGGCCCATCCCATATGCCGACAACACACCCGAGAATGGGTGGGCAAATACCTTCGTCATCCCCAGTGCATCCGCTACCAGGCAGGCATGCTGGCCACCGGCGCCACCGAAAGTGGTCAGGGTATAGTCAGTCACATCATGGCCGCGCTGTACCGAGATGAATTTGATGGCATTGGCCATATTGCCGACAGCAATTTCGATGAAGCCTTCGGCCACTTCTTCCGGTGATTTACGTATGCCGGTGGCTTTTTCTATTGCTGCTGCCATAACCGTGAATTTTTCCACAACGGCGTCGCGGTCCAATGACATGTCAGCCTTCGGGCCAAACACTTTGGGGAAATAAGCTGGCTGGATTTTTCCCAGCATGACATTGCAATCGGTCACAGCCAGTTGGCCGCCGCGCCGATAGCTGGTGGGGCCAGGGTTGGCACCGGCACTGTCAGGGCCGACACGGTAACGGGTGCCGTCGAAATGCAGGATGGAGCCGCCACCAGCGGCGACCGTATGTATGCTCATCATCGGTGCCCGCATCCTTACACCGGCAACCTGGGTTTCAAATTCGCGTTCAAATTCACCGGCGTAGTGGGATACATCCGTCGACGTGCCACCCATGTCAAAGCCGATGATTTTATCGAAGCCCGCAGTCTGCGCCGTGCGTACCATGCCGACGATACCACCAGCCGGGCCGGACAGGATGGAATCCTTGCCCTGGAAGCGATGTGCGTCCGTCAGGCCACCGTTGCTTTGCATGAAGAACAAACGCACACCGTCCATCTTGCTGGCGACCTGATCCACATAGCGTCGCAATATGGGCGACAGGTAGGCATCCACCACCGTGGTATCACCACGCGAAATCAGCTTCATCATCGGGCTGACTTTGTTGGAAATGGAAATCTGGGTGAAACCTGCTTCAGCCGCCAGCTTGCCTATGCGATCTTCATGCTGGGTATGACGATAGCCATGCATGAGCACAATTGCCAGTGCGCGATAACCATCCTTGTATAAGGTAGCCAGCGCTGTTTTGACCGCGGCTTCATCCAGTGCCTGCAGCACCTTGCCCTGGGCATCGATGCGTTCATCGACTTCCACCACTCTTTCATACAACAACTCTGGCAATACGATATGGCGGTCAAACAGGCGTGGCCGGTTCTGGTAGGCGATACGCAAGGCATCACGAAAACCTTTGGTAATCATTAGCGCCGTTGGATCGCCCTTGCGTTCCAGCAGTGCGTTGGTGGCAACCGTGGTTCCCATCTTGACGGCAGATACCAGCGTGGGTGAAATATTCTGGTCCGAGCGCAAGCCCAGCAAACCTTGTATGCCGGCGACGGCGGCGTCTTTATATTGTTCCGGGTTTTCTGACAACAATTTATGTGTCAGTAATTTTCCATCCGGGCGGCGTGCCACGATATCGGTAAACGTACCACCGCGATCTATCCAGAATTGCCAGCGTTGATCTTCGGGGAGATCTTCGTGCGCTTGTTTCTGTCCGTTCATATTGCAACCACCTTTCATAAAGAGATGTTGCCGTCCACCGGCAAAGTCTAATCTCGGTTTGATCCGCCATCCATATCCGGGGCTATCGTCCTTGTGTCAAAAATCAGACAGTTCCCGCATTCAACTATTGCCGGAAGACAGCAGATGGATTGGATTTCCAGTACTAAAAAACAAAAAACATCACTGTTCTTGTGCATCTCCGCTACAGCGTGGTGCAGTTTTTTAAAACAGATTTACAGAAGGAAAAAAACTTTATAAACATCTTGTAGATTTTTCCTTTAATGATATTGTAGTGTTTATTGAGATTAAATGTAATATATTTTATTGACGTTTTATCGATAAAACGTTTACGATATAAAACATCGAAAGGGTAAATGATGTCTGACTTGAAGCAAAATAAGCTGATCTTCTCCTCGTCATGTAAGCGCTTTCGATCGTTTGTAAAAGGCTTTGCAGGGGCAAGCGTGGCAGCGGCGATGGCAGTGTCAGTGGCAATGTCAAGCGTCGTGCTGATGGCAATGACGGCCTTGCCCTGCCAGGCAGATGAAATGGAAGTACGTTTCGCCACTGCCTATGCCGCAGACAATTTTCAAACCTTGAATCTGCAACAATTTGCCAGGGATGTCATGGCAGGCACGGGTGGACGGGTGAAGATGAGTGTCTTTGCCGCAGGTAGCTTGTTGAAACCGGCAGAAATTTTTGCCGGCGTTATCAGTGAAAAAGCCGAGGCAGGTGAAATCATCATGTCCAGCCTGGCAAAAGATATACCGGTATTTGGTGTGGATTCCCTGCCATTTACTGTCAGGGATTATGAAGATGCTTATCACTTGTGGATGGCGTCAAAACCGGAAGTGGAAAAGGCGCTTAACAAGCGCGGTTTGAAGTTGCTTTATTCAGTGCCGTGGCCGCCCCAGAACCTATACTCAAAAAAACCTTTGAGTTCACTGGCAGATTTCAAGGGTATGCGCATGCGCAGTTATAACCCGGCCAGTGAAAGGATAGCCGAGTTGGCCCTGGCAACAGCAGTGCCGGTACAGGTGATCGATCTGGAAAAGGCGATTGCCGCTGACAAGCTGGACCTGATGATCACCTCAAGCTGGACCGGGGTGGAAACCAGGGCATGGAGCAAGATGCAGTATTACTACCGGGCAAATGCATGGATACCCAAAAATATGGTCTTCATCAGTCAAAAAGTGTTTGCCCGATTTGACCCGGATACGCAAAAGAAAATCATGGATGCCGCCCAGCATGCCGAAAAACGTGGCTGGGATATGAGCAGGGACAGCGATGCCGGTTTTGAAAACCAGTTGCGTAACAACAAGGTCAAGGTGGACCAGGTCGACGCACTGTTAAGAAATAACCTTGACAGGCTGGGCGAGCAGTTTGTCAGGGAATGGTTGAAAACAGCAAGCAGTGAAGAAGTATCCATATTATTGAAATACACGACCGAAAGGTCGATGAAGTAAATCTTTGGCTGACAGGTCCGGCAAATACGGAAAAATGCAGGCAAGGACAGGCGTTGCAGCATAGGAAGCGGCTCTCATCAAGGTAGCAGAGAGCTTACATTTAATTAAATTGGAGCGTTTAATAATGTTTACAAATACCATCAAGAGAATTGCCCGCGCAGGTCTTCTGGCCGCCCTGGGATTGAGTTTTTGCTACTCTGCCTATGCGCAGCAAGAAATCAAGATAGGCGTGATCTATCCTTTGTCCGGCGCTGCGGCATCATCCGGCAGTGAAATGAAAAACGCGCTGGAACTGGCTGCCGATATCGTTAACAACGGTGCTAAAAGTGCACCCAATCTGCCATTTTCCGCTGGTGGTGGCTTGCCTAACTTGAAAGGTGCCAAGATCAAGCTGGTGTTTGCTGATCACCAGGGCAATCCGCAAATCGGCGCAAGCGAAACCGAAAGACTGATTACCCAGGAAAAAGTGGTTGCCATTGTCGGTGCCTACTTCAGTAATGTGACGGCGACGTCCAGCCAGGTGGCTGAAAAATACAAGATCCCTTATGTCAACCCGGAATCTTCTTCATCCACGTTGACACAGCGTGGTTTCAAATGGTTTTTCCGCACTACGGCGCATGATGATTTGTTCGTCCATAATTTCTTTGAGTTCTTCAAAGAGTTGGAAGCCAAAAAAGGCATCAAGGTCAAGCAACTGGCAACCTTCAATGAAAACACCTTGTGGGGCAATGAAACCACCAAGCTAGAAACCAAACTGGCAGCAGAAAAAGGCTATAACCTGGTGAAGACCATTGTCTATCCGGCGAAAAGTACACAACTGACTTCTGAAGTGCAGCAACTGAAATCATCGAATCCGCAAGTCGTCATGCAATCTTCTTATCTGGGTGACGCCATCATGGCGATGAAAACCTATAAGGAACTCGGTTTTTCTCCCGACATGATCCTGGCTAACAATGCCGGATTTACCGATACAGAATTCCGCCGCACCCTGGGCAAGGATGCTGATTTCGTCATCACCCGTGAAGTCTGGTCGCCTGATCTGGCGAAGAACAATCCGCTGATCAAACAGGTCAATGATTTGTTCAACAGTAAATACAAAATTGACTTTACCGGTAATTCTTCCCGCACCTTCACGGGTTTGATGACATTGGTGGATGCGATCAACCGCGCCGGCTCTACTGAACCAGAAGCCATACGCAAAGCCCTGACTGAAACCAATATTCCAGCCAATAAACTGATCATGCCGTGGAAGGGCATTAAGTTTGATGAGCATGGTCAAAACGTCTTGGGTTCCGGCATCCTGGTACAGATCATCGATGGCAAATACAACACGGTATGGCCTTTTGACCTGGCCACCAAAGATGTGGTTTGGCCTATGCCTAAATGGGATCAACGCAAGTAGCAAGCACAGTAAAAAAGAAGCTCAGTAAAAAGAAGCACGCTTGCCCGGCTAGCCAGCCGGGTAAAAAAAGCATTCAGTAAATACTACCTGGCGATACCTGACGTCGGTTTTACATATAGGAAGTGCGAGGAGAAATATGTCCCTTGAAATTATTATTCAAACCCTGGCGTCAGGGATCTTGATCGGATTGATCTATGCGCTGGTGGCGATTGGCTTGACCTTGATCTTTGGCGTCATGGATATCGTCAATTTTTCTCATGGTGAATTTTTGATGTTTGGCATGTATTCCAGTTTCTGGATGTACTCGCTGTTTGCATTGGACCCCATGTTTACCCTGCCATTAACGGCATTGTTTTTGTTTGCGCTTGGGGTGATTCTGTACAAACTCATCATCAGAAAGATCACCAATGCGCCCATGTTGTCGCAGATTTTTACCACCTTCGGCCTGATGATGTTGTTCCGCGGTCTGGCGCAATTTTTCTGGAAACCCGATTTCAGGACGGTTGATCATTCGGTTGTATCCGGGGCTGTGCAGCTATTCGGCATACAGGTGGGCATGCCGCAGGTGACGGCAGGTGCCGGTGCCATTCTGGTGACTATGGGGATTTACCTGTTCCTGACCAAAACCCGTGCCGGGGCAGCACTGGAAGCGACTGCTGCAGATAAAGAGGCGGCCCAACTGATGGGCATCGATTCGCAGAAAATGTTTGCCATGGCCTGGGGCATCGGTGCGGCTTGTGCTGGTGTGGCTGGCGCTTTGTTGTCGACTTTCTTTCCCATCTTTCCTGAAGTGGGGGCGAACTTTATCCTGATTGCTTTTGTAGTGGTGAACCTGGGTGGTTTTGGCAGTGTGATCGGGGCCTTGTTTGCCGGAATTATTGTCGGCGTCATCGAAGTCATGGGTGGTTTCCTGATCGGACCGCAATACAAGCTGGCACTGGTGCTTGGATTGTTCCTGGCGGTGTTGATGTTCCGTCCGCAAGGACTGATGGGTAAGCAATAAGGTGAAAAATAAGGTGGAACTATGAACATACAAGAAAAAACCCTGACATCGGCGCATGAATTGCTGGCACCCGATTCTCATGGAAAATCCTCGGTTAAATACATACTGTTATCCCTATGTGTGATTTGTGCTTTGCTGGTACCTGTCGTGGTCAAAGACCCGTCACACCAGAACCTGGCGATATTGATACTGATGGCGGCACAACTGGGCGTGGCCTGGAATATCGTCGGTGGCTATGCCGGTCAGGTGTCGCTAGGGCACGTTGCCTTTTACGGACTGGGCGCCTACACCTCAACACTGCTGCTGACGCAATGGGGCATGAACGCCTGGCTGGCGATGTTATGTGGCGGCATATTGGCGGCACTGATTAGCCTGATCATAGGCTGGTCATGCTTTCGCCTCAACGGCCATTACTTTGGCATGGCAACCATTGCCGTGGCTGAAATCATCCAGATCATATTCACCAACTGGGAATATGCCGGTGGCGCTGTTGGCCTGACCCTGCCCATGGATCAGCAGGGCTGGAGCAACATGATTTTTACCGACAAGGCACCGTATTACTACATCGCCCTTGGGCTCTTGCTGCTGACACTGGCAGTGAATTACTGGATAGAACACAGCTACCTTGGCTATTACTTTCGCGCTATCAAGGATGAACCGGATGCGGCACGCAGCCTGGGTATCAATCTGAGTCGCTACAAACAGATCGCCTTTGCCGTCAGCAGTTTTTTTACCGCCATCGGTGGCAGCCTGTATGCGCAGAAAGAATTGTATATCGATCCGGGTTCAGTGCTGCATACCGGCCTGTCGATCAAGATGGCCCTGGTATCCATATTGGGTGGAGTCGGCACTTTGCTGGGACCAGTCATCGGTGCAGGTGTATTGACCTTCATTGAAGAGGGAACACGGGCTTTGTTTGGTGGTTCTGGCCGTGGTACGGATCTGGTGATTTATGCAGCATTGATTGTGCTGATTGCGGTCTACTATCCGACAGGTGTGATGGGCTGGATCAAGCAATTTTTTGCCCGCAGAAAAGCGGTCAAGGCGCAGAAATCACTGGATGCACAAGACACCACGGATGCACAAGTCAGCAAGGAGGCAGCATGAGCTTATTGCGGGTAGAAAGCGTCAGCAAACGCTTCGGCGGTATCACCGCCAATCAGGATGTGTCATTTGAGGTAGGGGCCGGCAAGATCGTTGGCCTGATAGGCCCGAACGGTGCTGGCAAGACCACCATGTTTAACTGTATTGCAGGTTATGCACCACCGACCACGGGTGAAATCTGGATGAATGACATCAGGGTATCTGGTATGAGCCCTGAGCAATGTGCGCGAGCAGGTATAGGCAGGACCTTCCAGGTGGCGCGTACCTTTACCAGCATGACAGCGCTGGAAAACGTCATGGTTGGTGCTTTTCTGATCAACAAGAATGTGGCGGATGCCAGACAAAGTGCCGCGAAATTGCTGAGCTTTGTCAATCTTGGTCAGTTTAAAGAAAAGCCTGCTGGCAGCATGACCATCAGCGAGCAGCGCCGCCTTGCGGTGGCCCGTGCACTGGCAGTCAGACCACGCCTGTTGCTGATGGATGAAGTCATGGCGGGCCTGAATCCGACCGAAGTCAAAGAGACGGTGGACGTGGTTTTGAAAATCCGTGAAGAAGGTATTTCCTGCCTGATTGTTGAACACGTGCTGGAAGGCATCATGCCGATTGCTGATGCGATTGTAGTGCTCGATTACGGCAAGAAGATCGCCGAAGGCAGTCCTGAACAAGTGTCTAACGATCCCAAAGTGATCGCTGCTTACCTGGGAGATGAATGATGCTGCAAGTACGAAACCTGAGAGTCAGTTATGACGGCGTGCTGGCCTTGTCCAAGGTCGATATGGATGTCGAGAAGGGCAAGATCGTCGCCCTGGTCGGTGGTAACGGCAATGGCAAGTCTACCACCTTGCGCGCCATTGCCGGTTTGAATGCGGCCGATGCCGGTCAGATCGTATTCGACGGCAAGCCGCTGGAAAAAATCCCGGCCAGCAAACGGGTAGGCCTGGGTTTGTCATTGGTGCCGGAAGGACGACGCATATTCGCCCGTCTGACGGTGGAAAGAAATCTGCAACTGGGTGCCTATACCCGCCGTGACGATGATGAAGTGGCCGAGTCCATAGACACCATGTACAGCTTGTTTCCCATTCTCAAGGAAAGGCGCTACCAATTGGCTGGCACCATGAGTGGTGGCGAACAGCAGATGCTGGCGATAGGCCGGGGCCTGATGGCGAAACCCAAATTGCTGTTACTGGATGAACCGTCCTGGGGAATCGCACCGAAGTTCGTCACCAAGGTACTCGACACCATACAACTGATCAATCAGCAGGGCATGTCGATATTATTGGTAGAGCAAAACCTGCACAAGGCACTGGCGATTGCCCATCATGGTTATGTGATACAGACAGGTCGCATCGTCATGCAGGGAACGGGGCAAGAACTGCTGAACAATGAAGATGTGAAGAAAGCTTACCTGGGCGTCTAGATCTCCCGCAAGCAATCGCAGGCAAGTCAATAGGCAAGTTGGGTCACTTGCCTTGGCCCCGCTTTGTCTGCGATTTTGGAGACGGAATGCGTTTTTGTTTTTGATTGCATCTTTGAGGGCAGGCTATGCTGAACAAATACACCAAAAATTGGAAGATAGGCCATAGGCTGGGTCTGGGTTTTGGTTTCGTAATTTTGTTGATGCTGGCATTGACGGTGACCGGCGTCACGCAACTGGGGCGTATCAACCAGGGAGTAAATCTGGTGGTCAAGGAAGCCTATCCAAAAACGGCTGTTGCCAACCGCATCAAATCTGATCTGGACCACATTGCTCGCAGCTTGAGAAGTCTGTTACTACTATCTACCCTGGACGAAAGAAAGCTGGAACAGTCCGCCATAGACAAGGCCGGTAAACAGATTGATCTTGATCTGGCAAAGTTTGACAAGCTGGCCGATTTTGAAGAGGAGAAAATTTTTTTGCAGGCAGTGTTGGCCGCCAAGCAGCGTTATCAGCCAGTGCTGGACAAGTTTCTGAAGCTGATTGCCGAGAACGAGGTCGAGCAAGCCAGGGATCTGGTATTGCCTGAAATTGCCCCTTTGCAGGACCAGTATTTTGCTGCGCTGGACCAACTGGTGACCTGGCAAGCTGGATTGATGGAGCACAGTGGCAGTGATGCTGCAGCCATATCCGGTGCGGCGCAAATGCTGATGATCATCTTGCTGGCTATTGCCGGGGTGGTGGCGATACTGATTGCACTCGTCACCACACGGACGATTACGTCTTCATTGAACGCCGCTATCCTGCTAGCGGAGGCTGTCGCCAGTGGCGATTTGCGGGTAGAGATAGAAGTCAGGACCAATGACGAAACCGGCAAGCTGTTGTCGTCGTTGAATCAAATGAGTCAAAGTCTGATCATTGCAGTGAGACAGGTCAGGCAAAGTTCAGAAAAAATCGGTACTGCTGCACGTGAAATAGCGAATGGCAACCTGGATTTATCCAACCGCACTGAACAACAGGCATCTGGTTTGCAGGAAACTGCCGCCTCCATGGAGCAGCTTGCCGCTACCGTAGGGCAGAATGCAGAAAATGCCGTTCAGGCACATCAACTGGCCGACAAGGCTTTTCAGCATGCAGGCAAGGGCGGCAAGGTCATACAGCAGGTAGAACTGACCATGGGAGCGATCAAGTCCAGTTCCAACAAGATCGTTGACATCATTGGCGTGATTGATGGCATTGCGTTTCAAACCAATATCCTGGCGCTGAACGCGGCAGTCGAGGCTGCCCGGGCCGGTGAAAATGGTCGTGGCTTTGCCGTCGTGGCCGCTGAAGTACGCAATCTGTCACAAAGATCGGCCAGCGCCGCGAAAGAAATCAAAACCCTGATCGCTGATTCCGTTGGCCAGGTCGATGCTGGTGGCAAACTGGTGAGTGAAGCCAGTGCCACCATGCAGGATATCGTGATATCTGTGCAGCATGTGGCCAATATCGTCAGCGAAATCAGCTCGGCCAGCCGTGAACAGAATACCGGCATTTTGCAGGTTAACCATGCCATCAGCATGATGGATGAGATGACCCAGCAAAACGCCGCGTTGGTGGAAGAGGCGGCTGCCGCTGCCAGAAGCATGCAGGAAGAAGCCGAAATACTGGTGCATACCGTGGCGGTGTTCAAGCTGGAAAAATCCGGGCAGGCCGTGCCAGCGCCTACGGAAAATAAGTTGGTGCTGGCAATTTCTTGATTTTGGACGGCGTTAGTGGTGGACAGGTGTGGAAAAAGATGAATTACTGATTATTTATTGATAAATTGATAGAAAATAGCTGTTATTTTTCGTGGAAAAGCTAAAATTAAAGGACGAAATATCGTCATCTGTTTAGCAATCTTCATATCAATTTTTTTAAAGAATCTCTATGTCCACTACCAAGCCTGCAAAAAAGACCAGCCTGAGTTCATCGGCGTCACCCAGGGTGCCGATTGTTTCTTCTTCACACCTGGCGGAAGGTCGCAGTGCGGAATTAAGTGAATTTGAATTTGGCATGATCATTGCTGGCAATGCCTTCAATCGCTGGGCGGTCAGATGCATGGCTGCCGTCGGCATGAAAGACATGACGATTACCGATGTGCTGGTATTACATCACATCAATCACCGCGCACGCGAAAAGAAGCTAGCAGACATCGCCTTCATCCTCAATATTGAAGATACCCATATCGTTAATTATTCGCTCAAGAAATTGCAGGCTTTGTCACTGGTGCAGACCGAAAAACGTGGCAAGGAAATCCTGTATTCCACCAATGAAGCAGGGCGCGATGTATGCCAGCGCTATTACGCCGTGCGCGAACAGGTGCTGGTATCGGCGCTGACCGGTGACGGCACTGAAAGTTTTGAACTGAGCGAACTGGCGCGCTTTTTGCGCGTCTTGTCCGGGCTGTATGAGCAGGCTGCAAGGGCAGCAACCTCTTTATAAACTAAAATCGATAATTCACGGCAGCGGTGACGGCTGTGTCTACCTGGAAATGGTTTCCCAAGGTACAATAAAAAGTCGTCCGTATTTCGATTGCCATCATGACAGCCCAAAAAAATGCCGAATTCGCATTCCTCGAAGCTTTTACTGCGGAATTGTCTGCAAAGAAGCTGGTATTCCCCACGTCCCTAGGGGCGACCATGAAGATCCGCAAGGCATTGAGCCAGGCGGATATTTCCACCGATATGGTGGCGCGGATTATCGGCACCGAGCCGGTATTGTCGGCCAAGATACTGCATCTCAGCAATTCCGCCTCTTTCAACCCGCAGGGTAAAAAGATTACGGATTTGCGCGGGGCGACAGTGTTGCTGGGATTTGCCGCCGTGCGCAATATAGCCGTTTCCATAGGCATGAAGCAGTTGGCCGAGAACAAGTTTAACGGCAGCCTGTCCGCCCAGATGGATGGCCTGTGGCGGCGCAGCCTGCGGGTGGCGGCCCTGGCCATGGTGATCGCCAAAACCCATACCCGCCTGAGTGCCGACAAGGCCATGCTGGCTGGCTTGTTACATGACATAGGCAAGTTTTACATATTGAATCGCGCGAATCATTACCAGGACTTGTTTACATCCGAACAGACGCTGTGGGAGTTGATTGATCACTGGCATGCCAGCATAGGTTCGGCGATACTGGAAGACTGGGAAATTTCTGACGATATACGCGTTGCCGTCATGGATCATCGTGACCATAATCCTGGCAGTGGGCATAAGCTGGGTTTGATTGATGTGGTGGCCGTGGCTGATTTTCTGGATGGCCATTTCGTCAACGAGACCATTGCCGAACTGGACTGGAGTAAAGTCCCTGGCAGCTTCCAACTCTTGGATATCACGCCGGAAAATATTGATGAACTGATGCAGTCTACCAGGACAGAGCTGGCCTTGGTCTTGAAGGCCATCAACTGAAAATAGCTGTTGGTTGGCTAGTGCAGCACTACACTAAGCCAGGCAGGCCTTGATACGTTCATGGCCAGCGCGGCTGACCGGAATCTGCACGCCGGATTTGAGTATCGCAACATGGCTGTCCTTGCTGGCCCGCTCTATGTTCTTGAGCGCGCTGATATGCAATAAAAACGAGCGATGTATGCGGATGAATTTGCTGGCATCCAGTAGGGCTTCCAGTTCTGACAGGCTCTGGGTTTTCATATACGACTTTTGCGCTGTATGGATGGTGATGTAATCGTCTTGTGCCTCAACATAGTCTATGCTGTCCAGCGGTACATGATGTACCTGACCACGGTCACGTATCAACAGGCGTTGCAGTTGATGGCCTTGTTGTGCTACCAGCTTACCCAGTTGGCCCAGGTTCTGGGCTTGTGCCGCATCCGTCAACTTTTCTGTGCTTTCCTGGGCCAGCAATTTGCGCGCCTTTGCCAGGGCGTCGTCGAAGCGTTGCTGGGAAAAAGGTTTCAGCAAGTAATCAACGGCATGTAAATCAAAGGCTTTCAACGCATACTGATCATAGGCCGTGGTGAAGATGACGCCGCTGCGCCTGCCAGTCACTTCCAGCACTTCCAGCCCGGACAATTGCGGCATCTGTATATCCAGCAAGACCAGCTCCGGGTCCAGCCTGCTGATGGCTTCTACTGCTTCCATACCGGTTTCGCATTCACCAACGATCTCTATGTCGGTATGTGAGCGCAGGTATTCTATCGAAAGCCGGCGTGCCAGTTCTTCGTCATCCACGATCAATACCCGTAAGCGCTTATTCATGCCGGTCTGTCCTGTTCATATGGCAGAGCCATTTCAAGTAAGAATTCATTCGCTGTTTGCTGCCAGCTGACACGTGCCTGTTCACCATAGATAGCTGCAAAGCGCTGACGTAGATTCTGCAGACCCAGGCCATTGCCGGCACTGTTGCTGGCTTCGCTAGCCACTGGATTTTTTACCGAGATATGCAGCCACTGGTCACGCCTGAAGATGGTGACCGTGATAATGCCGCCTTGTGGCAGATTGCGTATGCCATGTTTGATGGCATTTTCCAATAGCGGTTGCAAAATCATCGGCGGTATCAATGCCTGTCCTGCATCCGGGCTGATGTCGAATGTATTACCCAATTTTTTACCGAAACGGATTTTTTCCACGGCCAGGAAATTTTCACACAGACGCACTTCATCATTCAGGCTGATTTTTTCTTTTTCGGCAATCGACAGGGTCTGGCGGAAAAAATCAGCCAGCGCTATGGTCATGCTGCGTGCACTGGTGGGGTCTATTGCTGTCAGTGCGCTGATGGAGTTGAGGCTGTTGAAAAGAAAATGCGGGTCGATCTGCGAGCGTAAAACCTGTAGTTCGGCATCCCTTGCCAGCAGGCGGGATGCCGCTTCACGCCGGTCTGCTTCATGCATATTGTCAAAGGCGATATACAGGTCGAAGGCCAGCAAGGCCAGCACATACAAGGCAAAGCCAGCCAGGAAAAACAGTGCTGACAGGTGTGGTGTGATCTGCAGTTCGGTGCCATCTTCCAACAGGAAAAACAGGACCTTGTTCCAGCCATGGCAGATGCCCAGCCAGCTCAAGCCTGAGATCAGCGATGCACTGCCAAAGACCAGCACGGCGGTGACCATCCTTCTGTGTGCTATAGGCAGGGAACGGCAGACATAATAGGCGGAGGATGCAAGAAAACCACCGAGCAGGGCCAGGGGCAAGGAAAACAGCAGTGCGTAAGACATCGTGCTCAGTTCCGCCGCCACCAGCAACCTGGCGATACCGACGCCCATCAGCAGGCAGGCGGCGATATACAGCAGGAAGCGACGGAAATCTGACAATATGGGATGCATGCAAGCCTAAGCGTTTCAGTTTTTGACTTCGACACCACCCATGACGGCGTAACCTTTGATATACAATTTTTTCGCAGTCAGCATGGGCGGCACGGTTTTGTCCTCAAATCCACCCAGTATTGGTGAGCCATGGCTGATTACTGTCCAGTCATTCGGTACTTTCAGCACTATGCCACCCCACATGGCGAAGACATTCAGGGTTGCTTCCGACTGTATGGAGGCCTGACGCAAATCCAGTTCCACACCTCCCATGACGGCATTGATTTCACCTCCCTTGAAATCCTGAGAACTGTTTTGCAGTTTATTGCCACTCATGACGGCGACGATATTGCACACGGAATCCTGATTTACCTGTCCATTCAGGTAGCGATCCTTATCGCCCAGTTTACCTTTGAAAATCACCATCAGACCCGCGAAGATCAGGAAAATTGGCCACAAGTCGCGCATGCGGAAGTGGATGATGCCCATGTATTGCAATGTCAGCATGCTACCCAGGATGATGAAGCCACCGCCGATAATATACCCGGCTGTACTGTCACTTTTTGAAATTTTCAGCACACCAATGATGATGAACACCGTGGGCCAGAAATGGAAAATGTCGCGGGTGTTGAAAATATCCAGATTATCCAGCAATGCCAGCGTACCAAATATCAACAGCATGGCACCAACCAGGATGCGGCCTTGCGCGTTATTGTTGTTCATGATGATAGTCCTTAATTGAAATGTCTTTTTTTATTTGCGTACAGTCAGCAAGCCGCCAATGAAATGCCGCAAGCCAAAGGCGATCAGCAGCAGTGGCCAACTGGTATGAAAACTCCAGCCCCACATATGTTCTATCGATACATACAGCCAGAATGCAAATACCAGGTTGAAGCAGCCTTTGGCTATGTGCTGGGGTTTGCTGGGGCTGATGATATCGACCAGGCCGCTGATGGCGATCATGGCGGGTAACAGGAACCAGTAATCCATAGCATTGAGCATGTCCATATGATCCATCAGGAACACGCAACCGGCAACGATCAACGCCAATCCAAAGAATAAATTACCTTTGTTGATGTGTTGATTGTTCATTTCGTTCGTCATACGATACCCTTTCTTTCACTGTTTGCGGACCTGGCACGTGTGTGCCTATTGGGTCTGAAGGCAGGTTTTTTCGTAACAACTGGAACGAGCTATTTTTGAAAACCTGCCGGTTCTTGTCCGGTGAAGTCAAGATACGCAAGGCGGGCGTGTTTGTCGCGTCTGTGTCGGCGAATGACGCAAATCGTCGGTAATTGGCGCTTGAGGGAAGTTTTGTCGGGCAGGATTGGCTGCCAGCCGGTTTTACCATTGCATGGTTCAGCAGTGGTGGTGTGGGTGTCGTGTTAGCTGAGCAATTGAATGAAATGCTCGGCGGTGCGTACGATACGCTTGGATTCCGTGCCGAACAGGTCATGGGTTTCCTGCACGATATACTCATTGGAGCCTTTGGTGCAGTACAGCAAACCACGGAAATTCGTGCCCAGATAGACAAACGGGGCTGCCTTGGTCTTGACCGGTACATCACTGCCGATCAAGGCGCGTAATTTACGCTCAACTTCATACAGGTTTTTTTCATCCAGGGTAACGGTAGTACCCTTGGGTGTAGGGAAGCTGCTTTGAAACGATGGGTTTTGGCCCATGGGATTTCTGAACGTGATTTTGATACCCAGTTTCAAGAACTTGGATACCGCAAAGAAGTCATTTTCATCGTACATGGCGAATCCCTGAAAGCTGTGATGCCAGCCAGGGTGGCATCATCCTTGTTCTTGTCGACATGTGATTGTTGGGACGATTGTTGAGAATCGCATGTCTTTTCGGAAAGCTTGCCAGAATTCAGTCGTTTATACAACTTTTCTTCCATGTAAATTGGCTTAAAACAACTGACAGGCGCAGTAAGATCGTAAACAAGTGTTAAGCCGTAAAACCAGCGCCTTTCGCCATCAGCACCGCACCCAGAATAATGACGACGATACCCGCCAGTTCCAGATGTAAAACCCTGCGTATATTCTTGGCCTGGGCCGGACTCAGCAGCGGTAACTGATTTTGCTTCAACGCCGGCGCCCAGCGCAGGAAGATCATGGTGGGATAGATGGACAGCAGACCGACCACGATAAAGGCAGTCATCTTGAGCAGGAAGGCATGATTGTGCAGATAATAGGCCGCACCTTTCTCAAAGTAGATGACGCGCAATATGCCCATGACCAGGATCAGCATGGCACTCACGCCATAGATGCCGTCCAGAGTACGCAGGCTTTTGGCGGACGACACACTCAAAGGCTGACGTATCAAGATCATTTCCGCGACCAGTGAACTGACCAGGGTGAATGCGGCAAGATGGTGTAAAAAGGCGACTAGTAGATTCATTTGGCTGGCTCCTGGCAAGATTGATGGTTGGGACTTACGCAAAACCGCCCCAGCTGCGTTGCAGCTCCTAGCCGTACTATTCGTACTGTCTTCGTCGCTACGCCTTGCTGGGACAATTTTGCGTAAGTCCTAATGGTAATCATATAGATGGCAACAACGGGGAATGCAGGGAGTCTAAACCATCTTTCTTGTGCTTGCCTTAAAGTTAAGACCAGTGCCGGTAAATATGTCGCTAAGCACAGGTAAAATGGCGCAAGCCCTCAGAGCATGTTTACGATCTTATTGCGGGCTGTCACACAGAGGCAGGCTTACTGCCTGCACGATATTGCCTTGCTTGTCTTGCGCAAATGCCAGCAGCGACAGGTTTTTACGTTTTGTGCTGGCGGGTATGGCCAGTTGGGTGGAATAGCTTGCGGTTTTGCCTGCGTTCAGCCGGTAGACTTCACCCCATTCTCTGGCAACGTAGTCATGCTGCAAGGTGGCACCACGGTTTTCACCGGCCTGTATCTTGCTGACCAGGCCCTGTTCTACCAGGCTGACATACAGGCTGGCTTCTTGCATGCTATTGCCTTGCAGATTGACATACAGTTTGTTGTCGGCCAGTTTCTCTATGCCCAGACGCAGGCTGGCCGTTGCCGGTTTTTGATTGATACGCTTGATGTCATCGCTCAGGCCATTGCGCCAGTTGCGCACTTCCTTGCCTGCCAAAAAGATTTCAGGTGTATACACCGAACGACTGCCCGCCAGGTCTGCCAGGCTGCGCTGTCTTTCGGTGTACAACTGTTTGGCAAAGATATCTTTCCAGCCCAGATAATCCCAGTAATCCACGTGCAGGGACACCGGTATCACCTGATCACTGTTCAGGCCCGTGCTTTGATACAGGCGGCTGATGGTTTTGTCGGCAGGCGGACAACTGTCACAGCCTTCAGACGTATACAGTTCCAGCAGGGCGACGGTATGACCGGGACTGGTTTTGCTGCAAATGTCGGCAGCCTGCAGGGGGCTGCTGGCGACACTGGCAAACAAGCTGATCAGGAATAGGGGTTTCATGGGGGCTCCTTGTGACTAAGAACCTGTTTACGATCTTACTGCGCGAGCGCAATAGGAGTCCATGCGGGGCTCATGCGCTGCTCAAAATGCTCATGTACTTAGAGTACATTCCGCTTTTTGCGCTGCTCTTCACCCCGCTGACGCTCGCTCGCTACAGATCGTAAACACGTTTTAAGACTACGCTACAGTGTAGTCGGACCAGCCCCGATTAACTTACAACTGCTGCTGTGTTACCCGCTTTTTCCAGTCGGCATAGGTTTGGGGAACTTTGTTATCTGCCACCATGATGCCAGCCAGGCTTTGTTTGAGTGCGTGCAATTCTTCGTCAACTTGCTCAAATGAGGTAGTGGGATCAAGGCTGAGCAGGCGCGCTGCCAGTGCTTCCAGTTGCAGGGCAGGGTGTTCACCTGTGTGTGCCCTGGGTATGGCGCTGCCTTTGACAGCAAAGACGATCAGGTTGTAGCTGTCTTCAGAGCGGCTCCAGCAGACCTGTTGCTTGAATACTTGGCGCAGGCGACCCAGCATGTCTGCCAGGGCGCTGGGTTTGCCCCAGACATTGGCAACCAGCACGCCGTCGGTAGCCAGTTGACGCTGGCAGTTGGCATAAAATTCTGCCGTGTTGAGTGCGGCCACCAGGCCGTTTTCATCATAGGCATCCAGCAAGATGACATCGGCTGCATAGGCATGCTGCTGCAAATGACTGATGGCATCACACTGGATGATGTGCAGGCGTTCGTCATCTGCTGGCAGCATGAATTGCTCGCGCATGGCGATCACGTCAGCATTGATTTCCAGCGCGGTGATACGGCAATCGGGCAAGTGGTGATAACAGTATTTGACGAGGGAACCGCCACCCAGGCCTATCAGTAAAATATGCGAAGGCCTGGGGTGAAACAGTAAAAAACCCATGACAGTGCGCGAGTAGGCGCAGACCAATTCGTTCGGGGCATCCAGCTTCATGACACTCTGCATGCACTTGGGGTTCAGGTACATCATGCGCAAATTGTCGTCGTCGACATAAAATGGCCGGCCCTGGTGCGCTTGCTGTATGGCTTCCAGGCGGCGCATATGCTCCAGCTCGGCACCGGATAGCTTGTTCAAAAACAGGCTGGACAAACTTGCGCGCTTTTCTGCCATTCCCCTATCCACGGTTTTGTGTAGAACGCATCCCTATTTATGAAATGAGTCCTGGTTGCTGCTGGTTGCTACTGGTTGGTATTACGGATGATCATACTGCCAGTTGCTCTTTCAGGGCGGCGATCTGCCGTTGCAATGCATTGTTTTCCATTTGCAGGCTCTGGACTTGCTGGCGCAGGGCGCTGACTTCATCCAGGGTCTGTACCCTTGCAGTTTGATGGTCTGCCGTGACTTCGGCGGCGGCTTCGCTGACTTTGGGTGGTGCTTTATGCTCGCGTGCTTTTTCCCGGACCTGGCGGGCTGCCTGTTGCAATTCCTTGCGGCCACCTGCCACGGCGGCGACCTGTTCATCGCTGGGTAAAGAGGCGATGGCAGCAGCGGCGCTGATGGATATAGTGCCATCGCGTACCGCCTGCACCAGTTCTGGCGCGGCTGCTTTTTGTATTTTTTCTATCTGTACCACAGCATTGCTGCTGATACCGGCAACCCGGGCGATTTCCTGGCGGCTCTGGGTGGGCTTGATGATGGGGACGGCGACTTCGCTTTCTGGCGTATCTGGCGCGGGTTGTTCTTCCTGAGCCTTCATGCGGCTGGTGACGATTTCTTTCTTGCGCAACGCCAGCATGCCTCGCTGGAAGTCAGACACACTGCGACGTCCAAGGTGATTGTCTATCATCCACAGTTGCACGTCTTCAATATTGATAAAATTGCCATTTTGCACGGTATTGTAAGACAAACCATGACGCTGGCAGATGGCGTAGCGATTATGGCCATCGATCAGGATGTCACCCCAGCACACCAGTGCATCGCGGCAACCTTCTGTGAGTATGCTGCGCTCAAGCGCAGCGAATTCGTGTTCGGTCAGGGGATCGATATAGGCGCGCAGCGCCTCATGGATGACTATGCTCATGCAATAACTCTTGTGGGATATTTCCTGGAAGGCGGCATTGTAGCCGAGATTTCACAGCTTACCGTTGTGAGCAGGCAGCACGTGTACAATACTTCACCTTTGTGCAGACTTTATTAATGAAGCTGGAGTCGGCACAGCCCAAATACACTTGTGCCAAACGCAATGATTGTGTGGCTGGCACGGCTTATATATCTTTATGGCTATTTTTATACCCATTTGATGTATCAGCACCAGGCACTCCATAAAGACAGGAAAAAAATACGATGATGACCTATGAAGAATATCTGGATGAAGTCACCACTTTAATGACGGAACGATTTGATCTCAGCGATGATGAAGCCATCAAGCATGTAATGCGGGCCCAGGCGGCCGACTTTTTTACCTTGCACGACGATGTTCCCGCCATGCGTACGCAAGAAAGGGCCGAGCAGGATGCCAAGGCCATCTATGACATGCGCAATAAGTCGCGTGGACATGCACCGGTCAAATTAGTCAAAACCGGCGGCAAGCCGCGCAAGGCCTGAGCAGCTCCCACGAATGAAAACACCAAAAAGACTGCAGCCCTTGCAGGAAGAGGGCTTGCTGGATGAAGTCATGCGCCAGCTTATGAGTGGAAAAGAAGCGACCGTGTATGTGGTGCGCTGTGGCGAAGAAATCCGTTGTGCCAAGGTTTATAAAGAAGCCAGCCAGCGTAGTTTTAAAAATGCCGCTTCGTATCAGGAAGGACGCAAGGTCAAAAACAGCCGTCAGGCACGCGCCATGGAAAAAGGCACGCGCTATGGCCGCAAGATGCAGGAAGAAGTCTGGCAAAGCGCCGAAGTGGATGCTCTGTACAAACTGGCAGCCGCAGGCGTCAAGGTGCCACGGCCGTATATCTGTTTTGAAGGTGTGTTGCTGATGGACCTGGTCACCGATTCCGACGGCAATGCTGCACCGCGCCTGAATGACATAGAACTGTCACCGGCACTGGCGCTGGCTTATCACACACAGTTGCTGCATCAGGTCGTGCTGATGCTGTGCGCCGGGGTGATACATGGTGATCTGTCAGAATTCAATATTCTGGTGGATGCCGAAGGCCCGGTGATTATCGACCTGCCGCAAGCGATTGATGCTGCCAGCAATACCGAAGCTGCCGTCCTGCTGGAACGCGACGTCCGCAATCTGGCGACTTATTTCGGTCAGTTTGCCCCCGAGCTGCTGGATACCCAATACGGCAAGGAAATCTGGAAACTGTATGTCGCCGGCTTACTGACACCGGAAACCGCATTGACCGGCAAGGTGGCAATAGACAAGCGCCCGGTTGACGTTGGCGCCGTGCTGGAAGAAATCGAATCTGCCATCCTGGAAGAAAAAGAACGACAAAGACGCTTGCTGGAAATGTAAGCCCGGGCAACTTTGACGATAGTGGCAGACGGGAACTCTCACCTTGATCTCTTGTCCATATTTGTTCATTGGTTGCGTATGGATGGCATCAATGATTTATGGATACTTGTCGAGGAGCATATGCATGATTAAAGGAAGCTGCTTTTACCTGCGCCATGTCAGAAAAGAAGATGTGGCGACCCTGCTTGATTTGATGAACCATCCAGATGGCAAGGGCGATTTTTTACCCCTGGATATCATGTTGCCGGGCACTGCTGAAAAGAAATTTGATGATGAGTCGCGCTCCAAGGAGATGTCGGAGACGTTTCTGATTATTGACGAGAATGAAAAGATCATAGGACGTGTCTTTCATTTCAAGACCGTGCCGTATTTCAATGCCAGGGAAATCGGCTATGGCCTGTTTGTCAAAAACCTGCACGGCAAAGGTATCATGACCGAGGCAGTAAAACTACTGACCGATTACCTGTTCAAGACCCTGCTGATCAACCGCCTGGAAATTCACATGAGTGTGGGTAACATTGCATCAGAAAAAGTCGCCATCAACTGTGGTTACATCAAAGAAGGCATTGCGCGTGGTGCCATTTTCTGCCGTGGCAAGCATGGAGATATTGCGATGTATGCCTTGTTGAGACATGAATGGGAAGCGCTTTGATGCCAGTTAGGTCAACAAGCCCTAGTCACCTGACGAACTGATGTAATGGGTATTACTATTTTTTCGCCCGAAATACCTTCTGTATTCCCGCATTGATCTTTTGCATTTGTTCAGACGAGATATCTTTGCTGCAGACGATATAACGGTGTAATCCTGCCGGCATGCCTGCCAGATCCATCTGTGTGGTCTGGTGCAGGCTGTCTTCTTTATCTTTCAGGTATTCCCAGTCTTCACGATCAATCAGCATATAGGATGCGCGGTTGGCGCCGACCATGCGTGCCATGATCATCGGCAGGGTGGTGCTGCGTTCTATCCGGTTTTTGCTGGATTTGATCATGGCATCCAGTTCTGGTCCGTAGGACACAGCGTCGACGACACCCAGCGTCAGGCTACGGTCTGCCATCAGGCTGGCGAGGCTGCGGTGGGCAGATACCTGCTTGATGGCAGCAGGGCTGACCAGCAAGGTATGCGGCGGGTCGGTATGGAAGATGTCGGAAAACTGTACCAGCGACTCACGTTCGGGAATCCTGTACCAGCCGAACGAGCAATAGTTTTTGCTGCCGCCAGAAAAATTACTCCAGATGCGTTTCGCCGGCTCTTCCACAAAATTGACTGGTATGTGGGCGACGCTGAAGACCTGCTTGGCGCGGTCCAGCAAGATGCCTTTTTCGACGCCGTTTTCAATATACTGATGCGGCGGCTTGATGCGCCAGGCGACGGTAATAGTGTCTTCTGCTGCCACCGTGTGCACAGTGTGGATAAGCATCCATATTGCTGCCAGGCTGGCGAGTGAAGGGAATTTCATTTTGTGAGCGCAAAGATCAATGGTGCATTTTACTGTGCTGACGCCGGTGTTGCAGTATTTCAATTTCAATACTGCCTAAATGTGGTTTTACGGTAGGCAAATGTAAAAAGACCGCTGTCGTGCATCAGCACTAACAGCGGTCTTTTTAAGAATGTGTGCTGATTATTGACGTACGCGCTTTTTTGCACCCGTGGCCGAGCTGGATTTTGCCTTGTAGGCTGGGGCTGCGGCACCAGGGAAGGCTGGCGTACCGGCTTTCAGTCTTGGCGCAATAGGGAAAGGAAATTTAACGGCAGACTTTTTCTCTGGCGTGGTTGCCTCAACAACTGCGGGTGCTGCTTCAACCGGGGCTGCTGGCTTGGTAGCGGTTTTCTTGGGCGCTGGCTTGGCGGCTGCAGTAGATGTAGTTGCGGCCGCGCTTTCGGTATTATTTGCAGCGTTACCTGCATTAATTGGAGTGGTAGCTTTTTTCAAGGGTTTCTTTGCTGTAGTTTTTTCGATAGTTTTTTCTGCTGCTGGCTGCGCCTTGGGAGCTGCTGTTACCGGCTTGCTTGCCTTTGCAGGACTTGCTTTCTTTGTTGCATCAGCAGGCTTGGCAACTACGGGTTTGGTTGCCACGCTTTTGCTGGTCTGGGCAATCTTCTCTGCGCCCGCTTTCTTGACATCAGCTTTGACCTCAACTTTCGCTGCCGGTTTTGCTTTTGCTTTTGCCTTGAGCTTAGCTACAGGCTTGGCTTCCGGTTCTGCCAACAAAGTCAATTGCGTGGTCGCGGCGACAGGCTTTGCCACTGCAGGTTTCTTGGCCGCAGTTTTTATTGCCGGTACTGTAACTGCTGTCACCTCTTGTGCCGGGGAACTGACGGCTTGCCACAATTCTGCCCGCGCATTGCTGGTGATGCTGGCCAGTTCACGGCCATAGGCCAGAATTTTTTCCAGTTGCGGCTGGCTGTGGGCACGGCTCAGGGTCAGGATGTCTTGCGGTTCTTTGACGGCAAAGAATTCATGCGTGACGGTATTGGCATTGTCGAACGACTGTTTTGCCAGATTGAAATTCAGGGCAATCAGTTTTTCCAGTCCACCAAATGCAGATTGCGAGAAAGCCCGGAAAACCGCGATTTGTGTCGCAAACTGGTTCTGGGCAGCAGATGATAATTGTTCATTAAGCAAAGACATGAAACTCTCCAGAGTGGGTAGGGATAATCGACCATGCAATATTGCCGTGTTGAATCAAATTATTGGCGCGATGCAGCATTTGCATATGGTCTTGCATTTTATCGCTTAAATGCTTAATTTGTAAGCACTATTTTTGCATTGCAATATCTGGATTGTGACGCTGTCATCGGCGCAGGGAAGGGCATGCAGTGCCCATATCGATATTACTGCGCTTGAGGATGCGGCTGGCTTGATTTGGCCAGCCACGGGTAAAGGGGTACAAATGGGTACGAAGGGGTACAAGGGATAAGATTAGCTCACTTTATGCTCAGCGAAACTCAGTGCGCCAGTCAGGTCACCCGGCGGTAAAGCACCCCGTTCAATAAACGCAGCGTTGCGCACTTTAATCCCTTCCAGCAGGGGCAGGCCGTGCAGGCGGGTGATGAAACGTAGAATGGATGTCGTATCGTAGAAGCTATGGTCGACATTTCCCTTCTTCGCATAAGGGGAAACGATCATCGCCGGGATGCGTGACCCTGGTCCCCAGCGATCGCCTTTGGGTGGTGCCACATGATCCCACCAGCCGCCATTTTCATCGAAGGTAATGACGACCAGCATGTTTTTCCACTGAGGGCTTTTCTTCAGGTGTTCCAGCACATTGGCGACATGCTGATCACCGGATTCAACATCCGAATAACCCGCATGCATGTTGAGATTGCCCTGCGGTTTGTAAAATGTCACGGCAGGCAGTTTACCAGCGATGACATCAGCTAAAAACTTGTTGGATATGGGGCTGTCACCCAAGCCACCATCGCGTAAATGTTCTTTGCGCGCCGACGTGCCTGGTGCGAATTGCTTGAAATAATTGAAAGGCTGGTGATGATATTGAAAATTTGGTTTTTCACCGCCGCCTTTATATTCCAACGCAACTTGCCAGGCGCCACCGTACCAGGCCCAACTGACACCTTTACGCGATAGCAAATCGCCGATGGTGTCATAGCTTTGCGGTGGTAAAGTACCCGGATCTTGCGGATCTGCCAACGTGGTATCACCATCAAGTGCTGGTTTGACAGAGCTGGGCTGATAGGGTGGGGCCATGGTATTGACTGCATAGCCGTCCGGGGTAATTGCGCCATCGTTGACGAATTTTGGTTTGCCATCCAGTGCCGATGCTGGGCATTCTTGATCGATGGCCAGCCTGACTCCGGTTGGACCATCCTCGGTGACTGCTATTTTTTTTATTGCCGGGGTATTCGGTGCATCAAAATATTCAGGAGTCCTGCCAGAGACCAGGAATTGATGGTTCAGATAGGAACCACCAAATGCAGCCATGAAGAAGTTGTCGCAGAGAGTATATTGCTGAGCGATTTTCCATAAATCGAGATTCTTATGCGTTTCCCCATAGTGGCCCATGGTCAATGCGCCCGAATCTGCCCAGGCGACGAAGCGATCATTTTTCCCACCGTTGATCTGCATCTGATTTTGATAAAACAGATGCCACAAATCCCGGGTGATCACGGATTCAGGAAGAGGCAAGCCCTCTGCATCTTTCAAGGCAAACGGAGCATTTGGCAGACCATTGATCTTGTCTTCATCAATCACATAGTTTTTGCCACCCAGGTTTTGCGCACGCGACACCATTCCACCCCATATTTTGGGCAGGGTACTCAAGACAGAACCATCCCTGTCTTTTTGTGTAAAAACAGCAGCGGGGACATCAGACAAAGGCTGGCTGACGCCGGGGAAATTGCCAAACAGATTATTGAAGCTGCGGTTTTCCAGATATATCACGACCACATTCTTGATATGTGCTTTCAGCTTGGTGTCCAGAGAACCCGCCACGACTTTATTTGCCGTATGCGCAGCAGTTTCTCCCATAACGTGCATGCTTCCAACCACTCCAGCGACAGCTGCGCCTTGCAGCAAGCGTCGGCGGGATGGGTCTGTTGGAAGATCGGAGTTTTCGCTATGATTTGGGGGCTGCTTATCTGACATGGTGGTTCCAAAAAGATAATGAATTTAGTGATATTTGGTAATAGATTCTTCAATGAATAGCGGCCATTTTTGCTCCCGATTATATGATAGTGCCCAGTCATTTGCGGAATTAATATGGTTCATTTTCCACTTCATGCTGGATACAAATTGATACGACAGGAATGTTGGCGTGAACAACAGGGGCATGATGCATAATGGTATTCAGTGCATTTGCCAGAGAAAATCATGCCCTCATCATCTACCAAAATAAGTACACCGCAACACGCCTCAACAGATGCCTGCCAGGCTGTCAGGGATAAGCTGAGGCAGTTTGTGGCTGATCGTGACTGGGCGCAGTTTCACACGCCCAAAAACCTGGCCAGTGCCTTGACCGTTGAAGCGGCAGAGTTACTGGAAATTTTTCAGTGGCTGCCCACAGGCAAACCAGAAGAATTGAACGAGCAGGCCAGAATCGCTGTCCGCCATGAAATAGCCGATGTGATGAATTACCTCATCATGCTGGCAGACACCCTGGATGTGGATCTGTTTGCCGCCTGCCAGGAAAAAATTGCCCTGAATGCCTTAAAGTATCCTGCCCCTCTGGTCAAAGGGGATGCCAGGAAATATTCGGAATACGAGAAGTAGGAAAAAACGACAAGCAGGAAAAAACGAAAAGCAGGAAAAATCCTGAATCACCGTGTTTTCAATGCCGATAGATAAAACGCCAGCGAAGCAAGGGAAAATACCAGCAGGCAGGTAAAAATCACATCCGGTGAAGATGCATGCTGTATCAGGCTGGCAATGAGCAACGGGCCAGCGGCTTTGGAAAACAGCGCCGGGCCGGACATGGCACCAGAAATGGCACCATAGTTTTCAGTACCGAACAGGGCTTGGGGAATGGTGCCACGGACGATGGTCAGTATGCCATTGCTCAAACCATAAAAAATGCAGAACAGTGCTAGTGCCCAGGCATGCGAGCCAAACAGTATCAACGCCACCAGTGCCGCTGGCAAGGCGGTAAAGGTGAACTTGCCCACGGTTTGTGGCATGGCATTTCTTGCCAGGGTCATTTCGCCGATGCGGCCTGCGACTTGCATCGGGCCTATCAGCGCAGCCATGAATACTGCCAGCGTAACCGGGTGGCCTAGCTGACCCAGCAATGGGATCAGATGTACCGACATGGCAGAAAAGACGAAGCTGTTTGCAGAAAAAGCAAATGCCAGTTTCCAGAACGTAGGGTTACGCAAGGCTTCTTGCAGGCTGTGACTGCGATTTGTGTTTTGTGCTGTGTTTGCTGTCACTGTTTCTGCGGGTGGTGCTGTCTTTTTCGCCTGCAATAGCAAATGCAGCGGCAGGCATACCAGAAGCTGGGCAATACCGTAGGCAAGATACGTGTCGCGCCAGCCCATCAGGCTGTTCAGTTTTTGTGTCAACGGCCAGAACACGGTACTGGCAAAACCACCAAACAGGGTCAGCGTAGAAATTGCCTGGCGGCTGTGGATGGTGAAATGATGGGTGATGGTTGCAAAGGCCGCTTCATACAGTGTCATTGCCATGGCCAGCCCCAGTATGCTCCACGCCAGAAAATAAATTGGCAGCGTGTGCGCGCTGCTCAGCAATATCAGGCCCAGACCGCAAGTGGCTGAACCCATGCCCATGACCAGCCTGCCGCCATGGCGATCCAGCAGCATGCCGGAATAGGTGGCGATCGTACCTGCCACCAGCAGGCTCCAGGAAAACGCACCGAATACCAGCTCTGCCCGCCAACCCATCTCTTTTTGAATTTCAGGTGCCAGGATGGCGATGGCGTAATACAGTGATCCCCACGACAGAATTTGTGTGACAGCCAGGATGGCAATGGTTTGCAAGGCGCGTGGGGTATGTTTCATCTTGAAAATAAGGTGGATTGGATTTATCTTGCGCCTGGTTTTTTTGAGGGCTTTGTCAGTTCAACACGTCCCAGTTTTAATTGCATGGCAATAGCCGATGCCGGACATGCACCTTGTAACTGGCTGGATGCTTGCAGGCCGACCGGGAGTTTGCTGCTTTGTATGATGCGAAAACCGAATTGTTGAAAATACTTGTCGGCATTGGTCGTCAGTAGATACAGGCGTTTGATACCTGTGTTGCGTGCCGCATCAATCAATTGCATCACCAGTTGCTGACCGTAGCCTTGGCCTTGGGCTTCAGGTTGGACGGCTATGGAGCGCAAGAGTGCATCCTGTGCGTAGATCTCGAGGCCACCGCAAGCTATCAGCGCATCGTTGTGGAATGCTAGCTGGAAGTGTTGCAGATGGGCATAGGCACCTTCCACGGGTAAGCTCTGGCTGTTTAACAATAAACGTATCGCTGACCAGTCTTTTCTGCTGGCAGGCCTGTATATCAATTGTTTTGGCAGGATGATAGTTTTGTCTGGTGCTTTACGGATTGGTGGTGCGATGCCGCAACCGGGTCTGTTGTCTTTTTGTAGCGCATCGATTAATACCTGCATGGCAGTCATGATTGCGGACTGCTGTGCTGCGTTTGCATCAAGCAATAGCTGATCTGCATGACGATTCAAGGTCGTGTCAAGCGTACTGGCGCGTTTTCTGCCTGCCGCAGTCAGACGCAGGCTGACGCTACGCCGGTTATCTGCATTGACTGTTTTTGATAGCGTACCATCCGCCGCCAGTGCATCGCTTGCCCGGCTGATCCAGCTTTTATCAAGGCCCAGACGCTTCACCAGGGTTTGCTGGGTAAGGCCATCTTCACGCAACAGCTCTGTCATGACGTGACATTGCACAGTGGATGCGCCGTTACCACAATTGGTTTTGATACGCTGGTCGCGTACATAAAGCCGGACAAATTCCCGGAGCAAGGCACCGGTAGTAGTAAGTGTGTTCATGCAGACATGCAGGGCTCTTCAGGTATTTCATTAGAATGGTTGCGTTTGACAACGATCATACGCCTTGTTATCAATTATTGTCAAACCAATCGTTGTCAAACACAACTAATGTGGCTAATGGAGTTTGCGGTCGTGAATTGACCGCCTGATCACTGTTGGGCAGTTCGTGTAGTGAGAGAACCCTGTCGAGATGTTGCAGGTGCTCTATGATCAGGCAGCAGGTTTATCGGCAGCAGTGTCATCCGGTCTTTTACTTTTACCTTCCAGTTTGTAGAAGAGCAAGGCCATGCCGGGGGCAAGAATCAGCCACAGGAACACCGTCCACATCTGCGACTGTTTTTCACCGGAGGTGGGCAGGGCCAGATACGCCTTGCTGACATCGGTTTTGGATACCAGCACACGGATGGGGGCACCAGGGACCAGTTCGTTTGGTTTCATGCCTGTCATTCTCAGCACATGATGCGCTTCACAGCGACTGCAGATGGGTGATATGGTATCGGCTGTTCTTTCGACGCCATTCACGATGTAGGAGAAGGTGATCTGTATCAGTTGCTTGTTAAAGCCGCCGGTCACGACATAGCCAGGATTGTCGTCCACACCATGCACCATTAAAACGACCGTGCCGTCAATCTGCTCAAACTCGGTGTCTGGTATGCGCATGGCATTGAGCTTTTGTACATTTTCTATGCCCAGATAAATGGCAATGATGGCAAAAATTACGGTGATGGTTCTGACTATCATCTGATGCGTTCTATGAGAAATAAGCAGGTCACAAGCATATCTTGCGACATAAGCTGAACTGGAATTTTAACCCTGGCAAGCGACAACAGGCGATAAATTGCATAGTCCTCTTGATACTTGTGGCTTTGCTCATTATTTGGAGGCAGGTTTTTCTGCGGATTCGGCGATCACTTTTTTTCGTATTGGCAGGTTCTGACCCAGGTTTTCAAAATTGGTCGCCGGTTGCAGGTGTTTCTGGCGGATCCTTCCCCAGTCGCTTGCTGATGCACACTTGCCGTTATCAGTTTTTGCATTCATGGAAAAACTGGTGTTCCTGTCCTTGCCCAGCATGATCAGGCGGCAGTAGGTGTTGTCCCTGGCGGTTTCCAGTACATAGGGCAATTGTGCATCGTCATCATCGCCATAAAAGGCGATGTTTGCCGGTGTTGGCAAGTCTTCCCATTCATTGGCTGGCATGTTGAAAGTCTGCATCAGTTTACCATTCAGGCTGAGACGTTTGACGATGCGTTTCTTGTCAGTGCTGGCATCGGTGCAGTCAATGAAGTTGACATTGGCTGGCGCATTGATGGCCGATGAGGAAGTGCAGACATCCATGCCACGGCCGTCATTTTCAGTCATGAGTCTGGCGTGGGTATCGGCAGACTGCGTCTTGGCAAATTTGACTGACCTGGCAACCAGAATGGTTTTATCGTTGATGATACTGACTTCGTCATAGTCCAGGTCTTGCCAGATGGGAAAAGAAAGCAGCCACCATTTTTCTTGTTGGCGTATCGAATAAGTGACGGGCAGCTTGTTGCCATCGCCCGTGCCCGCCTGGTGCATCTTTAGCCAGGGTGTCAATACGACAGTCTTGCCGCCCTTGGTCTGCTCACAGCCAGTCAAAACCAGTAATGTGGTAAATAAGGTGGCAAGTAATGTGGTAAGTACAGGCAGCAGCCGGCCCAGGCGCAACTTGCTCTTGCACAGCAACTTGAAATGGAATGAATATCTTTGAAATGCCTGCAAGCCGATCTTTCTATGGAAATCGCATTGAAAATACAGAGAACGCGGAAAAGACAGATGTTGCCACAACTAGTGGCCAACACGGCTATATTCTATGGGCATGGGCACAAAAACGACTATATGTCCTGGATTGGCGACCGGTCAGACTGGTTGCCGCTTAAAAATCAACTAAAACAAAGCAACTAAGGCAAATCAAGGCAGAGCTGACCTGTAGTACTTAACTCAGCTTTGGTGGCGTCCATATCCACATCCATATTCACCTGCATGGCAGCAGCAATGATGTTCATGTCATGGCTACTGATTTCAACGATGCCGAAACGGAACTGGTAAGCCCAGTTGCGCACGCCGGCAGAAAATTCCATGCTTTCCAGTAGCGGATGGATGGCGGCTATCTGAGACGGCAGCCACAAGACATCACGACGGTAGGGCTGAAATCCTTCACCCATAGCCACCTGGTAAGTTGCGCGCGGTAGGATGATGCCTAGCGCGGTAAACGCCTGTAGTTTAATCTTGCTGCCAAACACCTGACTGGGTGAGTAATACACCACCCTGTCGCCCGCTTGCAGACGGCGCAAAGGGGCAGCCTTGCCATGACATACCTGCATGAAGCCATCGCGCTGACCACCTTGCACATGGTCAGCCGAGGCAACTGCAATCCAGTTGCGTGTCATGATCAGCTTGGGGTAAACACGCGCAGGCGATGACCGTCTGCATCCAGTGCCACGAAGGTGTAGCCAAAATCCAGCGCACAGGGCGCTTGTGCAATGCTCAGCCCGCGTGTTGCCCACTGGGCATGGGTGGCATCAACGGCAGCCTGGTCGGCGACGGTAAAGGCCAGTTCGCTGCCACCAACGGCGGTGGCTGCCGGTTCAACCGTGGCGGCAGCCCATAAACCCAGCATGACGCCGGATGTGAGTTTGAACAGGGCAAAGGTGTCTGAGTTTTCTATCGGTGCCAAACCCAGCAATTCGCTATAGAAAGCCGCGCTGGCTTGTGGGCTGGAGACGTATAAAAGAATATAGCCGGGATTAAACATGAGATGACACTCCTAATAATGGGACATGGGGTAAATGCCCTGAGCCAGGTGCTCAAGGCCTGGCCATGGTATGCCCTGCCAGTGTCAGTTTCTGTCAGTAGTGTTTTGCGGGAGTAGCAGCGGGAAAACCGCTGCGTGCACCAGTTTCTGGTGCACGCATGATGGGGATTGGTGCAGATATGTGACGGTGACGGAATGGGCCGCTGGCAGGCCCCGTCCATTGGTTGACTTGCTGCTTATTTGCCAGAGCAAATAAACGGATAATGGGTATTGTCTATCAGCGGTATGACTCCGAAGAAATCATTCAATACCGATTCAGCGGTACAGTAGGCCCCTTCGACCCAGGCCTGGTCATTGGAATAGGCTTCGCCGACGATGAAGATATTCGTATCTGCACCAGGTATCAGTTGTGAAGGCTTGCGGATTTTTTGCTGTACGTCGCCAATATCATAATGTGCAGCCCAGGCATGGTAGCCGGCATTGAAGGGCGGTAGCGACCAGTCTATGTAGGCGGCATCCAGCGGTTCCGGCACGGAGGTAAAATCGGCATTCGGGCCGAAATGGATATTCGCCAACTGCTTGCGCACCATCTTCAGCATGCGTGGCGGCAGCTTGCGCGGGCCTTTCAGTGGCTCGGTGTTTTCAGATATGGGGAGATGTCTTTGCTCATCCGGTCCCAGCTCCAGTTCTTGCCAGAAGGTGGTGAACATTTCATCGTCATAGGCAGCCAGCAGGCCATACACCGGTTCTGCCGTCTTGTCAGTGGCATTGTTGCCAAAATAGACCACCATGCGTACCGGATTGTCCGTGACGCTGGGGCCTACGGTATTGCGGGTTGATGCTGACAACAGCTGTTCTTCCTGCGGTACGGTCAGGCGTTCCTGCAGGCGCTGTTCCACCACTTTCAACAGGCTTTCGGCGCTGGAATAGGGCGTGTTCATGATCTCTGCCTGACCATCCACCGCCGGTCTGGCGATTTTCAATAAATACCTTTCCGGGAATTGTTGTTTTTCCAGCGCCAGCAAGACATCCTTGGTGACTTCGTAACTGGTCAGTTGTGGTGGATAGCTGGCCTGGGTCAGCCACCAGGCTTCCTTGAAAAACATGCCTATCTTGTACGAAGGCTGCATGATGGATGCTTCCATGTACAACTGTACTTTCTGGCCGTTCAATACATCCAGCCCGGGGTGGCTTTCATAGCGTGTCGCCTGCGCCACTAGTTCCAGTGCGTAACGCGGCATGGCCAGCCAGGCGGCATCGGTGGTGCCACTGCCGGATTTCTTGTTGGGATTGTCGCGGTTGGCGATGCTGTAGTGGATGACATGGTCGATGTCGAGTATGGAATGCAGGCGACGGTTAGGCTGGTAATCAAAAACCACGCCCTTGTCTTTTGCCAGTTGCTTGATGGTTTCAAACAAGGCCTTGAACATGCCGGAATAGCCGGTCGTCAGGGTCTTGTACTGATTGCCGGGGGTGAATTCATTATTGGCCTGGAAGGCGACTGCGGCATTCCAGTTAATCACATTCGAGGTATAGCCATTGCCATCGGCGGCATAGTTATAGCCTTCAGAACCCAGTTGATCAAACATCAGGTTCCAGTAACCGATATCCTTGAGCTTGTCACCTTTCTGGAAGATGGATGATTCCGGCAATTCAGCCGTGATTTTGCCGTGCTGGTAAAAATGATCCCACTCACGCCGGGTTTGTGGCCCGGTAGTGGCGGTCACAGCCAGGTCTTCAACCACAGTAAAACCCTGATTCGGCGACAAGCTGGCAAGATAGTTGTTGGCGTTATAGGGCGCGGGGTTACGCGAAGTCACCTCTTGCAGATAGAAATTTTCGCTGCGCAGGTAGTACAGTGGATTGTCAGATTCATTGAAGGGCACCGAATACTGATCCAGCCCCAGTTTGGAAATGACGGTTGTCACCAGTCTGTGGCCCGGTGCCTTGCCATCATTCGCATCCTTGGCCTTGCTATTCCATTCTGAATAACGCATGCCACCCAGTTCCACATAAGACTTGCTGGGGTCATTTTGATAATGCCAGGTACAGACGCGGGCACCGGGTGCGCGGCTGCCATGGTCTTCTTTGCTGAAGTCGTACTTGCCCCAGTCATACAGTTCAAGTTTGTCACCCTTGCCCAGCAGTTTGTGATGCTCATGTTCCCTGGTTTGTCCGCTTAACAGACGCCAGGCAGTGTACAGGCCAGCGGCGCCGGCACCGAAGATGGAGTAGGTTTTGGTTTTCATGATGTCGTCTGTTCGTTATGTGGTTGAACCGATGGTGGTCGAGTCGATGAGTTGTTGTGTGTTCACGCATTTGCATTATTTCAATTGCGTAAAGTATTTGTAGCCGGTGGCAAAATGCGAGATATCAAATGGGGTGTGGCCATCCAGAGTCAGGTCTGCCAGTATTTTTCCCAACAGTGGTACAAACTTGCCTGCCCAGCCCGTGGCATAAATCACGATGTCCTTGTGTGCAGGGACGTAGGCAGGTGCAAAATCGACCAGCAATTCCTTGTTGGGGATTTTGCTGAGCGCCACCAGGCAGGTAGAGGTGTAATGCGGCACCGGCTCCAGGCCCGACATATGATTTTTAACCCACTCTGCGGTATAGGCCAGCTCTTGCGGATTGGGTACCAAGGTGCGCTGTTCAGGAGAGTCGAGCGGTGTGATCACGAAGTCAGACGCAACCCGTATATAGCCGGGATAATTCCAGCTGACTTCAGGGAAACCATAGAACTGGTTGCCATTGCTGCCCACAGGATTTTGAAACACAAACCAGGTCGGGTATTGAACCTGCGGTGTCGTCTTTTTATAAAATGCCGATGCCATATTCCAGTAAGTGGCAGCCACCTGGAATTTCAGCAATTTGAAAACAGCATTGGCATACGGACCCGGAACCAGTACCAGTTTCTTTGCCGTAAAATTGCCCAATGGGGTAGTCACTTCAAACTGATCATGATGATGTTCTATCTTGGTGACCGGCGCTTCTTCTTTCAATGTCACCAGACTGGATTCACGGTTCCAGTTGTACAGGGTTTGCTGGGTCGCTTTCAGGTCTATGCTGGCACCCTGGGGCTGGAACAAACCCGTGTAGGTGGATGGCAAATCCCGGAAATGGTATTGACTCTCAAGCTCGCTGGCGCTGACGGTGGTGTAGGGAACGTTTTGCGCTGTCAGGGCAATTTCTGCCTGCTTGATATTGCCCTCGGTGGAATGCACATCCGGGTCACCAAACCACAAGGTACCGACTTCATCCATCAACGGTACCGGTGTCAGGCTTTGCAACTCATCCCAGAAAGGAATGGATTGTTTGACCAGCTTGACCATGTATTCATCCGGGTAAGGGATGCGGAACTGTCTTGATACCCCGGCAGAACTACCCAGTTGATTGATGAAGGTAAATTGCTCCAACACCAGGGTGCTTACCTTGCGCTTGCTCAGGTGATAGGCAGTTGACAGGCCCATGGGGCCACCACCGATGACGATCACATCGAAGTGTTTGTCATTGTTCATAAGATGTCCTCTCTGTGTTCAATGCGCGTTGCACGCATGGCTTGTCTACATCGAGGCATCGTACCGGATCAGGCACGATGCTATATTCATCTACAAGTTGATCTGCAAATTCGTCTGCAAATTCATCTGCAAAAGCAGGCAGGCATCATGTCCTGATCAGCGTGGCGACAGAAATATGGGGCCAGTCTATATCCAGGAAATTCAGCATCACTGTCTGCGTGTACTGCATTTGCAGGAAATGGCTGCCATCCGGGCGTTCTACCGTTTCTATCCAGAAAATCGCATCCATCTTGGTGGCATTCGCATTGATGGTCACGAAAGGAATATTTACAATGCCGCCTACCGGTATCGAGGCGACTGACAGCACTGTATTGCTGATGATGTTCTGGCCATGTATCGCATCTACCAGTGCCTGGTTCATGTTGGCGACGTATTCCTGTTTCATGCCAGGGGGCAGTTTTGTAAGCGTATAAGGATCAAGATAACCCAGCATTTTGTGCGCCAGGCCAGGGCCGGTGGGTTTGGCACTGACCGGTGCAATTTGCGGGCCGCCTTTGGCACCAAAGCCTACGCCTTGCGCTAGCAGGGAATCACCGTGCGGTATGGTCGATTGCCGGACGACGCTGGCCTTGCCTGGTGGCACTGTAGTTGCCGGCACGTTCAGCCAGATGCCGGGTTCAATATGGATGCCTTCCAGCGTTTGCGCATCATTTACCTGTTGCAGGTAAGTCAGGCCAAAGATGTTGATATCATTTTGGGCCGAACCACGATTGGGCACCGCACCGCCAATGGCATTGAACTGTATTCTTTCCGTCGTGGAATTCAGGATCAGGCGAAAATCATGGCCATTTTGTTTGTCGGGTACGGCAATCAGGTTAAAGCCGCGACCGGACCAGGTACCTTCCAGTTCAGACAGGAATCCTAACGGTGACGTGGCCTGATGGCTGGGCGCTGCGGCGCGCAGAGGTGAATTGACATTCATTGATGACATCCTTCTGAGGTTTTACTGCGTGAGAAAATCCGGATTTGTTTTAAAGAACAGATACAAAAACCTTAAGAACCTGTTTCCGATCTTACTGCGCGGGCGTGATCGGGGCTCATGCGCTGCTCAAAATGCTCATGTACTTAAGTACATTCCGCTTTTTGCGCTGCTCTTCGCCCCGCTGACGCTCGCTCGCTACAGATCGCAAACAGGTTCTAAGCGAGTTTGTTCAGGCGACGCAGATGTGTCTGAGAAGCTGATTGCCTAAATAATAAGAATTTGGTTAATGAATAGTATAGTAAAAAAATTAACTTGTGAAGCAGGATTTTACTCAATCCTGTGAGCAATGCGACCGGGATAGCGTGCAGTTTCTGATAAGCAAAACACAGGGAGGTGAGAAGTGATCGCGCACAGGCTTGATGGATTTTCTGTGCGGTATTTTTGATGGAGCAGGGGGTAAAGAAAGTGGGCAGGTGCCTGCCCAGATGATTTAAGTCAACACGCCCTAATTCGCGCTTTGCGGCCCTTGCCCGGCACTGTGATATAGCGAAGGGATTTTATTTCTGCTGAGTATCATCATGCCCATGCTGGCTGCGGCCAGCAAAGCCCAGTTCAATCCGGGCAGATGCAGGGTCTGCGCCAGATCAAACAGGATGCCGCCCGCCATGCTGCCGACCATGGTGCCTATGCTTTGATAGAACATCTGTTGCGACATCAGCCTGCCGGTATCGGTTGCCGATTTGTTGGCAAACCGGGCGATCAGTACGTCCAGTGAAGGCCCATAAAATACCTGGCCGAACGACAGTAAAATGGCTGACGCGACGACTGCCGCTGCGCTGTGGGTAAATACCGTCATCAGCGCAAAACTCAAAAATAAGCAGGCATAGCCTATCTTCAAAAACCGGAAATGGTCACGCGTGCGCACGGCGCGACTGGAGATCGGGATCTGGAAAAAAATGATCACCAGTGCTGCCAGCCAGAACGGCGTGGATACCGGAATCTCGGGTGTAAACTTGGGGATGTGCAGACTGAAACCTATCATGGGTTGCACGGCAAAACACCAGAATACCGCATTCGATAAATGAAACATCAGCGGCAATTGTGAGGGGGTATCGTTCACATCACCATCCATGGCGTCGACAGGTGATGCTGCTGATGTTGCTACACTGGCGTTTTGTTTTTCCAGTGCCAGGTGATGTGCTTCATGATCGCTGATGGCACGCATGGCTACCAGCATGAACAGGCCGTAGACAATGAAAGTGATCAGCACGATCAGGAACACCAGCTTCAATTGTTCATGTGGCACCCAGCTAGCCGTCAGATAACCACCTACCAGGCCCATACGTATGGAAAATGCCAGCTTGCTGAACAGCGTGGCCTGATTCAGTTCTTTCAATTTCAGCAGGTAATTTTTTAAACCAGGAAAGGACAGGCCGCTGCCCAGACCCGCCAGCAAGGCAAACAGGGCCAGCGCCCAGGCCTGTTGCAAATACGCCATGCAATACAGGGCAATGCCTTCCAGCAGGATATTGCCTGATACCGCCAGCGGATGACCCGCCAGGCGTGGAAAGCGGCTGCCTGTATAAGAACCCAGTACACGCCCCAGGTTCAGCCCGAATAAAATCGATGCAGCCCAGAAGCCGGAAAACGCTTTGCCAGTTTCGGAAACGATGATGGGCGTATACAAGGCAACACCGCCAGAGGCAATCGCCACACCAATGTAAATCAGATAGGAATTAAAAGCTGGATTGAATTTCTTGTTTTGCATAGTGAACTTGAGCGACCAGGGCGCCGTCATCACCTGAAAACAGCAAATAACCGGGGTCTGCCAATAAGGATGACATCGGCCATAGACCAAAGTTCACAAAGACGGAATCTTTGTGGATTCAGGCAAGCGCGGACACATCGTGGAAGCTGCTTATTGTACGCCTAATTGACGTCCGCTGTTGCCGTATTGAAAGAAGGAACTTGCCTGGCAAGCATTAAAAGTGCCCAAGATAGAGCCAGATCCAGCCTGCCAGCAAGGCCAGGCTCAGCAAAAACAAACCACCGGCACCATTGGGTCGCAAGACACCAAAATAGCCAAGGGCAACGGTTGCCACGCCTTTTTTTGCGCGTTTCATACCACGCCAGCGCTGTATCACTTTCAACCCAGACAACACAAAGGTAAAGGTCGCACATGACAACAGCGATACCCGGAATACGTTGAGCAAATTGACTTCACCCAGCGATACCTTTTTATAAATGAGACCGATCATCGCCATGATGAACGCCGCACCGATAGAGATGGCGACATTCGCATACATGGTCTTGCGGCTGGTGATGGCGGCATCTTCCAGCTCACATTTGAGCATGTCCACTTTTTCATTGATCAGGGTAGAAGTCTCATGCTTGATGGCGAGTATGCGCTGGTCTATCGCGGCACCTATCTGTGCGGTGGAATAATCAATGAGCGACTTGATGTCATCCTTGGTCATGCTGCGCTGATTATGTATTTCATCCGACAGCAGGGCGATATTTCTATCTACCTGTTCGCCAGCTTGGCGGATCACATCTGACAATTCCTTGCTGACCTGGTTGATGGAACGATCAACCAGTGGCGCTACCCGTTCATCGATGACACGGTTAAGACTGTTTTCAAAATGCTCGGAAGCGTTTTTTAATTTCAGTGGGTCAAATGCCATTCTTTCTCCGGTGCTTGGGATAGCGATGCTGCCCGTAATGTCTGACGGGACGGTACTTGAGATATCAAAATACAGTACTTGTCAGAATTGATTTCAGTATTGTCATTTCTATCTATACGCTTGCCGTCACTGATACTTTTATTGAATCGTCAACCCACAAAGGCTTATCATGCTGATGAAAAATTTATCCCTTGCCACATTGGTGCTCACTGCGCTGACTGCACATTCCTTCGCTTCCGCCCAGGCGTATACCGGTGCGGCTATTGGTCGCAGCGAACAGGCGATTAACTGCAGCTTCGCTATTACATGTGACTCCAAGTCGAATAATTTCAAGGTCTTTGGCGGCTACAATATCGACAAGAATTTTTCGGTTGAACTGACTTATTTTTCTTTGGGTTCTGCAAGTTATTCATTTCCTGCATCGGTTAGTGCTTTTAGCGCTGTTGCAACACCTGGCGCTATGGTCACCTCCAAAGTTAAACAGAGCGGTCTTAGTCTGGCAGCAATCTATAAACTGGAATTTAATGAGACTTTTGGCGGTTTTGCCAAATTGGGTATCGCCAATGTCAAAGAGGAACGGACGTTTTATATTCCCGGTGCAGCAAACCCTGATTCTTCGTCTAGTTTCAACAAGGCGCTAGTTGGATTGGGGCTGACGTATAAATTAGCCCCGGACTGGACCTTGCGGGCAGAGGCTGAGAAATTGGACTTTGGTAAAGGCCTGAAGGGGACTAATTTCAATATCGGCGCGCAATACAACTTTTAATCACACAGACAGTTTGTCATTGCCAATGAAAAAGCAAAACCTGCAATCAGGTTTTGCTTTTTGTTTTTTGGGGCAGGGTCACCGCGACAACTGAGGTAAAAACTGTGGTTACGGCCAAAGGGCTAGCCAGTCGATACCAATTAGCCATAAATACAGTACTTGCATATTTCAAATTTTATTTTTGCAAGCCTTTGTATAAACTGCAACTTGTTCCCTGGGCAATAAGACAGGTGTTTTTGGCCATGTTGCCATGCACCTTTGATGCTTCGGGCCCGGTTTTCTGATTCAGTTCAGATACATTGATCAACGAACAAAGGTCTTTATGTCGATTAAAAAAATTTCCATTATTGTGTGCGCAACAGCAGGCATGCTTGCCAGTTCTTTCGCTTCTGCCCAGGTCTATGTCGGTGGTTCTCTTGGCCAGAGCGACAAGGGTAATTACTGTGGTTACAGCAATACCTGTGATTCCAAAGCGAACAGTTACAAGGTTTTTGGTGGCTATACCATAGACAAAAATTTTGCAATGGAAAGCAGTTATTTTTCTGCTGGAAAAACATCGATCAACTCGGGTCTTGCGCTGGGACATAGCGAGCAAAAGAAAACCGGACTCAGCCTGGCCGGCGTGTATAACTATGAATTCAATGAAGCTTTTGCCGGCTTTGCAAAACTGGGTATTGCGCGTGTGAAAACGGACACTTTTTACGATACCTCAGGCCTGCCTCCCACTAGCAGCGCAGATACTGAAAACCAGGCGTTATATGGCCTTGGGCTGACTTACAAGATCAGTAATACCCTCTCAGCCCGGACAGAATTTGAGGTATACAACCCCAAGACTTTTTCCAGCAGGGGGGCATCAGTAAGCAATCTGTCGGCGGGTTTGCAATACAATTTCTAAGCAATGGCGTGGCGTTGATAAAAACATTTTTGTTCCATCAACGCCATTAAAAGTGTGCTGTTTCAGGCCTTGCCTGGTTTAGCCGCTTTCTTGGCTTTTTTTATTGGGACCGGCAAGGCGGCAGCGGTGGCGCGTGCCAAGCTCGCCAAGCCATCCCTGTCTTCCAGCAATTCACTGTCGATCAGATACCAGGGCTTGGCCTGGGGGTAGGGCGGCGCTTCGGTGATTGTACCTAGCAACTCCCGACCTGCTGCGGTAGGTTTGATAAACAACTGATCATCACAAATAAGCGCAAACATTTTTTCGCCAGAATAGACAGCATATTCACCAAACATTTTCTTGGCAGTGATGCCTTCACAACTGCTTAACTGATCAAGCACGAATTCTACAAAACTTGCCTGTGATGCCATCGTATTTATCTCCAGTTTTTACCGGTCCTTACCAGTCCTGCATCCTGTTTTAAACAGATAATTTATTCCGGCTTGCGGAAATTATCTGCTATCCAGGCCCGCGCATTTTGCTGGTTCAATTTGTAATCGGGCCTGACCCTGACTTTCGCCAGTTCCACATTATTGGCATCCTGGGCACTGAGCCAGGCATAGGGGTCATCTTCATCCGGCACGATATCTAGCATGATCTTGAAATCCGCTTCAACCGTCGCCACCATCAGGTTCTTATGCAGTTGTGCATGCAATTGCTGTTCATGCCGGCGTATGACTTCTGACGCAGTTTTCACCAGTGTGCCAAAGGCATTGGCATCCAGTGGCTTGGGATTTTTCTTGTCCCGGCCCATGGTCCAGGGGCCGACCAGTGCTGGTTCTGGTTCACCATCCTTGATCATGGCAACGGCCCATCCTTCATCGTCGTCATTTTTGATGACGCGGGCTGTCCAGCCTTTGTCGTGCCACAGGCGGGCTTCACGAATTACTTGATCTTCATCGGGCATGGCGGCATGCGCCTGCTGGTTGTCGGTGTCGCTAGGCAAAAGAAATTCTCGCTAATGTATTAAGTCAGGCTGCATCCTACACCTTATGTGGGTATGCTGTCTGGAACCATGTCCGTTGGTCTGCTTGACAGGGTAGGCAGGGTTGGAAGGGGGGGCAAACCATGGCGCGCCCTGGCCTTCTGACATTTTTCATCACCTGCCTGGACTTCGTGGCAGGGCGAGGGTCTTTGCGCATAGATGGTACATGCAACCGATTTGCCAATGTCACCAGATAATGCCTGGCAGCGTGGTCGCGCCTGGTTGGTGCCTGCCATGCAGGAATAGACAGGGCTCACTGCTTCTGTCAACCCTATAGGGATATGCAGGCTGTCGGCCTCTGCCCAATAAAATGAAACACGAAAGCTGGCGCAGCATGCACCACATGTCAGGCAGGGATCATTCGAGCTGGTAGCAGGGACTGTTGGCATATGCAATGGAGTATCGCACAGTTTTCAGATGCTGCCAGCGAGATGCAGCCCTAAGATCATAAACGCGTTCTTAGTGACAGAACAGACTGATGTCGCGCTCGGCAATCATGCGGTCATTGTCGTCAGCTTTGGTGCCGGATGAGATTGTCCGGTGATAGGCGCGGCCTTCCTTGATGGCTGGCAGCAGACGACGTGCCTCGGCACAACGGGTGGCATCTGTCTCTACCTGATTGCCGGTATTGGCTTTGGTGCCAGGATTGAAGCTGGGTCGGGTGTTGTCGCTCTTGCGTGCGGCCTGGCGTTGCCTGAATGCCAGTTCCTGCTCTTGCCAGCTTTGCGCTGATCCTGTACCTGCCTGGGTACTGACTTTCACTTCTTCCGCTTTGGTATTGCCGGCATCCTGTTTGTTTTCAGAATAATGGGTGTGGCCATTGGCATCTTTCCATTTATAGATTTCTGCCTGTGCCAGAGGCACCTGCATGGTCAGCGCAGCAACTGCCATACCGATGGCCAGCTTAAAAGCAGATAGAGGGGAAGATATTTTCATCAGGGTTTGTGGTGTCAGCTTGTCGGTCATGCCATTGTCAGAATGGCACAGGCACATTGTACTAGCTCTTGCGACTGGTGTAATAAACCTGGCCCTTATTGCAAGCGTCTTAATGAACATTTTGTACATTGCGTACATCTCGTACGTTTCTTATCGCTGGTCGCCTGGATTTTTCAGTGATAAAAACAGGCCGCCTGATATCAGCAATGCGCCAGCCAGCAGCGACAGGCTCATGCTTTCCCCCAACACCAGTATGGCAAGCGATACGCCAACCAGTGGCATCAATGCCGTGAACATGGATGCCTTGGCCCCTATCTGTTTTACGACAAGATTGAACAGCAATACTGATACCACGCTGACCAGCAAGCCCTGATAGCCAGCCTGTAGCAAGATGGCACCCAGGTTCCTGTGAAACAGCACGTCACCCTCAAATAGAAAATACACGGGTATATACAGCAGGGCACCGACCTGTATCACGCTGACTACCGACAGCGGGTCCGTATTCCAGCGCCGCATCAGGACCGTGTAAAACGACCACATCAGCGCTGCCAGCATGAACAGCAAATCACCGCGCCAGGCATCGCTATAAACCTGTGCAGGTGCCTGCAACACACTGCCAATTTTAACCACCAGTACACCCAGCACCAGCAGGCCAAGCCCGAACAGGGGAATGCGATCCTGCCGGTCCAGCATCAACCTGGCCAGTATCGAGGTAAACAAGGGTGTAAACGCCGGATAAATCAATGAACTATGGGAAGCAGGTGCCCAACGCAGGCCGCCAACCAGCACCATGTTATACAAGGGGCCAGCCAGCAATAGCAGCACTAGTGCCCTGGGCCAGCCTACGCCTGCGGCATTCCAGGCACCACGCTTTAAAAACAGCGGCAACATCACCAGACCACTGACGGTAAAACGCAATAAGGTCAGATCCAGTATCGTCAGCGATGCACGATAAGCAAACGTGGCAACCACCGGCTGCGCACCCCAGATGATGGCAACCACCAGGCCATACAGTGTCCCCATGCAATCTGCCCCTGGTTGCTTAAATAATGGAGTAATCGCAATTGCGCAAATCGGTCAGCAACATATGGCCGGGGGCATGGGTAATACAAAAAGCAGGCCTGGCTTTTGCCAGCGCCGCCTGTGGTGTCACACCACAAGCCCAGAACACCGGCAATTCACCGGGCAGCACATCCACGGCATCGCCATAATCTGGCTGTGCCAGGTTATTGATACCTATCAGTGCCGGGTCGCCGATATGCACAGGCGCACCATGCACACCCGGGAAGCGTGATGTGATCTGTATCGCCCGTATGGCATCTGCCGCCTTCATCGGGCGCATGCTTACCACCAATGGCCCCTGGAAATTGCCGGCCGGGGTGGTGGGTATCGTCGTGCGGTACATGGGCACATTGCGACTTTGTTCTATGTGGCGAATGGCGATACCATTTTCCATCAATGAATGTTCAAACGTGAATGAACAGCCGATGGCAAACGTCACCAGATCATCACGCCAGATATCCTGGATGTCATTCGTTTCAGCGACCAGTTCGCCATGATGAAAAACCCGGTAACGTGGGACATCGCTGCGGATATCAAGATCAGCACCCAGGGCTGTGATATGTGGGTTGCCCACTTCAGATATGGCAATCAAGGGGCAGGGCTTGGGATTGTTTTGGCAAAAACGATGAAAATCGCTGGCGTTTGATGCAGGCAAAATCACCAGGTTGACTTGCACAAAGCCCGGCGCCAGGCCGGATGTTTCCTTATTCCATTCGCCCCGACGTATGGCCTGGCGTAATTGGGCGGGTGAAGGGGAAATAGCTAAAGATGAGGACATGGCTGCTCCAAAATGTACAGAAGGGGAAGGTCGTCAATGCATCGCGCCAACCAGTACAGCCAGTATAAAATGTGATCTTGATAGAAGATAATTGAAACTATTGTCAATAGTTGATAAGATTTATCTATCATGCGACCTTCACTGCAGCAACTTGAAACCTTTTACTGGATAGCCCGGCTGGGTGGTTTCCATGCTGCCGCCAGGCACTTGCACCTGACACAGCCGACTATCAGCGCCAGAATTCAGGAACTGGAAGACATACTTGGCCTCAAGCTGTTTGAACGCGGTGGCCACCGCGCCGTCATCACCCCGATAGGGCGAGATGTGCTGGTGCAGGCAGAAAAAATGCTGCGTCTGTCTGACGACCTGGAACAACTCAGCAAGCGGCGCAATCCCATGCGCGGGCTGCTACGACTGGGTGCCAATGAATCTACTGCCATGTCCGGTCTGATTGAATTGCTGGGGCGGCTAAAAGCGCAATACCCTGATACACGCATAGAGCTAACCATTGATGTGGGTGCCAACCTTAGCCGCAAATTGAATGCGCGTGAACTTGACATTGCCATCCTCAGTGACCCTGTCTCCGCGCCGCATGTCGTTGATGTGGCGATAGGCCATGTCGACCTGGCATGGGTGGCATCCACCCAAACCGTGCTGAACGAACAAGCGCTTCACCCCGCAGGCATGGCTGCATTGCCGGTTGTTGCCATGCCTTCACCAACGACGATCTGCAATGTCGTCATGGAATGGTTCAGGCTGGCAGGCCATGAGCCAGAAAACCTCAGTATCTGCAATTCCATGGCCATGATGATCAAGCTGGTCGCCGCAGGCCACGCCATTGCCGTGCTGCCACGCGCTGTGGTCGATGCAGAGATCAAGGGCGGAATTATCCGCACGCTGACGGTAAAGCCACCGCTGCATCCCCTGATGTATTACGTTTCGTATTTGCGCCAGGAACCCGGTCTGGCTGATGGAAGCATCGTCACCATGGCGCGTGAAGTATTACAGCAAAGCGGTCTGCTTTTGCCACTTACACTGGCACGTTAAAGTCGCCAACTCGTTTTAATACGGCCCGGAGCTGCAACGCAGTTGGGGCGGTTTTGCTTAAGCCCTGATGCATTTGGTTCCTCAAAATTTCGCGTTCAATCCCATAAATTGCGCTTCCGTCTCAATCTGCCCATCTGCAAGGCAGGTATTGCCTATATTGCGCCATGTGCATGCAAGAGACTGCACCAGCGAAGGGAATAGTGGACTGTAACAGTTTACCTTTGCACAGTTTTCCAGTGACCTCTCCAGGAGCAGGTCCCGGTTTCTCAATCCTGAATCAGAAAGTACATTGAACATGAAAAAAACTTACCGCCTTCTCCCCGTGACATTACTGATGACAACGCTGGCACTGGGTGCATTTCAGGCACATGCAGCGACATCCATGTCGGACGCAGACATCATGAATATTCTCAAACAGCGCATTGATACAGACAGGAAAGGTGTAGGCATAGTTGTTGGCATTGTCGATGAAAAAGGCAGCAGGGTGATCAGCTACGGCTATGCCAACCTGGCCGAGCGCCGCCCTGTTGATGCCGATACCCTGTTTGAAATTGGTTCCATCACTAATGCATTCACTGGCGTGGCCATGATGGATATGGCAGAAAAAAGTGAAATCAGATTAAAAGATCCACTCGCCACATACCTGCCTGGTAGCGTGAGAGTGCCCAACTATGACGAGAAAAAAATAACACTCGCTGATCTGTCCTCACATCGCTCGGGTTTGCCTGCTATGCCAACTAACTCAGGCAACGACAATCCCTATGCAGGTTTCACTGCCAACAAGGCTTATGAATTCTTGTCCAGCTACGACATGAAATACGATGTCGGTACCCGTTTTGCCTATTCAAGTTTTGGCAACGGTCTGCTGGGCCTGGCGCTCAGCCAGCGCGCCGGTACAGACTATGAAACCCTGATCAAGAGCCGCGTCAGCACGCCTCTGGGAATGACAGCCACCGCAGTCAATCTCAACGCAGACATGCAAAAACGCATGGCAACAGGTTACAGCAGCAAGGTACAATTTTCCGTCGCGCCAGCGTGGAACTTCACTTCGTTCGAAGGCGCTGGCGGCTTACATTCTTCTGCCAATGACATGCTCAAATTCCTTGCCGCCAACATGGACAAGACCAAGACAGCCTTAAACGGCACCATGCAAAAACTGCAGTTGCAGTTCGAGCCAGGCAATCGCCTTTTGCTTGTATGGGGTGGCTATAATAATAAATTCGATAGTTCCATCCTGGGTCTGGAAGGCAAGACGGGTGGTTACAGCAGCTATATTGCCTTCGATAAAAAAGCTGGCAAGGGTGTCGTGATACTGTCGAATGCAGATGTCAGCGTCAGCGACATAGGCAACAAGATCATCAATAGCGAATTTCCTCTGGCGCAGTAAGATCGTAAACTGGTTTTAAGTGAATGGCTGCGGGTGCATGCGCCCGCATTTTTTACAGCGGATACATGAATGGCATCAGTACAGCAAGCATTGCATGGAAGTAGCCCTATCCGGATAGGGCCTCTGATTGCCATTCTGGTGCTGCATGTCCTGTTGCTCCTGGTTTTATCGCGTAGCAATGTTCTTCAAACAGATAAAGACATGCCAGGAACGGCAGTAGCTTTTTTTGTGCCGGTGACGCGAACAGATTCATTGATACAAAAAAATGAACATGAAAGACCTGTGCATCAAAAGTCGTCACTTGTTTCCCAAAAAGAGTCTGTGCGTCCACCCAAGACGGTAGCGAGTCCAGCATCAATCGAAAAATTGCCTGCGCCTGCGGCAACAGCAAAATCAATTACTGATATCACAGCAGGTGTCGAAGCCGATGCACCCGCCAAAGCCCCAGTCAATCTTGCCCAACTTCGCTCACAGGGCGCATCACTAGCCCGGGAATTAGCACAAACTGACACCAGTGAATCTGGCAATACGGGCATTCTTGGCGATTATTACGGTAGTTATAACGGTGCCGATACTGGTACGTTTTATATCCATGTTGATCGCATCGGTAACATCTTTGGTTCTGCTGATTCAAGCACAGCCCATAGCAGTTTCACGATTACCGGCAAGGTATCATCCGATGGTGTCGTACAAATGACAGGGAAAGGTCTGGCCGGTTCAGCCAGTTTCGATGGCAAAATCAATCTTAAGACGGGCGCCGTATCCGGCCACTGGAATTTGACGGGTTTTGGAAGAGGACAATTTGGCGGTCAGCGCGCCAAAGCTTTCGGTGCCAAGGGGTATTGATGCAATAGTACGGAGATGTCTCCACTATTTAAACAGTTCGCCTGATACAGGACGGACAATCGATAAAAAGCGGAACAGCGCAACCATTCTCGACACTAGCGGATCAATGCAGGTCTTCCACTTGCTGTGCCGGTGCATGCTGGCGTCATTACACAATAGCGCTCATAGCCAATAACAATAACTCAGATTGGCATAATCAATTTCGCAGTTGGGGCAAGCCATGCTTTAATGGCTTGCCTGGTTGCTATAGGTTAGTATTAAAGGCAATACCCATGCACCCCAAGGCAGCTTACAGAAAAAAGAAGGGCTACCAGGAATGTCTTGGAGGCTGTGACCTGAACTATGACCATCGCAGAGACAACATCATGAAATTACAATTCAAAAAACCTCATGCACTTCGTGTCAGCTACCTGGCAGCATTGCTATTAACCCTGCCTTGCCTGACCTATTCCGCAAGTAACAAAAAACCCGTAGCTGTCGTCAACACACCAGACTCCACCATCTGTAGCACCAGTGCGATAGAACGCACGCTGCCTTTTCCGGTGGGGGACAAGGCACTGTATTTCCTCAATCTGCGCGACGGTGACAAAGTGCATTCACCATTCAGGGCTGTGTTTTCCGTCTCTGGCATGGGAGTAGCGCCGGTGGAGGCTGGCAAGATCGAGGGTACTGGCCATCACCACATTCTGATCGACCTTGACCTGCCGCAAGACATCAAAAAAGCCATCCCTTTTGACCGTGCGGATGAATACCAGCACCAGCATTACAAGCACTTTGGCAATGGTGAAACCGAAACTGTCCTCAACCTGCCGCCCGGTAAACACAAGCTGCGCCTGATGTTCGCCAACCACCAGCACGTTCCTTACTACATCGCCAGCAAGGAAATCACGATCGAAGTCTTGCCGAGCAAGGGGTAGGGGGAGGTGGGCGTGCCATACTGTAGGGTGCGCCCCGCGCACCGCCGTCAAACTGGAGCAAAATAATACCCCGTACCTACTCACCAAACCTGTGGCTAACATCCGCCACAACACCAATACCCCAATCCGGTAAAAGCATCCCCTGTTCTACATAACGATGAAATGTCGAATACGGCCAATCACCCGCCCGACTGACCAGGCCATGTTTGACCGGATTCCAATGGATGTAATCGACATGCCTTGCAAAGTCTTCATCATCACGGATTTGATGTTCCCAAAAACGCCGCTGCCATAGTCCTGCTTCCCTTCTTGCAATGCCAGAGGTAGAAGTAATTTGCATCCCTAGTTCAGTCGAACAAGCCTGCGACACCAGACGTTTGATCATGGACCAGCGCAAAGAAAAATTGGCATCATCAGGTGGTAATGTCCAGATGCAATGCAAATGATCTGGTAACAATACCCAGGCGTCAATGTCAAAGGGGTGTGAGATTCGGGTTTGCTGTATTGCTACCCGTAGTGCTTGTCGCAATGCAGCTTGCGCCAATATTGGCCGACGCCGCAAGCTGGTGACCGTAAAAAAATAGCTGCCACCGCTGATGCGTGAGCGTCGATAATTGGGCATGATGAAATCGCCTGCTATCTTGTAGGGTGCACCATGTGCACCGTGGGTTAAGGTAAAAGACAGCTAGATGATAAAGCGGTGATACGGTTCAATACAATTATCAATGTACCGTATACGCAAGCGGCTGTTTCATACAAGCCCTCACAGATAAACCACATGATATGTAGGGTGCGCCGCACGCACCGTCGTCAAACATTTCACACCCTTTTTACGAAGGCGGTGCGCATGGCGCACCCTACTAAAATGCGAGGTATCGGCCTTACGGCTCTGATTTTGTTGTAGGGGATGGTGGCGTCGGGAGAAAACCCAGGCGCTGTGCTTTATCAACGGCTTCTTTGACCGCACGTTGCATTATTTTTTCCATTGTTGCGGTATCACGCAATTTTGCTGCGATGGGATCGCTCAGGTCTTGCTGATGCTGTTCCATATGCTGTCCTCATAGATAGTAATTGTATTATTTTCTGCTTCTGCCACGATTTTTGAACGTTTGACATTTGAATTATCGAAGACAGTCCATTTATCAGCCAAGGGCAAATACAAATCACGAAAATTTTGTATGCTGCGCGCATAACGTCGTGCAATGACTTCTGGCGGAATATTATGACCGCCCATTTTCACACGCAATGCTACCCGTTCCTGCGCCAGTGCAGCGCTGTTAAGCCAGACGTAGCACAGATCGATACGGTACCCCTGCGCTTTCAGCTTGCCTAAAAAAACAGAAAACGTGCGGCTTGACAAGGTTGATTCAAACGCGAAGCTTTTACCCGATGCAGCCAATTCATCCAGGCGACGCAACATGATGCGACCAGCTTCAAAGGCCGCACCATCCGGATTAAACGCCGACAAGCCCGCTGCGATCTGATCTGCATTGACGAAATCCGGTACTTCAAGATAGTCTCGCAAGACTAACGGCGCAATGGTGGATTTGCCTGCTCCATTGGGGCCACCTATGACGATAACATGGGGTTGCGGCATCGTTCAGTTTCCAATACAGCTTGTTTGTTGATGGCGTTGATATAAAAAATAGAACAGCAAAAGCAGTACTATTTTTTATTCACTTACTTCCCCCAACTATCCTTCAACGTCGTCACCCGATTAAACACCGGTTTCCCCACCACTGAATCCACACGATCAGTCACAAAATAACCATGGCGTTCAAATTGCAAGCGCGTATCTGGTGTGATGGTCGCCAGGCCGGGTTCTACGTAGGCGCGTACTACTTCCAGTGCATTTGGGTTCAGCAAGGCCATGAAGTCTTTGCCGCCGGCGCCCGGGTTGGCGTCGGTAAACAGGCGGTCGTACAGGCGGACTTCGGCTTCCAGTGCGTCGGCGGCGTTGACCCAGTGCAGGTTGCCTTTGACTTTGTAGTTGGCGCTGCCTTCGGTGCCGGATTTGCTGTCGGCGAAGTAATTGCAATGGACGGCGACGACGTTGCCGTTTTCATCTTTGTCGCAGCCTGTGCATTCGACCACATAGCCATAACGCAGGCGTACTTTATTGCCAGGGAACAGGCGGAAGTAGCCTTTGACAGGTACTTCCATGAAGTCTTCCTGCTCTATCCACAGTTCTTTGCCGATGGTGAATTCGCGGTTGCCTTGTTCCGGGTGGTGCGGGTGTATCGGTGCCGTGCAGGCGATGTTTTCGCCTTCGGGGAAGTTGTCGATGATCAGTTTCAGCGGGCGCAGTACGGCGGTAGCGCGTGGTGCCTTGGGGTCAAGGTCTTCGCGCAGGCAGCCTTCCAGCGTGCTGTAATCGATCCAGCCGTCAGAGCGGGTCACGCCTATGCGCTCGCAAAACAGTTGCACTGACTCTGGTGTATAACCACGGCGACGTATGCCGACGATGGTAGGCATGCGCGGGTCGTCCCAGCCGTTGACGATGTTTTGTTCTACCAGTTGGCGCAGCTTGCGTTTGCTGGTGACGACATAGGTCAGGTTCAGGCGGGCGAATTCATATTGTTGTGGTACTGGCTTTTTAAAGAAACCACCTTCGGCTGCGCGTTCTATGATCCAGTCATAGAATGGGCGGTGATCCTGGAATTCCAGCGTGCAGATCGAATGGGTGATGTTTTCTATCGCATCCGACAGCGGATGCGTGTAGTCATACATAGGGTAAATGCACCAGTTATCACCTGTGCGGTGGTGGTGGGCATGGCGTATGCGGTAGATGGCCGGGTCACGCAGATTCATGTTCGGTGATGCCATGTCTATCTTGGCGCGCAGGATGTGTTCACCATCCTTGAATTCGCCCGCCTTCATGCGGCGCAGCAGGTCCAGCGACTCGGCTGCAGCACGGTCACGGAAAGGCGAGTTCACGCCTGGCCTGGAAAAATCACCACGGTTGGTGGCCATGTCGGCAGCGCTTTGGCTATCGACATAGGCAAGGCCTGCGCCGATCAGGTATTCGGCGATTTCATACAGGCGATCAAAATAATCACTGGCATAGTGCAGGTGTTCTACGCCCTGGTTGTTCCAGTCAAAGCCCAGCCATTTGACGCTGTCCATGATGGTGTCGACATATTCCTGGTCTTCTTTTTCAGGGTTGGTGTCATCAAAGCGCAGGTGGCAGCGGCCAGCATAATCACGCGCCAAACCAAAGTTCAGGCAGATGGATTTGGCGTGGCCTATGTGCAGGTAGCCGTTTGGTTCTGGCGGGAAACGGGTGATGACGGTTGGCATGCCATCGCGTGCGTACTTGCCTGCTGCCTGGTCATTGTCGATGATGGCGCGCAGAAAATTGGAAACCGGTGCTGGCGAGCTTGCGTTGGTGTTTGTGTTGGCGTTATTTTTAGTATCGTTGCTCATAGTAGTGAGGTAGTGACCATGTATATTTTTTGGTTTGCGCAATATCAATTCGTTGGCATGGCATCTTGCCGGAAGATGATTTCGCAAACCTGATTTTTGTTATTTGCACACCATACTAATCGTTAATCAATAATTAAGTAAGGTGGTGCAAATTTAGGGCTGACAACTATTTTACCGTAGCGCAGCATTGCGGGCGCGAATGTTTGCTTGTCGGCAGAGGCCGCTCAGTGGAAACGGGCGGTTTTTGGCGAGAAATTGCCTGAAAACAGGGCAAAGCGAGCGTAAAACGACTCAGATTGTTTAAATCCCGCTCGACTCCACCCGGTTGCGCCCGCATTTCTTGGCATGGTAGAGGGCATTGTCGGCCTTGCTCATGGTTTCGTGGATGCTGTCCGGATGGTGGTAGGCAGCCACGCCAAAGCTGGCGGTTTTTTTTCCGACGATCTTGAATTCATGATTGGCGATGGCGCAACGCAGTTTTTCTGCCGTGGCTACGGCGGCATGGATGCTGGTTTCACGGAAAATCACCAAGAATTCTTCACCGCCCCAGCGACCAACGGCATCCATGCTGCGCACATGTTCTTTGAGCAGGTTGGCAATGCCGACCAGGACCTGGTCACCGATCTGGTGTCCATAACAGTCATTGACTTGCTTGAACAAGTCAATATCAACAATGGCGATTGAAAAGAAGGTGCCATAGCGCAGGCTGCGCTGATGTTCTTCATCCAGGATTTTTTCCAGCTTCAGGCGGTTATGTAAGCCGGTCAGGCGGTCGGTGCTGGACAATAATTCCAGGTCACGGTTGCGCATTTCCAGTTCATGGGTGCGGGCGGCGACCAGGCTTTCCAGATTGCTGTTCACTTCCATCAAGGATTTATGGCCACTCTCCAGTTTTTCTGCCATCTGGTTGAAGCCGGCTTCCAGTTCTTGCAGCTCACCACCAGAACTGGCTTTGATACGGGTACTCAGTGCGCCCTGTTCCATCTGGTGTACGCCTTCCAGCAGGCGTGACAAGGGGTGGGTGATGTCGCGGCTCATGCGCAATGCCAGTACCGATGCACAGGCAGTACCTATCAGGCCTATCAGTATGCTGACCGCAACAAAGGCATTTTTGCTCTGGCGGCTGGCATGGGTACTCAGTTCCAGATAAACCCGGCCCAGCAGTTTGGGTTTGTTATTGGTTTTATCACTGGCTTTGTCGCTGGTGCTGCGGTCGAACAGGTCAAAGGCATCGCTGTCGGCCTTGCCCTGGTAAATGGGGGCGGCAAATATCAGCGAGCCTTGTTCGCCCTTGATCACTTTGCCGGTGTCGGCAGCATTGGCATGTTCCGGCCCCATTTTGCTGGGCTTGCCACTGACGGCCAGTACCTTGTTGTTGGCATCGGTGATGATGACAGCTTTGGCGTCGTCTTCTTTCATGACAGACTGGGTCAGGGCTTGCAAGACATCGCGGTTGCCGGAAAACGCACCATATTCGCTGGCAGGTGCCAACTGGCGGGTGATGACGGCACCGCGTGCTTTCAGGGCACCGTCAATTTCGGTAATGCCGACGATGACGGCCAACAGCACCAGCAAGACAGAAATCACCCACACTGGTGCCAGTGCCAGGAAGAGTATGCGATGGGCGAGCGGCCAGTTTTTCATTGGGCACGCTCCGATATGGCTTTCAATTTGCGCATCAATATGCTTTCATCATCCACTTCCAGACTCAGCGAACGGCTGACCTGGGAATTGACACTGACCGTAAAGTAACGTGGATATTGCGGCAGTGGTAAAGAAGCATGGGCGGGCAAGCCTTGAATGATTTCTGCCACCTGCTGGCTGATCTGTGCCGGTGAGCTGAAGACGGCAGCCAGAGCACCGGCCTTGACATAAGACGCCGAAAAGCCGAACAGCGGTATTTTCTGGCGATAGCTGGTCAGCAAAATGCTGGGAATATTATTGCGGTTATAGATGGCAGGGTCAGGCACGGCCAGCAAGGCGTCACTATTGGCCAGTAGTCTGCGCAGGGCTGGCAACAGGTCTGAATCATCACTCGCGGTTTCCATATTCAACTGGAAATCAGTTTCTTTCGCCGCAGCCTGCAAGCCTGGCAGCATGTCGGCAGTATCCTTGCCCAGCAATACGCCGATGCGGCTGCTGGCGGGCAGGGCGGCACGTACCAATGCCAACTGGCGGTTCCACGACTGGTCTACATACACAGCAGAAAAACGATGCGGGTCCTGGTGGCGACCGTACTGTCTGGCTATCTTGTGAAAGGTACTGCGTGGCACCAGCACATTCAGCACAGACATGGCTGGCGGCTTTTGTGCCATTGCCGTCATCGCCGGCGTGCCAACGGCAATCAGCAACTGGTTATTGGCATTGCGTGGCAGTTCGTCGGTTTTCAGGGTTGGCAGGTACAGGGTTTTGACCGTGGTTCTGGCGCTGCTGCCTTGTGCCAGTTGGCTGGTCAGGCTGCTGGCAAATTCGGTATAGGCGGCGCCATCTTCGCTCAGCAGTATGGTGACATTATCTATGGCCAGGCAGGGTAGCGGCATCAGCAGATTCAAGATCACACTTAGCAAACCAAGCAGACCCCTGCCGGCACAGGATGGCAAGTGGTGAAGCAACTGCTGGACATGCCGGTACCGCATGGTTCACATATCCAATCTGAAATTCAGCCTGACGCGGCGCCCTGGCAATTCGTTGTCGTGCCGGTATTCAAAATAGCGTGCATCGGCAAGGTTTTGGGCAATCAACGAACATTCTGCCTGTTTGCCTGCCATTTTGAACTGATAGCTAAGCTTGCCATCCAGACGCCGGTTGGCGTTGATGTAATACCCCCGGTTTTCATTCGGATTATAGTCGGTGGCATTGAACTTGGTTGCAGCGACCTGATACATCACCAGACTGCCATTCCACTGTTCATTGAAACGATGGCTCAGCATCAGGCTTTGGCTGTACTTCGGCAGAGAATCGCTATAGATAACGCCGTTCACATTATCGCTTTTGACACTGCCACCCGACAAACCATAAATCAGTTTGGTCTTGTCACCAAGCTGGGTTTTCAGTTGCAGCTCGTACCCGCGCATGATGGCGGTGCCGGCGTTCAGGTTGCCGTTGGCCGCCGACCGCTTGTTGCGGACATCAATCAACTGACTGTAGTCATCATAAAACAGGCGAAAATCGATATCCAGACCTGCGTATTTGCCCATGTAACCGATGTCGGTGGATTTTACGCGTTCTGTCTGCATTTCTGGCAAACCTGGGTAAAACCCGGCACTGCGCCAGTAGCTGTCATACACTTTTTCATACACCGACGGTGAGCGCGTGGCGCGTGAATGGCTGAAGCGCAAAGTATGCCCCGGCAGCATGTGCCAGTTGACGGCGACGCGCGGTGTGGTATCGGTGCCGGTATAGGTATTGTTTTCTATCATGCCGCCGACATTGAAGATCAGGTCGGGTCTGGCGCGCCATTCCAGGTTACCGAAAAAACGTCGCAAATGATAAGGAAAATCGCCGAACAGATACTGGTTGTCACCTACTCCCAGGTAATACGGTGCATAGGTCTGGTCATAGCGCACGCTGCCACCCCAGACCAGCCTGGCATCCTTGAAAGGGGAAAAGGTATGCTGCACTTCGATATCATAACGGCGCAAGATGGCATCGCCATCGCTGACACCATCTGAATCTTTCAAGCTGGCATAGACCCGTTCTACGGTGTGGAAAATTTGTACTGACAGCTCACCGCCAGCTTCCAGTGCACGTCGCCAATGCAGCATTTCAAAATGGTTTTCTGCCCTGCGGCTGATGGCAGATACATTGCCGTATTCACCCACTTCACGCGGGCCGCCGTTGTAGCCGAACTGAAATTCCAGCGCGTCCGCCGCAGTGAGCTGGTAATCGGCACGCAGGTTCAGGTTTTGTATGGTCTTGTTGTCGTACTTGTTCAGATTCCAGAAAGTGAACTGTGAGGTTGGATTCTTGATACGGCTGTCTTCACCAATATCGTCACGCAGGCTGCCAGTTATCCGGTAGCTGAGATCACCACTCTTGCCGCCATAGCGGAATATGGCTTCCTTGCGACCAGTACCGCTTGTCAGTGACAGCATCTGCCCCTGCGTTTCGGCCGGGTGACGGGTGATGATATTGATGACACCAGAATACGAATTGGCTCCATAACTGGCAGAATCTGGCCCGCGTATGACCTCTATGCGTTCTATGTCTTCCAGAACGATCGGTAGGTCACTCCAGTTGACCCCGCCAAACAGGGTGGAATACACCGACCTGCCATCAACCAGCACCTGCATGCGGTCTGAGGTGGTGGTAGTGACCATGCCGTGGTAGGCCACGGTACTGTCGGCAGAAAAATACGGGTCGGCGTGATAAGCCACATACATGCCGGGTACCAGGCGGAACACTTCAGATAAATCCCAGGCACCGGAATCCTTGATCATTTGCCGGTCTATGATAGTGACAGCCACCGGTGCTTCATTGATGGGTTGTGACAGGCGTGACGCAGACAGGATGACTGGCATCTCATCGAGGAAAATTGATTCTTCACCGCCACCTGCCAGTGCCCGACCCTGGGCCAGCACACACAGCAACAGCAGGCTGCCGGCCTTTTTGCCCGGACAGAGAATGGATAGTGCTAATCTGATTTTGTCAGCAGACAAGAGTGGCTCCAGCATCAGAAAATTTGTTGATTTAGAGTAACACAGCAAAGTCCTTGCTTATAGTTTAAATGCAAAGAAAATCAAGCGTGTGCCTTTTTGGAGATTCCCCCGGTTTCTGTGCGTGAATTAACATTTGTACAAATATACTTATGACGTTGTATATTTATTATGCCACCCTGCGAATCGGCGCCCGGTCATTGAATGTGTTTCAAAAAATATCATTTATCCAAACCCGCGATAAGGCAAAGCTTCTGAACAAGGCGGGCAACGGGGTAGAATAGCGGGATGACTACAGAATTAATTATTTCCCCCGACGCCGGTACTGAAACGGCTGCTGCAAAGCCTTACGAACCTGCCTTCGTCCACCTGCGCATCCATTCCGAATATTCGATTGTGGATGGCCTGGTACGCATCGATGATGTCATCAAGGCAGCGGTCAAAGATAAACAGCCAGCAATGGCGATTACCGACCTGGCGAATCTGTTCGCCATGGTGAAGTTCTACAAAGCCGCACGCGGCAAGGGCATGAAGCCGATTGCCGGCTGTGATGTCTGGATCAGCAATGATGCTGACCGTGACAAGCCTTCCCGATTGCTGTTGCTGGTCAAGAATCGCCTGGGTTACCTGCAGTTATGCGAATTGCTGGCGCAGGCCTGGCTGACCAACCAGCATCGCGGACGTGCAGAAATCCGTTATGAATGGTTGCAAAAACTGCATGAAGATGGACAGGGCGGCGGTCTTATCGCCATTTCTGGTGCGCATTTTGGTGACGTTGGTGTTGCCATCGACAATGGCAATCCTGATCTGGCAGAACAACTGGCGCTGCGCTGGTCGCGGATTTTCCCGCAGCATTTTTATATAGAAATCCAGCGCGCCGGCCAGCCGAATATGGAAAACCATGTGCGTGCTGCCGTGGCAATGGCCAGCAGGCTGCAGTTGCCGGTAGTGGCGACCCACCCGGTGCAATTCATCAGCAAGGATGACTATACGGCGCATGAAGCGCGGGTTTGTATCGCCGAAGGCGATATGCTGGCCAACGGCCGCCGTGTACGCCGCTTCAATGAACAACAGTGTTTTAAAACCCAGGCAGAGATGGCAGAACTGTTTGCCGACATGCCCGGTGCCTTGCGCAATTCGGTGGAAATTGCCAAACGCTGCAACCTGACGCTGGAACTGGGCAAACCCAAGTTGCCCGATTTCCCTACGCCGGATGGCATGACCATCAATGATTTCCTGGTGCATGAAGCCCAGCGGGGTTTGGAATTCCGTCTTCAGCATTTGTTCACGAACGAAGAAAAGCGCGAGAAAGAACGTGCCCGTTATGAAGCACGCCTGAAGTTTGAAACCGACACCATCATCAAGATGGGTTTCCCCGGCTACTTCCTGATCGTGGCGGACTTTATCCAGTGGGCAAAAAATAATGGCGTACCAGTAGGGCCGGGCCGTGGTTCTGGTGCTGGTTCGCTGGTGGCGTATTCGCTGCTGATTACCGATCTCGACCCTTTGCAGTACAACCTGCTGTTTGAACGTTTTCTGAATCCAGAGCGGGTATCCATGCCCGACTTTGATATTGACTTTTGCCAGGAAGGCCGTGATCGCGTCATTCAATATGTGAAGGACCGGTATGGTAAAGACGCCGTGTCGCAGATTGCCACTTTCGGTACCATGGCGGCCAAGGGCGCGATTCGCGACGTCGGTCGGGTGCTGGATTTTGGCTATATGTTTTGCGATGGCGTGTCCAAACTGATTCCGTTCAAGCCAGGCAAGCAGGTGACGATTGCGGAAGCCATCGTCGAAGAACCGCTGTTGGCCGAACGCCAGGAAAACGAAGAGGAAGTCAAAACCCTGCTCGACCTGGCACAACAGGTTGAAGGTATCACGCGTAACATTGGTATGCATGCCGGTGGTGTATTGATTGCACCGGGCAAGCTGACTGATTTTTGCCCGCTGTATACCCAGGGTGGTGATTCGGGCGTGGTGTCGCAATATGATAAAGACGATGTCGAAGCCGTGGGCTTGGTCAAGTTCGACTTTTTGGGCTTGACCACGCTGACTATACTCGACCGGGCCGTGCGCTATATCAAACTGATGGACCCGGCCATGGCAGATTTTGATCTGGCCAAACTGCCGCTGGATGACAGAGCATCGTATGAATTGCTGACCAAGGCGAAAACCGTCGCCGTGTTCCAGCTGGAAAGCCGCGGCATGCAGGGCATGCTGAAAGATGCGCGTCCTGACAGGTTTGAAGACATTATCGCGCTGGTGGCTTTGTACCGGCCTGGTCCTATGGACCTGATACCGGATTTCTGCAAGCGCAAGCACGGTGAACGCTTCGATTATCCCGATCCACGTACTGAAGGCATTTTGTCTGAAACCTACGGCATCATGGTGTATCAGGAACAGGTTATGCAGATGGCGCAGGTGGTTGGTGGTTACTCGCTCGGTGGTGCGGATTTGCTGCGTCGGGCCATGGGTAAAAAGAAAGCCGAAGAGATGGCCGAGCATCGCCAGATTTTCCGCGACGGTGCTGCCAAGGATGGCTTGCCGCAAGAAAAAGCCGATGAGATTTTCGATTTGATGGAAAAATTCGCCGGCTACGGTTTTAATAAATCGCATGCTGCCGCGTATGCCTTGTTGTCTTATCACACCGCCTATCTGAAGGCCCATCACCCCGCCGCGTTCATGGCAGCCAATATGTCGCTGGCCATGGATGACACCGACAAGGTCAAGATTCTGGTGGAAGATGCGATTGATGTCTGCAAGCTGAAAATGCTGCCGCCGGATATTAATCTGTCTGATTATCGTTTCATGCCGGTTGCTGAGCCAGGTAAAAAATCCAGTCAGATACGTTACGGCATGGGAGCCGTCAAGGGCTCGGGCCAGAATGCGATTGAAAGTATCATCACCGCCAGAAAAAATGGTGGCCCATTCACTGATCTGTTTGATTTCTGCAAGCGCGTTGACAAGCGTCAGGTCAATCGCCGCACCGTGGAATCGCTGATACGCGCCGGTGCCATGGATTGCCTGGGCAAAGACCGGGGCATCTTGCTGGCGACGGTTGATTTTGCGCTGGAAGCTGCCGAGCAGGCCGAAGCCGCAGCAAACCAGGTCAGCCTGTTTGGTGATGATGACGACCTGATCCCGCCGCCGGATTATCTGGATGTGCCGGTTTGGTCGGACAAAAAACGTCTGACCGAAGAAAAAACCGCACTCGGTTTTTATTTGTCCGGGCATCTGTTTGATTCTTACGCGCCAGAAGTGCGACAGTTCATCAAGACCACGCTGGCCAAGCTGGAACCTTCGCGCGATTTGCGTTTGATCTGCGGCATCATCAGTGGTGTACGCACCCAGATGACGCAACGCGGCAAGCTGCTGATTGTCAGCCTGGACGACGGCACCGCCGTGGTTGAGGTAACGGTCTACAGCGAAATCATGGAAGAGTTTAAATCCCTGTTCAAGGAAGATGAATTCCTGGCGGTGCTGGGCAAGGTGTCGGAAGACAGGTTCTCTGGTGGCTTGCGTATTTCTGCCGAAAAAGTCATGGACATCGGCCGTGCCCGTGTCCAGTTTTCGCAAGGCTTGCGTTTGACACTGACCGCCGGTGCAGATACCAAAAAATTGCAGGAACTGTTAAAACCACATCTGAATGCCGATGGTTGCCCGGTATTGATACGCTATCAAAACGGTAACGCCAGTGCCGAGCTCTATCTGTCGGATCAATGGCGGGTGAACCCGGATGACACCTTGCGGCAAAACCTGGGTGAATGGCTGTCCATGAAAAACGTAAAAATTGAATACGCCTGATTCCATGGACAATGCCCGCATGTCGTCTGCAGATGCTGCCGTGCTGCCCAGGGATGGCACACAGGGCTGGCGCCAGGCTTTACCGCAACAGATATTACCGGTATTGCCGCTGACCCTGTTTTTCCCGGTGGGGGTCATGTATTTTGGCGTTTTGCTGTTTTATGTGGCGTTACTGGTATCGGGCGGTTTCGTCCGCAAGATACAAAGACTGCGCCAGAGTCCCATGCTGCTGCCGATTTTTGCCCTGAGCCTGGTCAGTGTGGTGATTGCTGCCAGCCAGGGCATGCCGGACGATAATGCCAGGGAATTCTGGCCTGGCTTCTGGCATTACCAGACCTATCTGTTTCTCTTGCCATTTTTGACGGTCGCACCGGGTGCCTGGCAGCGTCGTGCCATGCATGTGTTTTTTGCCGGGGCGCTATTGGCGGCAAGCCTGTTTGTGGCGAATGCCTTGCACCTGCTACCTGCCAATACCCTGTTTCGCAGCTATGTGGTGTATGAGGGGAATAAATCGATTTTGCTGGGTATCCTGATGGCAGTGGCCGCAGCCTGGATGTTGCATGAATTGCGTTTGCATCGCGATCATTTGCTGTGGCGTGTGCTGGCGATTGTGTATGTGGCAGCGAGCTTGATTCTGCTGGCCAAGACCCGTACCGCAAGCCTGCTGTTTGTCTTGCTGTGCGTGATTTTACTATTGCGTCAGATGGGCTGGTCCTGGCGTACCTTTGCCTTGCCGCTGGTGTTGCTGGCGGCTTTGTTTGGTGGCTGGAAATATGCACTGAGCCTGCCACCGCCACCCACCTGCGAGATACGCCTGGTTCAGGCGGGCCCGTGGGAAATATTTAAATTACGCAGCATTTGTACTATCCAGCAATTGCGTGATTTTTCTCAGGGCCGTAAGGTCAATGAAGACGGCATGCGCCTGGAGATATACAGGATCACCGCCGACATCATTGCCGACGACCCCTGGGCAGGGCATGGCATTGCCAGCTGGATGCCGCTGTATCAGGAAAAAGCCAAGGGCCTGAGCAGTGCCACCATGACCACGCCGCACAATGATTATCTGCTGTACCTGACTGAACTGGGGGTCTTTGGTTTGCTGGCCTTACTGGGTATCTGGGCAACACAGTTGTGGACGGCACGCCGCATGTCCTTGCATGAACATACCAGGGTGTGGGAATTGTCCATGCCCCTGCTGATGCTGACCGTGGCGATGATGTTGGGTGGCATGTTCAATGCCATTTTGCGTGATGGCGTGTTTGGCATGGCATTCATGATAATGCTGGCGATCCCGCTGGCTGGCCTGCGCAGTGAGTAAGCCTGCTGCAGGACATCTTCAAGATAAAATTTATGTACGGTGATGTGGCGATATCGTACGGTATCGCGCGGTATGAATGACCCGCATGTGCATCATAACAAATGAGAAAAATGAAATCGGACTATGAGCTTGATCAATAAAGAAACTACGATGGTTTTCCGGCGTTTATGGGTATCCATTACGCCTTACCGCTCGCGCGTGTGGTGGGCCTTGCTAACCATGCTGGGTACAGCGTCGACAGAGGTCATGTTCCCCAAAGTGTTGGGCTATATCCTGGATCACGGTTTCAACGGCGATGCCAGCAAGCTGGCTTTGTGGAAAGTGCCGGTGGCGATTATCGCCATCTTCCTGTTTCGCGGCATCTGTACTTTCACCACCAGCTACCTGATGACCTGGGTATCGAGCAAATTGCTCAATGAACTGCGGGCCAAGGTATTTGACCGCATACTGAACGTACCCATCAGTTTTTATCAGGCTGAATCCAGCGGGCGCATCATCAATACCATCATGTTTGAAGCGCAGCAAATCGTTGAAATGCTGAAGGTGTCGATGACGACCCTGTTCCGTGACTCACTGACAGTGGTGGTGTTGCTGGCAGCGCTACTATGGCGCAACTGGCAATTGACCATCGTCGCTCTGGTGTTGATGCCGGTCATGGCTCTGTTGGTGCGTGGGGTCAGCAAACGCCTGCGCAAACTCAACCAGAACCAGTTGAATGTGAATAACGAACTGACCCAGGTGATAGAAGAAGCCACCCGCGCCAGCCAGGTCATCCGTATTTTTGGTGGCCAAAAATATGAGCAGCAGCGCTTTGAAGCCAAGAACGAAAAGCTGCGTGGTTACGCCATGCGCACCACAGTCGCAGTTGCGTCCACCACGCCGCTGACACAACTGGCAGCAGCCTTTGCGGTGGCGGTGGTGATCATGTTTGCGGTATCGCAGGCGGCTGCAGATGCTACGACAGCCGGACATTTCGTCGAGTTTGTCAGCTTGATGATGTTGTTGCTGACGCCGCTGAAAAGACTGGCTGACCTGAATGGCCCGTTGCAGCGCGGCATGGCAGCGGCAGAATCGGTATTTGCATTGATCGATACCGCACCAGAAAACAATAGCGGCAAGACCCTGACTGCACGGGCACAAGGCCGGCTGGAATTTGTCGGCACCAATTTTTCTTATCCGGGACAAGAGCAAGAAGCGCTCAAGGACATTAATCTGCGCATAGAACCGGGCGAAACCATCGCCCTGGTGGGGATGTCAGGTGGTGGTAAAACCTCACTGGTGAATCTGGTGCCACGTTTTTACACGCCTGATTCAGGAGATATTTTGCTCGACGGCAGTTCGCTGCAGGCGATTTCTCTCAGCAGCCTGCGTGAACAGATCGCTATGGTCAGCCAGAACGTGGTGCTGTTTGATGATACAGTGGCTGCGAATATCTCTTATGGCGATGCCCAGCCAGATGCTGCACGTATTGCTGCTGCGGTGCAGGCCGCCCACCTTGGCGATGTGGTACGTGACTTGCCAGATGGCTTGAACACCATGATAGGCGACAACGGCATGCGCTTGTCTGGTGGTCAAAGACAGCGTCTGGCGATCGCCCGCGCCATCTATAAAAATGCACCCATCCTGATCCTGGATGAAGCCACGTCGGCACTAGATAGCGAATCTGAACGTGCCGTACAGGCAGCGCTGGATGAATTGATGCAGGGCAGAACCACGCTGGTGATTGCACACCGTTTGTCCACCATAGAACGCGCCAGCCGCATTGCTGTACTGGTGGATGGCAAGATAGTGGAAATGGGTACGCACGCCCAATTGCTGGATAATAATGGCGTGTATGCTAACCTGTATCGTTTGCAATTTGCGGCTTAGAACCTGCTTGCGATCTTAGTTTTGTACATAGTGAGAGGACGCATGATGACTACTGCCATTTCCCGTTTTCCGGTGCCGTCCCTGCAAGACCTGCCGCAGGACATGCGCGAGAAAATCCTTGCAGTGCAGGAGAAGGCTGGTTTTGTACCCAACGTGTTTTTGACGCTGGCGCACAGGCCGGATGAATTTCGCGCCTTTTTTGCCTACCATGATGCACTGATGCTGAAGACGACAGGCAAGCTGAACAAGGCCGAACGCGAAATGATCGTCACCGCCACCAGCGCCAAAAATAATTGTCTGTACTGCGTGGTGGCGCATGGTGCCATCCTGCGCATTTATGCCAGGAATACCCTGGTGGCTGACCAGGTCGCCGTCAATCATTTGAAAGCCGATATCACACCCCGCCAAAGCGCGATGCTGGATTTTGCCATCAAGGTATGCCTGGATTCGCAAAACGTCAACGATGCAGATTATGCCCTGCTGCATGGCCATGGTTTTGATGATGAAGATATCTGGGACATTGCTGCCATCACCGCTTTCTTCGGCCTGTCCAACCGCATGGCGAATGTCATTTCGATGCGGCCGAATGATGAATTTTTCCTGATGGGGCGTACGCCAAGATGATGTCGGGCATGGAAAAACCTGTATCCCCTATGTCAGTACCCCGTATCCTGGTGATTGCCCCTAACTGGATAGGCGATGCCGTCATGGCGCAACCACTGTTGCACTTGCTTAAACAGGATAATCCGCAAGCTGCCATTGATGTGCTGGCCCCGGCCTGGGTAGCACCAGTGCTACGCGCCATGGCAGAAGTCGATACTGTGCTGGAAACCCCGTTCAGGCATGGTGCCTTGCAATTGCGCGAACGCTGGCGTTATGCACGCCAACTGCGCCAGCGTGGCTATGTGGCCGCCTATGTATTACCCAATACACTAAAATTTGCACTCCTGCCCTGGATGGCGGGTATCAGGAAACGTGTAGGCTACAAGGGCGAAAGTCGTTATGGCCTGATCAACCTGATGCATCATGACAACCGCCAGGCACCGCGTGCCATGGTGGCATTTTATGCCGCGCTGGCTTTTGCACCTGCCGATGAGGCACCACAAAATTTACCAAAACCAAAGCTGGAAGTCGATGCCGCCAACATTGCTGCGGCCATGCAGGACATGGGCTTGTCCATGCAGCATACGCTGGTGTGTTTTGCACCAGGGGCCGAGTTTGGTCATGCCAAACGCTGGCCAGTCTCCCATTTTGCTGAACTGGCGCGTACCATCCTGGATGCAGAACCGACGACGCAAATCGTTTTGCTGGGGTCGCCCAAGGATATGGATGTCTGCGATCAGATTCAGGCTATCTGCCCGCAAGTACATCAATTCGCTGGCAAAACTTCGCTGGACCAGGCCGTGGCATTGATTGCCCGGGCTGCGGCGGTGGTTTCCAATGATTCTGGCCTTCTGCATATTGCCTCGGCCCTGAATCGTCCGGTGATCGCGATCTATGGGCCAACCGACCCCGGCCACGCACCGCCGTTTTCTGATATTGCCCATTCATTGTCCCTGCACTTGGACTGCGCGCCTTGCCGCCAAAGGGAATGTCCGCTAGGCCATCATGACTGCATGCAAAAGTTGGGGGCAGACAGGGTCTGGCAACCGCTGCAAAAAATCTTGCTGTCAGCCGCCTGACCTGCACTGGAAACGATTCGACTGTAAATGATTGTTTCAGCCACGATTCTTTCTGGCAGGCTGCTGTACCATCAAAATCAAACGCCACAAATACACAGTCGGCCTTATTTTTTGCCCGCAGTAACCGGAATATGTCAATTTTGGCAATATTAAGCTAAGGCGTTGCAGTATTCTTAAATTGTAATAGGTATTACAAGGCATTCCAGGCAGTGAGATGGCAGTAGATCTGCGCCTGTCTGGAGTGCATTTAATTATTGCAGCACACTAGCGTCCGGTTAAAAGTCGAATAAATTCAATTGGTTAGCGTTGGGTGCTGTTTCAGAAATGTAGTCATCGGTCTGAAAGGCGCATGAAATCTCAGTTTTCTCAAAAACAGAGACCGATAAGAC